>JAUMYW010000010.1 GCA_030528455.1 Neisseria sp.
TTATATATTACAGGCTCAAAGGAACTTAACAAAACTTCACAGTATCTTTGAGTCTCAGTCATCATCACTTGCGTAAGCCTAGTTAAAGTTCCTTTGTTTACAATTTGTTAAACTTAAAGGAATCTAACTATGTCTGCTCCCATAGTCCTCTCCTTTACTTCCACCAAAGGCGGTGTAGGTAAAACTACGTTAACCGCAAATCTAGCCGGCCTGTTGGCCGACTTCGGTTTGCGCGTCCTGATGATCGATGCCGATGTGCAGCCCAGTTTGTCCAAGTATTTTCCGTTAAGCCATCAGGCTGACAACGGGATTGTGGAACTGCTGCTCGGCGAGAATTCCGAATCGCTTATCCAATCTGCGATTTCTTCTACGGTATTCCCGAATTTGGATATTGTCCTCTCAAACAATGTATCTGCGGATATTCAAATCCAAATCGATACCCGGGTTGACCGTGCTTTTCTGCTTCGCACCAAGTTATCGCATCCCTATTTTCAGAACCACTACGATGTGGTGCTGATTGATACGCAGGGTGCAGTGGGTGCTTTGCAAAATGCAGCAATGTTTGCTTCCAACTGTCTTTATTTCAAAAACGCGGCGGCAACCGCCACCAAAGTCATCACAAACAAAATCTTACGCAAAGCATCGGGCGATAATTTCAGCGCAATATTCACGCCCAACAGCGAACCGACAATATTCCCCGCCGCCAGAACCAAGCCGACATCCCACCAAATCTGCCCCTGCACGATAAAAACCGCCAAAGCGACAACGGTAAACGCCAGCGTGCAGACCAGTTTCAAGGCATTGGCCTGCAAGAGTCTGTAACGCAGCACGCCGGCCAGCACGGGCAGCAGGATAAAGGCAGTACTCGCCTGAACGAAGCCGCCGTACACGCCGACTGCAAACAGCAAAGCCGCCGCACCGCGCGTTTCCAAAGTTTTGCGCGGCCCGCTATCTGCAGACGGCATCAAAAGCTGCGGTTTGAGAAAAGTGAGCGTGGCCACGCCGAGAATACAGACCAGAAGCGCGGGTTTCAAAACATCGTTGGGCAAAACGGAGGCCAAGCTCGAGCCGGCCAAACCGCCGAGCGCGGTAGGCAGGAGAATGCCGCGCAAATCGGCAGTCGGCAATGCGCCGGCGCGGCGGAAACCGCGTATGCCTGTAAGCGACTGGAAGAAAATGCCGACACGGTTGCTGCCGTTCGCAATATCGGGCGGAACGCCGAACGCCATCAGAAGCGGCAGAATCAGATTCGAGCCGCCGCCCGCCAGAATATTGACGATGCTGGCCAACACGCCCAGCGCGGCAACCGCCAGATAATGCCAAAGCTGCCAATCCATTCCGATGCTCCGTTTTCAGACGGCCTTAACGCGCCGTTTTCACAATGCAGGAACCGAACACCTGTTCGCCGTCCGCCGCCCTGCCGTTCGGAACGGGCGCACCGGTGTAGCAGGAAAACGCATCCATCGAATTTTTCGGCGAACCCTGAATCACGCGGTCACTGTACACCATATAGCTGAACACCTTACGCGCCGGATCGTAATAACGCATCACCTGCAAAGTCTTGAAAATAAAGCTCGAACCTTTTTTGAAAATCTTTTGCGGCTTCATCACCGCCGCTTCCGCATAACGCACTTCCGAAGCCGTCTGCACGCAGGAAACGGACGCATCGGAAGCATCTTCCTCCAAGTTCACCACTTCCTTCAAACCGCCTTTTTTGGCATAGGAAATATAGCAGGTGAGACCTGAAATCTGCGGGTCGTCGAAGGCATGGATTTCGATACGGTCGTTTTTTCCCAGCATATTGAACACCGTACTGGCCTCGCCGATTTTCTCGGTATCGCTGCCGCCGCAGGCAGCGAGAAATAAAGCGGTACAACTGGCCGCAAAGCGGATTTTCATCTTTTTTCCTTCCAAACGTTTTCTTTCTCAAACGGCAACAGGTTTACAGACGCACTTCGATTCCCGCCGCATACATGGCGGCTTTGGCTTCGCGTATGCTCACTTCGCCGAAGTGGAAAATGCTGGCGGCCAGCACGGCATCGGCTTTGCCTTCTTTCACACCGTCAATCAGATGCTGCACGTTGCCCACGCCGCCGGAGGCGATAACGGGAATATCCACCGCTTCGCTGATGGCGCGTGTCAGCGGCAGGTTGAAGCCGATTTTGGTGCCGTCTCTGTCCATACTGGTAAGCAGAATTTCGCCTGCGCCGCGCGCCTGCATATTTTTCGCCCATTCGACCGCATCAATGCCTGTGGCTTTGCGGCCGCCGTGGGTAAACACTTCCCAGCGGGTGTTTTCGGGGTTGACGGCTTTGGCATCAATCGCCACTACAATCGCTTGCGAACCGAAAAAGCCGCTGGCTTCGTTCACCAAATCGGGGTTGGTTACGGCGGCGGTATTGATACTGGCCTTATCCGCACCCGCATTCAATAGTCGGCGAACATCGGCCACGGAACGCACGCCGCCACCGACGGTGAGCGGGATAAACACTTGCGAGGCCACTTCTTCAATCACATGCAGAATGGTATCGCGGTTGTCGGAAGAGGCGGTGATGTCGAGAAAAGTCAGTTCGTCCGCACCTTCGTCATTGTAGCGTTTGGCCACATCAACGGGATTGCCCGCATCGCGCAGACCGACGAAATTCACGCCCTTCACCACACGCCCGTTTTCCACATCCAAACAGGGAATAATACGTTTTGCCAATGCCATAAATCGAAACTTTCAAAAAATCAGGCTGCCGCCCGAAAACAGGCGGCAGCCCGCAAACTCAACCGTACAGCAGGCTTTCGATGCCCGCGCTGACGAAATAATAAAACAAACAGCCCGCCGATGCGCTTGCCAACGTGCGGGCGAAGGTTTCGGAATAACGGTTTACCGCATAAAAAACCAGCGCGACCGCCAGCCATAATACGGCCATCTCCGCCGCCCAGAGGCTGCCCAAAGCCGGCAGTTCCAAGGCTTGGAAGGCGCGCATAATGTTTACCAGAATGATAAACGCCAAGCCTTCCGACACGGCGGAAATTCGGCGGTCTGCCAGCCAAACCGCCCAAAATCCCAAAACGAATGCTTCTATCATGACTGTTTTCCGCGCCACCCTGCCGTTCTTCCCGTTTTTCAACGGACAGGCAGCCGATTTTTCAGACGGCCTCGGACAGGCTGTCGGCCAACTCTTGGGCTTTTTTGAAATCGATGCTGCCCTCGTAAATCGCACGACCGGTAATCGCGCCTGCCACGCCGCTTTTTTCTGCGGCACACAATGCGCGGATGTCGTTCAAATCGGTCAGACCTCCCGATGCGATTACGGGAATATCGACCGCTTCGGCCAGTTTCACCGTTGCTTCGATATTCACGCCGCTCATCATGCCGTCCCGTCCGATGTCGGTATAGATAATGCTGTTTACGCCGTCGTCTTCAAACCGTTTGCTCAAATCGACAACATGATGCTCGGTAACCGTTGCCCAGCCGTCAATCGCCACCATGCCGTCTTTCGCGTCCAAGCCGACAATCACGCGCCCCGGAAATGCCTTGCACGCTTCGCGCACGAAGGCGGGATTTTTCACCGCCGCCGTTCCGATAATCACGTCCTGCAAACCCAGTTCCAAATAACGTTCCACCGTTTTCAAATCGCGGATGCCGCCGCCGAGCTGTACGGGAATATCTGCGGAAACCGCAGCCAAAATTTCGCGGATGGCGGGAAAGTTTTTCGGTTCGCCGGCAAACGCGCCGTCCAAATCCACCAGATGCAGACGGCGTGCTCCTTGTGCCACCCAATGCGCCGCCGTTTCGGCCGGACGGTCGGAAAACACGGTGGCCTGATCCATCAGACCCTGTTTCAGGCGCACGCAGGCACCGTCTTTCAAATCAATCGCTGGAATCAGCAGCATATTTTTTCCTTCAAAATTCTTGCCCGACAGCCGGAAACCTGACGATGCCGTCTGAAAACAAACGGCTTGCGGTTTCGCCCGATACGGAACGACCCGTCGGCATTTTACACAAATTTATCGTTTTCCAGCAGTTTGTTTACATCTTAAAAAAACTGCTCAAATCCGCCATTCGACAAAATTCCGCAACAGCAGCAAGCCGGCTTCGTGGCTTTTTTCCGTGTGGAACTGGGTGGCAAACACATTGTCTTTGCCGACAATGCAGGCAAACGGCTGCGGATAGTCGCTCTCGCCCAATACGATTTCTGCCTGTGCCGGTGCAAAATAATAGCTGTGGACGAAATAAAAGCGCGTGTCTTGGGCGATATCTCTGAACAAAGGATGCGGCTGCGTTTGGCGGACGGTGTTCCAGCCCATATGCGGCACTTTCAGACGGCTTCCTTCTTCATCGCACAGGTCGGAAGAAAAGCGTTTTACCCCGCCCCGAAAATGTCCCAAACCGGCGGTATCACCCTCTTCGCTGTGTTCGAACAACAATTGCGCGCCTACGCAAATGCCGAAAAACGGTTTGTTTTTCAAACCGTCTGCAACAGCCTCTCCCAAACCGCTGCGCTGCAAAGCGGCCATGCAGTCCGGCATCGCGCCCTGCCCGGGGAAGATGATTTTATCTGCGGCGGCAACGGTGTCCGCACAGTCGGTCAAGACGATTTCGGCCTCACGGCCCGACATTTTCTGTGCCGTCTGCACCGATTTGAACACCGAGTGCAGATTGCCCATGCCGTAATCTACGATTGCGATTTTCATTCTTTCACACAATTTAACAGTCTGCAAAACACGCATGATAACAGAAAACCGGATATCGGCAGGGATATCCGGTTTGCAGACGGCCTGTTTTTAATGCGACAGGATTTTCGACAGGAACTGCTGCGCCCGCTCGCCGCGCGGCGTAGTGAAAAATTCCTCGGAAGTCGTGTCTTCCTCGATTTTTCCCTGATCCATAAAAATCACGCGGTTGGCCACTTGACGGGCAAAACCCATTTCGTGCGTAACACACATCATCGTCATGCCTTCTTTCGCCAAGCCGACCATCACGTCCAGCACTTCCTGAACCATCTCCGGATCCAAAGCAGAAGTCGGTTCGTCAAACAGCATCACCACGGGATCCATACTCAAAGCACGCGCAATCGCCACGCGCTGCTGCTGGCCACCCGAAAGCTGCGCCGGAAACTTGTGCGCATGCGCACTCAAACCGACACGGTCGAGATAAGCCAAACCTTTTTTCTCCGCTTCTTCCTTGCTGCGCCCCAGCACTTTGATTTGGGCTACCGTCAGATTGTCCTTAATCGACAAATGCGGAAACAGCTCGAAATGCTGGAACACCATGCCGACACGGCTGCGCAGCTTGGGCAGATGGGTTTGAGGATCGGCCAGAGAAGTACCGTCCACAATGATATTGCCCTGCTGAAACGGCTCCAAACCGTTCACACACTTAATCAGCGTAGATTTTCCGCTGCCCGAAGGCCCGCACACCACCACCACATCACCCTTCCGAACCGATGTGGAACAATCCGTCAGCACTTGGAAACTGCCGTACCATTTACTCACGTCTCGAATATCAATCATGGGCGTATTGCTCATACTTTCAACCTCTGCTGCAATTTCTTCACACCGAACATCGCCAACGCGCTGATTACAAAATACACCGCACCCGCCAGCAAAATATAAGGTGTCAGCAAGTTCATCAAATCGCCGCGCACATAGTTGGCACGGAAAAAGTCCACCAAACCGATAGCGGCAACCAAAGTCGTATCCTGAAACAGAATAATGCTCTGCTGCAAAATCAGCGGCAGCATTTTGCGGAACGCCTGCGGCAAAATCACCAAACGCATGGTTTGGCCGTAAGTCATGCCCAAAGCGTAAGCCGCATGGAACTGCCCTTTGGAAATCGACTGAATACCCGCCCGCACGACTTCCGAAAAATAAGCGGCTTCAAACAGCATAAAGGCAACCGCACAAGATGCAAAAGCCACATCAATGGTCAGATAATCGCCGGTTATCAGACTGTACATCATCGGTACGGCGTAATAAAACCAAATCAGCACCAGCAAAAGCGGTACGGAACGGAAATAATTGACATAGGTTTTGGCCAACAGCGACAACCAGGCGAATTTGGACAAACGCGCCAAAGCCAGAAAGGTACCGATAATAATGCCGCCGACAACACCGAAAGCCAACAGTTTCAAGGTAACAGTCAAACCCTGCTGCAAACCGGGCAAGGCGGCAGACAGTTCTTGGAAATCCAATCCGAACATTATTTCTCCTCCGCAATCAGGCCCGGCACGCGCAGGCGTTTTTCCAAACGCGTCATCAGCATCAGCAGGGTAATATTGACCACCATGTAAATCAGTGTGGCATAAGTGTAGATTTCCAAATTGCTTTGCGTGTATTCCGCAATGGTTTTCACCTGGGAAATCAGCTCGGACACGCCAACCAGCGATGCAATGGAAGCATTTTTAAAACAGTTCGTCAGTTCCGAACCCAAAGGCGGCAGAATGGTACGGAAAGCCTGCGGCAGCAGCACTTCTTGATACACTTGCCGCGTGGAAAATCCTAAAGCATAAGCCGCCTGAGCCTGTCCGCGCGGCAGAGCCTGAATACCTGTACGTACCTGTTCGCAAATCCTTGCGGCGGTAAACAGTCCCAAACCGATACTGGCCGAGAGCATGGCTGAAGTATTCGGTGCCAAACCGAAATACCACCATTGCTTCAATCCTTCCGGAAAGAAGTTCGGCACAACGTAATACCAAATAAAGAGCTGGATCAGCAAAGGCACGTTGCGGAATACGGTTACATACGCGGCCGCAATGCGGTTTGCCGTTTTGCTCGGCAGCGTCCGCATAATGCCCAAGGCCGTTCCCAGCACAATGGCGACTATCCAGGCAACCGCACCAATACCGAACAGCCATAACAGGCCGATCAACACCCAATGCAGGTAGATTTCATTTCCGATACCGGTTGCGTCCCACAGCACGCCCCAGTTCCAAACATAATTCATAAATCTTCATTCCCTTTGCATCTGCAGACAAAACCGGGATTGGGAAAGCCGTCTGCACCCTGTTAAGCGGTTGCAGACGGCCTGCTGCGTTCAATCAGGCGTTTACAGACTTACTCGTCGGCGGCTTTATCGTTCGGATTGACGATGATTTCTTTCATCTTATCCGACATCGGGAAAGCCATATTCACGTTTTTCGGCGGAATCGGGTTTTCAAACCATTGGCTGTACAACTTGTTGATTTCACCGGACTGGTAGACTTCTGCCAAAGTGTCGTTTACCACTTTTTGGAATTCCGCATCACCTTTACGCATCATACAACCGTAGTTTTCAAACGACATCGGCGTGCCGACGATTTCCCATTTATCCGGTTCGGCGGATTTTGCACGTGCACCTGCCAGCAACACATCATCCATCATAAAAGCTTCGGCACGGCCGTTTTGCAGCATCAGGAAAGACTCACCGTGGTCTTTGGCAGAAATCACGTTAATGCCGGCTTGGTTTTTGTCGTTATACTCTTTCAACAGGCGTTCGGAAGTCGTACCGGAAGTAGTTACAACAGTACGGCCTTTCAAATCGGTGTATTCTTTGATGCCGCTGGCTTTATCGGTCAGCAGACGGGTGCCGACCACAAAGAAGTTGTTGGAGAATTGGACTTGTTTCTGGCGTTCGACATTATTGGTAGTCGAACCGCACTCGAAATCAACTGTGCCGTTTACCACCAGCGGAATACGGTTTTGCGAAGTAACCAGGTTATAACGCACCTGCAAATCCGGCATATTCAAATGTTTTTTCAAGGCATCGACAACTTTCAACTGCAAATCGTGCGCATAACCGATCGGCTGGTTCGGATTATCGGCGATATAGGAAAACGGAATCGACGCATCTCGATGGCCGAGTACGATGGTGCCGGATTTTTTGATTTTCTCAATGGTGCTTTCTGTTGCTTGTACCGCATTGTCTGCCGGAGCAGCCGCTTGTTTTTCACTGCCGCAGGCAGCCAAAACCAAAGCCGCCAACGAAGCCAAGGCAAAAGGTTTCAAAGTTGGAAAAGTCATCTTGCATACTCCTCTGATGATAAAGTTATTTCTTGGATTTGCTTTGAATATAAAGCAAAAATATCAAACGGCTGCGGATTCGGGGTTTGCAGTCCGCAACACAGCTTTACTTAAACTTGCACCTCTTCACCATATTTTCACAAAGGGTTGACACTGTCAATCATCAATTACCCGGCATTAGTAGAAATTAATATATAAAATTCCCAAAAACAAGCACAAAATTCACTCAAATGAATGATTTATATAAGAATATAAAAATCCTAAGGCATACATTCATTTTTTCCGTTCATATATAAAAAACCATGCCGTCTGAAAATCCGTTTTTCAGACGGCATGGTTTTCCTGCAAGCATTCACTGTATTTTGCGACGCATTTCGCCGATACGTACCACCACATACGCCACCAGAGCAAACATGAAAAACACCAGCATCGCCCACGCGATGCCTTGCAGGGTTTCGATAACGGTACGGTACACTTCCAGCACCCAACGCTCCCACGTCAGCTCTAAAATCTTGTGTTCGGCATCTGCCTGATACAATGGGGAAATGTATTTTTCCAAATCATACATTCTCACGCCGGACGATATGCCGACCACGACCACTGCAAATTGCAGATAACGCAGCCAGGCTTTGCTGATCTGGTCGTTAATAATGCGCTGCAAAATACCGTCTGCTGGTGAGCTGAACAGCTTGACCGCCACCAGAGACACAAGCAAAGCGAGCAGAAAAGTAGCTGTCAATAAAACAATAAACATTTGTTTTCCTTGTTGATACGGCTTGATGCATGATAAAAATAAAATGCCGTCTGCAAACCACTGTTTCAACATAGCGAATAATGAAACCGGAGTTCCTGTAAAAACACGGTTTGACAGAAAATTCTTGTATTTAATGCGTTTTCAGACAGCATTTTGCCAACATCATTTAGGCGGTCAATGTGCCTTTGGTGGACGGCATTTGTCCGGCCATGCGCTCGTCAAATTCCACCGCCATGCGCAAGGCTCTGCCGAAAGCTTTGAATACGGTTTCGGCTTGGTGGTGGGCGTTTTTGCCGCGCAGGTTGTCGATGTGCAGCGTCATCATCGCGTGATTGACCAAGCCGTGGAAAAATTCGCCGAACAAATCGACATCAAAACGGCCGATTAGGGCGCGGGTAAAGTCGATGTTGTATTCCAAACCGGGACGGCCGGACAGGTCCAGCACCACGCGGCTCAATGCCTCGTCAAGCGGTACATAAGCATGACCGTAGCGGCGGATGCCGCATTTGTCGCCCAAGGCCTGTTTCAAAGCCTGACCGAGCGTAATGCCGATGTCTTCAACCGTGTGGTGGTCGTCGATATGCAGATCGCCGTTGCAGGTGATTTCCAAATCAATCAGGCCGTGACGGGCTATTTGGTCGAGCATATGTTCCAAAAACGGTACGCCGGTTTCGAAACGGGTTTTTCCGCTGCCGTCTAAGTTCAATTTCACGCAAATCTGTGTTTCCGAAGTATTGCGTTCGACCGTAACCGAACGGCTTGCCCCGGTTACGGCAGGCTGCCCTGCAGACGGCATATTTTCCAAGCCGTCTGCATCCGGAACCGCCTGCGGTGCATGTACTTCGTCCATCCAGCCTTTGGGTTTGCCCATACCTTGTTCGAGTTTTTCTGCCAAGATGTTGGTGATGCCCCTGCTACTTTCGTCGTTTTTCTCCAAACGGCCGCGCAACTGGTGCAGCGAAGCCGGGTTGGTATAGCCGCAGGCGCGGGCGAGTGCGGAAACGTTTCCCGCTTCTTCGACCAAACGGAAAAAATTATCGCGGCGGATGTTTTTTTTATGGTTCATAGTATTTACCTTTCAAACCGGTTCAGTCATATTATCGGCCGGTTGTTATGTTGTTATATTGGTTGGCGTTTAATCATGGGAGAGTATGTTTTATAACGAAACACTCCGAACAACAGCCAAAACCTTATCATTCTGCTCGGGCGTTCCGATGGTGAACCGCAAACACTGCTCCAACAGCGGATGGCTGCCGTGCAGTTTTTTAATCAAAATGTTTGCTTGTTTTAAAGCTGAAAACACTTTTTCCGCATCGGCAACGCGCACGGTAAGAAAATTCGCTTCGCTGGGGAACGGCTGCACCCCGGGAAGCGCGGCAAAGGCAGCAGACAGACGGAAGCGTTCGTTTTTCAGCAAAGCGGTTTTTTCTTCTATCCATTCGCGGTGCTTCAAGGCGAATTCCGCCGCTGTCAGGCTGAGCCGGTTCATATTGTAAGGCGGGGTGATTTTGGCCAATTCGTTCATCAGCTTCGGGTGGCCGCAGGCATAACCCAGACGCAGTCCGGCAAAACCGATTTTGCTCAAAGTACGCATCACCACCAGATTTTCGCAGCTGCCCGCCAGATTCAGAAAACTGTCGCTGCTGAACGAACCGTAGGCCTCATCAACCACCACGATGCCGTCTGCAGCTTCCAGCACGGCTTCGATTTCCTCGCGGGCAAAGCGCACGCCGGTCGGATTGTTCGGATAGGCCAGAAACACCAGCGCGGGCCGGAGTTCTTTTACTGCCGCCAAAACGGCCGGCAGATTCATGGAAAAATCCCCGTTCAGCGGCACGCCAATATATTCCATTCCGTAAAGTGCGGCATTGTGTTTATACATCACGAAGCTCGGCTCGACCGCCAGCATTTTCGAGCCCTTTTGCGCCGTCAGCATGGACAGAAGCTGAATCAGCTCGTCCGAACCGTTACCCAATGCGATTTGCGCTTCATCGGGAATGCCGAATGCCTGCCTCAATGCCGTCTGCAGACCGCAAGTTGCCGGATTGGGATACAAATTCAAAGGTGCGGCGGCCAATTCGTCGGCCAATTCCGCCGCCATTTCCTCCGGAAAGCGGTAAGGCAGTTCCATTGCATCCAGTTTGATCCAATCTGCGGAAAGGTCCGCCACTGGATAAGCACTCAATTCCCTGATATCGGCACGCACCGCCTGCAATATATCTTTTCCCATTTTCACAGCCGTCTGATAAAATAAAATATACAAAATATAACATATTCCCTTTCCAAACGTTATCTTTTCCGCCTCTGCTGCAAAATCCAACATTATCGGCGGCCGTCAGAGCCGTCCGCACATCAGCAACAGATGCAGACGGCATCCGACCCGGTTTTCTTGATTTTTCGTCCTTTACGCTTTATAACAGCAGCTTTTGTCCGACACCTTTCGGGGTGAACATCACATATGAGCCATACCGTCCGACTGCAATTCAACGATATTGACAACACCGTGCTGCAACGCCTGTGCGGCCCGCTCGACTGCCATTTGGCATCATTGGGCAAAGCATTGGAAATTCAAATCAGCCGCCGTTTCAACGATTTCACCTTTCTCGGTACGCACGCGCACGCAGGCCGCCGCACCCTGTTGATTTTGGCCGACTTGGCGGAAAAGCGCGATTTGGAAGAACACGATATCCGATTGGCCGCAGTCGAAGCCAAAACGCAGGACGAAGCCGAATACCGGCCGCAAACCCGCGATACGCAATATACTTTCCGTACCAAACGCGGCAGCATCGGCGGCCGCACGCCGCGTCAGAACGGCTACATCCGCGCCCTGCTCAACCACGATGTCGTATTCGGACTCGGGCCTGCCGGTACGGGCAAAACCTATCTGGCCGTGGCTGCTGCCGTTGATGCGATGGAAAAACACCAAATCGAACGCATCGTATTGGTTCGTCCCGCCGTTGAAGCCGGCGAAAAACTCGGTTTTCTGCCCGGCGACCTCGCCCAAAAAGTCGATCCCTATCTGCGCCCGCTTTACGACGCTCTGTATGATTTGATGGGTTTCGACCGAGTAACCAAGCTCTTGGAAAAAGGCCTGATTGAAATCGCGCCGCTGGCCTATATGCGCGGCCGCACGCTCAACGGCGCGTATGTGATTTTGGACGAAGCACAAAACACCACGCCCGAACAAATGAAAATGTTTCTGACGCGTATCGGCTTCGGCGCAAAAGCCGTAATTACCGGCGATTTGAGCCAAATCGATTTACCGCGCAACATCAAATCGGGTTTGAAAGACGCCCAAGAAAAACTCGGCGGTATCGAAGGCCTGTATTTCCACACCTTTACCAGCGAAGACGTGGTGCGCCACCCATTGGTGCAGAAAATCGTCGAAGCCTACGATGCGGCGGAAGACCCTTCCGAGACAAAACACTGAATCTTCCGCCCTGCAGACGGCCTGTTGTACACAAAGATGCCGTCTGCAGCCCTCCGCTTCCCAATCTTTCCGAGAACACCATGAAAACCGCCAAACGCTATCCTTTCCTCCGTCTGTTAAACGAACGTTTCCGTCTGCACATGGAAAACGCCTCGTCTTTTTCCGACCTGCCATCTGAAAAACAATTCCGCCTCTGGGCATGGCAGGCCGTCAAAACCGCCTACCGGCACGCCGAAATCGGACTGGTTTTATTGGACGAAAACGAAGCCCGCGCCTACAACCGCGATTACCGCAGCAAAGACTATGCCACCAATGTTTTAAGTTTTGCGTTTAACGAAGGCGAACTGCTGCCCGAACAGGACGACGGCGTTTTGCGCGGCGACATCGTCATCTGCCCGCAGGTTGTCGCCCGAGAAGCCGCAGAACAAGGCAAAAATCTTGAAGCGCACTTCGCACATCTGACCGTACACGGCGTGCTGCATCTGATGGGCTACGACCATATGGAAGACGGCGAAGCCGAAGAAATGGAAGCACTTGAAATCCGTTTGTTAAATCAGTTAGCATACGCCAACCCTTACGCACAGGACGAAATCTGAAATGGATGCACCCTCCGGCAGCAAGCCGAGTTTTTTCGAACGTTTGAAACAGCGCATCTCCGGCGATGCGCCCGATTCCGCCGAAGGCGTAGCCGTTTTACTGCGCCAAGCGCACGAACAGGAAGCGTTTGACGGCGACACGCTGCAACGCTTGGAAAAAGTTTTGGATTTCAGCAAATTATGCGTTCGCGATGCGATGGTTACACGCTCGCAGATGAATGTTATCAAAGCCGGCGAAAGCCCGGAACGCATTGCCGCCTATATGGTCGAAACCGCGCACACGCGCTTTCCCGTCATCGGCGAAGACAAAGACAATGTCTTGGGCATTCTCCACGCCAAAGACCTGTTGAAATACGCATTCAATCCCGAAGCGCAATTCCATTTGGAAAGCCTGCTGCGCCCCGCCGTTTTCGTTCCCGAAGGCAAATCGCTCAATTCCCTGCTGAAAATGTTCCGCGAACAGCGCATTCACATGGCCGTGGTGGTTGACGAATACGGCGGTATTTCGGGCTTGGTTACATTTGAAGACCTGATCGAACAAATTATCGGCGAAATCGAAGACGAATTTGACGAAGACGATTCCGCCGACCACATTTTTGCCGTTTCCGCCGAACGCTGGCGCGTACACGCGGTAACCGAAATCGAAGACATCAATGCCTTTTTCGGCACGTCGTTCAGCAACGAAGAAGTCGATACGGTGGGCGGGCTGGTGATTCAGGAACTGGGGCATCTGCCGGTGCGCGGCGAAAAGGTTTCCATCGGCGGTTTGCAGTTTACCGTTGCCCGCGCCGACAAACGCCGTCTGCATACGCTGATGGTCGTCCGTGCCAAAACGGACAATTGATTTCAAACGGGATTTTTCATACAGCATCGCCAAAGGCCGTCTGAAAACATTGTTCTCCGCTTTTTTTCAACGAGGCGCAAGCCTTTTCTTAAAGGAACGACCGTCATGGCGTTTGCCTCTCTGTTTACCCTGCTGGACGATATTGCCGCCGTAATGGACGATGTCGCGCTGATGACGAAGCTGGCGGCCAAGAAAACCGCCGGTGTGGTCGGCGACGATTTGGCTCTGAACGCCAATCAGGTTACCGGTGTGAGTGCGGAACGCGAGCTGCCTGTGATTTGGAAGGTGGCCAAAGGTTCGCTGATCAACAAGCTGGTTCTGATTCCCGCCGCGCTGCTGCTGTCCTGGCTCACTCCTTGGCTTATTACGCCGCTCTTGATAATCGGTGGGGCATTTCTCTGTTTCGAGGGCGTGGAAAAACTGCTGCACAAACTGCTGCACCGCAGCGATACGCCGTCTGAAAACGCGATGCCTGACGAACTGTTCGATGAAAACAGCAAAATCAAAGGTGCAATCCGTACCGATTTCATTTTATCCGCCGAAATCATCATCATTGCTTTGGGCGTGGCCGATCCGAACGCGGGTTTGACGGCACGCGCGCTGATGCTGGCTTTTATCGGCATCGGCATGACGGTGTTTGTGTACGGTTTGGTCGCACTGATTGTCAAATTGGACGATTTCGGCCTGCTGCTGGTCAAACGCAGCGGCGGTGCGGCAGCCTGCGGAAAGGCGGTTATCGCGCTGATGCCTTGGCTGATGCGCGGCCTGAGCATTGTCGGCACCTTGGCAATGTTTTTGGTCGGCGGCGGCATTATTCTGCACGGTCTGCCGTTTCTGCACGAATTTCTGCACGCGCTGCATTGGGACGGCGGTCTGATGTCGCAAGTTGCCGCTCTGATTGTCGGCGTGGTTTGCGGTGCGCTGGTTTGCGCGGTCGTTCTGCCCGTGATGAAACGCTTGGGCAGGCATTAAAACGTTTCGTTTCATGCCGTCTGCATCGTTTTCAGACGGCATCATTATTCCGATTATGAAAAAATTTCCTACCGTATTTCCTTATGCCGCCTCCGTTCTGCTCGGCCTGCTCACACCGCTGACCTTCGCGCCTTATTATCAGTTCTGGCTGATGCCGCTGATATTCGCCGCATTCGTTCTGCTGCTGCAAAACCGTCTGAAAACCGCCGTGCGGCTTGCCTATCTGTTCGGACTGAGTGCCTATACCGCACAGTTTTACTGGATTGATACCGCGCTGCACGACATCGCCGGCCTGCCACAAATCTACGCCCTGCCGCTCACTCTGCTGCTGCCCGCCTATCTCGCCCTGTTTCCCGCATCGGCCGTATGGCTGTGGCGCAAAAGCGGCGCAACGCAGTTTTCAGACGGCCTCCGCAACATTGCCGCCCTGCCCGTTTTCTGGACGCTGGCCGAATTTGCCCGCGAACGCCTGCTCACCGGTTTCGGCTGGGGCGCACTCGGCTACTCGCAAATCGCCGACCACTCGCCTTTGGCAGGTTTCGCCGCATTGGGCGGCATTCATCTGCTGACCTTCGCCACCGCACTTGCCGGCAGCCTCCTGGCAAATATGTATACCGACCGCCTCCGTCTGCCGCTGTATGCCGTCTGCACCCTTGCGCTCGGCATAATCGGGTTTGCCGCCAAACAATACGACTTCACTCAACCGACCGGCCGCAGCAGCAGCGTCGCCCTCGCGCAAGGCAATATCGCGCAAAGCCTGAAATTCGATGCCGAAGCCTTCTGGCCGACCGTAGGACGTTATTTCAAACAAACCGCCGACAGCCGCGCCGATATTGTCGTTCTGCCCGAAACCGCCATTCCCGTATTCCAACAGGATTTGCCGCCCGACCTGCTGCCCGAGTTCGCCGAACGCGCCGCACAAAACGGCAGCGCATTGGCCATAGGTATCGTCCGTTACAGCAACCCCGGGCGCACGGGTTACCACAACGCCATGCTGCTGGCCGACAACCGTCTGCCGCCCGAAAATTGGCAGTTTTATGCCAAAAACCACCTCGTCCCCTTCGGCGAATACAAACCGCTTAACACCCTGACCGAACCGCTATACCGACTGATGAACATACCTTTGGCCGACTTTCAACGCGGCGGCGCAGCGCAAGCACCGTTTGACATGAAAGGGCAGAAAGTTGCGTTTAATATTTGTTACGAAGACGGCTTCGGCGACGAACTCATCGCCTCCGCCCGCCAATCTACCCTTCTGGCCAACGCCAGCAATATGGCGTGGTACGGCAAATCAAACGCCATGTACCAACAGTTGCAGCAATCTCAGGCACGCGCTTTGGAACTCGGCCGCTACATGATACGCGCCACCAATACCGGTCTGACTGCCGTTATCGACAACAAAGGCCGCATTACTGCCGCCCTCCCGCCCAACACCGCCGCCGTGCTGCACGGCACGGTGCAGGGATTCGGCGGCCAAACGCCGTATATGATGCTGGGAGGTTCTCTGCCTTGTGTTGTCCTGCTGGCTTTTGCCGCCGTCTGCCTGCTTCTCCGCCGAAACAAACCGAAAAATCCATAAATATTTTTTAAAATCAAAAAGATGCCGTCTGAACCTTCATACTATGCAGACGGCATCTTGCTTGCAGTTTTTCTTCTTCCAAGCAGTCTGCAAATTCCACACTCTTTTTTTTGAATTGACAAGTTTCCGACAAGCTCCGATAATGTTACATTATAACATTAAAATTAATTATGAAAGGCTATTATGAAAAGCGGCATTCATCCTGAAAACTACCGTACGGTTTTATTTTTCGACAGCAGCGCCGGCGAAGGCTGGCTGATTCATTCCTGTGCAGACACCCACGGCAAAACCATGGTGTGGAAAGACGGTCGTGAATATCCCGTTTTCATGCTGGATACTTCTTCCGCCTCCCACCCCGTATACACCGGCAGACAGCGCGAATACGCCACCGAAGGCCGCGCCAGCAAATTTGCCAACCGTTTCGGTTCTATGCTCGGCTCGCTCAGAAAGGACCAATAAATGCAGATTCTCTCTTCGCTCAAAGCAGCCAAAAAACGCCACCGCGACTGCCAAGTCGTCCGCCGCAAAGGCAAAGTATACGTTATCTGCAAAAGCAATCCGCGTTTCAAAGCACGCCAACGCTGATGCGCTTTGACGGCAAAATCTCCCTTGGCCGGGTAACGTTTTAAACAACCGCCGATGCCGTCCGCACCTGCAGACGGCATCAATACTTTGCCGCTCCCCTTACCGATAACAACAGCCGCTATCGCGGTACGGCTGATTTCCAAGCCCGTCTATGCGGCAAACCGTTCCACCAAACAAAAACAGCAGCACTGAACCATGCCGCTGTTTTACTCTGCCGGACGTCAGTGACGATGGTGTTCATGAGCGTGATGATTGTGGTCGTGATTGCGGTGATGGTGGTGCACTCCTCCCGCATTCGGTTGCACTCTCACTTCAACCCTCTGTTTGCCGCCGTGCTTGAATTGCAAAGTCAGCGGAAAGGTTTTATCCGCTTTCAGAGTGTGTTTCAAACCCATCAGCATGACATGATAGCCTCCCGGCTTCAATTCCAGCGTTTTGCCTTTAGGCAATGCCAAACCGCCCGCTTTTTCACGCATTTTCATCATGCCGTTTTCATGAATATGCTCATGGATTTCCACCTTTTCCGCCACGGGGGAAGATGCGCCGATCAGCACATCGTCTTTTTGACTGTGGTTTGCCAGCCCCATAAACACACCGCCCATACTCATGCCGTCCACGGTTTCCCTTGCCCAGGCGTTTTCCGCGCGAATGCCGGAAGCCAAAGCAGCCTGCGCCAACAATGCGGCAACAATGCCGAAACAGATTTTTTTCACAATACAATCCTTTTGACAGAAAACTATCGAAAACCGGCACAGCGATGCCGTCTGCATGCAATTGCTGCAAAACAGGCAGGCATCAGCCGGCAAACAAATCCCACAGCGCAATGCACCACAAAAGGGCAATCATCAGCAGGCAGAGATATTGGGCGGCAGAACAAACATCTTTCGCACGTTTGGCCAAAGGGTGTTTTTCCACAGAAGTATGGTCGACCGCCGCTTCCACGCCGGTATTAAACAACTCGACAATCCACGAGAAAAACGAAGCAAACACCAGCACCATTCTGACCGCCGTTTCAAACGGCAGAAAAAATGCTGCTGCCAACAATACACCGTTGAGCCAAGCCAACTGGCGGAAACCCTGTTCCGTCCAAGCTTCTTTAATGCCGTCTGCAGAATAACCCAAAGCGTTGATGATGCGGCGCAGGCCGGTTTTGCCCTTCATCTGCGCTGCAAAGCTGCCTTCGGGCAAACGCCCTCTTTCATTCATCCGGCTGCCTTTTCTACCGCATCGACAAAACAGGCCGCCACATCAAAATCTTTCTGCTTCATGATTTCCTGAAAACCGGTCGGACTGGTTACGTTCACTTCAGTCAGACAATCGCCGATAATGTCCAAACCCGCGAGCAAAATGCCGCGCCGTTTCAATTCCGGTGCCAGGCTTTCGGCGATTTCACGGTCGCGACCACCCAACTCCTGCGCCACGCCGCGCCCCCCCGCTGCCAGATTTCCGCGCGTTTCACCCTGCTGCGGAATACGCGCCAAAGCATACGGTACGACTTCGCCGCCGATAATCAAAACCCGTTTGTCGCCTTTGACGATTTCGGGAATATAACGTTGCGCCATAATCGTGCGCGTATCCAAACGCATCAGCGTTTCCAAAATGCTGCCGGTATTCGGATCGCCTTCGCGCAAACGGAAAATGCCCATGCCGCCCATGCCGTCGAGCGGTTTGACGATAATATCGCCGTGTTCCGCCAAAAATCCGCGCACTTCGTCCGAGCGCGTGGAAACCAGAGTGGGCGCGGTAAATTCCGAGAAGTTCAAAATGGCGAGTTTTTCGTTGAAATCACGCATCGCCTGCCCGCTGTTGAACACCTTCGCACCCTGCCCTTCGGCCAGAGTCAGCAGCTGCGTGGCATAAAGATACTGCATATCGAACGGCGGGTCGGTACGCATCACCACCGCCTGAAAACGGTTCAAAGCCGTCTGAATTTTGCCGCCCGCACGAAACCAGTTTTTATCTTGGTCATTTTTCGCACCGAGAAACTCGAACGGCGCGGCTTGGGCGCACACTTCGCCGTTTTTCACCGACAAATCCGCGCTCAATGCGTGCCACAAACGCCACCCGCGCCGTGCCGCTTCGCGCATCATAACATAAGTCGTATCTTTATAAGTTTTGAAACTTGCCATCGGATCGGCAATAAAAAGTATATCCATCATCTCGACTCGCTGCGGTTCAGAAAATCCGCCTATCATACCGCAGCAGACGGCATTCTGCGATACTTGCAGACGGCATAACCCGTCTAAAAACACAGTCCGATGTGTTAGACTGTGTTTTTTGCCGTCTGAAAACCGCAGTTTTCGGGAAACCCAAACCATGAACTGTCCCTGCCAATCCGACCAATTATACTGCCAATGCTGCGAACC
Organism: Neisseria sp.; assembly: GCA_030528455.1. GTDB lineage: Bacteria > Pseudomonadota > Gammaproteobacteria > Burkholderiales > Neisseriaceae > Neisseria. The sequence goes on from JAUMYW010000010.1 coordinate 19,119, forward strand.
GCTGCACCAAGGTGCGGCCGCGCCCGATGCCGAAGCCCTGATGCGTTCGCGCTACTGTGCCTACGTTTTGGGCAATATCGATTATCTTGTCGCCACCACCGTCCCCGTGCAACAACCTTTACTCGACACCGCCGCCATGCAGGAATGGAGTACAAATGCCGAGTGGGAAGGTTTGCAAGTTTGGGAACATCAGGCCGCAATCGGCAAACGCCACGCCCGCGTCTGCTTTACCGCCCGCTTCCGCGAACAGGGACAATCCTGCGAACACCGCGAACATTCCGCATTCGTCAATATTCAGGGACGCTGGTATTTCATCGACCCGACCGTTCCGCTGCCCGCCGCGCGCGAAGACTGCATCTGCGGCTCGCGGCGCAACTTCAAATCCTGTTGCGGCGGCGTTTTAACAGCATAAACACCAAGCCGTCTGCACCTACACTTCCCATCTGCAGACGGCTTCTCCCGTTTTCAGGTATCATAAGCACCGTTTTTCCGCCGGACAACCGCCATGCTGCAAACCGACAACCTCACCGCCGCGCGCCCCGAACGCATCATCAACGCCCAAACCGCTTCCGCTCAAGAAGAACTGCTCGAACGCGCCCTGCGCCCGAAAAGTCTCGCCGACTACATCGGCCAGCACAAAGCCAAAGAACAGCTTGCCATCTTTATCGAAGCGGCCAAAAAACGCGGCGAAGCACTCGACCACACCCTGCTGTTCGGCCCGCCCGGATTGGGCAAAACCACGCTGGCGCACATCATCGCCAAAGAATTGGGCGTAAACCTGCGCCAAACCAGCGGCCCTGTTTTGGAGCGCGCAGGCGACCTTGCCGCCCTGCTGACCAATCTCGAACCGCATGATGTCTTATTCATCGACGAAATCCACCGCCTCAGCCCCGTTGTCGAAGAAATCCTCTATCCCGCACTCGAAGACTACCAGCTCGACATCATGATCGGCGAAGGCCCGGCCGCCCGCTCGGTCAAAATCGACCTGCCGCCGTTCACACTGGTCGGCGCAACCACCCGCGCCGGCATGCTGACCAATCCCCTGCGCGACCGCTTCGGCATTATTGCCCGTTTGGAGTTTTACCAAAACAATGATTTAGCCACCATCGTTGCCCGCTCCGCCCAACTGCTGCAACTGGATATGAACGATGAAGGCGCAATGGAAATCGCCTGCCGCAGCCGGGGCACGCCGCGCATCGCCAACCGCCTGCTGCGCCGCGTGCGAGACTATGCCGACGTACGCAGCAACGGCACCATCGGCGCGGAAATTGCCGATGCCGCCCTCTCCATGCTCGATGTCGATGCCGCCGGTTTGGACATGATGGACAGAAAATTCCTCGAAGCCCTGCTGCACAAATTCGGCGGCGGCCCGGTCGGCTTGGACAATATCGCCGCCGCCATCGGCGAATCGACCGATACCATCGAAGACGTTATCGAACCCTTCCTGATTCAGCAGGGCTTTATCCAGCGTACCCCGCGCGGCCGCATGGCAACCGAAACCAGCTACCGCCACTTCGGTTTGCCGTCAAAATAAAGATACGAAGGCGCAAAAAGGCCGTCTGAAAACCCGACTTCAAAAAAGTCGGTTTTTCAGACGGCATTATTATTGGTAGCATAAAACCCAAAGGCTTAACAAAACCGGACAAGAAATTTACAATCCTGCATTATTTAAGATGATTTCAACATATTGAGGACATTTCTATGAGTGAAACTAACCCATCGTTCGTTCGTTCGTTCGTTCGTCAGCTAGCCTAAATTCCCTCTTTTTCCTGTCAAGCCCTTTTGCGAACAAAGGGGCGTTCTGATGGCAGGCAACAGCAATCTCCACCGTGCGAACCGTGAAAAAAACGATGAGTTTTACACCCAGCTTGCCGATATTGAAAACGAGCTGAAACACTACACGCAGCACTTCAAAGACAAAATCATTTTCTGCAACTGCGACGACCCGGCAGAAAGCAATTTTTTCCGTTATTTCGCCCTCAATTTCGAGCATTTGGGCATCAAAAAGCTGATTGCCACCCATTTTGATGCCGAAAAGCCGACTTACAAACTGGAAATCGACCGCGAGCTGGATATCAATTCGGACGGCAAAATCAACCTTGCCGATGTCCAACGCATTCCTTTGCGGCAAAACGGCGACTTCCGCAGCCCCGAATGTATCGAAATTCTGAAACAGGCGGATATTGTGGTAACCAATCCGCCGTTTTCGCTGTTTCGGGAATATGTAGCGCAATTGATGGAATATCAGAAAAAATTTGTGATAGTCGGCAATCAAAATGCAATTACTTATAAAGAAATTTTTCCGCTGATTAAAGAAAACAAAATTTGGCTGGGGAAGGGATTTAAAGGTAACGCCGCTCATTTTATCAACAAGCATTATGAAGATTATGCAACTGCCGGCGACCATCGCGAAGGCATGATTAGAGTTTCCGGTGTAACTTGGTTTACCAATCTCGATATTGCCAAACGCCATGAAGAATTACTGCTTTATAAAACCTATTCGCCCGAAGAATATCCGCAATACGACAATTACGATGCAATCGAAGTCAGTAAAACCAAAGATATTCCGATGGATTATGAGGGCGTGATGGGCGTGCCGATTACCTTTATGGACAAATACAATCCGGATCAATTTGAGATTATCGGTGCAACCGAAAGTGAAGGAAAAGGATTTTCAAACGGCATATGGAATGAAAATAGCAAAATCGCCCAACCTTTAATCAATGGCAAAAAAGTCTATAAAAGACTTTTAATCCGCCATAAGCGTATGCAAAACGATTAACCAAGGAGATTGAAATGAAAATCGAATTAACGCATATCAAAATCCGCGATTTGGCAGCCGATTATTCCGACACGGCAGAAAACGGCGTAACGGGCTTTAACGGAAAATTGGATATCCGCCCGAAATACCAGCGCGAATTTATCTATAAAGAAGCGCAGCGCAATGCGGTGATTGACACGGTAATGAAAGGTTTTCCGCTCAATGTGATGTATTGGGTGAAACGCGATGACGGAAGCTTTGAGGTATTGGACGGACAGCAGCGCACGATTTCCATCTGCCAATTCGTCAAAGGCGATTTTTCGGTGGATTACCAATATTTCCACAATTTGCCCGAAGACCGAAAAGAACGGTTTTTAAACTACGAATTAACGGTTTACCAATGCGAAGGCACAGACAGCGAAAAATTGGAATGGTTTAAAACCATCAATATCGCAGGCGAAAAACTAACCGAGCAGGAATTGCGCAATGCGGTATATGCCGGCTCGTGGCTGACGGATGCCAAACGTTATTTTTCAAAATCGGGCTGCGTGGCGGCAAATTTAGGCGACAAATATGTGAAAGGTTCGCCGATTCGCCAAGAATTTCTGCAAATCGTACTGGAATGGATTTATCCGACCGAAAACGACAAATCAGGCAAACCCCACACCAGCATCGAAAGCTATATGGCGCTGCACCAGCACGACGAACACGCCACGCCTTTATGGACTTATTTCCAATCGGTCATCAATTGGACGAAAAACATTTTCCCGAAATACCGCAGGGAAATGAAAGGCTTGGATTGGGGTTTGTTTTACAACCGCTTCAAAGACGAGAACCTCAATCCCAACACGCTTGAAGACGAAATCAAAGCCTTGATGGAAGACGATGAAATCAGTAAAAAATCGGGGATTTATGCTTATGTTTTAACGCGGGACGAGCGGCATTTGAACCTGCGCACTTTTACCGAAAAAGACAAACGCACAATGTTCGAACGGCAAAACGGTATCTGCCCGCACTGCACAGAAAGGTTTGAAATCGGACAAATGGAAGCCGACCACATTACGCCTTGGTCGCAAGGCGGTAAAACGGATTTGGGCAACGGGCAGATGTTGTGCAAAGGCTGCAACCGCAAAAAGTCAGACAAATAAACGGGAAAAAGGCCGTCTGAAAAATAAAGTTTCTCCAACAGGCAGAGCTCTGTTTTTCAGACGACCTTATATATATTACAGGCTTACTTTTCCCGACCGCTTTCATTCCTTCAACTGCCGCCGTTCGTACACGGCCTGTGCCAGCGTGCCGGCATCGACATATTCCAACTCCGCACCGAGCGGAATGCCGCGCGCGAGACGGCTGACTTTGTACGGCAGGTTTTTGAACAGTTCGGCCAAAACATAAGCCGTGGCATCGCCTTCGGCGGTAAAGCCTGTGGCAATAATGATTTCTTCCACGCCGCCCTGCTGCACTCGGCTAAGGAGTTTTTCCAAAGCGATATGCGTCAAGTCCATGCCCTGCGCGGGATTAATCTGCCCCATCAGTACAAAATACAGACCGTCGTGGCAGCGGGCGGTTTCCATACCCGACACATCGGCGGGCATCTGTACAATCATCAAGCGTTTCGGGTCGCGTGCCTCATCGCTGCAGACGGCACACAACTCGTCTTCGCAAAAAGTGTTGCACAAACGACAGTGGCACACCTGTTTCAAGGCGTTTTGCAGTGCGGCAACCAATTCTTCCGCGCCTTCCCGCTGATGCTGCAAAAGCTGGTAGGCCATGCGCTGGGCGGATTTGGGCCCGATATTGGGCAGCACTTTCAAAGCGTTTATCAGGCGGGAAAAGGCATCGGGATTTTTGGTATTCACGGCATTGCGCTTTCGGGGAAAGGTCGGTCCGACCGATACAGGCCGTCTGCAGCTTGCCGCCTTCGGCATCGTGCCGTGCTGCTGCAGACGGCTTGTCCGGAGTTTACAGACCGCAGATTAAATCTTCGGTCATCTGTGCAGAGTGTTTGCCTGCGATTTGCAGAAACTCGTCGAAGCTGATGTCGGCTTTTTCGTCCGCCGCATCGGAAATGGCACGGACAACGACAAACGGCACGCCGAAACGGGCGCAGGTTTGCGCAATCGCCGCCGCTTCCATTTCCACCGCCTGCACATCGGGAAACGCTGCACGGATTTCCGCCGTACGCGTGCGGCTGTGGACAAACTGGTCGCCGCTGACAATCAGGCCCTGTCTCACCGCCGCGCCTTCAAATGCGGCGGCGGCATTTCGGGCTGCCTGCACCAGATTCCCATCGGAAACGAAAAAACGCGGCAGCTGCGGCACTTGGCCGATTTCGTAGCCGAACGCGGTAACGTCCACATCGTGATGTGCCGTCTGCACGCCGATAACGACATCGCCCACTTTCAAACCTTCGCCCAAACCGCCGGCACTTCCGGTGTTGATAACGCAATCCGGTGAAAAACGGCTGACCAGCAAGGCGGTTGCCGCTGCTGCGTTCACTTTGCCGATGCCGCTCAAAGACAGCACCACGCGTTTGCCGTGCAGTGCTCCTTCGTCAATTTGAAATTCGCCTAAATTGTGCGTTACGCGGTCTTGCAGACGGCTTTGCAGCAGCTCGATTTCGGGCTGCATCGCGCCGATAACGGCAATGGTCTGCACGGTCATAATGCGAATACCTCGGGCCATTCGGCGCGGCGTTCCAGCAGACGACGGGCAATCGCCTGCGCGCCTTCCAAGCTGTGGCTCGCCGCCCAGCCGCATTGGACTTCGTTGCAGGCGGGCACTTCGGTTGCCGCCAAAACGTCTTTCAGGGTATTTTCGATTAAAGCCAATACTTCATCGTAGTCGCCCATATTCAGCAGGGCAATGTAGAAGCCGGTTTGGCAGCCCATCGGGCTGATATCGACGATTTTGTCGGAATGGTTGCGCGAGAGTTCGGCCATCAGGTGTTCCAGGGAATGCAGCGAGGGCATTTCCATATGGTCTTGGTTGGGCTGGCAGACGCGCAGATCGTATTTGTAAATCTTGTCGCCGAAATCGCCGTCTGTTACGCAGGCGAGGCGCACGTAAGGTGCTTTGACTTTGGTGTGGTCGAGATTGAAGCTCTCAACGTTCATTTTCTTTTCGATTTGGATTTCGCCCATTTCAACAGCCTTTTTTCATGTGAACAAAACGCGGATTATACGTTTTTTACTATACGCATGAAAGCTGCTAGCATACGGCTTTTGCTTTGGGAAACTGTGTGATGGACTATTTCAGCCTGTACGATTCGGACGGCCTGCATTGCGGCTTTCTGATTATGATTGCAGATGACGAATCTGCGGAACGTCCGGCTTCCGGGCAGTTCGTTTTCAAATTGCAGGACGGTGCGGTGCAGGCTGCCGCCGTCGTACTGCAAGATTTGCAGGAACCACGTACCGATCAGGTTTGGCATGCTGAAAAAGAACGCGTCAACCTGTTTGCAGGCGGCAAACTGATTGCCGGCATCCGCCAGGAATATCTCAACATCGGCGGGCAGACTTTTGTTTTGAACGATATGACGGGAATGTTGTAATTATGGAAAGTATGTATATTCTGGTGCCTTTGAGCATTCTCTTGGCATTTATCATCGGCTATTTTTTCTGGTGGTCGGGAAAAAGCGGCCAATTCGACGACCTGGACGGCGCGGCACACCGTATTCTGATGGACGACGACAGCGCGCCTGCCGAACAAGACAAGCCGTCTGCAGCCAAACAACCGAATACCGGACATGATTAAACTGCCGCCTTTCGTAACAGATCACCGCTTTGCGCCGCTGTTCGGCACACAGTTTCTCGGCGCGTTCAACGACAATCTGTTCAAAACCGCGCTGTTTGTGATGATCGGCTACCACGGTTTGGGTGCAGACGGCATACTGCCTGCCGCACAAATGCTCAATTTGGGCGCATTACTGTTTATTCTGCCCTATTTTCTGTTTTCTTCGCTCTCCGGCGAAATCAGCTCCAAATACAATAAAGCCGCACTCGCCCGCGTTATAAAGCTGGCAGAAATCGGCATCATGGCAGTTGCCGCATTCGGTTTTTATCTGCAATCTGCCGTACTGCTGATGGCGATGCTATTCTGCATGGGTATGCAATCCGCGCTGTTCGGCCCGCTGAAATACGCCGCACTGCCCGAATATCTGGGCGAAGACGAATTGATGCTCGGCAACAGCCTGATCGAATCAGGAACGTTTCTCGCCATTCTGACCGGACAGATTATCGGCACACTCGCCGCCTCTGCTCCGTTCTGGCTGGTCGGCACACTGACCGTATCGGTTGCCGCACTCGGTGCGCTGACGGCTGCGCGTATGCCCGACCTGCCCGCAGCCAATCCGCAACAGAAACTGCACACCGATATTGCCGGCGGCACGCGCCGCCTGTTGCGCGATACGGCCGCCCGCCCCGATTTGCAGACGGCCATCATCGGCATTTCCTGGTTTTGGTTTGTCGGCGCAGTGTATACCACCCAACTGCCGACCTTCGTCCGCCTGCATCTGGGCGGCAGCGAAGGCGTGTTCAACCTGATGCTGACACTGTTTTCCATCGGCATCGCCGCCGGTTCGGTTTTATGCGCCAAACTGAGCCGCCATCAGGTGCGCTTGGGCTGGGTCAGCCTCGGTACGGCAGGCCTGGGCATTTCAGGCCTGCTGCTGGTTCTGTTGTCCCGGGATATGCAGTATGCCGACATTTCCGGCATAGGCGGTTTTCTCGCGCGTCCCGAAGCATACTCCGTGATGGCAGTCATGCTGGCCATCGGTCTGTCCGGCGGTTTCTTTTCTGTACCGTTGTACACTTGGCTGCAAACCGCCTCCGACCGCAGTTTCCGCGCCCATGCCGTAGCGGCCAACAACATCATCAACGCCGTTTTTATGGTGGCTGCCGCTGTTTTAAGCAGCCTGCTGTTATGGCTGTCCGACAGCATTCTGCTGCTTTATTTCACCGTTTCTGTCGGCAATTTCCCCATGCTGGCTTATCTGATATACCGCAAAAGATATTTTCTCGACTTCCGTCAATGCTGATGCCGTCTGCAGACAGATGACAAACCGCCGCTGCTTCCTCTTTCTTCCGGCGGTACGCTCCCAAATACAAACCCGAACCCGTAAAACGGGTTCGGGTATTCCGTCCGAACTGCCGTTCAGGAAGTTTGCTCCCCGCTTTCCAGCAAGTCGAACCGGCCTGCCAGCTCTTCATTCCGCAAAACTGCTGCACGGTGTTGTTCGGCTTTTTCGACTTCGCCTGTTTCATCAAATACTTTGGCCAAAGCCAGACGCACTTTGGCATCTTCGCGCAACGCCAGACTTGCCTCCAAATAACCCTGCGCCTTTCCCCACAAACGCTTGTTATACGCCAAAAGCCCCAAATACATAAGCAGCCCGGCATCTTCCGGCGACTGTTTCAGCCAGGAATCGGCTTCATCGATGGCTTTGCGCTGGGCATGTTCGTCCAGATAACCGACACTGTGGACAAATGGTTTCAACAAAGCCGCATCTCGGCTTTTCGGATAATGTCTGCGTACCCAATCAACGGTTTGCCGGTACAAGCCCAAAATATCCAGCTTTTCCGCAACTGCAAGCGACAGACTTCCGTCTTTGAACTGGTCGGGAATATGTTTCAAACAGGCTTTCACAGCAGCAGCATCCCCGGCCGAAGCCAACAGCCGACGGTATGCCCAATCACGGTAACGTCCGCTTTCCGTATCATCGAGTGCGGCTGCCTTGTTGAGTTTGGAAACTTTATCCAACACATCCAAAGCATCTCCCTGCTCGAAAGCATAACGCAATTGCAGGCGTACCAAACGGGTCAGATTGGGATTCAGACGCGCTGCCTGATGCAGCTGTTCGGCTGCAAAAACGTAATCGCTGCGGTTCAATGCGCTTTCTGCCGCTAAAAGATAGCGCGAAAGCTGCATTTTTCCAGACAGTTTTGCGATTTCCAGCAGATAACGGTCGCGCAATTCCGCATTGTCTGCCGCATCGGCCGCATGAGCTGCCAGCATCAAGGCCAAAGTGCGCTTTTCACCCGCCTCCTTATTGGCCAATACTTTTGCTGCTTCTTCTTCCGCTTTCTGGAATTTGCCTTCAAAATACGCCAAACCTGCCGTCTGCAAATGACGGTCGGCCTGACGGCTCTTGCGAGCCGATCCGAAACGCTGTAAACGGCCGGGAATATTCAAAATACCGGCTGTCAGACGTACCAGCAGATAAAGCAGCACAACCGCCGCAAACAGCACAATCACGAAAGCATGCAGATTGACACGCAGCATGGTTTCGCCGACCACCGCATACACATTGCCGTTATACAGGTTTGCCGCCACAGCCAGGCCGACTGCTGCCGCAAACAGCAAAATAATCCAAGTCAATGCCTTCATGCCTGCCCTCCCTTAGCTGCAGACGGCTCTGAAGCTTTATCTTCGGGAGCTGTCTGTTCAGACGGTTCTGACGGAGCGGATGCTGCCGGATCCGATGCAGCCGCCTCGGTCTGCACATGACTGTTTTGACGGACCGTATCCTGATAATTGCGTACCGCCAGCAAACTGTTACGCAAAGCATCTCCCGATACCATGCGCACATCCAACGCTTTCAAATCCGCCAGTTCTTTCAACCAAAACTGCGTAGCCGGGGAATTGGTGTCAAAATACTGCTTGACGGTTGTTTCTGCCCCGTCCAAATCACTGTAATACACTTCTCCGTTATGCTGCATCAGGGCTGCCCTTGCATCCAGCAGACGCAGACGCAGGTTTTCTCTGACAAAATAAATCTGCTCGGGAGACAGCAGCATCGCATCGCCGTTATTCAGCGTACGCACTTCCACCAAACCCTGCAAAGCCGACCAAACTGTGTTCCACGTACTTTCCCACCAGGACAATCCGGTATGGTTCTGCCCGGCCGTCTGCACGGATTGGTTTTGCAGCGCGCTGTCCAGCGTCAGAGGCAGACCCGCAACCGCACTTTCCAAACGGTCGATACGCAGCGAGGTACCTGCAATATCCAGATAAGGACGGCCTTTCAGAGCGGTCAAATCGCTGCTGACCGCTTGTTTGATCGGCAGCAGATCCGCCTGTTCGAAACGGTTCAGGCGGTTCTCGATATTTTCCAGCACATTCGCCGCTACTACTACGTTGCCCGACAGCAAAAGCTGCTGTGCGGCCAGATTCAAAGTGGCTTCCACCTCGTCCACCAGCCAGTTGGCACGGCCTTTAAGCAGCTCCTGATAGGCACGATTGGCTTGTGCGATATGTTCCGCATTTTGCTTTTGTGCGGTCTCCAAACGGTCGAAAGCCGTCTGCAAACCTTCCTGCCTTCGGATACTCTCTTCCAGCAGACCCGCATTCCGACTCTCGCCCAAAGCGGCTTTATCGATTTTCTGATTAAACGACAATTCCTGGTTTTTCAAAACATTCTGACCCTGAACAAACAAAAAACCGCTTGCCCCCAGTGCCAATACCGACAGCACCAGTGCCCCGGCTGCCAAAGTTTTTCCGCCCGACTGTCTGATAACGAGCGGAGCGGCAACGGCGGGAGCGGCCTGTGCGGCTTGGGCGGCCTGCTGCGGACGAGCCTGATCCGCTCCGTTGCCGGAATGTGCCGCGTCTGCAGACGGCATGACGTTTTGCAATTCTTGTTTGTCTTGTTCTTGTCCGCTCATATTCAATTCTCTCCGTAACAGCCGCAAGCGGCCTGAGTCTGATGTTTCGATTAGACGGATACGGTCTGCTCCCGCCTGTTTCAAGGATTCGGCAACCCGTTCGTGATGAGTCAAGTATAGCAAGGATTGCAACTTTTGCCCTAATTCGGGCGGTACTCCGTCGAAAAGTGAGCGTGCCGCCTCGCCCGATGCCACGTAGGCCGCCTGCACCTGTTCTTGTTCCAGCAGGCTCCAATCCGGTCTGCACGGCCGTCTGCCGTATACTTCTGCAAAGCTTACATGGAAGCCTTTCCGGCGGAGTCCGTCGGCCAGAAAATCACGTCCGCCTTGACCGCGTATAATCAGCACCCGTACTGCAGACGGCAATGTCTGCCAAATATCCATACCCAGCACGGCTTCGCTGTCGCAACCGTCTCTCGGAGACAAAACATTGCCTGCAAAACGGCGCAATGCTTTCTCTGTTGCTCCTCCGACTGCAATATTCAGGGCTTTGCCGTCTGCACCCTGCAACACCGGTGCGGCAAGTTCTACCGCACTCGGACTAACCCAAAAAAGTACATCGGCCTGTGCCGCCTGTTCGGGCAAAGCGGCCAAAGCCGCTTCATCGCCAACCAGTTCCAAGGTCGGAAAAACCAAAGGCCGCCAACCGGCTTCGCGCCAGCGGACGGCTTCCTGTTCCGCCTGTTGCTGCGGACGCACCAGCAATACAGCAGGCCGCATCATTTTTCCTGCCGACGGTACTGTATCAGCAGTGCTTCGGTTCTGCTGTAATCCGTGCGGACACCTTGGCTTTTCGGTACGCGCAACTGGCGGTTGTTGCGGCTTTTGATGGTTTTCATCTTATTGTCCCTCAACTCGAAACCTTTCAAATCCTCCAAAAGCTGGAAGCTGTTTTTACCGTAAAACTGGCTGCCGCTCTGTGTGGCGGGATCTCCTTTGATTTCGGTGTAAGGGCTGGCTCCGTTTTTCAACAGGAATTCAATCATCACATTATCTTGCAGCAGAATCGCCGTATGCAGCGGGGCAAAACCGGCGGCATCACGCCTTTCCAAAGAACAGCCGCGCTGTTTGGCTTCTTCCAGATGCTGCAAGACATCGTCTTTTTGCATGTAATGAATGCCGTTGAAATGTTCGAAAGCCAAACGGTTGACCAGACCTTCCGTCTGTCCGCTGTCTTTATCGGTAACGGTACAACCCCGCCGGTCGGCATACGGACCGAACGCAACCGGGCGTGCGGCAGATGCCTCCTGAACCGTCTCACTATGCTCGTTTTGAACCGTCAAAGCCGTATCCGGAGGAGTTGGAGAAGTTGAAGAGCAGGCTGCCAGCAAACAAACGGCAGCCGTTGTCAGAAAGAATGAAGCTGGTTTTATCATGATTTTAGCGGGTATCTGCAATCAATCTTCAATATCCGCACGAACGGCTGCGGATAATTGCCCGATAATCTTGTTTGACATCGTTAACATTGTCGATCAGGCATTTTCCGTTGCGGCACTGCATAGTGAAATCGGTCTTAAAACTTGTGTCCTGATTCCGATAGCTTGCCTGATACACATTAGGTCTGACTTGCTTGATTTGCAGTTTTTTCAACCAGCCATCCGGCATATCGCCGTTGCCCAATCCCAAATGATAATGCTCGAACATCTCGCACCCCATATCCGGATCAGCTTTGCGTGCTGCTTTCCGCCCCTGTGTCATCACTTGTTTCAATTCGGGTGTTGCAAATTGTTTGAACGATGCCGACTGATATGCTTTTCTGATGACTTCCTGCGGTGTTTCCGCCGCTGCAAACGCCGCAAGCATCAATCCGAATACAAAAACCGTTTTCTTCAACATAACGTTATCCTTAAACGAACAATAAAAAAACTTATTCTGCTGCCGAACTTTCCGCCAACACGGCGGCAATCACTTCTTCCGCCCCTTCTTCCGCCAGTTTTTTCGCTACCGCGCGCCCCAAAGCATCGGCATATTCCAACGGTGCTTCGGCAACCGCTTCCAGCAGAACCGATCCGTCAGGATGGCCTACCCGTCCGCGCAATTTCAACAGACCGTCTTCTTCCACGCAATACGCTGCCAACGGCACTTGGCAGCTTCCTCCCAAGGTGCGTGCCAACGCACGTTCCGCAGTAACGCAAACATGCGTCGATGGGTGATTAAGCGGTGCGAGTGTTTCCAGCAAATCGGGACGGGCAGCGGAAATTTCGATGCCCAATGCGCCCTGTCCGGCTGCCGGCAGACTGTCGGCAGGAGAAAGAATGTCACGGATGCGTTCGTCCAACTCCAACCGCTGCAAACCGGCTGCGGCCAAGATAACGGCATCATATTCTCCGTCATCGAGTTTTTTCAGACGGGTTTGCACATTGCCTCGCAGCGGTTTGACGGTTAAATGCGGGAAACGGGCGCGCAGCTGAGCTTCGCGGCGCAGGCTGGACGTACCGACCACCGAGCCTTCCGGCATATTTTCCAAGCGTTCGAAGCGGTTGGAAACAAAGGCATCGAAAGGATTGGCACGTTCGCAAATCGCGGCCAGCGCAAAACCTTCCGGCAGCACCATCGGTACGTCTTTAATCGAATGCACCGCCAAATCGGCACGTCCGTCCTGCAAGGCCTGCTCCAACTCTTTGACGAACAATCCTTTTCCGCCGACTTTCGACAAGGTTCGGTCAAGGATTTGGTCTCCTCGTGTAGTCATGCCGAGAATCTCTACTTCGCAGGCGGGATACAGTGCCTGCAGACGGCTTCGGATATGTTCGGCCTGCCACATCGCCAGCAGGCTCTCACGGCTGGCAATTACCAGCTTTTTCGGTGCATTCATGGTGTTTTCCGTTTCGGCGCAAAGCCGAAGTCAAATCATCAAAATAATACGTCAGTTTATCAGAAGCCGGACCGGCAAAAAACTGTATTCAGAACTATCCGGACATAATTATGCCGTCTGCAGCATCAGACCTGCGGCAAACGGCCAAACATTTGAAACCGCCCGGCCGGAACATGTTGGCATGCTTTCGCGAAGTCCGGCAAGCACCGAAAACACCTCAGCAGTTTCCGAATCGGCTGGCGGCAAAAGCGGCTCCGCCGTTCCTGACCCATTTCATATATCGGCCATATGACTTGCAGACGGCTCGACCGTATGTTCGACGATATCCGGCAGAATCAACATCTCCAAAGTCGGAACATTCAACAAAGCGGCCACCACTTTCATCAAATGGCTTTTAGAAATACCGTAATGCTCGGCAATCGCTTCTCCGAATTGGCGGCTGCGTAAAAATGATTTGGGGTTATACGGGGCTGGTGATTGTGGCCTTTCTGCTGACTGCCGTGACTGCTTGGACGCAGCAGGCACCAGTTTCCGAATACAGGCTGATGCTGCTGGCCGCCTTATAGCTAACTGCCCGTGCGGCCGCATTTTTCCCCAAACCATTCTGCTGTCGGGCATAGCGGGTACGTTTTTTTATTTGACGGCCGCCTATCTGATGGGGCACTCGGTTGTTACCGCCCGTAACCGGCGCAACTATATCGCAGTTGCCGCTCTAACGGTATTCGGATTGAGCCATTTTTCATTCCACATCAGTCTGCACACCGTTTCGGGCAATCTGTTAAACGGCCTGCATGCCGGCTTGCTGCCGCTTGCCGCTGCCGTCTGCACTGTTTTCGACATCATGCCTGCTGCCGCCGCTGTCTGCAGCGGTACTGCCGGCGTGCTGGCACTGGTTCAATCTTTCCGTTGGCACGAAAAAGGCTTTTGGAATGAACCTTTACTATGGATTCTGCATCTGGGCTATGTTTCCACTGCCGCCGGCCTGATTACCGACGCCGTCAGCCGTTTCCTGCCTTTGTGGTACAGCACAGGCATTCACCTGATTGCCGTCGGCGGAATCGGCCTGTTGACGGTCGGCATGATGGCGCGTACGGCCTTGGGGCATACCGGCCGCAATCTGTATCCCCTGCCGCCGCCGATGACCTTATCCTTTATATTGATGGCGGCAGCCGCATTCGTCCGCATATTTGCCGCTGTTAATATGTATGGCAGCCTGACGGCTTACCGGTAGTACGGCGTGTCCTTGTCTGCCGTTTTATTCGCCGCGTCTTTGCTGCTGTTTTTCATACGCTATCTGCCTTGGCTGGTCACACCGCGCCGCGACGGCCGGCCAGGCTGAATTGCAGCTGTCAAAATGCCGTCTGCAGCTCAAGGTGCAGACGGCATAGCATATGGTGCGGCCGATTATCTGCCCAACCCGGCCAATACTTCCTCTTTCACGGCATCAACGGCCTGCGTGCCGTCTACTTTAATGTATTTCGGCGCGTGTTCGCCGGTCAACCGGCTGTAGAAACCTATCAATACCGCTGTTTGGCTGTGATAAACTTCCAAACGTTTCTTAACGACTTCTTCTTTGTCGTCGTCCCGCTGAATCAGATCTTCTCCGGTTACGTCGTCCTTGCCTGCGGTTTGCGGCGGATTGAAACTTACATGATAAGTGCGGCCCGAGGGCAGATGTACGCGGCGGCCGCTCATGCGCTCCACAATCGCGCTGTCCGGAACATCGATTTCCACTACGGCATCCAAATCAACGCCCGCATCAATCATTGCTTCGGCCTGTGCCAAAGTGCGGGGAAACCCGTCAAACAGGAAACCGTTTGTACAATCGTCCTGCGCTATACGCTCTTTGACCATTCCGATAATGATGTCGTCGCGTACCAGTCCCCCTTCCTCAATGATTTTTTTCGCTTCCAAACCCAAGGGCGTACCGGCTTTAATCGCCGCACGCAGCATGTCGCCGGTCGAAATCTGCGGAATACCGAAAGCGGCTGTAATAAATTGGGCTTGGGTTCCTTTGCCGGCGCCCGGCGCACCGAGAAGCAGTACTTTCATTTTTCTTCTTTCACTCAAAACAGTTGGAAAAACTTGCAGACGGCACAAACAAAGGCCGTCTGCAAGCAGCTACGGAACAATCGGAAATCTTATTTCATTTCCTGTTGTCCTTGCAATCCCGAAAACACCAAGATTAAACGGAAATCATCATTTGCGGGAAACTTTGTCGGCCAACCAGCCAGCCAGACAGCCGGCAAAGGCAAACGGCAGCCATTCCATGGAAACACTGCTCAAAGGCAGATTGGCGATAAACTCTACTTTCGCCACAGAAAGAATGGAAACAACGGTCACCAGAGCCAGCGAGAGTCTTTGTGCAGCCAAAGGCAAAGGCAGCACGATATTGGCCAGCAACAGGAAAATCATCGTCATGGAAATCGGATAGAGCACCAGCAATACCGGAACGGATTTGCCGATAACCGTACTCAATCCCTGATTGGCCAGAGCAAAACTGATTAAAATAAACAAAAACACATAAGCTTTATAGGAAATTTTCGGAAAAATTTCATGGAAATATTCGCTAACGGCTACTGCCAGCCCGACCGTTGTCGTCAAACAGGCCAAAGATACGATGGTTCCCAATACGATGCGTCCCAAATCGCCAAAAGTCTGCGTTGCCGCCTCATTCAAAACATAGGTACCGATATTGATGCCTTTCGCATTCAGTTCCGCCAGCGTATCCGCACCAACCGGCAGATTGTTGCCTATCCAGCCCAAAGCAATGTAAATCAAACCCAAAGCCGCTGCTGCAATCACCGCCGCCGCCGCCGTCTGTCTGATTAAAGCTGCCTGATTGCCCACTTTGTTTTTAATTGCATTGAGCACGATAACCGAAAACGCTATCGAAGCCAGTGCGTCCATAGTGAAATAGCCTTCCAACATACCGGCTGCAAAAGCATTGTCTTTCAGCGTACTTGGAGCGGCAACGGCATCATTGGAAAACAAAAAATAAGCTTTCGCCACCAATGCGGCGATGGCAATCAGCAAAACCGGTGTCAGCACCGAGCCGATGCGGTCGACCATTTTGGAAGGATTCAGACTCAGCCACAGTGCCAGTGCGAAATAAGCCAGCGTAAACAACAACAGCGACACGGCATCGGCACCGCCCAAAAACGGCACGATGGCCATTTCGTAAGCCGTTGCCCCCGTACGCGGTCCGGCAAAAAACGGCCCGATAGCCAGATAAATCGCCATCAGGAAGGCGATAGAAAACCAGGGATGCACCCGGTCCAACGCAGCTTTGTAACCGCCTTCGTAGAACGCGCTGACAATAATCCCCAATAAAGGCAGGCCTACGCCGGTTACCACAAAACCGGCTATCGACGGCCAAAAGCTTCCTCCGCCGTCCAAACCGAGCTTGGGCGGAAAAATCAAGTTGCCGGCACCGAAAAAAATCGCCAGCAGCATAAAACCAACAATCAGTACGCTTCTATTCATTGTTCGACTTCAAAATATAAACGGTTAAAACAAATTGCAGACAGCTCCGAAATCCGGCCAAGCCGTCTGCAGGCTACCCGACGGCGGTATCGGCCGCATTATCCGTATGCCGTCCGCACGGCAGCCCGCACCCTCTCCAAATCCTCCTGTGTATCGACTCCGGCAGCCGGCACCCGGGCAACGGTGTCCACCGCAATCGGAAAACCGTGCCACAACACGCGAAGCTGTTCCAATGATTCGTCGTTTTCCAAAGGCGACACGCTCATTTGTGCGTATTCCTGCAAAAAACCGGCGCGGTAGGCATACAGCCCGATATGACGCAAAGGCGGCGCATGCTGCGGCAGTTCGCGTTTGTTTTCACGCATACTGTCGCGCGGGAAAGCAATCGGCGCGCGGCTGAAATACAGCGCGTTGCCGTTTTTGTCCAACACGGTTTTCACTACATTCGGATTGGCGAAATCATCGAAATCATGAATCTCATGGGCGGCGGTTGCCATCGGAGCGCGGCTGTTTTCCAAGACTTCGGCAATACGGTCAATCAGTTCCGGGTCGATTAGCGGCTCGTCCCCCTGAACATTGACTACAATGGTTTCGGGCGGCAGACCAAGCAGACGGGCGGCTTCGGCCAAACGGGTCGTGCCGCTTTCGTGCGTATCGGCAGTCATCACTGTTTCCACGCCGTGCAGACGGCATACGGCGGCGATTTCTTCGTGATCGGTGGCCACTGCAACCCGTTCGGCACGGCTTTTGGCCGCCTGTTCTGCCGCACGCACCACCATGGGCTTGCCGCCGATGTCTGCCAAAGCCTTACGCGGCAGCCGCGAAGACGACATACGGGCAGGAATCAGCACCACAAATCCGCTCACGCCAATTCCTCCTCGTCCAATTCGCGCGCTTCGGTTACCAGCATAAACGGAATACCGTCCTTAATCGGATAAGCCAGTCCGGCTTCACGGCTCCACAATTCCTGTTTGTCGGCGCGATATTCCAACTTGCTCTTGGTCAGCGGGCAGACCAAAACGTCTAAAAATTTCTGTTCCATCATAATATCCTTCCGCTTCTGCATTTGCAGAAACTATCGTTCGACGGCGTACGCACGGCTGTCTGACACCGTCATCCAAAATCACCCTTCAAACGCGGCGGACGGCTTGCCCTAACGGCTCTATGCCGCACGTTTAAAGCTTGTGCCGCCGGGTTTGCCTGACGATTCCTGCAAACGGCTCAGCACAAAATCGGCCAAATCGGGGCGGATTATCGCACAAACGGGCAATACCCACACATTTTCCGTACGTGCAGACGGCATCAGTTTGACTGCGTCTTTTTCGGTGATAAAAACCGCATCGGCGGCAGGCAGATTGTCGGCCGACAAAGATGCGTGGTCGGGCAGTACCCTGCATTCAGCCAAGTCGAAACCCAAATCTGCCAGGCTGTCGAAAAAACGTTGCGGACGGGCAATCGCCGCCAACGCCGCTGTTTTCTGCGCGGCAAAGTCGGCCGCAACCGCTTTTTCGGACGGCCGGTTCAAGCGGTAAAGCACGCCCGTTTTTACAAAAGACGCAAAACTGTTTTCCCTGTCCGGCACAAAATCCTGCGGACACGCGCTGTACACCAGCGCATCGGCTTCGAGCAAACGCTCCGAAGGTTCGCGCAAAGGGCCGTCAGGCAGCAGGTTTAAATCCGAACGGAAATAATCGGCATACGGAAAAACTATGATTTCCAAATCCCGTGCCAAAGCATAATGCTGCAAGCCGTCGTCGGAAAGCAGCAGTTCGGTTTGCGGAAACGCCGACAGCAAGGCCCTGCCGGCTGCGGCACGTTCCTTCCCTACCGCAACGGGAACACCCGTTTTACGGTAGAGTAGCAAAGGCTCGTCGCCTGCTTCGGCAGCCGTGCTGTTTTTGTGCAGCACATGAACCTCGCGGCTTTTGCGACCATAGCCCCGGCTGATGATGCCGACCTGTACGCCGCGTTCGCTCAAAGCATTTGCCAGTGCCGCCGTTACCGGCGTTTTACCCGTTCCGCCGACATGGATATTGCCGACAACGACAACAGGTACAGGCAGTTTTCCGACCTGCAGACGGCCTGAGGCATACTGCCGTCGGTGCCGTGCAGACAATACGCGGAACAGATGCGATACAGGACGCAGAAACAGCGACAGCCACGGCTTGGGCTGCCGCCAATGTGCTTCCAGATACTCAAAAAGACTCGAACCGCTCACCACTTGTTCCTTCACGCATTTTATACTGCCGCTTCAAATACCCGTGTACAGTCCCGGCAGACAGCAGACCAACCAGACAGGCACCCAGCATGTCGGTATGCCAATGCACGCCCAAATAGACTCGGGACCAGGCAACCGTCAGCGTTCCGACCCACCACAAATAAATCTGCTTTCTTTCTGTTTCTTTAAACAACAAATATGAGGCAACCGCAAACAGCGGGGCAGCGTGCTTGCTCGGAAACGACGAGGAAGCCGAATGTTCCAATCCCTGAGTACCGATGCCGAGTGCGAACGGACGCTGTACGTCGATTCCTTTCCGCAAAAGATACGTAGCAGATACCGCCAGCCCGACCGAAACCAGCAAACCCAACCAGAAAGACGGTCTGCGCCTGAAATCCGCCGCCATCCGCAGCAGCAGTGCCACCAGCATGATACCGGTGAGGTACTCGGCGGCAAACACCGCCAAACGGATACTTGCAGGATGCGCCTCCGGCGAAGCATTTATCCATAAGAATAAACTGTGATGCCACTTCTCCAACATAAATCCTACCTCTTGACGATTGATTGTCCTGATTTGTTTTTCCGGTATTTTGTTCCGCAAGCCGCCGGCAGCTTCCTGCGGGAAAATGATTTTGCTTTGCGGTATGACCGTCCGGGCAGCCAGACCGATTACGGGGACAGAGGGAAATATCCGAAACTGCGCAAGCTTAATCTGCCGTCTGCAGCCCGATTCGCAGACATCCATCATAGCAGATTTTGTTTCCCTCGCTCCGGCAGCGCACATCTTCCCGCAAAAGTTTTATAATCCGCCGTTTGGCCGCCGCCGTCCTGTCTGAACGGCTTCCCAATCCCCAAACCGACAGCGAACAACCCTATGTCCGAACTTGATTTTGCCCCGTCTGCCATTTCCGTTTCCGAGCTTAATGCGATGGCCGGCGAATTATTGGAAAACAGCCTTGCCGGTTTTTGGATCGCCGGCGAAATCTCCAACCTCACCAGAGCCGCCAGCGGCCACTATTATTTTTCCTTGAAAGACCGGCAGGCCCAGGTGCGCTGTGCACTGTTTAAAGGTGCGGCGGCACGACTGCCCGCTCCTTTGAAAGAAGGCAGCCAAATCGAAGTGGCGGGAAAAATCGGTATTTATGCCGCACGGGGCGAATTTCAGATTACTGTTTTATCCGTACGCATCAACGGGCTGGGACAGCTTTACGAAGCATACGAACGGACAAAGCGGCGTCTGCATGCGGAGGGTTTGTTCTCACCCGAACGCAAACGCGCCCTGCCTCCCCGCCCCCGCCGCATCGGCATTGTAACCAGTCCGGCAGCGGCGGCCTTGCGCGATACGGTCAGCACCCTGCGCCGCCGCGCACCCGAAATTCCGCTGATTGTTTACCCGACTGCGGTTCAAGGCAAAGGCAGCGAGTCGGAAATTGCCCGCGCGGTGCAGACGGCATCGGAACGTGCCGAATGCGATGTTCTGATTGTCTGCCGGGGCGGCGGCAGCATCGAAGATTTGTGGTCCTTCAACGAAGAAGCGGTGGCGCGGGCGATTGTGGCGTGTTCGATACCGGTGGTCAGCGGTGTCGGACATGAAACGGACTTCACGCTTGCCGACTTCGCCGCCGACCTGCGCGCACCCACGCCGACTGCGGCAGCCGAACTGGTGTCCCCCAACCGTACGGAAATTCTGCAGCAGCTCTCGCAAACGCAAAGCCGTCTGCAAGCCGCTCTGCAGCAGCGTTACTGCGATGCCAGCCAGAGGCTCGACTGGCTGGCGAGACAAATCCGCCATCCTCGGCAGCAACTCGCCGCCCGAAACAGTCAGACCGCCGCCCTACACCACCAATTGGAGGCAGCCGCCGGCCTGCAAATCCGCCTCCACAAGCAGAATCTGGGCCGTTTGCAGCAGCATCTGCACGCCTCCCGCCCCGATACTGACGCGGCATTGCAGTCGCTGGCTGCTGTCCGAACCGCCCTGCTGCACCGGCGCGAACAATTGTTCGGCAGCAAACAGCATCGTTTCGCACAGGCGGCGGAATTGTTGGAGGCAGTATCGCCGCAGCATATTTTGGCACGTGGTTTCGCCGTCGTCCGCAACAGCCGGGGGCAAGTCGTGCGCGATGCTTCCGTTTTGAAACAGGGGCAAAAACTGCACCTGACATTTGCAGAAGGGGAAACCGATGTCCGCGTGATCCGCGAACAGGCGCAACAGGATTTATTTGACTTTTCCTAAACAGCCCGGCGGCGGCCATCTCTATCGTAAACCATCTGCTTGCCGACTCAGGAACAGTCAAACCGCCGCAGCAAAAAGCAAGCCGTCTGCACACTCATGCTGCAGACGGCCAAAAATTCACCGCAAAGCAAAATAGGCAATCACTACCGCGCCCAACACAATCCGATACCAGCCGAAAATTTTAAAATCGTGTTTTTTGATATATGCCATCAACAGTTTGATGACCACAATACTGACCGCAAAGCTTACCAGCATTCCTGCCGCCAACACCGCCGATTCTTCTCTGTCGAACACCAAACCGTGTTTCGCCACTTTCAGCACACTTGCCCCGAACATCACCGGCACGGCCAGAAAAAAAGTAAATTCCGCCGCCACTTCGCGACTCCAACCCAACGCGATACTGCCCAAAATCGTCGAGCCCGAACGACTGGTTCCCGGAAACACCGCCGCCACCAGCTGGAACAAACCGACCAAAAACGCATCGCGATAAGAAACCGCTTCCAAAGAAACCGTTTTAGGCTGCTGATTTTTATTGTAATTCTCAATCCATATAAAACCTATGCCGAACACAATCAGCATCACGGCAACCGTCCACGGATTGTAAAAATGTTCGTCAATCCAATCGTCCAACAGCAGGCCGACCACAGCCGCAGGCACGCAGGCCGTCATAATTTTCGCCCACAATGCCGCCTTCCCCGCCCGCAAACGCAAACCCCGCCCGAACGGCCAGAGTTTGTCGAAATACAGCAGCACCACCGCCATAATCGCACCCAATTGGATAACCACCAAAAACATACTCACAAAAGCCGGCGACATTTCCAAACGCACGAATTCGTCCAGCAGAATCATATGGCCGGTCGAACTGATCGGCAGCCATTCGGTAATCCCTTCAACGATGCCGAACAGCACCGCCTTCAAAATCTCAGACATTCTGTTTCCCAAAAATCAGGCAAAGCGCGGATTGTACTCTATTTGCCGACGGGCTGCAGACGGCAGGCCTGACGGATCACTGCCCGTCAGGCTGCCGCCAAAACAGCAGCCACTGCCGCCGCTGCCGCCAAAACAGCCGCAAGCAATGCGCCCGTTCCGGCAAAATGCAGCTTCGGCACACTGTCGCGCCACTGCCGGCCGCTCACCATCGCGGCAAGCAAATCCTGTTTTTTCACCAGGCGGTAAAACACAACCGCCGCGACATGCAGTGCAACCAAAGCCAGCAGCAGGTTGAACGCCGCCCCGTGCAGCGAACGCGCCGTTTCTCCGAAAACATCACCGCCCAAGGCATAGAGATAACCGTGTTCGGTAAACGTGTTTTCATCGGCGGCAAACAGCCCTGTGCCGACCTGAAACAGCAACACGCCGAGCAGAGCCAGCACCATCAGCGCACCCAAAGGATTGTGTCCGACCTGTTTTTCAGACGGCAGCGTGCCGCGCAGATAGGCAGCGATGTTCTGCGGTTTGACAAACTGCGCGAAACGCGCGGTATCGCTGCCGACAAATCCCCACACGATGCGGAACACCAGCAAAGCCAGCAGCAGCAGTCCGGCACGTTTGTGCCAGAGCAGCCACGAACCGCCCGTTTCCGCGCTGAACCACATAAAGCCGAACAGCAGCGGCAGACTCCAATGAAACAACCGTGTCGGTACGTCCCAAATTTTGATTTTTTGTTTCATCTTTGATTTTCCGTTTCACATTTCAAATCATTCAATCAGCCTGCATCGACATGAAGACGGTGTTTGCCGCAATGCAGGCATTTGAACAGATATCCCGAGAGCATATTTTTCCCCAAATATTTTCTGACAAGCTCTATATCGTATCTGCCCTGTTGTGCGTATTCGGCATACACTTCGTCCACAATTCCCCGTTTTTCCAAATCCGCATTGTCCGTATCGCCGAGAAAGGCACAATAATCATTGCAATGTGCCAACCACCATTCTCCCTGCCATGAGTCGAAGCCCGGCGTGCGGCGGAACAGTTCTTTGGTCTTTTCCGCACCGTTTTGGATTTCTTCCGCATCTTGAATGGAATCCGCATCGAATTTTTCAGCCGCCATCCCATAGGCAAAACATTTCGGACAAATCACCCGACATCTTCAACAGCATACATTCCGCGAAAATAAACGGTTTTTCATTGCAGCATTGGCAGGTTTCCGCCTTTTCCTGTTCCGCTTTGTAAAACACGCTGTCCGAATCATTAAGCATTCGGGCTGTATTTGAATTGGGGCAGATTTTTATTGTTCACAACGGTTTCCTTTTCTTTATATCCGTCCGAATCCCCGCAGACTAATGTTCGACAAACCTTTCAGCCGAGCATCCGGCCGCACAAAGCAGATACGTCATTTTCAGACGGCATTTATCCGAAGCAAAGGCCTTCTGAAAAACACCCATCTCAAAACACCCTGAAAATTCTGTCGAAGCGGTACAGCCAGCGTATCGAACCGGCCTCGTACGCCAACCAAAAGGTTGCAGCGATACTCAATACCACCGTCAGGTAAAACAGCGCGGTAAAAGGCTGCTTGGCAGTTTTGTGACGGGAAAGCGGCCGCGCCAGCCATGCGCCCGGCCAGCCGCCGAGCAAAGCCAGAAGGTGCAGCGTTTTTTCCGGCACGCGCCGCCTGCCGTTTTGCGCCGCGCGTTTGTCCAGGCCGTACAATGCAAACAGCAGCACGCTCAAAGCCGCCGATGCCGCTGCAAAGCGCATATCGGTCAGCACAGTCAAAGCCGCAGGATAAAGCAGCACTGCCCAATGATAGAATTTGGTGCCGTTTTCAGACGGCCTCGCGGCAGAATATTTGCGGCTTCGCATATCATTGTCTTTCGTCAAACAATCGCTCGACCCTTCCGGACAGTCATGCCGCCACGGTAAAACCGGCCTGCACCAAGCCTGCCAAATCCAGCTGCAAAACGTCTCCCGCATTCAGTTTTCCCACGCCTTCGGGCGTGCCGGTAAACACCAAATCGCCACGCCGCAGGCCGTAGGTTTCGGCGAGAAAACACAAAATTTTCGGCAACGGAAACATCATCAGCGCAGTATCGCCGCTTTGCCGCGTTGCGCCGTTTACCCGCAGACCGAAAGCCGTCTGCAACGGTCGGGTCAATTTGTCCGCTGCAATAAAATCCGACACGCAGGCCGCACCCTTAAAGCCTTTGGCTTTCGTCCACGGCAAACCTTTGGCCTTGATTTCGTCCTGCACGTCGCGCGCGGTCAAGTCCAAGCCCACGCCGTATCCCGCCACCGCAGACAAAGCATTTTCTTCGCTCAAACTGTCGGCATCTTCGCCAATCAGCAGCACCAGCTCGGTTTCGTAATGCACGTTTTCACTGAACGGCGGCAAAACGATTTCCGCGCCGCCATTCAGCAAGCAGGCATTCGGTTTCAGAAAAACCAAAGGCTCGGCGGGCATTTCGTTGCCCAATTCAGCAATATGCGCCACATAATTGCGACCGATACAGTAAACCGTATTGACGGGCCGCCACTCTTGCTCCAAACGGATACGGCTCATGATTTTTACCTCCTGTTTTGCCGTTTGCGGCAGGATTTTCCAAACCGCTTATTGTATACTAAACGGCTTTTCAACGGCGCGGATGCCGTCTGAAAACAAAGCTCGAACCGCAGGTTTGTGCAAAAATCGAACCGTCCGTTTAGGAAAGCCGCCATGCCACAAAACACACTTGCCGCGCTGCTCGACAGCAAATTCTCCAATGAAGACTACCGCCGCCTGATTATGCGGAACAGCAGCGATTTCAGCTCTGCCGAACACGGTTTGCTGATTGAAATTCTGGAATCGTTTGCCTTCGACACCGTTCAGGAACAAGCCTTGGCACAGGCCGTGATGCAGCAGGCGCGGTTCGACCCGAACGCGCTGCACATCGAAAGCGATGACGATGAAGACGTAACCGGCGTCTGCCCGCACTGCATCAACCCGCCGATGCCGCCGCTGCGCGACTATCATATCTGGCGCAGCCGCAAAGCCTGACAACAAGCCGTCTGCAGCACTTGTTCCGCAAACGCCCGACTTTTACCGAAAGCCCGCCATGCCCTTAAATCTCGTTTTACAACACCCGAATCTTCCCTCCTGCCGCCTGGATTTTCTGACCGCCGAACGCGCAGACGGCAACGTCCTGCGCCTCGAAGTTGCAGACGGCTTCACGCTGTCTGCCGGACAGCAGGCAGAGTTGGACGCGCAGCAAATCGATGCCGCCCTCCTGCCGCCTGTCCGCTTCGCCGATTTGGGACTGATTGTCAGCGATATGGATTCCACGCTGATTACCATCGAATGCATAGACGAAATCGCCGCCGGCTGCGGCCTGAAAGAGCAAGTAGCCGAAATCACCGAACAGTCCATGCGCGGCGAACTGGATTTCGAGCAATCGCTGCGCCGCCGCGTTTCCCTGCTGGCCGGCTTGAACGAAGGCGTGCTGCAAGAAGTGTACGACAACGTTTTGCAGCTTTCCGAAGGCGCGGAATACCTGCTTGAAGAATGCAGACGGCATCAGGTCAGATTCATGCTTGTTTCCGGCGGCTTCACTTTCTTTACCGACCGCCTCAAACAACGTCTCGGCTTGGATTATGCCTACGCCAACGTCTTAGAAAGCGAAAACGGCGTACTGACAGGCCGTCTGCAAGGCCGCATCATCGACGCGCAGGCCAAAGCCGACCTTTTGGAACAGCACCGCCGCGCACTCGGCCTGCACACCGCGCAAGTCCTCGCCATGGGAGACGGCGCAAACGACATTCCCATGCTGCAAGCCGCCGGTTTCGGCATCGCCTACCGCGCCAAACCCAAAACCCGCAAACACGCCGACATCTGCATCAACCACGGCGGTTTGGATACCGTACGCCGCTGTTTTCTATAAACAGCAGGCTGTCCGCAGCATTCGGCACAACGGTGATACCGCCGTATGCTGCGGACTTTTCCGACAGGCCAACAAATTATTTGCCTGCCCCTTGCGTTTGCACGCAAAGCCCCCATATCAGCACAAAATCATCTGTCCGCCTGAAAGCCGCCGCGCTATCGCAGGCCGTTAACAACCGATCCGCATGCTTTGCCCCCACGCTGCACATACGCAGAGCAAACCGCCCCCCGAAGCTGCGGACGATTCATCACAACACGAGTGAAACCATGTCCCAACACGATTACGAAGAGCAGGACGACAACCGTCCGCTCACACCCGAAGAACAACGCGCACGCCTGCGCCAACTGATTATCCAAGGTAAAGAACGCGGCTACATCACCTATGCCGAGATTAACGATGCACTGCCGGACGACATGTCCGATGCCGACCAAATCGACAATATCGTCAATATGATTCAAGGTCTCGGCATCCAAGTAACCGAAGAAGCCCCCGATGCCGATACCCTGCTGATGAACGACAGCGGTACCGGCATGACCGACGACGATGCCGTAGAAGAAGCCGAAGCCGCACTTTCTACCGCCGATTCCGAATTCGGCCGCACCACCGATCCCGTCCGCATGTATATGCGCGAAATGGGACAAGTCGACCTGCTGACGCGCGAAGACGAAATCATCATCGCCAAAAAAATCGAAAACGCCTTAAAAAACATGGTTCAAGCCATCGCCGCCTGTCCCGGCTCGATTGCGGAAATTCTGGCTCTGATCGAACAAATCCGCAACGACGAAATCCGCGTGGACGAAGTAGTCGAAGCCATTATCGATCCGAACGAAGTCCTGCTGAACGAATTGGGCTTGGGACATTTGGAAAACACCGACAGCAGCAGCGACAACAGCGACAATGATACCGATGAAGACGAGGACGGCACCGAAAACGAAGACGAAGACGGTGAAAACGAAGAAGCAATCGATGCGGCCAATCTGGAAGAGCTGAAACAAGATGTTTTACGCCATTTCGACACCATCAGAGAACAATATGATTTGATGGTTGCCGCACTGAACCGGCACGACAGCAGCCACGCAAGCTATCTGTCGCACCGCGAACAAATCGCCTCCAAATTATTGGAGGTGCGTTTCGCCACACGCCAGATTGAAAGCCTGAGCGGCAACCTGCGCCAGCGCGTAGACAATATCCGCAAGCTGGAACGCGAAATCCGCGACATCTGCCTGGACCGCGTACAAATGGACCGCGACTACTTCATCGGCAACTTCCTGCCCAATATTACCAATCTGGCGTGGCTGGAAGAAGAAATCGCCAAAAACCGCGTCTGGAGCAACGCTTTGTCCCGCTTCCGACATGCGATTTTGGAAAAGCAAACCGAAGTAGCCGCCATGGAAACCGCGTCTCAAATTTCCATCGAGGAATTGAAAGAAATCAACAAAAACATGGTTGTCAGCGAAAAAGAAACTGCCGCCGCCAAGCAGGAAATGATTCAAGCCAACCTGCGTCTGGTGATTTCGATTGCAAAAAAATACACCAACCGGGGACTGCAATTCCTCGACCTGATTCAAGAAGGCAATATCGGCCTGATGAAGGCAGTGGACAAATTCGAATACCGCAGGGGCTATAAGTTCTCCACTTACGCCACCTGGTGGATCCGTCAGGCGATTACCCGTTCCATTGCCGACCAGGCACGCACCATCCGCATCCCGGTCCACATGATCGAAACCATCAACAAAATGAACCGCATTTCGCGCCAATATCTGCAAGAAACCGGCGAAGAACCTGATTCCGCAAAACTGGCCGAACTGATGGAAATGCCCGAAGACAAAATCCGCAAAATCATGAAAATCGCCAAAGAACCGATTTCGATGGAAACCCCCATCGGCGACGACGACGATTCCCATTTGGGCGATTTTATCGAAGATGTCAACAATGTCGCACCTGCGGATGCTGCCATGTATTCGAGCCTGCGCGAAGTTACCAAAGAAGTACTGGAAAGCCTCACGCCTCGCGAAGCGAAAGTGCTGCGTATGCGGTTCGGTATCGACATGAACACCGACCATACTTTGGAAGAAGTCGGCAAACAGTTCGACGTTACACGCGAACGTATCCGCCAGATTGAAGCCAAAGCCTTACGCAAACTGCGCCATCCTACCCGCAGCGACCGCCTGAAAAGCTTCCTCGACAGCGAAGAAAAACAATAAAAATACAAACATATGCCGTCTGCAGCCCGACCGGACTTGCAGACGGCAGCCTGGCAAAGCATACCGTATCCCCGTAATGCGTTTTTCCGTTTTCCTGTTCCTACTCCTCCGCTCCAACCGACAATATCTGCACACCTCGACCGCCCGTTCCGCACAATCCATAAAAACGACAATCCGCTGCTTCAAAAAAACCGCACGACAAACCCCGTATCCGGCCATTTGCAGAAACTCCACACTACCTAAATAAAAATGATAATTTTTTTACAAAACTGCAAAACAATGTTACTATTTTTAATAAATAACTATTCTCATTTTTAACAGAACAAATAGAAATAAACTATATTTCTATTCAAATCCAAAGGAAACATCATGACTTTTAAAAAGCTTCCTCTGACAACCGCCGTATTGGGGGCATTGTTCAGTGCCCAGGCATTTGCGGATACCGCTCCCAAATCGGTCGAATTGGATACGGTTACCGTAACCGCCAGCCAAGGGGTCAAAGTAAAAACCAATCTGGTTACCACGCGCGCGAAAGACGAAAGCACCGAAACCGACCTGCGCGGCCTGTTTAAAGGCGAACCCGCCATCGGCATGGGGGGGGGTAACGGCACATCCCAATATCTCTATATCCGCAATATGGGACAAAACTCGGTCGACGTTAAAGTGGACAACGCCTATTCCGACAGCCAAATCCACTACCACCAAGGCCGTCATATGCTCGACCCGTCCATGGTAAAAATCGTTGCGGTTCAGAAAGGTGCGGGCAGCGCATCTGCCGGTATCGGCCAAACCAACGGTGCCGTTATTGCCAAAACTCTTGATGCACAAGATTTGCTGAAAAACAGCAGCAATCCGAATTTCGGCGGCAAAATCCATGCCGGCTTCAACAGCAACGACGGGCACAGCTACGGCGGTTCGGTATTCGGTCAAAACGAAAAAATCGATTTCGTTCTGTCCGCCAACCGTGTCAATGAAGACGAATACAAAGCCGGCAAAGGCTATGAAAACGGCATCAATAAAGGCAAAAACGTGCCGTTCAGCGCATTGGACAAAGTTGCCTACCTGGCGAAATTCGGCATTAAAGCAGGCGACAACCACCGCTTCGTCATCAGTCATCTGCACGAACAGCACAAAGGCAACCGCCTGGTGCGCGAAGAATTTCCGGCAGACGAATTTACCGTAGATTCCAAAGGTCAAAAAAGACTGTCTTTGGCACGCCAAGCACCTGCCGAGCGCAAAATGACCGTGGACAACACCAATTTGGAATGGAACGCCACCAATCTGGGTTTTGCCGAAGCCGCCAATGCCAACGTTTACCGCTTGGTACACGGCCGCTGGTCCGCACAGGATACCGACAACAACTACGCTTCAGGCAATAACAACAAAAAATATCCGAAAATCGAACTGGCCGGCAGCAAAATCAAAGTTCAAACTACCGGTGCCAACGTCAACTTCGATTCCCGCGTATTTGAAAACGAACAAGCGGACGTTTTGCTGAAATACGGTGTGAATTTCCGTCATCAGAAAGTCAAGCCTCATGCAATTTATTTGGAAGGCTTGGGTAATCAGGAAAAACGCGATACCGGCATCTACACCGAAGCGATTACCGAAATCAAACCTGCCAATCTGACTCTGACTACCGGTTTGCGTTACGACCATTTCGACTTTAAAGCAATGGACGGCAAAAAACGCAGCGACGGCGCAGTCAATCCGAGTGTGGGCGTAGTATGGGAAGCTGTATCGGGCTTGAAATTCAGCGCGAGCCACAACTACGCGACCCGCAGTCCGCGTATGCACGATGCCATTATGTCCCACGGCAAACGCGGCGTGGTTTCCATCAACAGCAATACCAAAGCTGAAAAAGCCCGCAATACCGAAATCGGTTTCAACTACGATAACGGTATGTTCAATGCCGAAGGCAGCTACTTCTGGCAAAACATCGGTAAAGCTTTGGGTACCGACAAAAAGCGTAACAACCACCTATGTGCAGACGGCAATGACGAATGCTACGCCGAAATCATCAATGCCGGAAAAATCAAAAATTCCGGTTACGAATTGGGTGCAGGCGTACGCTACGCGGGTCTGACCGCACGTTTGGGCGTGGCGCACAGCAAACCGAAATTTACCGGCAGCAATTTGAACGCGAACCCCGAATATGCCATCCGTGCAGGCCGCACTTGGACCGCTTCTTTGGCTTACCGCTTCAACAAACCTAATTTGGAAGTCGGCATCCAGCACCGTCATGTCGAAAAAGTGAAGAAAGAAGATTCCTTCATCTTGGCTCACCAACAGGTTACAAAAGACGACAAAGACCGTGCGGCTTACGGTGTAACCGATATTTCGGCGAACTGGAAACCTTTGAACAACGACAAGCTGAACGTTAATGCTGCCATCAACAATGTGTTCAACAAGCACTATCTGGCGCATACTCAACGCAATAGCAGCACTTTGCCGGGTACCGGTCGTGAATTCCGCGTAGGCGTGAATTACACCTTCTAAGCTTCCAATCAGGCTCGGACATTCCCTCTGTCCTTGCCTGCATTTGGAAACCAAACAAGCCGTCTGCAGCTGCAGACGGCTTGTTCTCATAGCAAGGCAACCCGGATTCTGTTCCGCATCAAACAAACCGATTACCGACCATTCTTATCATACTGTTTATCCGTTCTGGCAGCATATAAGAAAACCGCCTGCAATCTGCAGACGGCTGGTAAACCCCGTAATCCGATATTAACGGTTGGCAGTTTTGGCAATCAATGCGCCCCGGCTTTTAACATTTGAAGAAGTTTGAGCCGGAATCTTCATGCCGCGCTCCTTCCTTACCTGCGCCACCATTTCATCGACTTTTTTCATACTCTCTTCCCAATTCCCGCCCAATTTCATACGGTATTTGCCGCCTACAATGATGGTAGGCGTACCTTCGATATTGTACTGCGCGGTCAAGTCGGCCATTTGTCCGGCCTGTGCTTTATTGGAAAACGAATCGTATGCGGCAAGCAGTTTCTGACTGTCGAAAGTTTTTTGTGCGGCAGCCCACTTTTTAAACTCGCCGCTGTCTGCCAGATTCAGCTTTTTCGCATAAACAGCTTCAAACAAAGCCGGAGAAGCCTGATGCTTCAAATCCGCTGCATTCACGGCTGCCGTAATCCGGGCAAAGCCCTCCATATCGGGAGACCATACAACATGCACAGGATGCAGATAGGTATCGGCAGGCCAGGATTTGGCGTGTTTCAACAAAATCGGATTAAGATGATAGCAATGCACGCAGAAATAACCGAAAAATTCTGTTACTTCGATTTTATCCGCCTGTTGCTGAGGCAGAGGTTTGGCCAAAACGGTGTAATCCCGTCCCTCCTGCAAAGCAGCCTGAGCCCGGGCGGCAAAGCCTGCTGCCAAAACTGCGGCAATCAATACTTGTTTCATTTTCATTTTATGAATTTCCTTTGGTTTGTGAGGAAAAGTTATTTGGCGGAACGAGTGAAACTTTCGATACCATTCTTCTGCAGTGTTCGGCGGATTTTGGCTGCTGCTTCTGCTTTTAACCCGCCTGTCTGCACCCGGTAAACCGTTTTACCGTTAATCTGAGCCTGAACGATATGGGTATTTACGCCCAATATCGCCAGTTTCGCTCTTTGCGATTCGGCATCATTCTTGGAAGAATAAGAGCCTGCCTGGATCAGCACCTTTCCGTCTTTTTCCCCGGACTCTGCCGACACTCCGCCAGTCTTACCGTTCAAAATAGCCTGAACACGGCGGTGTTCCGCTTCCTGAGCCGCACGCGTGCGCTGTTCGCTTTCTGCTTTACTGCGCGCTTTTTCAATATTGCCGCTTTCCAAAATCTGCTCGGGAGTCGGTTTCACCGGTACTTTGCTTTCATCTTTTTTTACCCTGTCCCGAGATATTTCGGGTTCTTTCGATTTTGCAGCAACCGTTACTTCCGGTTCTTGGGAGGATATATCCTGCGGCTGTTCCGGAGGCATAATTTCTATAAAATTGCCCGATGCCTGCATTTCCAGCGGCTGCAAAACCGTATCCGGCTGATGCGGTGTCAGAATTTCGGTTTGTACGTCTCTGTCCGCCGGTTCTACAACTTCTTTGAAATCGCTTTGCCGACTTTTGTTCAATAAAAACAATACCCCGGCAATCACTACGGTTGCCAGCAGAATGCCGGTGATAAAGCCGGAAATACCTTTTCCTGCTTGTTTGCGTTTACTCATAATTCCCTCTTAAACGATTGCAAAAAACTGTTTTTGACAAAAACAGAAATATTGGCAACCATTCATTTTAACAAAATTCAAATACGCTCCGCCCGCACTTTACAAAGCCCGGCGGAAACCTACTGCACGCAATACATGGGAGCGGACAACCGTTTCGTCTCCGACCAAATCCGCCAAGGTTCGCGCCACGCGCAAAATACGGTGGAAGCTACGGGCTGAAAGCGACAGTTTTTCCAACATTTGTGCCAAAGCCTGCTTAGCCTCTTCCGAAACGGCAGCCTGTTCCAATTCTGCGGCACCGAGTTTGGCATTTGTTTTGCCCTGCCGCGCATACTGTCTCTCTCTGGCCCGTACCACTCTCTGCAATACGTCGGCACTGGATTCGCCGGTTTGGGCTGATACCAAATCTTCCGCTGGTAATGCAGGTACTTCTATAATCAAGTCGATTCGGTCGAGCAAGGGGCCGGAAATTTTCTCGCGGTAACGCTTTACGCTTTCCGGCGTGCACCGGCAAGGTTTGCTCGGATGCCCGAAAAATCCGCACGGACAGGGATTCATTGCGGCAAGCAGTTGGAACTGTGCGGGATAAACAGCCTGTTTGGCTGCACGAGAAATATGGATTTCTCCGCTTTCCAAAGGCTCTCGCAATACTTCCAATACTTTGCGGTCGAACTCCGGCAATTCGTCCAAAAACAGCACGCCGTTGTGTGCCAGCGAAATTTCGCCCGGACGAGGATCGGAACCGCCGCCGACCAAAGCAACGGCACTTGCGCTGTGATGCGGACTGCGGAAAGGGCGCTCCGTACCCCAGTCCTGCATATGCTGCGGCAGAAGCGATCGCAATGCCCAGACGGAAACAAGTTCGTCGTTTTCCAAGGGAGGCAGAATACCGGGCAGGCGTTGGGCCAACATGGATTTTCCGGTTCCCGGCGGCCCCATCATCAACAGGCTGTGCCCGCCGGCAGCGGCAATTTCCAAAGCCAGACGCGCGGTGTGCTGGCCTTTTACATCGCTCAAATCGGGCAAACCGCAGCCTGCAGACGGCATGGGCAGTTCGGCGCGGCAGACTTGCAAGGGTTCGACCGCATTCAAATGTGCCGCCACCTGCAAGAGGCTCTGCACACCGTAAACCTCGATGCCGTCCAATACTGCCGCCTGCCGTGCATTTTCCAAAGGCAGGATAAAGGAGCGTTGCGCCTGTGCTCCCTGCCAAGCCATTGCCAAGGCACCGCGCACCGGTCTCAACGCTCCGGATAATGCCAGCTCTCCGGCAAATTCGTACTGCTCTAAACTTTCGGACAAAATCTGTCCGGAAGCGGCCAGAATCCCGACGGCAATCGGCAAATCGAAACGCCCCGACTCTTTCGGCAAATCGGCCGGAGCGAGATTGACCGTGATTTTTTTCGCAGGAAACTCGAAGCCGCTCTGCAAAATCGCCGCGCGTACGCGGTCGCGGCTTTCTTTAACTTCCGTATCGGGCAAGCCGACGATATTGAACTGGGGCAGACCGTTGGCTAAATGCGCCTCCACTTCGACCAAAGGCGCACTCATGCCGTTGAGCGCACGACTGTATACCACCGCCAGACTCATCAGACACCTCCGTTTCTGCCGCCTGTTATGCAGACGACATGGGCTGTTTCCTGCTTTCTTATTCCGCCGTGCCGTTTTCCAAAACGGCCAAACGCGCTTCCAAAGCGGCAAGCTGTTCGCGCGTCCGAACCAGCATTTCCTGCTGGATATCGAATTCTTCGCGCGTTACCAAATCCATTTTCGACAGCACGCCGCCCAAAACCGCTTTGGCATTTTTTTCCAAATCTCCGGCTGGACCGTTGGCCAGCGTTTCACTGACTTTCGCGCCGAACTCTTCAAAAAAACCTTTATTTAACATTGTTGTTCCCTTTCAATCAGCCGTCTGCAGACGGCTTGCGTTTCTGTTCACTCCGCCCTGAACGGCAGGCGGTACACTTTGCCGTCGGCGTTCACATCAAGCAGGAAGTCATGCCGTTCGAACACGCATACCGGCAGACGGACCTGTCTGGCCTGCCAAACGCCGTTGTGCAGCTGCAAATCATGTCGGTTGAAACCCATGTCCATGTCTTTCATGCTGAAACTGACCGACACTTTTTGTGCCGCCGAACCGCGCAATTCGATATCGAAAGGCGTTTTCAGACCCAATGATTCATCGAAGGATATAACCGAACCGTCGGGAAGCGCACAGCCTTGCCGGATATCGGCGCAATCCGCTTCGACTACTCCATCCTGCCCGTTCTGCCACCATAAAACGGCAGCGGTTTTGACTGCTGCAAACAGCAGCAGTAAAACAGCAATACCGAGTAATTTGCGTTTATGATTCATCAAACCGGTTCTTTTTCAAAAATTTCCGATACGCGGCAACCGCCCACACGAACAATTACAGACAAGCTGCTGATGTTTTGGAAGATATGCCGTTAATCATTGACCACCAAAGCGTGCGCCCCCAAAGCCAGCCAGTCGGCAGCATACTGTTCGTACAGACTGCGGGTACAGTCGATCAGCACAGGCACAGGTACGCCTTGACGCAAACGTCCGACTGTTTCCGCCGCGCTGTCTCCGTCTGCCGCCCTCCACACGACACCGGCGGCATTCTGCGGCACAAAATCCCATTGGCCATTCCGTTCGACATAATACCAAAGACCGTCTGCAACCGGTGCGTCAGGCGCGGCCTCATGCAAAAAATGCACATCATCATCCGCCAAAGCCGTCTGCAGCTTGTGCTCGACCGGTACGATGCGGTAGCCGCCGCTGCAGTTCTCACCCCAATATCCCCGACTGCGCGAACCCTGCAATACCGACGGTACCGCCAAAGCCTGTAACAAAAGCGTGTTGGCCGGCAGCATGGGCGAAACAGTGAAATCGCCCGATTTCTGCCAAGACCACTGCTGACCTTCCCTCGCCTGAATTTCGCCCGTCCATTGGTTGGCTTCGACTCGGAAAAAACGCAAAAACACTCTCGCATGTTCGTAATCGTAGATTTTCGTCAGCCACGGGCGTGCCGCACGGATTTTGATGCCCAACTCTTCGGCAAACTCGCGCCGCAAGGCCGCCGATTCGCTCTCGCCCGGTTCCACTTTGCCGCCGGCAAACTCCCAATATCCTGCATACGGCTTGCCTTCCGGCCGCGAACTGAGCAGATAATCACCGGCCTCGTTCAACACCACGCCCGCCACTACATGCAGCAGTGGTCTCTCGATTCCGTCCATACCGTCCTTTCCAAGCCGTCTGCAGACGGCATCGTCTCAACTGCCGCCCGCTCTTTCCGCCACGGCAAAGGCCAAAACCTGCCCCCTCTCGTCGCTCAAACTCAAATGTATGCGTACGATGCCGCGTTCCGCCAACCAAAACTGCAAATCTTCGCGGCAGACGAAATACGGTTTTCCCGCATCATTGTGCGCTACCGCCACCGCCCCTAAGCTTACCGGCGCGCGCACGCCCGTGCCGACTGCTTTGGCGAATGCTTCTTTGGCGGCGAAGCGTTTGGCCAGAAAACGCGCAGGCTCGGCGGCACGGGCATACGCGGCGTGTTCGCTTTCGTGCAGAATGCGGCGCGGCAAGGCTTCTCCGTAACGCTCATAAAGCCGCCCTATCCGCGCAATATCCAAAATATCCGTCCCGATACCGTAAATCATGTTCAATATGCCGACAGGCGGGCGCGGAAAATGGTTTCTTTCATCTGGCGGACGGCTTCGGGCAAGCCGAGAAATACGGCTTGTGCAATCAGCGCGTGGCCGATATTCAGTTCCCGAATCACGCGGATTTGCGCAATCGGCGCGAC
Source organism: Neisseria sp. (assembly GCA_030528455.1). GTDB lineage: Bacteria > Pseudomonadota > Gammaproteobacteria > Burkholderiales > Neisseriaceae > Neisseria. The sequence continues at coordinate 55,378 of JAUMYW010000010.1, forward strand.
ATTGTGAATGGTCAAGCCGTGCCCTGCATTCACAATCAAACCCAAGCTGTCGGCCAACTCCGCGCCTTCGCGGATACGCCGCAATTGCTGTTCCCGCTCTTCACGGTCGGGCGCATCGGCATATTCGCCAGTATGCAGTTCGACCGCATCTGCCCCGACCGATTTCGCTGCTTCGATTTGTTCCCGGTCGGCATCGACAAACAGGGAAACGCGGATACCTGCTGCCTGCAGTTTCTGAGTATATTCGGCCACTTTTTCCAGCTGGCCAAGTACGTCCAAACCGCCTTCGGTGGTAATCTCTTCGCGCTTTTCCGGCACGAGGCAGACATCTTCGGGCTTGACCGCCAAAGCGTTTGCCAGCATTTCGGGGGTCAGTGCCATTTCCAGATTCATGCGCGTGCGAATAGCGTTTTTAACGGCAAGCACATCGGCATCTTTGATATGGCGGCGGTCTTCGCGCAAATGCAGGGTAATCAGGTCGGCACCGTGCGTTTCCGCCATCAGTGCGGCTTCCACCGGACTGGGGTAAACTGTGCCCCGTGCGTTCCGCACTGTGGCCACATGATCGATATTCACACCTAACAGCATAAGCTTTTCCTTTTTTATGTTCTGCCTGCGGCAGAACCGCATGATTATTCCTCTGCAATGTATCAAACGTATTGTCAACAGGACGGTCATGCCGTCTGCATCATTGCGCCGTGCTTCTTTCTTCTCGGCTCCAAGCCTGCAACTGCTGCAAAATACGCCGTGTTTTGATTTCGGGCAAACGGAAGTCCAACATCATTCTGTTCAACTGCAAAGCCTGATGCAGATTTTCCCCGCTGCCGAAACTGCCGGCTGCCAAATCCAACAGTGTTGCACCTTTGATGCAGGCAAACGGCGTTTCAAAGGTCTGTACGGACGGCAGCCTGCACGGCGCGGCTTCCGGCCGCATCAGATAATGTGCCTGTTCTTCGATTTCCCTGCCGTCTGCATCACAGGAAATATCGGGTGCCAGACCCGAACATTGCAGCAGCTTCCATTCGAATACGCGCAAAGCGGCAATGTGGTTGTTTCGGGTGCAGACGGCCTGCAAAACATCTGCCAATGCATCGTAAAGCTGAGGATTCGGGTCTTCTCTGCCGGTCAGGCTTCCGACCAGTTCGTTCGCATACATCGCCGAAAACAGGCCGAGTCCGGCAGGCTGCGGCCAACCGCCCAACCATTCGGCACGGTGCAGCGTTTTCAATTCTCCCTCTCCGTACCACGACACGCTCACCGGTACAAACGGCACCAGTACGCCGCGCAATTCGCTCTGCCGCTTTCGTGCGCTGCGTGCCAGCAGCGATACGCGGCCGTAAGTTCGGCTGTACATTTCCACGCGCAGGCTGCTTTCCCGCCAAGGCAGTGCCGAAAGCATAAAAGCGGGTTCGTGGTTGATGCGGCCGGAACGGTTCATAAATCAGACAGACGGAAAACAGCGGGATTGCAAACAAATCTCAGAAAAAGTACAACAGTCCCGCAGGCAGGCGGGCAAAGCGCGGATTATAGCATCTAAACCGCAGGCACTATCGGAAAACCGGCAAACGGAAAGCATGCCGACCGCCGGTATGCCGTCTGCAGTTCAGTCCTGTGCCAAAGCATCGACCGGTTTGAGCCCGGCTGCTCGGTTGGCCGGCAGCAGGCCGAACACAATGCCGACAAAGGCCGAAAAAGCCGTTGCCGCCGCAATCGGCCGCCATGAAAAACGCATCGGAAAATCAGCGGCAAAATAATCAAACGTCAAGCCTATCAAACCCGACAGAACGATGCCGGCCAAACCGCCGGCCAAACAGATTAAAACAGCTTCCGTCAGAAACTGGCGGCGGATGTCGCTCTGCCGCGCCCCGATTGCCATGCGCACGCCGATTTCCCGCGTACGTTCGCTTACCGACACCAGCATGATATTCATGACACCTATGCCGCCGACTGCCAAGGAAATCAATGCAATGGAAGAAATCAGTACGGTCATGGTGCCGGTGGTACTTTCTACGGTCTGGCGGATGCTGTCGCTGTTTTGCATAAAGAAATCTTTTGCGCCGTGCCGCGCTTCCAGCAGACTGCCGATGCTCCTTTCTGCAACTTGCGGGTCGGCATCTTCCTTCAATTTGACGGTAACCGCCTGAATATGGCTGCCGCCGCCGATTTGTGCGGAAAGCGTGGTATACGGCACCCACATCTGCAGGTTCGACGAACCGAAACCGCCGTTATCCTGTCGGGCAATACCGATAATCCGCAGCGGCCTTTTGTTGAACAAAACGGTACTGCCGATGCCGCCTATGCCGTCTGCAAACAGGGTTTTATGCAGATTGGTATCGATAACGGCCACCTGTGCATACGCGGCTACATCTTCCTCGTCAAAGAAGCGGCCTTCCGCCAGTTTCAAGCCGCGGACGGCGAGATATTGTTCGCCTGAACCGTAAATCACGCCTGCTGCCGATATTTGGCGGAAGGTGATGCTGCCACCCGCGCTGACCAGCGGTGCCGCACTTTCGACATAGCTTTGTTTCGACAGCACTTCCGCATCGGCTGCCGTCAGTGTGCGGATTTTCGCAGCCTGGCGGTCGCCGAAGCCTTTACCCGGGCGGATGGTGATGGTGTTTGTACCGATGGCATTGATATCCGAGAGGATTTTTTCCTGAGACCCCGTCCCCAAAGCGACAACCGACACTACCGCTGCAATGCCGATAATGATGCCGAGCATGGTCAGCAGGGAGCGCATTTTATGTGCGGCAACGGCTTTCAGCGACATTTTGACCGTTTCTTTGAAAACTCTGCCGCCGTTGTCTGTCGGCATACCGTCCGGCCGCAGAGCGGCTGCTGGTTCGCAATACGGCCGCAAACGCTTGTCCGATACGATTTCGCCGTCGCGTATCTCGACAATCCGGTCAGCCTGGCCGGCGATGTCCGCATCGTGCGTTACCATAATGACGGTACAGCCCTGCCGGTGCAGACTGCGGATGATTTCCATCACGCGTTTGCCGCTGGCAGAATCCAGCGCGCCGGTCGGTTCGTCGGCAAAAATGATTTCGCCCCCGTTCATCAGGGCGCGTGCAATCGATACGCGCTGCTGCTGTCCGCCCGACAATTCCGACGGTTTGTTGCGCTCTTTTCCGCCCAACCCCAAATCGGCCAGCAGTCTGCGGGCACGCTGCAGACGGCTTGTTTCGGCAGCCCCCGCATATACGGCGGGCAGGGCGGTGTTTTCTTCGGCACTCAAATCAGGCAGAAGGTTGTAACGCTGGAAAATAAAGCCGAAACGGCGGCGACGCAATCGGGCCAAAGCGTCGGCATCCATCAAAGCGGTTTCTTCACCGCACACTTTGTAAGAGCCGGCATCAGGTTTGTCCAAACAGCCCAGAATGTTCATAAGGGTTGTTTTTCCGGAACCGGATTGGCCGACAATGGCAACAAATTCGCCCTTCTCTATATTCAAGCCGATATTTTTCAAAACGTGAACGCGGTTTTCGCCGCTGCCGAAAAAACGGTCCAAGTCCCGGCACTCTATCCAAGCCATCGGCAGCTCCTACATTCCAAACATACCGCGCCGGCGGGAGGGAGAACGGCTTTCGGCAGCAGCTTCCGACACGACAACCTGTTCGCCTTCCGACAATCCCGAGCGGATTTCGATATTCGAATCATCACGCATACCGGTCAGCACTTCGCGGATTTCGATTGTGCCGTCTGCACGCAAGACACGTACGCTGCTTTTGCCGCCCCGTCTGACGACAGCCGATACAGGAACGGTCAGAACATTGCGTACGCTGCCGGTTTCCAGCGTGTTCTGCGTCGTCATGCCGATGGCCAGTTTGCGGTCGGGATTGGGCACGTAGGCGCGTGCATAGTAATAAACGGCAGTTTCGCCGCTGTCGCTGTTTTTTCCGTAGCTGTTTCGGCTCAATGCAATCAAGCCGGGATCGATGCTGTCCAAAGCCGTCTGCAGGGGCACGTCCGGCTCGGACAAAATGGTGAAACTGACCGGACTACCGACTGCGATTTTGGTCAAATCTCCTTCGGCGATTTGGATTTTGTTCAGCATTTCGGACAAATCGGCAATTTGGACGATGGTCGGCGCGGCCTGATTGGCATTGACCGTCCGCCCCTCCTCCACCGCAACCGACACTACGGTTCCGCTTATCGGTGCAAGAATACGCGTATACGCCAAATCTGTTTGCGCCGTTTGAATGGAAATTCTGCTTTGACGTATCAGCGACTCCAATTCCCGTACTCTCGCTTGTGCGGCCGCCGCATTGTCTTGTGCATTATCGACATCCTGTGCCGAGGTCGCCCCCTCGGCCAGCAGCAGGCTTTCACGCCGCCATTTTTTCTGTGCCGAGGATAAGACGATACGGGCCGAGGCCAGTTGTGCCCGGTAAGTATCCAGTTTGGCTTTATGCGTATTCAGCGCGTTCGTTTGCGCCTGTGCGTCGATTTCGGCAATCAAATCCCCTTTACGGACTTCCTGTCCCAATCCGACATAGAGTTTCTTAATCTGTCCCGATGCCTGCGCTCCAACCTCAACCCAATGAGAGGCAGTCAGCTCGCCCGTTGCAGATACCGTCTGCACAATATCTCCCCGTGCAACGGTTTGCGTCATATAACTGCTTTGTTCTGCCGGTTCGAACCATTTCCACAGCAGCACACCCGATACTGCCGCCACAAACAGTACAACAACCGCTTTCCATGTGTTTTTCATCATCTGTTTTCCACTTCCGTCCGTTCCTCACTTTGACAAAAAAATATTCCGCAAGGATACTGCCACCGTCCGCAAACCCTCCGACTTACAGCCATGAACCGACACAGTGCACAAGCTTTCACACTTCCCCACCTGCTCGCCGCACTCGCGCTAACCGGCGTGGCTGCATCGTTTGCCGTCAACAGCTACCGCAAATACATTCTTGATGCGGAACTGCGGCAGACCCAAAGCCTGATGATGGAAAACAGCCGTTTCCTGCACCACCGTTACGCCCAATACCAAAGATTTACGCTGGACCGCAACAATTGGCCGCAGCTTCCCCACGCAGCGAACACCCGCTTCTGCATACGGCCGCAAGGCAGGCCGCACGGCCAGCTTCCCGGCAAATTCACCCTCAAAGCCGTAGCTTTCGACAAAACCCGGGAAACACGTATTTTAAAAACCAATCAAGACGGTTATTTCACCATATGCCAAAGCAGTTCTTCGTCCTGCGACGAAAGGGAACCGTATTTCAAAGGGGGATCGGGCAGCGACAAAAACTGTACACTCTACCGTTAGCCGCTGTCTGCCGCTGCAGACGGCATAATGCCGTACCTCTACTTCTGCCAGGGCAGCCACATTTTCGCCAACACATACAGCAAAGCCCCCGTACCGCCGAGCAGGAGAAACACCGCACCTTTTTTACGCGAATTGGGACAAAACCAATACACCGCCAGCGAAAAACTGAAAAACATCGCCGCCACCACCCAAGCAAGCCTCGCATCTCTGAAACGGTTCAGAGTATGCGTTTCGGAAACGGCCACATAAAGCTGCCACAAAGCTGCCGAACACATCATCAGCACACCGGCCGGCAGAAAAAACAAACCCAACAATTCTCTAGACATTTCCCCGACTCCCCAACTTCCGTTTCCGTGCCGACCAAAAAAACAAGCCGTCTGCAAACCGCCAAAGCAGTGCAAACGGCCTGACTACTCTTTACACGGCGGTTTGTTCCAATTCGACAGCAGCCGCCAGCAAAGAAAGACGCGCCATCACACCGTAAACATACAGGCGGTTGTTTTCGCAATCAGGATTGGCACCGGTTTGCGGCACGCCAAGCGTTTCCCACTGTTCGAACACGCGCTTGCAACGCTCCTCGCCTCCTTCTTCCGAGCCTGCCACAGGAATAGCCTGGGACAACTGCACGAAAGACATACCTGTCGCATTCAGATTTTCATCTGCCGCCCGGCCTTCGTGTACACGGAAAAAGCCGCCGACGACAAAGCGGTCAATCATATAAACCACCGGTTCGGAAACAGCACCGTCTAAGGTTTCATAGCTATAAATCCCTTCCTGGACAATGACTTCCGAAACCTCCAAACCCTCTTTGATTTTCGCCATTTTATTGCGGTTTTTACGGTTCAGCGCACGCACTTCGTCAGCCGATTTCACGCTCATCACACCCATACCGTAAGTTCCCGCATCTGCTTTGACAATAACGAAAGGATCGTCCGCAATGCCTTTTTCATCGTATTTGGCCTGAATTCTCGCCAACATCCGCTCCACAGCTTCAGCCAAAGCTTCCTCTCCCTCCCGTTCCTGAAAATTCAAGCCGGAAATCTGTTCGAAATACGGATTAATCTGCCATTCGTCTACACCGATCAATTCGGCAAATTCGGCCGCAATCCGATTGTAGGCGGCAAAATGAGCGGTTTTCCGGCGGGTCGTCCACCCCCCGTGCAAAGGGGGCAGCACGGTCTGCTCCAGCCCCCGCAGAATATCCGGCACACCGCCCGACAAATCATTATTCAGCAAGACCAAACACGGAGAAAAGCCGTCTGCAAGCTGCAAACGGTCTTCGTTACGCCGCAAAGGTTCGAGCAGCACACTGTCGCCCAAAGCCGTCTGCAGGCACACCGGCTCGGCAATTTCAGGATTCAGGCTGCCCAAACGCACTTCGAAACCGGCCGTTTTCAAAATATTGCTCAAAGCATAAACATTTTGCAGATAAAAAGTATTGCGCGTATGGTTTTCCGGAACAATCAAAACCGACCCGGCTTTCGGACAAGCCCGCTCCACCGCATCCAAAGCCGCATGGGCGGCCAATTGGACAAATTGCGGATTAAGATTGTTGAACCCGCCCGGAAACAGGTTCATATCGACAGAAGCCATTTTGTAACCCGCATTACGGATATCCACCGAACCGTAAAACGGCGGCTTGTGTTCGGCCCATTGGCGGCGGAACCATGCTTCAATTGCAGCTTGCCGGCTCAAAACAGTTTGCTCGAACGCACGCAGGTGCGGCAGGTAAGCGGCAGACATCACTGGCAGACTCATAAAACTTTCCTTTTAAATATACGGATAATCAACTCTCAAGAGGTTTGCGATAATATGCTTTTTCAGGCAGTCTGTCAGCATAAAAAACACATTTTAGACAATATGTCTAAAAATTTCACATGAATTTTAAACAAATCCCCATTTAAAGAAAATTTTAGACATTTCAGCTTGCCATAACCTAATTTAACAATTAAGATACGGCAGATTTTTCTTTAATGACAAACAAAAAGCACTGCAATGAACGCACAAACCCTCTACGACAAACTCTGGAACAGCCATATCGTCCGCCAAGAAGAAGACGGCACAGTTTTACTCTATATCGACCGTCATCTGGTTCACGAAGTAACCAGTCCGCAAGCTTTTGAAGGCTTGAAAATGGCCGGACGAAAACTGTGGCGCATCGACAGCGTAGTTTCCACCGCCGACCACAACACCCCCACCGACAACTGGGACAAAGGCATCCAAGACCCGATTTCCAAACTGCAAGTCGATACCTTGGACAGCAATATCAAGGAATTCGGCGCGTTGGCTTATTTCCCCTTCAAAGACAAAGGCCAAGGTATCGTGCATGTGATGGGACCGGAACAAGGTGCTACCCTGCCCGGTATGACTGTGGTTTGCGGCGATTCGCACACTTCTACCCACGGCGCATTCGGCGCGCTGGCGCACGGCATCGGTACGTCCGAAGTCGAACACGTGATGGCCACACAGTGTATTACCGCCAAAAAATCCAAATCTATGCTGATTAAAGTCAACGGCCGTCTGAAACCGGGCGTAACCGCCAAAGATTTGGCCTTATACATCATCGGGCAAATCGGCACGGCAGGCGGTACGGGGCATGCTGTCGAATTCGGAGGAGAAGCCATCCGTTCGCTCAGCATGGAAGGCCGTATGACCTTATGCAATATGGCGATTGAAGCCGGAGCCCGTTCGGGCATGGTGGCAGTCGATCAAACCACACTGGATTATGTAAAAGGCAAGCCGCTCTCACCTCAAGGCGAACATTGGGAAGCTGCCGCCGCATACTGGCGTACCCTGGTCTCAGACGAAGGAGCTGTATTCGACAAAACGTTTGAGTTCGATGCCGCCGATATCGATCCGCAAGTTACTTGGGGCACATCGCCGGAAATGGTCTTGGACATCAATGCGGTCGTACCGGACCCCTCGGAAGAAACCGATCCGGTCAAACGCAACGGTATGCAGCGTGCATTGGAATATATGGGACTGACCGCCGGCACACCGTTAAACCAAATTCCGGTCGATACAGTCTTTATCGGTTCCTGTACCAACAGCCGTATCGAAGATTTGCGCGAAGCAGCCGCCGTTGCCAAAGGCCGCCGCAAAGCCGAAAACGTCAAACGCGTTTTGGTCGTTCCCGGCTCGGGCTTGGTCAAAGAGCAGGCAGAACGGGAAGGCTTGGACAAAATCTTCACCGAAGCCGGCTTCGAATGGCGCGAACCGGGCTGCTCGATGTGTCTGGCCATGAACGCCGACCGCCTCGCCCCGCAAGAACGTTGCGCTTCAACTTCCAACCGCAACTTCGAAGGCCGCCAAGGCAACGGCGGGCGCACGCATCTGGTCAGCCCGGCCATGGCCGCCGCCGCAGCCGTCTGCGGCCACTTCGCAGACGTCCGCAGTCTGTAAACACCATGCCGTCTGAGAAACAGCTTTTCCGCCGGATACATTCCGATGCCGCAGAATCCCGTTCTCAGACGGCTCTTCCCGCAAATAATTAAAAAGTTAACAATATGAAAGCCTTTACCCGAATCCAAGCCCTCGTTGCCCCGCTCGACCGCAGCAACGTCGATACCGATGCCATTATTCCCAAACAATTCCTGAAATCCATCAAACGTTCCGGTTTCGGCCCGAACGCCTTTGACGAATGGCGTTATCTCGACCACGGAGAACCTGGCATGGACAATAGCAAGCGTCCGCTCAATCCCGATTTTTCGCTCAACCAGCCGCGCTACCAAGGCGCACAGGTTCTGCTGACCCGCGAAAACTTCGGCTGCGGTTCGTCGCGCGAACACGCTCCTTGGGCCTTGGACGACTACGGTTTCCGCGCCGTCATTGCACCGAGTTTCGCCGATATTTTCTTCAACAACTGCTACAAAAACGGCCTGCTGCCGATTGTTTTGGACGAAAAAATTGTGGACCAGCTGTTCCGCGAAACCGAAGCAGCCGAAGGCTACCGCCTGGACATCGACTTGGAAAGCCAAACCGTTACCACCCCGAGCGGCCAATCTTTCGGCTTCGACATCACCGATCACCGCAAACACTGCCTCTTAAACGGCTTGGACGAAATCGGTCTGACCCTGCAACATGCCGATGAAATCAAAGCTTTTGAAGCAGCCCGCAAAACAACCCAACCCTGGCTATTCAACCAGGCATAAACACAAGCCGTCTGAAAACCCCGCTTTTTCAGACGGCTTGATTGCCGACAGAACATCATGAAACCTCCGGCGAAAACCGTTCTTTTGCCGAGAAAGTCTTATCATCCGAACAAAGGAAAAATCATGACCAAGCAAATTGCCATTCTCCCCGGCGACGGTATCGGCCCGGAAATTATCG
>JAUMYW010000018.1 GCA_030528455.1 Neisseria sp.
ATTGCACCTCCAAAAACTGGGACATAGGGTGTCCAACTTTTGGGGTGCAGTTCACCGAGCAGGCATTTCACTGTTTTCCGGCTTAATCAAACATCGTAGGTTGTCGAAGCGGTATCGCCGCCGGTGCCGGTCCAATTGGTGTGGAAAAACTCGCCGCGCGGTTTGTCGGTGCGTTCGTAAGTGTGCGCACCGAAATAATCGCGCTGTGCCTGCAAAAGATTGGCCGGCAGACGGGCAGTGGTATAACCGTCCAAAAAGGTCAGTGCAGAAGTCATGCAGGGCATAGGCAGGCCTGTTTCCAAAGCTTTTGCCGCCACTTTGCGCCAAGAAGGCAGGGCATTTTGCAAAATTTTGTTGAAATAGGCATCGTTGCCCAAAAACACTAAATCGGGATTGGCTTCATAAGCATCGCGGATATTGCCCAAAAACGCGCTGCGGATAATGCAGCCTTCGCGCCAAAGCAGGGCGGTATTGCCGTAGTTCAGATTCCAATTATTCGTTTCACCCGCTTCGCGAATCAGCATAAAGCCTTGTGCATACGAAATAATTTTGGAAGCCAGAAGAGCTTGACGCAGGGCTTCTATCCATTCTGCACGGTCGCCTTCGATTTTGCCGATACGGTGTCCGAACAGTGCTTCCGCTTCTTCGCGTTGTTTTTTAAACGCAGAAACACAGCGGGCAAACACAGCCTCGGAAATCAAAGTCAGCGGGATACCCAGATCCAAAGCGTTGATGCCCGTCCATTTTCCCGTACCTTTCTGGCCGGCAGTATCCAGAATTTTATCCACAAGCGGCATGCCGTCTGCATCTTTATATGCCAAAATATCGGCTGTAATTTCAATCAGATAACTGTTCAATTCTGTTTGATTCCAAGCGGCGAATACTTCGTGCATTTCCTCCTCACCCATACCCAAACCGTCTTTCATAAACTGATAGGCTTCGCAAATCAGTTGCATATCGCCGTATTCGATGCCGTTATGCACCATTTTGACGAAATGTCCGGCTCCGTCTTTGCCGACCCAATCGCAACAGGGTTCGCCTTGCGGTGTTTTGGCCGCAATTGCTTGGAAAATCGGTTTGACTTCCGCCCAAGCACTTTCATTTCCGCCGGGCATAATAGACGGGCCGTTACGCGCACCTTCTTCGCCTCCGGAAACGCCTGCTCCGATAAAACGTATGCCTTTTGCCGCCAGTTCGTGTGTGCGGCGGGTGGAATCGGGAAAATTGGCATTGCCTCCGTCAATAATGATGTCGCCTTCGTCCAATAAAGGCAAAAGTTGGGCAATGAATTCGTCAACAACCGAACCGGATCGAACCATCATCATGATTTTTCTAGGTTTTTCCAGTTTTTCAACCAGTTCCTGCAAACTGTAGGCACCGATAATTTGGGTATTTTTGGCAGCACTGTTCAAAAAATCATCTACTTTGGAAGTCGTACGGTTGTATGCAACAACTTTAAAACCTTTATCGTTCATATTCAGAATCAGATTCTGTCCCATAACGGCTAAGCCGATAACGCCGATGTCGCCTTTCATTGAGGTATTCCTTATGAATTTGTTTTTTACTTTTAGAATTATTTTGCAAATTTTTAGAATCGGTGTAACTGTACCCGATTAAATCTGTTTAAGCGAATTTTTTATAAGCCGTCATGCCGTCTGCAAAACAGTTGTTTTAAATAATATGATTAAAAAAAGATATTGATGTTGAACAACAAAATACTTGTGGATAATCGGCTAATTTTTTTGTTTTTCAGAAATTTAAAGGGATAAAAAGAACTTTATAAAGCTGTTGTCGTTTTTTGGAGAAAAGTGGGTAACTTTCAATCTGAAGTGCCGGCTCTGGATAAATACGGATTTTTCGGCAGACTCTGCCACATTTTACTAACGTTTTCAGTCCGAATAGAAAAACCGTCCGAATCGGAAAAACCGAAAATCGGACGGTTGAGGTGTTTGCTTTGATTTACGCTGCTTCCAAACGGAAAAATGCGGGCGGCAAGGCCTCATCATCTGGAAATTCTATCCATTCATAGTTGCTTTCATCCGCTAAAACAGCTCTTAACAGGGCATTGTTAATCGCATGGCCGGATTTGAAGCCTTCAAACGCACCTATAATCGGGTGACCGACAATATACAAATCCCCAATGGCATCCAAAATTTTATGACGGACAAATTCGTCCGGATAGCGCAGACCGTCCGGATTCAAGACATCGTTATCGTCAATCACAATCGCATTGTTCAAATTGCCGCCCAAACCCAAATTGTGCGAACGCATCATTTCGACTTCCTGCATAAAACCGAAAGTTCTGGCTCGGGAAATTTCTTCGATATAGGATTGTCCGGAAAAATCAATTTCAAAAGTCTGATTACTGCGGTTGAATACGGGATGGTCGAATTCTATAGTCAGAGTTGTTTTAAAGCCGTGATACGGCGTGAAACGCACCCATTTTCCGTTTTCTTTAACTTCCACCGTTTTCAGGATTTTCAAAAAACGCTTCTGCGCTTTCTGATCAATAACGCCGGCATCTTGCAGCAGATAAATAAACGGCAGGCTGGAACCGTCCATAATCGGGATTTCCGGTGCATTCAATTCAATCAATACATTGTCAATGCCGTAAGCAGCCAAAGCTGACATAATATGTTCGATGGTACCGACCTTCACACCTTGTTCGGTAACAACGGTTGAAGACAAACGGGTATCGTTAATCAGATACGGGGTCAGACGGATAATGCCGCCTTGCTCTCCGCTCAAATCCGTCCTGCGGAACAAAATGCCTTCGTTTTCCGCTGCCGGATGCAGACTCAGTCTGACCCTTTCTCCGGAATGCAGACCTACTCCCGTTACACTGACTGATTCGGCCAAGGTTCTTTGAAACACTGTCTTTCCTTTTTCTCTTTATTTTTCCTAATCATACGGCAAAATCCGATGCTTATCACCAAAGCGGCGATTAAAAAAGTTTATGGTTAGTTCAAGCTGCAGACGGCATGGGATAAAAATCAGAAAATTATTGCGATAAATATCCGTTTATCCACACCAATATACGTTTTTTTGAAACTGTCTACTTTTTTCCCGTTTTTGGAAACCTTGTTGCCAACGTATTTATTTACGGCATTTATTTTTGATTTTTAATGGAAAAACTTAGTTATCCACAAAAAAAATACGAATCATCTTTTTCAACAATTTATAATTAAATTTGGAATTAAGTTTTTTAAAACATTTTCTTCTTGTAAAAAATTGTTGATAGCATTGTGTATAACTGTGTTAATTTCTAATTAATATATTGATTTCTATTAAATAATTAAAATTTCTTATTGTGGATAAAACATTTCAGGCAAACATAAAAAGTTTTTTGTTTGTATCAAATAAGCGATAATCCGAAGCTTTTTCACTTTTTAACAATTTCAGGGACAAAAATGATGAATAAGAAAACCCCTTCTTTATTGGGCGGTGCTCTGGTAATTACCGGAACGGTAATCGGTGCAGGTATGTTTGCCAATCCTACGGCAACATCCGGTATCTGGTTTGCCGGTTCTTTATTGGTTCTGCTTTATACCTGGTTTTCTATGCTTTCCGGCGGCCTGATGATTTTGGAAGTCAATACACATTATCCACATGGTTCCAGTTTCGATACGATGGTTAAAGATCTGCTCGGCAAAACATGGAATGCGGTTAACGGATTTTCTGTTGCTTTCGTACTTTACCTTCTGACCTATGCTTATATTTTTGTCGGCGGCAATCTGACGGCACAGGCAGCAGGTTCGATAACTGGCAGCGAACAACCTCTATATCTGGGGCAATTGCTGTTTACTGCGGTTTTTGCAGGCTGCGTTTGGTTATCGGCAAAAGTTGTCGATCGTTTCAGCACCTTGCTGATTGCCGGTATGGTGATTGCTTTTTTCTGGGCGACAGGCGGTTTGATCGGTTCGGTGCAACTGCCGGTTTTATTCGATACCGAAGCCGCAGCAAGCACATCTTATTGGATTTATCTTGCTGCGGCTTTGCCGGTTTGTCTGGCTTCGTTCGGTTTTCATGGCAATGTTTCCAGCCTGCTGAAATATTTTAATCACGATGCGCCGAAAGTGGCCAAAGCGATTTGGATCGGTACTTTGATTGCTTTGGTAATTTACGCGCTGTGGCAGTTGGCGGTACACGGCAACCTGCCGCGCTCCGCCTTTGCACCAGTGATTGCGGCAGACGGTGATGTGGGTGTATTGATTGAAAACTTGTCGCAATATGTTGCGGTCGGCAATATGGGAAAAATCCTCAGCTTTTTCGCCTACATGGCGATTGCTTCGTCTTTTTTGGGAGTAACTTTGGGATTATTTGATTATTTGGCCGATTTGTTCAAATTTGACGACGGTTTGACCGGCCGCAGTAAAACTGCGGCGGTAACTTTTCTACCGCCTTTGCTGTTCTGCCTGTGGAAACCGACGGGTTTTGTTACCGCTATCGGTTATGTTGGTTTGGCGGCAACGGTTTGGACTGCGATTGTACCGTCTCTGATGCTGTATCGGGCACGGAAAAAATTTACAGCCGCACCGTCCTATCGGGTTTACGGTGGTACTTGGCTGATTGTTTGGGTTTTTGCATTCGGTGTTATCAATATTGCAGCACAGTTGCTGAGCCGTTTGGGTTGGGTGCCGGTGTTTGAAGGTTGAAATCTCCTGTTTGGACCGCCGTCTGCATTGCAGACGGCTTTTTTTCAGGCAAACCTTGTAAAACCGGCAGAATGCCCCATAATACAGGCTGTGTTTGCAGGAGTAAAAATGAAAACCGTTACCCTTTATTCTAGTCCGTACTGTCCCTATTGTATGATGGCCAAAACGTTGCTGAACAAGCTCGGTGTAAACGAAATCGTCGAAATCGGTTCGCATGAAAATCCGGACGCTTTCCAAAAAATGCGACAGGAAACCGGTACGCGTACTGTGCCGCAGATTTTTATCGGTGATGTGCATGTCGGCGGATTCAGCGATTTGCGTGATTTGCACGAAAAAGGCGGTTTGCTGCCGCTGTTGCATGGAGAATGATTTTTTAAACGCTGTTTGAAAACGGCATTGATTGAAAAGTGAGAGCAAAATGAGCGAACAAGAACAACCTGTATTCAGCATAGAGAAACTGTTTGTCAAAGATATTTCTTTGGAAGTGCCGAATGCACCTGCGGTATTTTTGGCTGAAGGCGAGCCGACTATCGATATGCGTGTGGCAACCGACCATGAAAAACTGGATGAGGGTTATTACAATATCGCTTTGACGGTAACCGTAACGGCCAAGCTGCCCGACGACAGTGTGATGTTCCTGAACGAAGTTACTCAATGCGGTATTTTCCGTTTGAGCAATATTCCGGAAGAAGATTTGAAACTTCTGTTGGCGGTTGCCTGCCCGAATATTCTCTATCCTTATGCGCGCGAAGCGGTTTCCAGCGTAACTACCCGCGCAGGTTTTCCTCCTGTCCTGCTGGCACCGATCAATTTCGATGCTTTGTTCTACCAACAACAGCAGGAAGAGGCCGCCGCTGCCGAGAAAGCCTGATAAATGTGGAAAAACCGCTGCAATCATACAGGATTGCAGCGGTTTTTTTTATGTTTCGGATAAATCCGACCAATCTTTCAATGTCTTTTTCCGTTTCCAAAAAGCACGGTGCGCTTTGGCTCGAACGGTCAGACTGCCGCCGTTGCTGTGAATGTTCAATGTTGTCAGACAACCTTCGCGCAAAGCCTGCCAAGCCGGAGCGAAGAAACGTTTGTCCCAGTCTTCCAAAACGGTCTGATACGCCCAAATATCTCCGCTGTGCTGTGTTGCGGATAAGTCTTCCAGAAAAACCACCGCACCGTCATGGCAGCCGTCTGTATTTTCTTCGGTTTGCCAGCGTTCGGCGGCCGCCCAGTCGTAAGGCAGGGCATGATGCCGGTTATTTCCCCAATCGTTATCTGCCGCAATCAGCCCCGACACGCCTTGTCCTTCACTGTCCGGCCACAGCCACAAACCGTTCAGTGCGGGCATACCGTCCGAAATCCGTTTTTCGTTTAGCTTGTGATTGTGGAGAAACATTTGGATTTCAGTCTGCATTCGAAGCCATTGTGCCGCATCACGGCCTTCTGCACGCATCGAACCGTCTATCTGACCGAAAATATCCGTTGCAGCAGGAACCTGCCAATCGGGAAGTTGGGGCAATACCGCCAACCACAAATCTCTGCGGTAGGGATAAAATATGATGCCGTCTGCAGCATAAAAATCATTCAAATCGCGACAGAATATTGCCGCTTCTTGCAGATTGGCCGAAATATTGCGACCGCTGAGCGTATTCATCGAATGCATGCCCATTCGTTGGGAAACGGGCGAGGCCAGTACGGCCGGCGTATCGGGGGGAAGGCCGAGTTCGTGCAAGGCCTGCATCCGAAGGCTGCCTTTCCACAAAAACGTGCCGTATAAATCGGAAACTTTTCGGAAAGGACGGGAAATTTTGCCGAAACGCAGCAGCGAGTTCAAACCGGGCGTGTGTAATTCGGGCAGCGAGTGTTCATTTTCCCACAGCAGGTCGGAAATGGCGAAAGTCAGCTTCATACATAATTATCCTTTGAAAACAATCGTTATTCTAACTGTTTTTGCCGTCTGCAGGAGGCAGTTGTGTTAGAATTTGAAATTTTGAAAACTGTTTTCGGCCATATGACGAGAATGAAACAAACTGTGAAACGTTTGCCTGTCCGCAAACGGCTGGTACTGGTTTCGGCATTTTCTCTGTGTGCGGTGGCGGCTTACGCGGTAAGCGAGCAGGCTGAAAATATGTCTGATTACCGGGTAGAAAAAATCCTTGAAGAACTGCCGGAAATCACCTTGCGGCAGGTCGGACAAAAAGGCGGTTATTGGACGGAAGAGACAGTAGCCGAAGGCGAAACGATGCATCAGGCACTGCGCCGTTTGGGCATTCCTGACGGAGAAATCGGCGAAATTCTGGGCAAAAGCAGCATAGACGGCAAATTGCGGGTCTTGCACAGGGTGCAGATGTTCGGTGTGCGCAGGGATTCCGCAGGACAGGCAACCGATATCCAGTTTTTCCATGACGACGACTACGGCGAATACAGCCTGATTGCATTGGAAAAAATCAACGGCAGATGGCAGGCTTCCGAATCGGAAATCAGCGTGGAAACCATGCCGACTCTGCGTTCTGTTGTCGTTAAAACTTCCGTGAGCGGTTCTTTGGAGCAGGCAGGAGTGAACGTCGGCCTGCGCGAAGCTTTGCGCGGGATATTCCGCAGCCGTTTCGATACGGATAGTTTGAAAACAGGAGACCAAATCCGTCTGTTGTATGATACGCTGTATTTCCGGGGGCAGGAGGTAGCTGCCGGCGATATTCTAGCAGCGGAAATTGTCAAAGGCGGCAAAACTTACCAAGCCTATTATTACGACGGCGGTGGGGGCGGCAGTTATTACGATGAAAACGGCAAGGCTTGGAAAGCGGCAACCGGTTTCCATTTCCGACCGGTCAAATCCGCGCGGATTTCTTCGCCTTACGGTATGCGCGTACACCCGATTCTGAATACCGTCAAAATGCATACGGGCATTGATTACGCCGCTCCTGCCGGTACACCGGTTTACGCACCTGCAGACGGCACCATGGTATTTAAAGGCTGGAAAGGCGGTTACGGCTATACGGTCGTTTTGCAGCACGGCAACGGCGTGGAAACGCTGTACGCCCATTTGAGCGGGTTTTCGCCGGCGCAGGGCAAGGTGAAGGCGGGCGAGGTAATCGGTTTTGTCGGTTCGAGCGGCCGTTCCACCGGCGCGCATCTGCATTACGAGGTGCGGATTAACGGCAATCCGGTCAATCCGGCAACGGTCGCTCTGCCCGCGCCGAAAATGCAGGTGGACAATATGGCGAAGTTTCACAGCCGCAAAAACCATGCGGACGGCTTGATGGCCGCCGTCCGCGATTTGCCGGTAACAGTGGCGCGGCTGTATTGATGGTTTCGGTTGTCAGACGGCCTAAACAGGTTGTCAAGCGGCGGTTTGAGGGAAAAGCTGCCGCCGTTTTATTTTCGGGAAGGGAGAAAAGATGTTTGGCGTAGAAATTTTGTCCGACCGCGCCGTGTTGCGGGAACAGAACCGGCAGGAAGCGGAAATGTATTTTTTCGGCGCGCTGCCCAACCGTTATGCGAAGCCCGACCGCGCGGGCGAATGGCACAATATTTTTGCCGCCTATGCCGCCCCCGAAGATGCGCGGGCACGGATAAAGGACGGTTTTCACGGGGCGAAACTCAGCCCGTTTGCCTGCCGTCTGAAAAACAGCAGCTATGTTTTCAAGGAACGGACTTATCATTTGGCCAAACACGTTTTGAACGGCCATGCGATACACGGCTTACTGTATGACGCGGAATTTTCCCCGTCCGGCAGCGGTGCAGATGAGCACTGCGCGTGGGTGGAGCTGGCATACGAATATCGTGCGGAAGAGAAAGGTTATCCTTTCGCTTTCCGTATGAAAGTTTTATACCGCCTGAATTCAGACGGTCTGAGCGTGCAGACGGCGGTCGAAAATACCGGCGGCACAAGCCTGCCGTTGGCAGACGGCTGGCATCCCTATTTTCGTTTCGGCGTTCCGGCAGACGAATGCCGTCTGTACATCAACAGCAGCAGTATGCTGGAATTTGATGCCGATTTGGTGCCGACCGGCAATATTCTGCCCGATACGCGTTTTGCCGATGCGGAAAACGCTGCGGATTTGCGCGGCATCGCGTTGGACAACAGTTTTTTGCTGGATGCAGACGGCTTGGCCTGCGTGTTGGAAGGCGGAGGCTGGCGTTTGCAGATTACTGCTGTGGAAAATTATCCTGTTTTGCAAATCTATATTCCGCCCGAACGCGACCGCATTGCCGTGGAAAATCTCAGCGGCGCGCCCGACTGTTTCAACAACGGCATCGGCCTGATCGAATTGGCCGCAGGAGCAAGCCGCCGTTTTACTGCGGTTTACGCATTTGAAGCGGTATGAAGGCCGTCTGAAAAAAGCAGTTTGCCGAAATCGGAGTGCAGAAACAGCCCAATTGTGGATAAAGTGGATAAAATTGTGGATTAATTCGGGAAAATAAGCGGAGAAAACGCGCCAAACTGTTTAATCTTAGGCTTTTTCATGTCGGTAAAATATTATCCCCATACGGCGGCAGTGCGGAAGTTTTTGCGCCTGCCGCCGTATTTGCCGTTAAAATGCCTGTTTTGACCGAACCAACCGGATACATCATGCCGCAAACCGCCCGCATTACCGCCAGTTACGGCCGCCGTTATATCGTCCGTACGGCAGACGGCCGCCTTTACGATGCCACCACCCGAAAAAAACGGGTGGATTTTGCCTGCGGCGATTGGGTGGACATCGTGCCGCAAAACGTGGAACAGGCCGTTATCGAGGATTTCCGCCCGCGCCAAAGCCTGCTTTACCGTCAGGACAGTTGGAAAACCAAGCTGATTGCGGCTAATGTGGATAAGTTGTTTGTTGTAACCGCCGCCGTTCCTTCGCCCAGCGAAAATCTGCTGCAACGCGCACTGTTGGCTGCCGAAGCGGGCGGTATCGCACCGTTTGTCGTCTTGAATAAGGCCGATTTGCCGGAAACCGCAGTATGGCGTGAAAAACTGGCGTTTTACCGCAGTTTGGGCTATCCCGTGCTGGAAGTTTGCGCTTTGGACAATGCTGATGTTCTGCGTCCTTATCTGGCCGGTGCAACCAGCATTTTTCTGGGGCAGTCGGGCATGGGCAAATCCACGCTGACCAATGCTCTGCTCGGCGAAGCGGCGGCGCGTACCGGCGATATTTCCAGCGCGCTGGATTCCGGCCGCCATACGACTACGCACGCGCAGATGTACGAATTGGACAACGGCGGCTTTCTGATTGATTCGCCCGGTTTGCAGGAGTTCGGCCTGCATCATCTGGCGGCGGCAGACCTGCTGCATTATTTCCCCGATATGTGTTCATTCATCGGGCAGTGCCGTTTCCATAACTGTACGCACCGCCAAGAGCCGGGCTGTGCGGTCAAACAGGCGGCGGCAACGGGGGAAATCCGCGCGGAACGGTTGGCGTTTTTGCAGCGGGTCAGTGACGAACTGCTGCGTTGAGGAGATGATGCCGTCTGCAGGAAGATACAGACGGCTTTTTCGCAGTTTTGCAGGATAAAAGGAAAAAACAATGGATTGTCTGCAACGGATTGCCGATTATTTTACGACGGAAGGCTTGAAAGCGGCTTGTGCCGAATCGTGTACGGGCGGACTTTTGGCGGCGGCGTTTACCGAATTGCCGGGCAGTTCGGCGTGGTTCGATATGGGTTGGGTAACGTACAGCAACGAAGCCAAGGAAAAGCTGCTCGGCGTGCGCGCGGAAACGCTGCGCGACTACGGGGCGGTCAGCGGAGAAACCGTGCGCGAAATGGCTTTGGGTGCGCTGGTTGCGGCCAAGGCGGATTTTGCCGTCAGTATCTCGGGTATCGCCGGGCCGGGCGGCGGAAGCGACGACAAGCCGGTCGGCACGGTGTGGTTCGGTGTGGCGGACAAACGGAAAATTTCGGCACACAGGCGGCAGTTTGACGGCAGCCGCAACGAAATCCGCGAACAGGCGGTACGATACGCGCTTTATCTGCTGGCGGATGCGGCGGGCGTACCGCTTGATGCGCCGTTTTCGGACGGCCTGCGCTGATGAATACCGCCGCTGCACGCAGAGAAACGCGCCAAGGTTTGTTTTACGCGCTGGCTGCTTATGTTTTGTGGGGTCTGTTTCCGCTGTATTGGTATCCGCTTGACGGTGCGCCGATCGATGCGGCGCAGATTCTGGCACAGCGGATTGCCTGGTCGGCAGTTGCTGCGCTGATTTTTCTGTTTGCCGGACGCAGAGGCGGCGAACTGCTTGCGGTTTGCCGGCAGCCGAAACTTGCAGCGGCTTTGAGCGTGAGTGCCGTCTGCATCTCGATTAATTGGCTGGTGTATTTGTGGGCGGTAACCAACCGGCACGTTTTGGAAGCCGGTTTGGGATATTTTATTTCGCCGCTGTTTAACGTGCTGCTTGGGCGCGTGGTGTTGAAAGAAAGCCTGAACGCTTGGCAGAAAGCGGCATTGGGGTTGGCGTTTACAGGCATTTTGTGGCTTGCGCTGCCGGCCGGACAAATCCCGTGGGTGGCTTTGCTTCTGGCAGTCAGTTTCGGCTTTTATGGTCTGATACGCAAAACCGCACCGGTCGGTGCCTTGGTCGGGCTGGTGTGGGAAACCTTGGTCGTACTGCCGTTTGCGCTGGCGTACCTGCTTTATGTTTATGCGGACGGCCGTTGGGCAATGGGCGCGTTGAACGGCGTGCAGACGGCCGTGTTAATCGGATCGGGCGCGGCAACCGTGGTGCCGCTGCTGTGTTTCGCCGCCGGTGCGCGGCGTATTCCGCTGTCGGTCTTGGGTATGATTCAGTACGGCTCTCCGACCATTCAGATTCTGACGGGCTTGTGGCTGTTTGGCGAAACGTTCGATACGCACCGCTTTATCGGTTATTTGTGGGTATGGAGCGGCGTGGTCATGTATCTGACCGCTGCTTGGCGTGCGCGGTCGGACAAATAAAGCGGCAGAACTTTTCGGAAACATGCCGTCTGCAACTTGTGCTGCAGACGGCATGTTTTGCATCAGAAGGTTTTTGTCATCTCTACAAACAGATTGTTTTTGCGGTAATCATACAAA
>JAUMYW010000011.1 GCA_030528455.1 Neisseria sp.
GCGCACCCTCTTGGCCGTCTGCACCTTTCGGACCTTGCGGACCCTGAGGACCGGTATCGCCTTTATCTCCCTTCGGACCTTGCGCACCCGGAATGCCTTGCGGTCCTTGCACACCGTCTTGGCCGTCTGCACCTTTCGGGCCTTGCGGACCCTGAGGACCGGTGTCGCCTTTATCTCCTTTCGGACCTTGCGCGCCCGGAATGCCTTGCGGTCCTTGCGCACCCTCTTGGCCGTCTGCACCTTTCGGACCGGTGTCGCCGTCTCTTACGGTAAAGCTTTTCAAACCTTCTTTATCGGTAATCATAACGGTTCTGGACTTGCCGTCTGCAGCTTCCACTATTTCAACGGTCGGACTGAAACCGTCTGCACCCGGTGCGCCATCTTCACCTTTCGGACCCGGCGGCAGGGATTCCTCATCGATTTCAAAAGTAAATTCATTGCCGTTTTGGTTGACTTTTATGCCGTTGCCGCCTTTCAGCGTCAGCAGGGTGCCGACGGTGATACTGGCCGGTTCCGTACCAGCCACTTCTCCGTTGCCCGCGCGGGTAATCCTCCAGAATGCTCCATTAATGGCTTGGGCAACCGCATCGGCGGTAGCGAAATAATTGCCCGTATTCGTTGCAGACACCGTGCCCGTGCCGCCGACAGTCAGCGGTGAAGTATTGATGCTGAAAGCAACTTTCTGACCGTTCGTTATAGAAGCAGTAGTTCCCGTTCCGTTGGCAAAATCAACAGTATCGCCCGCTCTGATTTTGATTTTGGAAATCGGATCGCCGTTCAAGGTCATATTCCAACCTCTGTTGGCTACCGACCTCAGTTGGGCGACATTGACCGCATCGGAATCCAGCGAACCGGCAGCAACATGAGTAATCTGGCGCGTGCCATACCTGCCACCGACCGATACTTCGCCCAAATAGCCTCTGACGGTTTTGACAACTGCTGACGCATCGCCCTCCGATGTTCCGTGCATCGCGTACACTTGTGCCGCGCCGTCTGCTCCGCCTGACAGTGCTCCGGCATCATCGATCAGCTGCCTGCCGGTGGTTACAACCCTCTGATTGCCGTTCTTCGGCATCAGCGGACCGCGCGAAGCGACAGAGTGGGACCCCAGGGCTGCCGCATTATTTTTTGTAAAATGAGAAAAATGCCCCAAAGCCACACCGCCCACAAGATTGGATACTTCATACTTGTCTTCCCGGGTGCTCGGAGTACCCGCCGCACTGTATGTTTCAATTGGCAAAAATTTGAGCAAAGTAGGATAAGGCCTTCCGGTACCGATAATGACGTTATTGCTGGAATTGCTCAAATCCCGTCGGCCGCCCAAAACAATATTGTTGTCGCTATTGTCTTTTACCTTATTGTAATCGCCGATAAGGGTATTTCGCTCTGAGTTATGCACGGTATTTTTGTAGCCGATTACCGTTGCATAAACCGACTCTCTAACATCGTTATACACACCCTGCACATAGCCGTTTCTCACATATTGCGCAACATTGCCGAAACCGCTAATCGTATTCCAGCGGGTAGAATAACCGTCGGCGTGGCCTGTCAATTCGTTTTTCGTACCGATAACGGTTGATATTCTGGCGGCATCGACTTTATTTCGGTTGCCGAATACGCCGACCGAACCAAGCGGCCGATTGCGCCAGAAATACGTATCGCCGCTCCTCAGCAGATCATCATTACTTATTGGCAATATTAAGGAATTGCTGACCGTATTACCCGTACCGACAACGGCTGCACCGTTACTGTCTGTAATCAGGTTGCCTACACCGTAAATACCGTTTGCCACCCCGTTCAGCGGCGAATGAATACCGTTTTGCGTGTAACCGATGTGCCCCTCGTTTGTTTTATTTGTAACAACGGTGCTGTTGTATACGCCGACAATGGTCGAACCGAGACCTTGCGCATAAAAATTGTTGCCGTGGGAGCTGCTGGGGCGCACCGCCGCCCCTGCATTACGCATCGCTGCCGGAGCACGACGCCATCCCGGTTCGACTAACGGGCTGGATGCTTCTTCTTCGGTATAGAAATCCGTATCCTCATATTCTCTGGCACCGGACAAAAGCAAAATATCCCTGAATTTATTACCGTGCCGATCAGCTTCGATTGTAATACTGTTGCCCGTACCGTAAATACTGCCGAATACGGCATCACTGTAAGACTCGCTGCCGACTACGGTGGAACCTTCGCGGACGATATGCCGATTTCGGCCGGCCTCCGTCCGCTGACCGATGTCGATGCTGTTTGCTGCCGCCTGCGCATAAGAACCGATGGCAATACCGGCATGCATATCCGCCACGTTCAAATCACGCACACTGCCGCCGAAGCCCGCCCGTGCATAGCGGCCGATAGCTATGCCTGCCGAATATTCGGCTTTGGCGGCATCTCCGATAACAACCGATAAAGAAGCATTTTCCGCTGCCTTGGCATCCGAACCGATAACCACTGCTTTTCCGGCACTTGACCCAACTTTCGCATTTTTGCCGATTGCCAGTGCAGCCGCAGCTCTCTCCTTGACTTCCGCATCCTGTCCGGCGGCCAGGGCTCCTGCGGCATCGGCGTGTACGGTTGCATTCGCACCGACAGCCAGCGCGCCCTCGGAATTTTCTTTCACCCATGCTTTTTCGCCCACGGCGACAGACAGTGCGGAATCGGCAGTGGCGTTTACGCCGCCCAAGGCAATGGCCGATGCAACCGCAGACGATTCCGGTGCATGTCCCTGACCGATGGCGACACCGCCTCTTTGGGTTCCTATCCCGATTCCTTCTGCTTCGGCATCTGCAGACGGCACAGAGCCAATCAGTGCTGCGGCAGCTGCCGCGCCCAGGCAGACGGAGGATTTGCCTTTTCCTTTTGTTTTGCCCAGCTCGGACACACTCGCCCAAGCCTGCTTGGCATTGTTCCAAACAGTTTTGTAAATACGGTTCATTTTGTATCTTTCCTCTTTCCTTCCACGCACCAGAAACGTCTGCTGCTAAAACGGTATTGCCCGAATAAAATTCCAAACCCTAATGGTTATTTTACACAAAATTACAATCTCCAATCAGTCTGCAAAAAAAAAAAACGCATTTTTTTATTAAAAATTAATTATTTGCAAAAATAATATTTTAAAATGTTTTGAAATATTAATATTTAATGTATTGGTTTGATTGGCGATAAGATCTGCCCGCCTGCCGCTGTCATTCCGTACCGCTGTGTCCGACCGGTGCCGTTTTTCTGCTGCGGCAGTCTGATGCGCTCGGGTGAAAAAGGAAAAGAAAAAGCGTTCAAACGGCCGCACTCACCGCTTCGGCTTGCAGGGCTGCCAAAGCGGTTTGCGGGGAAACGGCCACCAGAAAGCCGCGTTTTCCGCCGTTGATATAGATTTCGTCCAAATCCCAAATAGATGCTTCGGCATAAACGGGCAACGGGGTTTTCAAGCCGAACGGACTGGTACCTCCAACCAGAAAACCCGTCCATTTGCCTGCCTGCACGGGGTCGGCCGGTTCGATATGTTTCATGCCCAGATGCCGTGCAAGATTGCGGGTGGAAATCTGTTTGTCGCCGTGCATCAGAACAATCAGACCCTGTTTGGCTTCGTTTTGCAAAACAATGGTTTTGACAACATGATGTTCGGGAACGCCCAAACAGGCTGCGGAATGTGCCGTGCCGCCGCGCTCCCGGTAGGGATAAAGCATGGGACGGAAATCAATTTTGTGCGCCCGCAGAAAGCGGACGGCTGCGGTAACCGGATAATCGTTTTTCGCCACAACAAACTCCTTTGCAAAGCCTACTATGTTAACATAGCCGCATCGGGCGGCAGCCCGGACAGACGAAACAACTGGAATAAAGGAATAATGATGAGTATCGAGTATTTCGGCAGAACGCCGCGCCTTTCGGAAGCCGTCTGCAGCGGCAATCTGGTTTTTCTCTCGGGCATGGTGCCGGAAAACGGAAGCTGTGCGGAGGAACAGACGCGCGATGTGCTGCGCCAAATCGATTATTGGCTGGAACAGTGCGGTTCGGATAAAAACCATATTTTGGAAGCCACGATTTTTCTGCCCGACTTGGCCGATTACGATGCGATGAACCGTGCCTGGGACGCCTGGGTCAATCCGGAACGCGCTCCTGCCCGCGCCTGTGTGGAAGCGAAACTGGCTAAGGCGGAATGGAAGGTGGAAATCAAAGTTTCTGCGGTGAAAAATAAATAAGGCTGCGGTTTGAACGGCCGTTAAATGGATTATCTGAAAACCCGTGCTCTTTTCTGGAAACGTGAACGCACCGACCAAGGCGAACGCTGGATTGAAGGGCGAGAGAGCGATCAGCAAGCAGCAGCGAAGTGGCAGATATCAGAAATGGGACAACAGTCCCATTTTCATCAAGTTTCTACAACTTCCGTCCCAATCTTTTTTCCACAATATGTTTTTCCCATTCTCCAGAAAATAGCCGTTCTTTGACAAATAATTCAAAGGCGAGAATGGCTAAATAAATGGCAAAACCCAATCCGACCCAAATGACCCACCAGTAACTGCTAGTCATTGCATTGATCACGATTAACACCGTCAAAATAATCAGAAAGGAAATCGCTTTCGCATAAAATTCACGCAAGCGTTTTGCATACATGAGCGCTTCTCGCTCTTGTTTTTCAGACACGGCCATTGTTTGCGGTTCATTCATTGTTTGCTCCTGTTGCAATTGCGATAGTTCAATCTCCAACTCGCCTGCGAAAACAGCGACAATTTACCCACCGAAAGCCAATTTCAGCAAAAGAAACCGTCTGCAGACAAACTGCAGACGGCTTGATGTTTAAAGCGGCCTATGCCCGACTGCTGCCTTCTTCCTGTGCTTCTGCGGCATCCGGAACATCTGCCTCCTCTCCTGGGGTTTCGTCTTCCGGTTCCGCAATACGTTCGAGGCTGACCAGTGTCTCGCCTTCGTCCAGATTAATCAGTTTTACACCCGCCGCTGCCCGGCCGGTTTCGCGTACCTGCTCCACTTTGGTACGGATTAACACGCCGCCGCTGGTAATCAGCATCAGATCATCGCTTGCATTGACCAAAGTCGCCGCCACCAAATCGCCGTTACGCTCGCCGGTATCGATGGCGATAATGCCCTGGCCGCCCTTGCTTTTGCGGGAATAGTCGGCAAGCGGCGTTCGTTTGCCGTAACCGTTTGCCGTAGCGGTCAAAACCTGCTGCGTTTCGTTATCCGGTTCAGAGACCAGCAGACTGACGATGCGTCCGCCTTCGGGCAGGCGCATGCCGCGCAAACCTCCGCTGCCGCGCCCTGACGGACGTACGCCGTTGCCTTTCAACACGGGTGCATCGCTGCCTTCATCGCCATGTTCTGCTTCGACGCCGTCTGCATCTTCCTGTTCGTCTGCATCTCCCGCATCGCCGCTGCCCGCATAATATTCGTTGAAACGGATGGCTTTGCCCAAATTGGAAAACAGCATAATGTCGTTGGTGCCGCTGGTTTTGGCCGCGCCGACCAGATAATCGTCTTCTTTCAGTGCAATCGCTTTGATACCCAAGGCACGTACGTTTTTAAACGCCGACAGCCGAACCTTCTTCACCATGCCCTGTGCGGTGGCAAAAAATACGAATTCGTCATCCGGGAAGTCGCGTACCGCCAAAACCGCACTGACTTTCTCGCCGTCTTCCAATTGGATAACGTTGTTAATCGGACGACCGCGGCTGTTCCGCCCACCTTCCGGCAGTTTGTACACCTTAATCCAATGGCAGCGGCCTAGATTGGTGAAGCACATCAGATAATCGTGCGTATTGGCGACAAACAGAGTGTCGATAAAATCTTCGTCTTTGGTGGCCGCCGCCTGCTTGCCCCGTCCGCCGCGCCGCTGCGCCTGATAATCGGTTGTCGGCTGGGTTTTTATATAGCCGCCGTGGGTCAGCGTTACCACCATTTCGCGCTGCGGAATCAGATCTTCATCGGCAATATCGCCACCGAACGGATTGATTTCGCTGCGTCGCTCGTCGCCAAATTCTTCGCGGATTTCTTCCAGCTCTTCGCGGATAATGGCGGTAATGCGCTCGGGATTGGCCAGAATATCAAGAAAATCAATGATATTACCCATCAGATTTTTATAATCTTTAACGATTTCGTCCTGATCCAAACCGGTCAGATTGCGCAGACTCATTCGCAAAATCGCATCGGCCTGCATTTCGCTCAGATAATAACCGTCTGCTTTCAGACCGGTGTGTTCCGGCAGGCCGGACGGACGCGCCATCCCCAAATCCAAACCGCTGCGGCTCAGCAACTCTTCCACCAAGGCGGAACGCCATGCGCGTAGCAGCAGCTGTTCCCGCGCCTGCTGAACATCGGGCGAAGCTTTAATCAGAGCAATCATTTCATCGATGTTCGACAGGGCAACAGCCTTGCCTTCGGCAATATGACCTTCGTGCCGCGCTTTTTTCAGACGGCACAAAGTTCGGCGGGTAACGACTTCCCTGCGGTGGCGCAGAAATTCCGCCAGCATCTGCTTCAAATTCAACAGGCGTGGCTGACCGTCCACCAAAGCCACCATATTGATGCCGAAGCTGTCTTGCAGCTGGGTCATTTTGTAGAGCTGGTTCAAAACGACTTCTGCGTTTTCGTTGCGTTTCAGCTTGACGGCGATACACATACCGTCCTGACCGGACAGGTCGCTGACATCGGCAACGCCTTCCAACACTTTGTCGCGCACCAAGTCGCCGATTTTCTCGACCAGTTTGGCTTTATTGACCTGATAAGGGATTTCTTCGATAAGAATCACTTCGCGGCCGCTGCTGTCTTTTTCGATTTCGCTCAAAGGCGCAATCCGTGCTTTGGCACGCATAATCACGCGGCCCCTGCCGGTTTTGTAGCCTTCGCGCACGCCCGACAAACCGTAAATCATGCCGCCGGTCGGGAAATCCGGCGCTTTGATAATCGAAATCAGTTCATCGATGTCGGCTTCGGGATTGTCCAGAAGATGCAGGGAAGCATTGATGCTGTCGGTCAGGTTGTGCGGCGGGATATTGGTTGCCATACCGACTGCGATACCCGCCGAACCGTTTACCAGCAAGGTTGGGAAGCGGGTCGGCAGAACCAGAGGCTCATGCTCGCTGCCGTCATAGTTCGGACCGAAATTAACGGTTTCTTCTTCGATATCTGCCAGCATTCTATGGGCAATTTTGGCCATACGGATTTCGGTATAACGCATGGCCGCCGCTCCGTCGCCGTCCACCGAACCGAAGTTGCCCTGCCCGTCTACCAGCATATAGCGCATGGAAAAGTCCTGCGCCATGCGCACAATGGTGTCGTACACCGCCGTATCGCCGTGGGGGTGATATTTACCGATAACGTCACCGACGATACGCGCGGATTTTTTATGCGCGCTGTTCCAGTTGTTTTTCAATTCGTGCATCGCATACAGTACGCGGCGGTGCACCGGTTTCAGGCCGTCCCGCACATCGGGCAGCGCACGCCCGACAATCACGCTCATGGCGTAGTCGAGATAGCTTTTGCGCATTTCCTCTTCGAGGCTGACAGGAATGGTTTCGAGAGCAAACTGATGGTCGTTGCGGACGGTTGCGTCGGTCATAATTTTTCTGCTTTTTCAATGGAAAAAATCTTGCCGATTCTAGCATATTTTCCTCTTTCAAGCGCATTTTTCTTGCCTGCACTATGCCGTCTGCAGACGGCTTGCGCCAAAAAATCCTTTGTCTTCACAGGTTTTCCGACCCAGTGCAAATTCCCCACAAAAATTGTGGATAACTCTGTTGACAAGATACAAAAGCAAGGACGTTTTCTTGTAAAATAAACCTCTTTACTCAAATTGCCTAGAATTTAATCATTTAATTAATTCTCTTAAAAATCAATTAGTTGTCAAAATAAATGGCAATTTTATTATAGAAAACAAGGCTTTTGATGCCGTTTGCAGACAGCACGCCCGTTTTGTGGATAATCGGTGTATTTTTTGCCCGAAAGCCTTGACAAAACGAAAAATCAGACAAAGCCTTTCATTCGCTTGTATTTTTCCCGAAAGGCTTCTGCCTGTTCTCCGACATCAGGATTGTTATGATGAGTACTTTGTTTTTTCCCGATACTGCCGAACGGCCGCTTGCCGGCAAAGTATGCTGGCTGTTTTGTACCGTTATCGATAATTTCGGCGACATAGGCGTGTGTTGGCGCTTGGCGCAAATGCTGCGGACCGAACAAGATTGCCGCGTGTATTTGTGGCTGGACGATGCCGCCAGTCTGGCTGCCCTCAGTCCGGGGCTGCCGACTTTGCCCTGTTCCCATCAGGGCATCGAAATCCGTTTGTGGGAGGAAGGGAAAACGGCAGATTTGGACGGTGCACCGCCGCCCGATCTGCTGCTGGAAACCTTTGCCTGCACCCTTCCCGACAGTGTCTTGACGCTCGTCCGGCACCGCAGGCCGCTGTGGATCAATTGGGAATACCTGAGTGCGGAAAATTGGGCGGAGGCCATGCACGGCAAGCCTTCCCTGCAAGCAGACGGTTGTGAAAAATACTTTTGGCTGATGGGTTTTTCCGAACACAGCGGCGGCCTGCTGCGCGAACGGGATTTTGCAAACCGCCTGACACACGCCGAGGCGTTCGGGAAGCGGCTTCTGCGGGATATGCCGTCTGCAACTGCGTCGGAAACCGTGCAAAGCTGGCTGCTGTTCGGCTATGAGAGCGGCATTTGGGCAGACTGGCTTTCCATGTGGCAGGCGGCCGGTCGTCCGATACGTCTGCTGCTGGCGGGCGGCAAAATCATCGGCAGTCTGAAAAAATCGGGCGTTCTGCCTCACGAAGCTCTTCTTGCAGACGGCTGCGTCTGGAAGTGCGGCTGCGTGGAACTGCTGCGGCTGCCCTTTGTCGCCCAAGACGACTTCGACCGCCTGCTTGCCTGTGCAGACGGTCTGATTGTGCGCGGCGAAGACAGTTTTGTAAGGGCACAGTTTTCCGGCAAACCGTTTTTGTGGCACATTTATCCGCAAGAAGAATCGGTTCATTTGGAAAAGCTCGCGGCGTTTTGGCAGAAAACCGAAACCTGCTTTCCGAAAGAAATCTTTACCGCGCAGCAGGCTTTGTCGGACGAACTCAACGGCCGCACCAAGCTGATGCCGTCTGCACGTCTGGCCGCATGGCAGACGCTGCAAAACCGTTTCACCGACTGGCAGGAGGCCGCACAAAAATGGCGGCAGTATCTGTCGCTCCAAGAAAGTGCCGTGGAAAAACTAGCCAAATTCTGTATTGGTAAGCTAAAATAACGCGTTTGTTTTTCCCAAAACCCGAAATATAGAGAGTATTTTCATGAAAACCGCACAAGAACTGCGCGCCGGCAACGTGTTTATGGTCGGCAACGATCCTATGGTGGTTCAAAAAACCGAATACATCAAAGGCGGCCGCTCGTCTGCCAAAGTCAGTATGAAACTGAAAAACCTGCTGACCGGAGCGGCTTCCGAAACCATCGTTAAAGCCGACGACAAATTCGACGTTGTCGTATTGAGCCGCAAAAACTGTACTTACAGCTATTTTGCCGACCCTATGTATGTCTTCATGGACGAAGAATTCAACCAATACGAAATCGAAGCCGAAAATATCGGCGACGCGTTGAAATTCATCGTGGACGGCATGGAAGACGTATGCGAAGTAACTTTCTACGAAGGCAACCCGATCTCCGTAGAGCTGCCCACCATCATCGTACGCGAAGTGGAATATACCGAACCGGCCGTTAAAGGCGACACTTCCGGCAAAGTAATGAAAACCGCCCGTTTGGTCGGCGGCACAGAAATCCAAGTGATGTCTTACATCGAAAACGGCGACAAAGTGGAAATCGATACCCGTACCGGCGAGTTCCGCAAACGCGCTTGATTTGTACAACGGCAGAAATCGTCTGAAACATTTTGTGTTTCGGACGTTTTCTTTTTCCTTGTGCCCCTGACGCTTCCCTTATCCTTCTTGATTTACATCAAGAACACTGCCCCGCAAATCCCTATAATGGGAACAGTCGGAACAGTTGTGTTCCATTAGAATTTTCGGACGGCATCATGCTGTCGGAATCTTTCCTATTGAAATGTTTGTTTTATTTTCCTCTTGATGTGTGTGTGTTTTGGCGTGGTTACCGACCACGCCCTCTTTTTGCACCGCTTTCAGGATAAGGCTGCTACAAACGGTAAAACCTTACCAAAACCAAGATTTGTCACCCATCATTTCCATCAGCGCATCGGCCAGCTTCCCCCCGGCCAGACGGTAGCCCGTGGCACTGAAATGCACTCCGTCTTTTGCCCCCAAACCTTGAAGCACCCAGTTTTTCATACTGCATTCTCCACCCATGGCATCCTGCCAAGACCAATACAGCAAATGTTCTTCTCTGGCAATCTGCTGCTGCATGGCTTGAATCTCGCCCAGCTTGGCAGGTCTTTGTCCGCATTCTCCGTTTTTAGTCGTCAGCGATTCCGGTGCTCCAACAAGCAGAATACCTGCCGAAGGCAGCATTTTTTTAATATTCCTGACCGTCTGCCGCCATATTTCCCGGGTTTCCTCCACATCTATCGTACGGTTAAACGCTTCGTTCGTACCGTAAGCCAATACGACCAAATCTGCCTGAGCCGTCTGCAAATCCTGCCAAAAGTCCGGACGCCATCGACTCCAGTGGGATAACTGCGAACCGTTGATACCCAGAGCGGAAACAATGACACCCGGCCGCTCGTTTTCAATGTTAATCGGACCGATTTCCCAAATATCGTCATCACCGCCCGTTTCAAAACTGAACGGCAGCTTGGCCGAAACCGTATGCCGACGCCAGCCGAAGCCCTCGCCCCGGTCGACAGGCAGACGCATACCGTTCTCACTGTCTGCCAGTAGTAAGGGCTGGGAAACGAATACTGGGCGCAGATTGAACGTTATTTCTTGTGCGCCGTTGTCCTCTGTATTCGGAATAATACTCATCGAAGCATATCCCTGTGAACGCATCAGTACGCCGCCCAAAGGGAAATCGGCTTCGTCTTTTCGGCTGCTCAAAACTTGCCAGCCGCTGCCTTTTTGTTTGACTTCCGCCGTCCGCTGCCCTCTCACTGCCGCAGGCGATACCCAGCCGATACCGCCGTTTCCCCATCGGGTTTGCAGACGGCTTCTCAATTCCTGAGTGAAATAATCACCCCCGGTATGCGAATCCCCAAGTTGCAGAATGCGGAATTTCACCTCGCCGCCGCTTCTCAAACGGTCCAGCTTGTCCTGCCAAGCAGCCCTACCGTCCTGAAAATCTTCAATCGGTACGGCCGACACCTGCGAGCAGGCCAGCAAACCGAACAGGATCGGCAAGCTGAAAACTTTTTTCAATAATATATTCATATTTTTCCGGATATCAAAAAAGCCGCCCTGCATCAGGCGGCCGGGAAAATCAAGGCTCGAACCGGATATGTTCCGCAATATGTTCTGCCAGATATTTCTGCCCTTTCGGGGTAAAGTGGATACCGTCTTTACTGCGCATCCGCTCGTTTTTACCCTGATACGGCGCAGTGTCTCGATACGATTCCGCGCTGCCGCCCAACATATCGGCTGTCGGCAACCAAAGGACTTTGCCCTGCAATTCGTCTTCCAAAACGCCGTTGAGATAAAGCATCTGTTTATTCAGCTTACGGCCTTTCATATAGGGAATGCCCAGCCAGATAATCTTCGCTCCTGCATTTTGCGCACTTTGCACAATCCTTTGCACGCGGGAACGGTACACCTCTTCCCACTCGGGCGTTGCAAATTTCAGGATCCTGCCTTTGTTTGCCGGATCTGCAAAATCCCAAGGGTCGTTCGGTCCCAAGAATACCACCAGAAGTTTGATGGCTGAATCTTCTTTTAAATTCTTTTCAATCGTTGCCGGCCAATCGAAAAATCCCGGATAGGACAAGCCCGTACTTTGTTTGCTCAAATTCAGTGAAGCTATGCCGTAGCTGCTGCTCAAATATTTCTGAGCAAAGGGGGCTACGCCCTGCATTAAGGAATCACCGGCAAAAAACACTTTGTCGCCGCTGCGCAATACCACTTCGTCTGCCTGTTCCGCAACTTGAACTTCGGCTGAGAACGCTTCCTGCCGCACTTCCTTCTCCGAACCGTGCGATGCCGTCTGCAATGCACCGTTTGCAGGAGATTCGGCAGTTATGCCCCCGGCTGCAGACGGCTGTACGGTTTCCTCCTGCCTGCCTCCAGCCTCAAACTGTTCGGCATACCGGATCCAAGCCGAACTTTGTTCGGCAAAACGGTCAAGGGCGTTCTGATATGTTCCGTTCAACCATTCCTGCGCCGCCGCACCGCTGCGCCACCATTCAAACTGGTCAAGCGGCTCCAAAATCCCTGTCTGATGGTAAGTCTGCTGCCAATAGGCATTGATGGATTTTTGCGAAAACCATGTCAGAACTGCCGCCGTACCCAATAAAGCCGCATACAGCAGGATAAAATTTTTGCTGTGAAATTCAGAAGTTTGCATAAATAAATCCCGGAATGCCCGACGGTGCCAGCACCATCAGCAAAATCATGACAACCGAAACCGGCAATATCCACAGCCATACGGGCATTTTTTCCAGCATGGCAACAAATCCGCCGAAGCCTTTAACCAATACGCCGTAAAACACCAGCGACAACACCATTGCCGCCAATACGGCCAATACATCCAACGCCGGTACGGCAAACGGATTCGGATTGAACAGCAGTGCCTGAAACATCAGTGCGGCATCGTCCAAACTGGTGGTGCGAAATACGACGAAGGCTGCGCAAACAAAGTGTACCGTTACCAAAACACCGGCAAATCTGCCGATAGGCGTAGCAGCCAGTGCTTCTCTCCGACCGGTAATCTTATCGCCGATATTCAGCAGCACCAAAGCCGATCCGTGCAACAGTCCCCATAAAAGGAAGTTCCAGCCCGAACCATGCCAAATTCCCGATAAAACCATGGCAATCAAGAGATTAATCTGCGTGCGCACAAAACCTCCCCTGCTACCGCCCAAAGGAATATAAATATAGTCGCGAATCCAAGTAGACAAAGTAATATGCCAGCGGTCCCAGAAATCACGGATATTGAATGCCCGCAAAGGCATATTGAAGTTTTGCGGAAGCCGGAATCCCAACAGCATCGCCAAGCCGATAACCAAATCGGAATATCCGGAGAAATCAAGGAACAACTGTGCGGTATAGCCGTACATTGCGGTCAGAACCGCAACAATGTCATACTGCATCGGGTTTTCAAAAACCGGATCTACCCAGCCGTCTGCAAGTGTGCCGGCCAGCCACCATTTCTTACCGATACCCAATAAAATGAAACCGACAGCAAGTGCCGGACGGATGATATTGCGTTTCCCAACGGCCTGAATCTGCTCGCTGATACCTTGTTGCGGACCTGCCGCGCTTTTAAAGCCGGACGCACGGATAATCGGACCTGAGGTAATAGTGGGAAAAAAGCTCAAATGCAGCAGTAAATCATGCCAACGCAGACGAACATCTTCCCTACGGTATAAAGATACCAAGTAGGCAATCGCTTGAAAGGTATAATATGAAACGCCCAAAGGCATCAGAATATCCGCAGCTTCTCCACCGAGATGCTGCTGCAAAGCGGGTCTGAAAAAGTCGTAATATTTGAAGAATGACAAATTCAGCAAAGCCGCAGCAATGCCTGCAAACAACCAGCTTTTGCGCACACCCGTATTTTGCGAATGACTCAAACCAACCGCAATACACGAGTTGAACAGTGAAAATACAATAACCGCCAGCATGGCTGGAACCGAAACATAGGCCAACAAACCCAATCCGGCAAACAGCAACAGGCCGTTTTGCACAACCGGTTTTGCACGGCAAAGCCAATAAAGCAAAAAGAAAATTAAAAATGCAAATGCAAATTCAATAGACAGAAACGGCACAATCCGCCTCCTGATGATAATGGAACACGCTTCCCCTGTCCTCGACAAGGAAAATCTGAAACACAGCTATCCGAAAACCGCATTATTTTCAGACGGCCTTACTACCGGTTTTATTGACAAACCGAAACGGTCTGCCATTTTCCTCAATACATC
Organism: Neisseria sp.; assembly: GCA_030528455.1. Taxonomy (GTDB): domain Bacteria; phylum Pseudomonadota; class Gammaproteobacteria; order Burkholderiales; family Neisseriaceae; genus Neisseria. The sequence continues at coordinate 14,026 of JAUMYW010000011.1, forward strand.
TTCAACCGCCCAGTTCCCCGAATACGTTCGAGCAGATGCTTTTTTGCCGTCAGTCTGCCCCAACTGCGCCAGCATTTCGCAAATAGACCGCTCTTCGTTCAAACATCTGCAGTCAGACGACCCGGAAAAGCCGCTTTCACGCCAGCCAAACCGTTTTACAGCAAATGCACTGCTTTGTTATCCATATTCCGTTCCTGCAATATTTCATCAAAGCAGATTTCTACGCTGCCTTTACTCTTTCAAATCCGACACACACTGCCTGTCGCGCTCTTCAAAGGCTGCCGCGCCGCCGAGCAAGTCAAGCTGCTCCTGCGCACTCATGCTACCGAATGCCTCAATCTGCTTAGGATTGAGTTTATCCAGAGGCTTTTCCCACATACATAAGCAGTAATCCGCAACCAACCTGCCGGAAGAATCGGATAATCCTCGTGCCTTCAAATCGCTCTGCCATTTATCCGTTAACGGAACGTTTTTGATGCATGACTCCACTACTTTGGCCTTGAACTGGGGCTTGGTCATTGCGCAAGTGGAAAGAAAGAAAAAACCGGCAAACAATAAGGCTGTTACCCACAACCAGATTCTGATTGTACGGATTTTGGCTTTAGAACGGCATTTCAATTCGTCAGTGCCGTCTGCAGAAGGCACTTCGTGTTTCTCCGGAAATTCAGCCATGCAGACTCTCCATTCGAATCATGACCACACCGCCCTGAACGGCCGACATGGCTTCAATCTCTCCGATTGCCGCCTTAATCTGCTTTTCAACCGTACTGTGCGTCAAAATCACGATTTCCGCATGATTGCCGTCCAACACGCCTTTTTGAATCAACGCTTCTATCGAAACCGCCTGTTCTGCCAGCAGATTGGCAATCTGCCCCAATACGCCGGGTTTGTCTTCTGCCCTGACGCGCAGATAATAACTGCTGGTAATTTCATCCATAGGCAGAATGGTCAGTTCTTTGACCTGACCGGCCTGGAAAGCCAGATAAGGCACCCGGCTTTCAGCCTCCGCTCCCATCAGACGGCAGATATCGACAATATCCGCCACTACCGCGCTGGCAGTCGGCAAAGAACCTGCGCCCGGGCCGTAATACAGCGTTTCGCCGACCATATCGGCCTGTACGCGCACGGCATTCATCACACCGTTGACATTGGCAATCAGGCGACACTCCGGAATCAAAGTCGGATGCACGCGCAACTCAATCCCTTTTTCCGTTTTACGCGTAATCCCCAACAGTTTGATGCGATAACCCAACTCTTCCGCATATTTGATGTCGCGGCTGTCGAGTTTGCTGATACCTTCCAAATAACACGCCCGGAAATTCACCGGCGTGCCGAAAGCCAAAGATGACATAATCGTAATTTTATGACCGGCATCATGACCTTCTATATCGAAAGTCGGATCGGCCTCAGCATAACCCAGTTCCTGCGCCTGTTTCAGAACTTCCGCAAACGGGCTGCCCTTTTCGCGCATCTCGCTCAAAATAAAATTACTGGTACCGTTGATGATGCCGGCAATCGAACGGATATTGTTTGCAGCCAAACCTTCGCGCAGTGCTTTGATAATCGGAATACCGCCGGCAACAGCCGCTTCAAAGTTCACCATCACATTTTTGCGTTCGGCCAGCGCGAAGACTTCGTTACCGTATTCCGCCAGCAGTTTCTTATTGGCAGTTACAACATGTTTGCCGTTTTCCAAGGCCTGCAGCACAATATCTTTGGCAATATCCGTACCGCCGAACAGTTCCACCACGATATCTACATCTTCACGGCCGACCAAATCAAAAGGATTTGTGACAAAAACGGCATCGGGCGCGATTTCGCGCGCTTTTTCCTCACTACGGCTGCACACAACCGAAACGCGAACCGCACGCCCCAAACGGCGGCTGATTTCCGCCGCATTGTCCCGCAAAACGCGCGCCGTACCGCTTCCGACCGTCCCCAAACCCACAATACCGACATTTACCGCTTTCATGGTTTTCCTTATATCCTTGTCCCTTACGTGCAGATTCGTTAAACTGCCCGAACTGAAAAATATATCATCCTACCCGAATTTACTTATTTTTGCACGTTTCATAGCCCGAGTTTTGCCATGCAGTTCACCGAACATCTCCACGCCCCGCTTTCCGCCACCCACGCCTACGCACCTGGCAGCATCACGGTCGGCGGACAAACTCATACCGAAGCGGTCTTACTCTTTGCAGACGGCTTGCGCGTCATGCCGTCTGCAAGTTGGGAGCAGCTGGACGAAATGTTTTTCACTCCTCTGTTGGACGAACTAGGCCATCCGGAGCTTCTGCTGCTCGGCAGCGGCCCAAAACAGCGTTTCCTCCACCCGAAAACGGCCGCCTTCCTGGCATCACGGGGTGTCGGCTGCGAAAGTATGAGCACCGCCGCTGCCTGCCGTACACTTGCAGTCCTGCAAAGCGAAAAACGCAATATATGGGCTTTGCTGCTGCCCTAATATTGCCCGAACCGCCGTCTATTACGGTTCATATATATATGATATATGGTTTGCAGCATATTCGTTACTATAACCGCCAACAGCAAAATCAAAACTTACAAACGTTCAGCCAGGTAAAAAACCTTGCTTCTCCGCAAATTGCCGTCATACTGAATACCCTGCTTCTCACGGCAGTTCCTACCAACAAGAAAAAGGAGAACGCTTAATGCAACACCGTAGAAGGCAGCAGATTTTCCAAGCTGCCAAACGTTCGTTTACCGTACCCGCCGCCCAAGCACCCGTCAAAACCGCCTGATATATTAAAGGCTGAAAACAGTTTTGATGCCCCAAAAAACCAAGCACAATCATATGATTGTGCTTTTTTAATATTCCGAGTGCCTTCAAAGCCGTCTGCAACCCTCCGGCATACCTGTTACTCGAGCGGAACGGATTTACAAACCGTTCAGTGCCAAGCGCATTTTATCGATAACGGCCCGATAGTCCGGCTGTCCGAAAATCGCCGAACCGGCAACAAAAGTATCCGCACCGGCCGCAGCCACTTCTGCAATATTGTCTGTTTTAATACCCCCGTCAACCTCCAAGGAAATAAACCGTCCCGTTTTTTCCCGATAATCATCCAATAAAGCACGCGTCTGACGGATTTTTTCCAAGGTGTGGGGAATAAAGCCCTGCCCGCCGAAGCCCGGATTTACCGACATCAGCAAAACCATATCCAAACGATCCAGCACATGCTGCAAAACTGCCGGCGGTGTTGCCGGATTCAATACCAAACCCGCCTGACAGCCCTTGTCTTTAATCAGGGCCAAACTGCGGTCGACATGACGGCTGGCCTCCGGGTGGAATGTAATGATGTCCGCTCCGGCCGCCGCAAACGACTGAATCAAATCGTCCACAGGCTCCACCATAAGATGCACATCAACCGGCACCGAAGCATACGGCTTCACCGCCGCACAGACCATCGGCCCGAAAGTCAGATTGGGCACATAATGGTTGTCCATCACATCGAAATGAATCAAATCCGCCCCCGCATCAATCACTCGCCTAACCTCTTCACCCAAACAGGCAAAGTCCGCCGACAAAATACTGGGCGCAATTCTGAATATCCGTTCCTTCATTTTTGAGTCCGTTTCCGATCAATTAAATTCCAAGCGGCATTTTAACGCAATTTTTCAGCTTTTATGCTGCATTACTCTCAATAAAACGGTATATTCCGAACTTCCCCAAACGAATCCGAAAATCAGAATGCGCTACCGTCTGCACACCATTACCGGGCTGCTGCTCTGCAACCTGTCGTTTTCCGCATCGGCGCAGCCGTTCGGCACTCAAGACTTTCTGCCCAATTGCGACATCCGTCTGCTCGACTTGAACAGCAGACAATTGGAGCAAATCAAAGAACTGCGTACCGAATACAAGCAAGCCCTCGACAAAGCCGTGGCAAAAGAAAACCGTTCGGAACGCTCCCGCCGCATGCATATCCAACGTCTGCTTGCCGCTCCTCATTTCGACGAACAGCAGGCCATCCGCTACATACAAAGCCGTTACAGTGAAAACCAGCAATTCGCTCTGAACGAATTGGCCATCCAATACAAATTTCACAACATACTCAATACCCGCCAACGAAAAATCTGGCTGGGCAACTGCGTACGCTGAATCCGGCTTCCCATCACGGAAAAGCCGTCTGCAAACATACTTCTGCAAGGCGCGGCAAGCATTTGCAGACGGCCTTCGGTTGCAGCGTCGGACTGGTTTGCGCTAAAATTGCGCATTCCAACAAAGCGACAGCATCATGACCAAGTTTATCTTTGTAACAGGCGGCGTAGTATCTTCTTTGGGTAAAGGTATCGCCGCCGCTTCTATTGCCACCATTCTCGAGTCGCGCGGTTTGAACGTTACCATGCTGAAACTCGATCCCTATATCAATGTCGACCCGGGCACCATGAGCCCTTTCCAGCACGGCGAAGTATTCGTTACCGAGGACGGTGCGGAAACCGATTTGGATTTAGGGCACTACGAACGTTTTATCAACTCGACCATGCTGCGCCGCAACAGTTTCAGTGCGGGGCAGGTCTACGAACACGTCATCGCCAAAGAACGCCGGGGCGACTATTTGGGCGGCACGGTTCAGGTTATCCCACATATCACGGACGAAATCAAACGCCGTATCCATGAAGGAGCGGCGGGCTATGACGTGGCGATTGTCGAAATCGGCGGTACGGTAGGAGATATCGAGTCGCTGCCGTTCTTGGAAGCTATCCGTCAAATGCGCAGCCAGCTCAACCGCAGCAATACGCTGTTCGTACATTTGAGTTATGTGCCTTTTATTGCAGCAGCCGGCGAAATCAAAACCAAACCAACCCAACATTCGGTGAAAGAATTGCGCGAAATCGGTATTCAGCCCGATGTGCTGATTTGCCGTATGGACCGCATTCTGCCCGATGAAGAACGCCGAAAAATCGCCCTGTTCTGCAATGTGGACGAACGCGCCGTTGCCGGCAGCTACGATGCGGACAGCATTTACGAAATCCCGGAAATGCTGCACAACCAAGGCATCGACAACATCATCTGCGAACAGTTGCAGCTCAATGTGCGCCAAGCCGATTTGACCGCTTGGAAAAAAATCGTTTACGCCATCAAAAATCCAAAGCATACGGTTAAAATCGCCATGGTCGGCAAGTATATCGACCTGACCGAATCGTACAAATCACTGATTGAAGCATTGAAACACGCCGGCATCCACACCGAAACAGATGTTCAAATCAGCTTTATCGACAGCGAATCCATCGAGCAAAACGGCGGCGATGCGGCTTCCGTTCTCAAAGGTATGGACGCAGTATTGGTGCCGGGCGGTTTCGGCGTGCGCGGCGTAGAAGGCAAAATTGCCGCCGTCAAATATGCCCGCGAACACAATATTCCGTATTTGGGCATTTGCTTGGGTATGCAGATTGCCCTGATTGAATACGCACGCAATGTCGCCGATCTGAAAGGAGCCAACTCTACCGAATTCGACCTCAAAGCCGAATATCCGGTTGTCGCTCTGATTGACGAATGGCAAAGTGCAGACGGCAGCGTCGAAACACGTGATGAGCATGCCGACCTCGGCGGCACCATGCGTTTGGGCGCGCAAGAAGTCGAACTCAAAGAAGGCAGTTTGGCTGCTAAAATTTACGGCAGCACCCGAATCAAAGAACGCCACCGCCACCGCTACGAAGTCAACAATAATTTCGTACCGGAGTTGGAGCAGGCGGGGCTTCATATCGGGGGGGTTTCAGCCGGCCGCGAACGCTTGGTGGAAAGCATCGAGCTGCCGCAGCATCCTTGGTTCTTCGCCTGTCAGTTTCACCCCGAATTTACTTCTACTCCGCGTCAGGGGCACCCTTTGTTCAGTGCCTATATCAAAGCCGCACTGGCCAATAAAAAAGCCTGACCGCCGACTGCCTCCCACAAAGGGAGGCAGTTTGCCATGCCGTCTGCAACTTTATGTGCAGACGGCATGGCAAAGTAAAAAAACATCAAAAAATATCAAACCGCTTGCCCTATTCCCGCAAGCATTTTAATGTGCCACTTTTATCTTCCAAGCGAATATGAAAAACATCGTCATCTTGATTTCCGGTCGCGGCAGCAATATGAAAGCCATCGTTGAAGCCACTATTCCCAATGCGTGTATCGCCGCTGTAATCAGCAATCAGGAAACCGCCGCCGGACTGGCCTGGGCTGCCGAACGCGGCATACCGACCGCAGCCTTAAACCACAAACACTTTCCTGACCGAGCTGCTTTTGACGCAGCTATGATGGAACTGATTGACCGCTATCGACCCGATTTGGTAGTTTTGGCCGGATTCATGCGCATTCTCACCCCCGAATTCTGCCGCCACTACGAAAACCGCTTAATCAATATCCACCCCTCCATTTTGCCCGCCTTCACCGGCCTACACACGCACGCACGAGCCCTTGAAAACGGCTGCCGGGTTGCAGGCTGCACCATACATTTCGTCACCGCCGAATTAGATTGCGGACCGATTATTTCCCAAGGCATTGTACCGATTTTGGAAAACGATACAGCCGATGACATTGCCTCACGGGTTTTAGCAGTCGAACATCAACTGTTTCCTCAGGCAGTTGCCGATTTTGTCGCAGGCCGTCTGCACATCGAAGGCAACCGTGTAACAGGTAACAACAGATCCGTCTCAACCAGCACCCTACTGGCATAATATACAGGGAATGCCATGAAAACCACACATATTCTCGCTCTCGCTTCTGCCGTCTCCTTACCCTTAACCGCCAAAGCCGCAGAATTGCCGGAACATGCCTCCCTGCAATATTCCGGCTCATACGGCATTCCCGCCACCATGACCTTTACCCGTAGCGGAAACAACTACAAAATCGTTTCACAAATTAATCTCCCCCTATACAAAATCCGTTTCGAAAGTGCCGGCCGCATCATCGGCAATCATTTGAAACCCGCTTACTACCGCGATATCCGTAACGGAAAAATTTATGCGGAAGCCAAATTCAACGGTCAACAAATCCGTTACGGCAAAACGGGCAAACAAAAAACCGAACAAACCAGCGGTGCCGTATTAGATTTGTTTTCCCTCTCCTGGCAGCTTGCCGCCAATGACGGCAAACTACCGGCCGACTTGAAAATTACCAACGGCAAAAATCTTTATCCTGTTAGCGGTTTGCATAAAACCGGAAGCGGAGAATACCGTTTCAACGGAGGCACAACCACTATTAACCACTACCGCGTACTCCGTGGCGGAGATAGTGTCAATTATTCCTTTGCTCCCTATTTAGGCAATATTCCCGCCCAAATTATCTATACCGACGACGGTAAGGTATATCATCTGAAACTCAAAAGTCTGTCCATCAACGGCAAACCTGTTTCTCCCTAACTCTCGATTCGCCCAGCTGTCGGCAGACAGCAGCAAAAGTTGCAGCCATAGAGCTTGACGCACATAAAAAAAGACCTCTCAAACCAAACGGTTTAAGAGGTTGGTGCTTCTTTCTCATCCGATAAAACGGCAAAATTACAATGCATCTTTCAAAGATTTTCCTGCACGGAATTTAGGAGATTTGGCTGCAGGAATCGTCAATTCTTCACCGGTTTTCGGATTACGGCCTTTACGTTCCGCACGCTCACCCACATAGAAAGTACCGAAACCAACCAGCGTAACAGTATCACCTGCTTTCAACGCTTTGGTTACCGCATCGACAAAACCGTCCAAGGCTTTACCCGCAGCGGCTTTTGAAATTTCAGCTTCTTGAGCGATTGCATCAATCAATTCAGACTTGTTCATCGAAGTCCCTTTCTGTCAAATGAAAAGTTATTTATCAAATACGAGTCTACAGTTTTTGACTGTAAAAAGAAATTTTCGCATTTATAGCAAGCAGGCAAAAGAGAGTCAAGCAAAAGGCATGCCTTATCGGCCATTTCCAATAAAACGTACCTTTTGCGACACGCTTAGAGTAAAAACTCAATGCTTTCTGACTTTATTTCTTGACTTTGTCGGCATTTCGGAAATAACAGGGATTTCCTCTGCAGACGGCATCAGTGGTTCCGGCTGTTTCTCCAAACCCAATGCCAATACTTCGTCAATCCATTTCACGGCATGGATTTCCAAGCCTTCTTTCACATTAGCCGGAATTTCCTCCAAATCCTTGACATTGCCTTGCGGAATCAATACATGTTTGATGCCTCCCCGCAAAGCGGCCAGCAGTTTTTCTTTCAAACCGCCGATAGGCAGCACTTCACCGCGCAAAGTGATTTCTCCCGTCATCGCCACATCTGCACGCACGGGAATACTTGTTAAAGCAGACACCATAGCCAGAGTCATGGCAATACCCGCACTTGGGCCGTCTTTCGGAGTCGCCCCCTCCGGCACATGGATATGCATATCGGTTTTTTCATAAAAGTCTGCCGCAATACCCAAGCCGTCTGCACGTGAGCGAACGACGCTCCACGCTGCCGTAATCGATTCCTGCATCACATCGCCGAGCTTGCCTGTCCTCACGATATTGCCCTTCCCTTTCAAGGAAACAGCTTCTACGGTCAGCAGTTCGCCGCCGACTTCCGTCCAGGCCAAACCTGTTACCTGTCCGATACGGTTTTCGTTTTCCGCTACGCCGTAATCGAAACGACGTACGCCTAAATACTCATGCAGATTATCCGCGTCCACATGCGCGGCCTTCACTTTCTTTTTGCGCGTTTTGCCTTTTTGCGTATCTTCCGCCATCTGTACCGCCATGACGACTTTACGGCAGATTTTGGCAATTTCGCGATCCAGCGAACGCACACCCGCTTCGCGGGTGTAATAGCGCACGATGTCGCGCACCGCGCTTTCGTCCACCACCAGTTCGCCGTCTTTCACGCCGTTGCGCCGCATCTGTTTCGGCACGAGATACTGCATGGCAATACTGATTTTTTCGTCTTCGGTGTAGCCCGACAAACGGATAATCTCCATGCGGTCCAGCAGCGCGGGCGGAATATTCAAACTGTTTGATGTAGCAATAAACATCACATCGCTCAAATCGAAATCCACTTCGACAAAATGGTCGGCAAAGGCATTATTCTGCTCTGGATCGAGCACTTCCAGCAGCGCGGAGGCGGGGTCGCCACGGAAATCGTTACCGAGTTTGTCAATTTCGTCCAGCAAAAACAAGGGATTTTTCACGCCCGCTTTAATCATGCTCTGCATGATTTTGCCGGGCATCGAGCCGATGTAGGTGCGGCGGTGGCCGCGAATTTCGCTTTCGTCCTTCACGCCGCCCAATGCCATGCGCACATATTTGCGCCCGGTGGCTTTGGCGATGGACTCGCCCAACGAGGTTTTGCCGACACCGGGCGGACCGACCAAGCACAAAATCGGGCCTTTGAGCTTGTCGGTGCGTTTTTGCACTGCCAGATATTCCAAAATCCGCTCTTTGACTTTTTCCAAGCCGTAATGGTCGGCGTTCAGCACCAAATCGGCTTTGGCAATGTCTTTGCTGACGCGGGTTTTCTTTTTCCAGGGCAGTTCGAGCAGCGTATCGATATAGTTTCGGACAACCGTGGCCTCCGATGACATCGCGGGCATCATCTTCAGCTTTTTCAACTCGGATAAAGCTTTTTCCCGAGCTTCAACCGTCATACCGGCAGCTTTGATTTTACCTTCCAAAGCATCGATTTCGCCGCGCTCGTCTTCTTCGCCCAATTCTTTTTGAATGGCTTTAACCTGTTCGTTCAAATAGTATTCTCGCTGGGATTTCTCCATCTGCCGTTTCACGCGGCCGCGAATGCGTTTTTCCACCTGCAGAATATCCAATTCCGATTCCAACTGTGCCAGCAGAAATTCCATACGTTCGGCCACATCGCTTTTTTCCAAAACAGTTTGACGCACTTCCAACTTCAATTGCAGATGGGCGGCAATGGTATCGGCCAAACGGTGGTTTTCTTCCAAGTTGACTATGGTATTGAGTACCTCATTGGGAATTTTTTTGTTCAACTTGGCAAGTTGTTCAAACTCTTCCAACAAAGCGCGGCGCAAAGCTTTGAGCGAGGCAGTTTCCTTCTCTTCTTCCACAATGGTTTCAATATGGGCGGAAAAATACACGCCATTGTCTTCAACTGTCAGGGCTTGCGCTCTCTGCAAACCTTCCACTAAAACTTTGACCGTACCGTCCGGCAACCTCAATACTTGCAGGATATTGGCTACCGTACCTACCGAATACAAGCCATCTGCACGCGGCTCTTCGTCATTCGGATTACGCTGCGCCAACAAAAATACCGGTTCGTCGTTCTCCACCGCAATATCCAAAGCCGCCACGGATCTTTCCCGGCCGACAAACAGGGGCAGAACCATATTCGGGTAAACCACCACATCTCGCAAGGGCAAAAGCGGCAGGCTTCGGATTTCCTCTGAACGGATGTCTGATGACATAATTTTCTGCTTTCTTAATTTCAAAATAATCAAATTGTAGCGTTAAATTGGGATATATGCCGCGCTTTTCAAGTTTAACATCGAATATCCCGACAGCTTTGTTTCGGCTAGAATAGCACTCTTGCAATCTGCAGACGGCATCCCCATTTCAGCGACCGTCTCCAACTTTTACGGGAAAACAATTATGTCCGAATCCAACAACTTCCAAGAACCTCGGGAAACCTTGGTCGAATTTCCCTGTATTTTCCCCTTAAAAGTGATGGGAAGGAACGTGCCTGAATTCGAACAGAGCATACTGGAAACCGTCCGCAGCCGAATTCCTGCCGCCCATGAATGCGGTATTCAAATACGTCCGAGCAGCCGGGGCAATTATTTAGGGGCAACGGTCAAAGTGTATGTTACCGACAAACCCCAACTCGACAATATCTACCGTGCGCTGACCTCACACCCGCTGGTCAAAGTGGTGCTGTAATGAAAATCGTCAAACTCGGTCTGGCCGACTACGTACCCGTATTTGAAGCGATGAAGCGGTTTAATGCCTGCCGAAACGAGAATACGGAAGACGAGCTGTGGATTGTCGAGCATCCGCCCGTGTTTACTCAGGGCTTGGCCGGCAAGGCCGAACATCTGCTGTCGGATGGCAGAATTCCCGTTGTGCAAATTGACCGCGGCGGCCAGATTACCTACCACGGTCCCGGCCAACTGGTGATTTACACGCTTATCGATTTCAAACGCCGCAAACAAAGCATACGGCACATTGTCTCGGCATTGGAAAACAGCATTATCGCAATACTGGCCGACTACGGTATTGCCGCCGAAGCCGATCCGCAACGTCCGGGCGTATATGTCGGCGGCAAAAAAATCGCCTCGCTCGGTTTACGGATTAAAAACGGCTCGGTCTATCACGGCTTAGCCTTAAATATCGATATGGATTTGTCGCCCTTCAAACAAATCAACCCCTGCGGCTACGCAGGCTTGGAGATGACTCAAATCGCCGATTTCGTCAACCCGCCACCCGCTTTTGACGAAGTGGCCGACAAACTAATCCATAATTTAACCAAACAACTTGCTTTTAAAGAAATATCAAAAAATAAATATGAATAAATTCAAATTATTGGGACAAGTTTACACTCCTACCTGGATAGTCCGTATTATTTTAGATGAAGCAAACTATTCTGGTCACCATATTTTAGGAAAAACAGTTTTAGAACCTGCTTGTGGGGATGGTGCATTCTTAACCGAAATAGTACGCCGTTATATTCAAGCAGCCAAACAAGAAAATCTTCCAACCTATAAAATTATTTCCGATTTAGAAACATATATTTACGGTATAGAAAAAGATCCTACCGCTTATCAACAGTGCCTAACCAATCTTAATAAATTAATTCAAAAAGAATTAACCTCATGCACCTTAAATTGGAAAATTTTTTGTGATGATACTTTAATAAAGTATCAAGATTATTTGAAAAGTTTTGATTTTATTTTTGGCAATCCGCCATACATTCGCATCCATAATCTTGATAGACAAACACGTATCCTAATCAAAGAAAAAATGCAATTTACTAACGGGATGCTTGATATTTATATTAGTTTTTTTGAAATGGCATTACAAATGCTAAAAACAAATGGTGTTCTCGGATTTATTACCCCAAACACTTTCCTGCATAACACATCTTATCAAAACTTTCGCAAGTTCCTACAAAAAAAACAAAATATCAAGATGATATGTGATTTCCAATCGAATAAGATATTTGATGGTTTTTCTACTTATACCGCAATTACTATTATTGACCAATCCCAACAACAACAAAACTTCACTTACAAAGAAAAATCAAAACAAAAACAAAAAATTAATTCAGTAAACCAAATTAATTTTACAGACTTAAATAGTCAAAAATGGACATTATCCAATCATGAAAATAGTAACTTTCTAAATACACTTTTTTCCACTTCTAATACCCAAATGAAAGAATTATTTAACATTCAATATGGGTTTGCAACACTACGAGATAAAATTTTCATAGCAAGTGCAACAAATAAAACCGATACGCATATCCAGCTTAATGGGCACTGGTTAGAACGTAAAATTTTACGTAAAATTATAAAAGGCTCTTGCTATAAAGGGGATAAAAATCAAATTGAGTATATCATTTTTCCTTATCACAAAAAAAATGGCAAATACCACGCCTATACTGAGAATGAATTAATGAAAGATTTTCCATTAACATATTTATATTTATTGGAAAACAAAGATGAATTATTAAAACGGGATCTAGATAAAAACACCTTATGGTATGAATTTGGACGAAGTCAGGGTATACAAACTTCACACACACCAAAAATTGTTATCAGCACAATGATTAATGACTCTATTAATTTTTTTAGGCTACCCAAAGAAATATTGGTTTATTCAGGAATTTTTTTATCTGCCAAGTACGATGAGCATGATTTATCACTAGCAGAACAAATACTGAAATCACCAGAGTTTTTCCGATATACAAGACTAACAGGGAAAGATTTTTCAGGTGGTTATAAATCTTTATCTACTAAGCAAATTAAAGAATATCCTATCTCTATCCCCAAACCTCATAGCTTATTTTGAAAGAAAAATGAATAACCAACAATTTTTGACAACCATTAAAAAATCTTTCTTAACCTTTCTGAGGGGCTTTGAAGAAGGTAAAAATGGCTCCCGAAGCACAGAAAAATTGAAAATCCTACATGGGGCAATTGCTAATGATTTAGCAACCCAGCTAGGAACTGAGTACAGCATACAATCAATCGGCTTTGAGGACGATAAAGAGGCCTCAATCCAAGGTAGATATATTGATAAAAAAGTGGACATTACCATATTGCAAAACAACCAACCAATTGCAGGTATTGGTATAAAATTTGTCATGCAAAATTATGCTCAAAACTCCAATAATTACTTTGAAAATATGCTTGGTGAAACAGCAAATATTCAATGCTGCAATATCCCCTATTTTCAAATACTCGTGCTACCTGAAAAAATACCTTATTTTTCTAGCGGTAGAATTTTCAAAAAATGGGAAATTTTAACAGCTGAAAAAATCAAAAAATATCTGATCTTATCCAATGATCCACAAGAGCAGTATCTGCATACGCCAGCTAAAACCCTATTATATATCATATCGTTATATGACACATCTGAACAAAATTCAGAAAACTTAGCAAAAAACAGTGATTTTTTTAATTATTACAAAAAAAACCATATTAAATTAAGCAACAACTTCAACTATCCTTTCGGAAAGAATGTAATATTCAATAATTATGAGGAATTTATTAAAAAAATCACACACAGAATCCAATCCATTTAGAAATCTTGATAATTTAACTTTTCAAAATTAGAAAGACTTCATCTTATGCATTCGAACGGACACACCGTTTTAATTACCGGCGGCGCAACCGGTATAGGATTTGCGCTGGCCAAACAGTTCCACACCGCCGGCAACCGCATCATTCTGATCGGCCGCCGCGCCGATGTGTTGCAGACGGCATCGGAACAGCTGCCCGGCAGCCGATTTGCCGTAGCCGATGTGTCGCTTGCCGCCGACCGCGAACGTTTGGCACGCGAATTTTCCGATGCGAATATTTTAATCAACAACGCCGCCGTTCAGTTTACCAAACCGTTTGCAGCACAAAGCAGCGAAGAAATCGCACAGGAAATCGACATCAACCTGACCGCACCGATTCTGCTGACCCAGGCATTTCTGCCCAAGCTGCTGGACAAAACCGAAGCCGCCGTCATCAATGTTTCCTCAGGTTTGGCCATCGTGCCGAAAGAAACCTGTGCGCTTTACTGCACAAGCAAAGCCGGTCTGCACAGCTTCTCGCAGGTATTGCGCTGGCAGCTCGAAAACACGCCCGTGCGCGTATTCGAACTGCTGCCGCCGATGGTCGCCACACCGATGTCGCAAGGCAAAGGTCATGCCAAACTGAAAATCAGCCCCGACGAATTGGCCGCAGAATTCTGGCGCAACTTCATCACCGACCGCTACGAAATCCTCGGCGGAAAAACCAAACTGCTGTATTGGATTAACCGCCTGTCCGCACGTCTGGCGCAAAGAATTATGCGCAAAGGCCTTTAAACACCGGCCGTCTGCAAAAGGTGCAGACGGCATCGAAAACATATCCCAAACGGAAAGAAACCATGTCTGCCGATACTCAAAACAAACCAAGCAACGCACAAGGCGTAAAACACAAAGGCGCGGCCAAAACCGCACGCATTCCGATTAAAATCGTTCCGCTGGAAGAAAAACTGCGCAAGCCGTCTTGGATTCGCGCCAAAATTCCGACCGGAAACAAATTCTTTGAAATCAAAAACATTCTGCGCGAACAGAAAATGCACACCGTTTGCGAGGAAGCCTCCTGCCCGAATATCGGCGAATGTTTCAGCAAAGGCACGGCCACCTTTATGATTATGGGCGACATCTGCACGCGCCGCTGCCCGTTCTGCGATGTCGGACACGGCCGTCCGAACCCGCTCGATCCGGACGAACCGAAAAATCTGGCCGAAAGCGTGGCGGCGATGAAGCTGCGTTATGTTGTGATTACTTCAGTGGACCGCGATGATTTGCGCGACGGCGGTGCCCAACACTTCGCCGACTGCATCAATGCCATCCGCGAACGCAGTCCGCAAACCAAAATCGAAATCCTCGTTCCCGATTTCCGAGGCCGCTTGGATATTGCCTTAGACATTCTGGCCAAAAATCCGCCCGATGTGATGAACCACAATCTGGAAACACACCCGCGCCTGTACAAACAGGCCCGCCCCGGTTCGGATTACCAACACTCGCTCAACCTGCTCAAACGCTACAAAGAAATGATGCCCCACATTCCGACCAAATCCGGCATCATGGTCGGTTTGGGCGAAACCGATGAAGAAGTGCGAGAAATCATGCGCGATATGCGTGCGCACGATATCGAAATGATTACCGTCGGCCAATATCTCCAGCCATCCGACGGCCATTTGCCTGTATTGCGCTATGTAACGCCGGAAATGTTCAAACAATTTGAAAAAGAAGCCTACGGCATGGGATTTACCAATGCTGCCATCGGCGCAATGGTACGCAGTAGTTACCATGCGGACGAACAAGCAGGATATGAATTAAAATTGTTGTAATTTCCAACGATATTTTCGACTGAACATCACTACTTGCGACTGGGACAAATATGAATCAGCAAACGGTTATTGAAATCGCCGAATTCGCACACGACCATAATTTATGGCGAATTGATGGCTTAGGAACAATCTTTCAAACCGGCAAACAGCAAGAATCTGTTTATTGATGTCTATTCGCGCCCGGCTACCCCTAACAGCAACTCTGTATGCAACTTTGCCAAGTTTGACGACTCCGGCACAGAGGTTCCCGAATACCGCCAAGTGAAAAAGATTCCTGTCAATATAGGCTTACTGCCGGACATTCGTTCATTCTCGCGCAAATGTTTTTATCCTACTATGCGGTTTTTCTCACGGAAATACTATGACTCATTATGCAATCGGTGATTTGCAGGGCTGTTACAACGAACTGACCGCCCTGCTCTCACTCATCGACTTCCAACACGGTCGAGACACACTCTGGCTGACCGGCGACATCGTCAACCGCGGGCCGAAATCTTTGGAATGTCTCGAATTTTGTATGAAACACGAAAACAGCGTGCAAATTGTTTTGGGTAATCACGACCTGCATCTGCTTGCTTTGTTTTACGGTTTCGGCAAACAGAAACGCGGCGATACTTTGGAACACATTCTCAATCACCCCGATGCAGCCCGAATGCGCGATTGGCTGCGTATCCAGCCTCTGATGCGTCAAAACGGCAACAAAGTGCTGATTCACGCCGGCCTGTTGCCGCAATGGAGTGTAGAATCGGCTGCTTCACTCGCTGCCGAAGTAGAAAACTCGCTGCAAACTGAACCTCAGCGGTATTTTGCCGGCATGTACGGCAACAAGCCGTCTGCATGGTCGGATCTGTTAAGAGGAGAAGAACGGCTGAGGATGATTACAAATGTGTTTACGCGGATGCGCGCTTTGGATTTCGACAATTGCCTGGATTACAATTTCAAAAGCACGCTTGGCGATATGCCTTCCGACCGCAGGGCTTGGTTTCGTGCATCCGACCGTCAGCATAGCGGCCATATCCTGGTTTTCGGCCATTGGTCTGCACTGGGTTATTATAACGGCGACGGCGTTATCGGTTTGGATACCGGCGCACTATGGGGCGGCAAACTGACTGCTATCGATCTGACCTCGTACAAAATCACTCAAATGCCTTCTTTAAAGGGTTTGGATTGGAACAAGCTGACCAAATAACCCCCTTTCCGCAGTCTCCCGAACCCCGCCGTCTGCACCTCAATGCAGACGGCTTTGTTGCACAATCAAGCTGCCCTGCTCCACATAGTGCGCGAACAAGCATACAGCAAAGCCGTGCCGGTCAACGTAGCGCACAACATCAGCGAGGGCATCACATAAGCCGTACCGTTGTGCAAAACGGTAGCCGTCCAACTTGCCGTTGCCGCAATCAGCGAGCTGCCCGACATCAGAACCGCATTCGCCGTACCGCCGGCTTCGCGGAAAAAACTCATAAAACAGGCCTGAGTATTGGCTGTTATCAAACCCATCGTACCGACCGACAACATGGCACACGCCACCACCAAAGCAAACGGCGGCAGGCTGTCTGAAAACCAGACCGCAGCGGCCAGTACAGTATTGGCAGCCAACTGCACGCCCAATCCCCAAAGCAGAATATCCTCTGCATTACTGCCTCGCTTCAAACGCCAGGCCGTAATTCGGTTAAACGTTGCCATCGTCAGAATATTGCAGGCAAACGCCGCCGCATACGCGCTTGGCGCCAAACCGTAAAGCTTCATATAGACAAAAGGAGATTCGGTAATAAAAACCAGCAGGGAGCTGAACGAAAATGCCTGGAAAAACAAAAATCCCAAAGCCGTTTTACAACGGAAAACCTCAATATAACGTTTCGATACTCCGCTGAAAAAGCCTCGCCGCAAGCCGTCTGCAACTATCGCGCCGGCGGGTAGAAAGCACCAAAGCAGCGAAAAAACCGCTGCCGCATACACCATCAGAAAAACAAAAATCAGCCGCCAGCCGCCCAGTCCCAAGAGTACCGACCCCAACATCGGAGCAGCCAAAGGCGCGGCCATCATCACCACACCGATTAAAGCAAACATCTGTGCCGCCTGCCGTCCTTCATACAGATCACGCACGACCGCACCCGACATCACCGCCGCCATACCGCCGCCGACCGCCTGAAACACACGCAACACCAGCAAACCGTCCGCACTGTTTACCATAGCAATCGCCAACGATGCCGCAATATAAAGAGCCAAACCGCCCAAAGCCACTTTGCGCCGCCCCACAATATCCGACAAAGCTCCTCCTGTCAGCTGTCCCAAAGCCACACCGAACATAAAGCTGCTCAAACTTTTTTCGATATGGTGGATATCTGCCCCCAAATCGTACGACAGCAAAGGAATGGCAGGCAGATAAGTATCGACCGACAAAGGCATGACCGCCGTCATCGTTGCCAGCAGCACCGCCATTTGTTTGTCGCCCAACCCAACCCGTACAGACATTGTATTTTCCCCAACCAATTGATTGCCCTACATCCGAAACATACTGGAAACCAGCGCATCACTGCAAACCCTGATGCCGTCTGCAACTCACTCCGGCAGCAGGCATAAGGTTTTCCGCACAGAGTCCTCCTGTCCGAAGAAATCCCTTGCCGCCGGACACACAAACCGTCCGAGATTACCCTGTTTGTGCCATCTTACGCCAATCTGCTGCTGCCGTTTCGGTAAAAATTGCCCGGCCGAGCACAAAATTTACATTAAAGGCGATTTGTTAACAAAAATTGACAGGAAAACACCACCGGAGTATAAAGCCCGGTTATGGTAACTCCGCCTGTTTCCGATTTGCAGGCGGCCTTATCAGAATTTCAGTTCGAGCACCCGCCCCTTCCGCGGGGATACGCAGGAAACCGGCGCACTATTTCCCATCTGCGCCAACGTCTACAGGAATGATTATGAATCCGATGTACATTACTTTCGGGATATATCTGGCAGCCGTGCTGCTGATTGGCCTGATTGCCTATTTTTCCACCCGCAGTTTCGACGACTACATTCTCGGCGGCCGCAGCATCGGTCCGTTTGTAACCGCCATGTCTGCCGGTGCATCCGACATGTCCGGCTGGCTGTTGATGGGCCTGCCCGGTGCGGTTTACCTCAGCGGCCTGAGCGAAGGCTGGATTGCCATCGGTCTGGTTGTCGGCGCATGGCTGAACTGGCTGATTGTAGCCGGCCGTCTGCGCGTACACACAGAGTACAACCATAACGCACTTACCCTGCCCGATTACTTCTCTAACCGCTTCCATTCCGACAGCAGCGTAATGAATGTGGTACTGAAAGTCGTACCGTCCGTCATCATTCTGCTGTTCTTCACCATTTACTGCGCCTCGGGCATCGTTGCCGGAGCAACCCTGTTCCAAAGCCTGTTCCCCGAATTGAGCTATACCCAAGCCATGTGGCTGGGCGCGGGTGCAACCATCGCCTACACCTTTATCGGCGGCTTTTTGGCTGTCAGCTGGACAGATACCGTTCAAGCCTCTCTGATGATTTTCGCCCTGATTCTGACCCCGATTATGGTCTACTTGGGCTTGGGCGGCGCAGAACAAATGAGCGCGGCCATCGCTTCCGCCGCCGAAACCGCAGGCAAGGAATACGGCAGCCTGCTGACCGGCACCACCTTCATCGGCATTATTTCCACCGCCGCATGGGGCTTGGGCTACTTCGGCCAACCGCACATTCTCGCCCGCTTTATGGCTGCTGAAAACGTACCTTCTCTGGTCAGCGCGCGCCGCATCGGCATGACTTGGATGATTTTGTGTTTAGGCGGCGCAGTTGCCGTAGGCTACTTCGGTATCGCCTACTTTACCGCCAATCCCGAACAAGTTACCCTGATGAACGGCAACCACGAACGTATCTTCATCACCTTGGCAACCGTATTGTTCAATCCTTGGATTGCCGGTGTGATTCTGTCTGCCATTCTGGCTGCCGTAATGTCCACCCTGTCCTGCCAGCTGCTGGTATGTTCGAGTGCAATCACCGAAGACTTCTACAAAGGCTTTCTGCGTAAAGGCGCATCGCAAACCGAACTGGTATGGATAGGCCGCCTGATGGTATTGGCGATTGCCGTAGTTGCCATTCTGCTGGCCTCCGACAAAGACAGCAAAGTTTTGGGCTTGGTATCTTACGCATGGGCAGGCTTCGGTGCCGCATTCGGTCCTGTTGTGATTCTGTCCGTATTGTGGAAACGCATGACCGCCGCAGGCGCATTGTTCGGCATGATTGCCGGTGCGGTCATGGTTGTCGTCTGGGCAAAAGCAGTTAATCCCGCCTTGGCTGCTGCAGATTTGCCGACCATGTACGAAATCGTACCGGGCTTCATTCTCTGCGGTGCGGTAGCCGTTATCGTTTCGCTGCTGGGCAAAGAACCTTCGCAAGAAGTTCAAGCACGCTTCGAACAAGCCGATGCAGCCTATAGATCTGCCAAATAAGTTTCAGACTCTCTGAAACGCCGAGGCTGCCCCGAACCTATGTTCCGGCAGCCTTTTTTCAGCCTCCGTTCCCAAAGCTGCAGACGGCTTTTACCAGCCGAAAACCATAACTTGCTGCTTATCAAAGCCGTCTGCACCCGAAAGTGAGATAATATTTTTTGTATACCTGCCGTCTGATTCGATATAAAAACAATATCTGTTTTGACGGTTGTATTTCCCTATATTTTCTGAAGGAAAAACCATGTTCCGATTCGCCCACCCCGAACAATCCGCCCTGCGCGAAGCCGTTACCAGTGCCTACCGCCGAGACGAAACCGAAGCGGTGCAGGATATGCTGCAACAAGCTCAGATGTCGGCAACCGAACAAACCGCCGCTTCCCTGCTTGCCCGCAATCTGGTAACCAAAGTCCGCGAAAACCGCAAAAAGGCCAGTGGCGTAGATGCTCTGATGCACGAATTTTCTCTGTCGAGCGAAGAAGGCGTTGCCCTGATGTGTCTGGCCGAAGCCTTGCTGCGCATTCCCGACAACGATACGCGCAACAAACTGATTGCCGACAAACTGTCCGGCGGCGATTGGAAAAGCCATCTGAACAACAGTCCCTCTTTGTTCGTCAATGCCGCCGCATGGGGTCTGCTGATTACCGGCAAACTGACCACGCCTACCAACGAAGGCAGCCTGTCTGCCGCTTTAACACGCATGGTCGGCAAAGGCGGCGAACCTTTAATCCGCAAAGGCGTGGATTACGCAATGCGCATGTTGGGCAGACAGTTCGTTACCGGACAAACCATTGCAGAAGCCCTGCAAAACGGCAAAGAGCGCGAAAAACTCGGTTACCGTTTTTCTTTCGATATGCTCGGCGAAGCGGCCATGACTCAGGCCGATGCCGAACGGTATTATCAGGATTACGTGAACGCCATTCACGCTATCGGCAAAGATGCCCAACACGCAGGCGTATATGAAGGCAACGGCATTTCCGTGAAATTGTCGGCCATTCATCCGCGTTACGTCCGCGCCCAGCACGAACGTGTGATGAACGAGCTGCTGCCGAAACTGAAACAACTGTTTTTATTGGCAAAATCCTACAACATCGGTTTGAACATCGATGCTGAAGAAGCCAACCGCCTGGAACTGTCGCTCGACCTGATGGAAGCCTTGGTTTCCGACCCCGATTTGGCCGGTTTCAACGGTATCGGCTTCGTGGTTCAGGCTTATCAGAAACGCTGCCCGTTTGTGATTGATTATTTGGTGGATTTGGCCCGCCGCAGCAATCAGAAGCTGATGATTCGTTTGGTTAAAGGCGCGTATTGGGACAGCGAAATCAAATGGGCCCAGGTAGACGGTATGGACGGCTACCCTGTATACACCCGCAAAGTTCATACCGATATTTCCTATCTGGCCTGCGCACGCAAGCTTTTGGCCGCTCAAGATGCCGTATTTCCCCAATTTGCCACGCACAATGCCTACACGCTGGCTGCCATTTACCAAATGGGCGAAGGCAAGGATTTCGAGTTCCAATGTCTGCACGGCATGGGCGAAACGCTGTACGACCAAGTGGTCGGCCCCAACCACCTGAAACGCCGGGTACGCATCTATGCACCCGTAGGCACGCATGAAACCCTGTTGGCCTATCTGGTACGCCGCCTGCTGGAAAACGGGGCCAACTCCTCGTTTGTCAACCAAATTGTCGACGAGAAAATCAGTATCGACGAACTCATCCGCAGCCCCTTCGATACTGTTGCGGAACAAGGCATCCGCCGCCACAACGCGCTTTCGCTGCCCCGCGAACTCTACGGTGCGGCCCGTATTAATTCCGCCGGCATCGATTTGAGCAACGAAAACGTACTGCAAACACTCGAAAACAATATGAACCGTGCGGCAGAACAGCCGTACCGTGCCGCCTCGATTATCAACGGCCTAACCGCCGAAGTGCAGACGGCATCAGACATATGCAATCCTGCCGACCACAACGATATTGTCGGCACAGTCTCTTTTGCCGATGCACAAACCGCCGAAAACGCCGTTACCGCCGCCATTGCAGGTCAAGCCGTATGGTCTGCCGTATCTGCTGCCGAACGCGCTGCCGTATTGCGCCGTTTCGCCGACCTGTTAGAACAGCATACGCCCGCTCTGATGATGCTGGCCGTACGCGAAGCGGGCAAAACGCTGAACAATGCGATTGCCGAAGTTCGCGAAGCGGTCGATTTCTGCCGCTACTACGCCGATGAAGCGGAAAATACTTTGCCTCAAGATGCCGCACCGTTGGGTACGATAGTTGCCATCAGCCCGTGGAACTTCCCTCTGGCGATTTTCACCGGCGAAGTCATCGCCGCTTTGGGCGCGGGCAACACCGTTGTCGCCAAACCTGCCGAACAAACCTCTCTTATTGCCCATTATGCGGTGCAACTGATGCACGAAGCAGGCGTGCCGTCTGCAGCTCTACAATTGGTGTTGGGTGCGGGCGATGTCGGCGCGGCACTCACTCGGGACGAACGCATCAACGGCATCATCTTCACAGGCTCGACCGAAGTCGCCCGCCTGATTAACCAAACCCTCGCCAAACGCAGCGATACGCCGGTACTGATTGCCGAAACCGGCGGTCAGAACGCCATGATTGCAGACAGTACCGCACTGGCCGAACAAGTATGCGCCGATGTACTGAATTCCGCTTTCGACAGCGCGGGCCAACGTTGTTCCGCCCTGCGTATTTTGTGCGTTCAGGAAGACGTTGCCGACCATATGGTTCAAATGATTAAAGGCGCGATGAACGAACTGCACGTAGCCAATCCGAGAGCTCTGAATACCGACATCGGCCCGGTCATCGATGCAGAAGCACAAGCCAACCTGTTGGTACACATAGAAAAAATGAAAGGCGTTGCAAAATCCTTCCACCAGATTATGCCGTCTGAAAACAACGGCACCTTCGTTCCGCCCACCCTGTTTGAGCTGAACAATCTGGACGAATTGCAACGCGAAGTATTCGGTCCCGTACTGCACGTCATCCGCTACCGCAGCAGCGAACTGGACAAACTGATCGACCAAATCAACAGCAAAGGCTACGCGCTGACCCACGGCATCCACAGCCGTATCGACAGCACCGTTGACCACATCCGCAGCCGCATCGAAGCCGGCAACGTATATGTGAACCGCAACATTGTCGGCGCAGTTGTCGGCGTACAGCCTTTCGGCGGACACGGACTTTCCGGCACCGGCCCGAAAGCCGGCGGCCCCTTCTACCTGCAACGCCTTACCCGTGCCGCAGAATGGAAAATCCCGCAATTGAGCCGCATCGGTCATGCAGACGAAACCGCCTTGAAACAAGTGGAAAAAGTACTGCACGGCCTGCCGCTGGACGACAAAGCCAAAATGTCGCTGGCCGCCGTACTCGGTCAAGCCCGTATCCGCACGCTGCGCGGCGCAGAAGTCGTCCTGAACGGTCCGACCGGCGAACGCAACGCATTAAGCTGGCATACACCGAAACAGGTTTGGATATACGGCGGAGATTTGCAGTCAGCCTTTGCCGCACTGATCAAACTGGCAGCCAACGGCATCCGTTGCGAAGTCGAAAGCGGTCATCCGCTCGCCGACCACGCCGATGCACTGGGCAGCCTGCTGAAAGTCCACAGCCGTCCGGAAAACAGCGGCATCACCCACGTTGCAGCACTCTCTCCGCTGCCGACCGAATACAAACAGTCTCTCGCCGCCCAAGACGGTGCGCTGATTAAAGTCCTGCCGTCCGAAAACGGCTTGGACATCTTCCAAGTATTCGAAGAAATCGCGTGCAGCACCAACACCACAGCCGCCGGCGGCAATGCCGGTCTGATGGCCATGACCGACGCATAATGCCTGCCGCAAGCCGTCTGCACACGACTGCAGACGGCTTGCGGTCATGCTTTTATTCCGAGTCAACAGCTGCTGATATAAAAAAATGCCGTCTGCACCTTCAAGCTGCAGACGGCATATCCATCACCATACGGCAAATATTTACACGATTTCCGCTTTCTCAATCACAACCGGATCAACCGGCACATCATCATGCATGCCGTGGCGTTTGGTTGCGACCTGCTCGATTGCGTCTACCACATCGAAGCCGTCCGTTACCTTGCCGAACACCGCATAACCCCAGCCGTGCATACTGGGGGAAGTATGGTTCAGAAAGTCATTGTCTTTGGTATTGATGAAAAACTGTGCGGAAGCACTGTGCGGTGCCATCGTGCGTGCCATCGCAATAGTGTATTTGTCGTTTTTCAAACCGTTTTGCGCTTCGTTCTGAATCGGTTCGCGCGTCGCCTTCTCGCTCATATCCGGCAACATACCGCCGCCTTGAATCATAAAGTTCGGAATCACACGGTGAAAAATCACCCCGTCGTAGAAACCGTCTTTTACATACTGCTCGAAGTTCGCTGCGGTTACAGGCGCGGCTTCGTGGTTCAGTTCCAACGTAATCACGCCTTTGTTGGTAGTCAGTTTAATCATAAATCTTCCTAAAATAATAATGAGTTGAAGAAAACAGCTCCACCGTCTGCCGGGCTTTTGCCAAACTGTCTGCCGGCTTAGTTGAATAAAACGGCACCTCAGGCTGCAGACGGCATCAGAACATTTAATTGCTGTCAAGCCAGCGTTCCGCATCCAAAGCCGCCTGACAGCCGGAAGCCGCACTGGTAATCGCTTGACGGTAGGTATGGTCTTTCACATCGCCCGCTGCCCACACGCCTTCGATATTGGTCGCACCGACATTGTCGCCTGTACCGCCGCGCGTTTTCAGATAACCCGTTTCGTCCATATCGAGCTGGCCTTTGAAAATATCGGTATTCGGCTTATGGCCGATGGCGATAAACACGCCCTGTACGGCAATCTCTTCGCTGCTGCCGTCGTTTTTCTTCAAACGCACGCCGGTTACACCGCTGTCATCACCTAAAATTTCATCAATCGAAGCATTGAGTTGCAAACGGATTTTGCCTTCTTCCACACGCCTCATCAGCTTGTCGACCATAATTTTCTCGGCACGGAAAGTATCCCGTCGGTGGATCAAAGTTACACTGTCCGCAATGTTGGCCAGATACAGTGCCTCTTCGACTGCGGTATTGCCGCCACCAACCACAGCAACAGCCTGATTTTTATAGAAGAAACCATCACAAGTCGCACAAGCGGACACACCGCGTCCCGCAAAGGTCTCTTCGCTGGGCAGACCGAGATATTTAGCCGATGCGCCGGTCGCCACAATCAGCGCATCACACGTATAGCTGCCCATATCGCCGTGCAATGCAAACGGCCGGTTTTGCAAATCCACGCTGTGGATTTGATCGAAAATGATTTCCGTACCGAAGCGTTCCGCATGCGCCTGGAAACGCGCCATCAAATCGGGACCCTGTACGCCGTCTGCATCGGCAGGCCAGTTATCCACTTCGGTTGTCGTCATCAGCTGACCGCCCTGTGCCAAACCGGTAATCACAACGGGTTGCAGATTGGCACGTGCCGCATAAACGGCAGCAGTATAACCGGCCGGCCCGGAGCCGAGAATAATCAGACGGTAATGTTGGGGATTGCTCATATTTGCTCCTGTTTGAAGAAAAATCCGATCCGTCTGCAAGTATGTCCGGCAGAAGAGAAACTGTTTTCCGCCCCATACGGCAGTCCGGTATTCGGGTTTGCAGACGGCATTAACGGCGACGACCCGAGCGCATACCGCCGCTGCGTCCCGGTTTCTGATGATTGCTCATACCCTGCCGGGTTTGACGGTAAGCTGGACTTTGAGCAGCCTGCTTGCGCTGCAGGGTATTCGGTGCTGCCGCCTGCTTACCTTTATATTGCTGTGCGTAATGCGAGCGGACTTGGTTGGCTGCAGGCGAATTTGCAGGAGCTTTGGCAAATTTGTTGGCCAAAGCACTGCCGATAAACGCACCGGCCGCAGCACCGACCAGACTTTGCAACAGCCACGAGCCGGTCGAAGGATCGAAAACATACTGTTGGCCGTCATTGCCGGTAACGGTTTCGCCGTTTTTGCCTTTTTCCTGCGCTTCGGGCGACAGAGTTTCGTTTACTGCATCTTCCATAAGCTGGTAAACCGTTTGATCCTGCAAAGCTTCCAACTTGGCAATCTGCTCCTGTTGAGCTTTGAGCTGCTGCTCCAATTCGGCCTGACGGTCATTACAGCCCGCCAACAAAAAGCCGGCTGCCGCAGTCAGTATAAGGGAGTGTAATTTCATATTTTGCTCTTTCGTATTGGTGTATTCAGGTCTGAAACCTTGTACATATAACAGCAAGGATAAGGCTTTTCAAGCAGTTTGGACGTAAAAAGCGCATTTTACAGTAAAGCCGCCTGGCAGCCCCTTCATATCAAACGGGCTTGCAGACGGCTTAAAAGTCTTTAACTGACCGTATGCGATTAATCTTTCTTCGAGAAATGACGGCGACGCTCAATCTCGCTAAGGAAGCGTTTACGCAAACGAATCGACTGCGGCGTGATTTCCACCAGTTCGTCGTCATCGATAAATTCTACCGCACTTTCCAAAGTCAGCTTGATCGGCGTGGTCAGTCTCACAGCTTCATCGGTGCCGCTGGCACGCACATTGGTGAGTTTTTTGCCTTTCAGCGGGTTCACCACCAAATCGTTGTCGCGGCTGTGGATACCGATAATCATACCTTCGTAGAGCTTGTCGCCGGGCGATACGAACATACGGCCGCGGTCTTCCAGGTTCCACAAGGCATACGCCACCGCTTCGCCCTGTTCCTGCGATACCAGCACGCCGTTATGACGGCCGGGCATATCGGGCTTCACCGGTGCGTAATCGTCAAAAACATGGCTCATCAGGCCGACACCGCGGGTCAAGGTCATAAATTCGCCTTGGAAACCGATCAGACCTCTTGCGGGAATATGGTATTCCAAGCGGGTACGACCGTTACCGTCGCTTTCCATATTGGTCAGTTCGCCGCGTCTGCGCCCCAACTCCTCCATGACCGCACCTTGGTTGTCGTCAGGCACGTCAACAGTCAGGTTTTCATACGGCTCGCATTTTTGACCGTCGATTTCCCGATATACCACGCGCGGTTTTCCGACAGCCAATTCGTAACCTTCGCGGCGCATATTTTCCAGCAAAATCGTCAAATGCAGCTCGCCGCGGCCGGACACGCGGAACACATCGGCATCAGCCGTATCTTCCACACGCAAGGCAACATTGGTAAGCAATTCTTTTTGCAGACGGTCGCGGATTTGGCGCGAGGTAACGAATTTGCCTTCCGTACCGGCCAGCGGCGAAGTGTTGACCATAAAATCCATAGTTAAGGTCGGCTCATCCACGCTCAACATCGGCAGACCTTTGGGGTTGTCTTTATCGGTGATGGTAACGCCGATGCCGATGTCTTCAATGCCGGAAATAATCACAATGTCGCCCGCTTCCGCTTCTTCCAAAGGCACGCGTTCCAAGCCTTTGAAGCCCAATAATTGGTTAATGCGGCCTTGTGCCACCTGTTGTTCGTGATTCATCACTGCCACCACCTGACCGGGCTTGATACGGCCGTTCAAGATGCGGCCGATACCCAAACGGCCGGTGTAGTTATCATAGTCGAGTTGGGAGATTTGCAGCTGCAGGGTTTCGTCCGCGCTGCCGCTCGGCGGCGGCGTGTGTTTCAAAATAGTGTCGAACAGCGGACGCATATCGCAGCTCTCGCCTTCTTCGTCAAGCTTTGCAAAACCGCTCAAACCCGAAGCATAAACAATTGGAAAATCCAATTGTTCGTCCGTAGCACCGAGACTGTCGAACAGCTCGAAAGTCTGATCGATTACCCAACTCGGACGTGCAGACGGCTTGTCGATTTTATTAATCACGACAATAGGACGCAACCCCAAAGCCAAAGCTTTCTTGGTTACAAAACGGGTTTGCGGCATTGGGCCTTCCTGCGCATCCACCAACAGCACCACGCAATCGACCATGCCCAATACGCGCTCCACTTCGCCGCCGAAGTCGGCATGTCCGGGCGTATCGACGATATTAATATGGAAACCTTCATATTCGATGGCGGTGTTTTTCGCCAAAATGGTAATGCCGCGCTCTTTTTCCAAATCGTTGCTGTCCATCACGCGCTCGTCAACCTGCTGGTTGGCGCGGAAGGTGCCGGATTGGCGCAAAAGTTGGTCGACCAGAGTGGTTTTGCCATGGTCGACGTGGGCGATAATCGCAATATTGCGGATGGCTTTCATAAGAAAATAATGCCTTTAAAATGTGAAAATAAAATATATCGAAATATTCGTAAAATCCAAAATTATAACATGATTTGCAATTTTCTTAAAAGAAGAAGCCGACGACTCCCCACACTCCCTCTCACACCCCAATCCTCTCCGGCTGTTTAGTTAAACTATGTAAAATATAAATGCAATTGAAATCAACTATCAAAATCGTAATTTTCAAAACTTTTTAAAAAACAATTTGTTAACATTTTCCAAGAATTTTTCCAAGCTCTCTTTATTTTTGATAATTATTTGTATTTAAAATACAAAATTGCACTTATTTTTTTTGATGTTAGAATGCGCGTCATCTGAAACGGACAACTCTCCGCAACTCAATCCGAGTACGGAATAGCTGCATTGGAAAGGAAAAAATTATGCAAGGCGATAAAGAAATCATTGCTTATATGAACGAACTCTTGGCCGGGGAACTGGCTGCTCGCGACCAATATTTCATCCACTCCCGTATGTATTCGGAGTGGGGCTATACCCGACTGTTCGAGCGTATCGGTCACGAAGTCGAAGACGAAACCCTGCATGCGGAAGCGTTTATCCGCCGCATTCTGATGCTGGGCGGTACTCCGAACATGGTTCCCTCCAAGCTGAATATCGGCAGCAATGTCGTCGAAATGCTGGAAGCGGATTTGAACACCGAACTGGAAGTTCAGGCTGCTTTGAAAAAAGGCATCAAATTGTGCGAAGAAAAACAGGATTATGTTTCCCGCGATCTGATGGTCGCCCAACTGAAAGACACCGAAGAAGACCATGCCCACTGGCTGGAACAGCAACTGCGTCTGATTAAGCTGATCGGCGAACAAAACTATCTGCAAAGCCAATTGAACGGCGGTGCGCCTGTCGGCCACTAAACGGAGGTGCAAATATGAAAGGCGATCGTCTGGTTATCCGCGAGCTGAACAAAAACCTCGGCCTGCTGCTGGTAACAATTAACCAATACTTTCTGCATGCTCGCATTTTGAAAAACTGGGGGTTTGAAGAATTGGGTGGGCATTTCTACAAACAGTCCATTATTGAAATGAAATCTGCCGATGCGATTATCGAGCGCATTCTTCTGTTGGAAGGTTTGCCGAACCTGCAGGAATTGGGCAAACTGCTGATCGGCGAAGAAGTAGCAGAAATCATCAAATGCGATCTGACCAAGGAGCAAGACAAGCACGCCGCACTGGCAGAAGCCATCAAAGTGTGCGAAGAGCAGCAGGATTACGTTTCCCGCCAACTGCTCGAAGGCCAGAAAAACATCAACGAAGAGCAAATCGATTGGCTGGTAAACCAGCAGGAGCTTATGGCTACTCTCGGTTTGGCAAACTATCTGCAAACAGCGGCGCAAGAGGATTGATAACAAACCACTACCGAAAACAATCCCTCACCAGAAACAGCCCGTCTCCAAGACGGGCTGTTTTTTCTTACCGTCTGCAGCAAACTGGCACGGACGGCAGAAAAGATATATCCTTACAGACGGCATATTGTGTTCGTGATTCCTTATCTATGATCCCTTCTTCCCGTATTTGGCAGCGTTTCCGCCACCACCGGCGCGGCTTTTACAGCCTACTGCTGTTACTTATTCTGTTTGCTGCGGCCCTGCTCTCACCCGTTTGGAGCAACGACAAACCCTTGTGGATCCATTATCAGGGGCAGCACTATTTTCCCCTGTTTGCCGAATACCACGACCGCGAATTCGGCGGCCACTTCGACACGCCCGCCGACTACTTCGACCCGCTTATCCGCCGCAATCTCGCTGCAGACGGCAACTTCGCCCTGTTTCCGCCCAATCCTTATGCCGCCGGCACACTCAACGAATTCGACACCGTACCCGACCCCGCACCGCCTTCCTCCAACCATCTGCTCGGCACCGACGACCGAGGCCGCGATATTCTGGCGCGTTTGTCATACGGCTTCCGAGATTCGCTCTTGTTCGCTCTCGCGCTCACCGCCCTAACCACCGCCATAGGCATCTTTTTTGGCGCAATACAGGGCTATTTCGGCGGCAAAACCGACTTGTGGATACAGCGTTTTCTCGAAATTTGGAGTGGCATGCCCGAGCTTTACCTGCTGATTATCCTGTCGTCCTTTTTCAGCCCGAGCCTTCTGGTACTGCTGATTCTGCTGTCGCTGTTCGGCTGGATGGGCTTGTCGGACTACGTCCGCGCCGAATTTCTGAAAAACCGACAGGCCGATTACGTTGCCGCCGCCAAAAGCATGGGGGTAGGCAACCGCCGCATCATTTGGCGGCATATTCTGCCCAACAGCATGACCCCCGTACTCGCTTTCCTGCCCTTCCGTATTTCCGGCGCGGTACTCGCCCTGACCAGCCTCGACTTTCTCGGCTTGGGCGTACCCGCCTCGCAAGCCAGTTTGGGCGAGCTGCTCTCGCAGGGCAAAGACAATCTCGATGCGTGGTGGATAGGTCTTTCCGCCTTCGGCACGCTGACTGTTATGCTGCTACTTCTGGTCATGGTCGGCGAAGGGCTGCGCCAAGCATTTGATGTACGGGCGAAAAATTAACCGACCTATATAGAACAAGGATTAGACTATGAATAGTCAAGAAAAAAATTGCCCTTCTCAACAATCAAATAAAAATTTTTCGTCATTTATTATTGAGGAATTACTGGCCTTTCTTATCCAATTTATAATTCTTTTCTGTGTCATTGTGCTTTTATCAAACTGCTTATCAAATGAAGACGTTTTGGTTAAGTTTGCCGAAAGCAAGCTGGATTCCACACATGAACTTTTTCTCACCTTTCTTGCTACTATTTTTGCATTAGGGCTTCTGACTACAATACAAAAACTATTGGGAGATAAGTATACCTTTTGGAATAAGATTATCGACAATACTTTATTAGAATTTCCTCGCACAATTTATTTATTCGGCAGCAGCTTAACATCGGTAACTGCATCTGTTGGCCTCTATATTAAATTACACCCTAACAATAAAGATAACCCTACTTTCTTTTTTACTTATGCAATATTCTTTGCAATAGTATTTTTTATATACGGCTGTGGCATGAAATATTTATTGATTAGAAATACATTAAAAAATAAATAAACATTCTTAAAAACAGATGAATACTCTTGAAATCCGCAATTTAAACGCCTTTTTCGACAAACATCAGGTTCTTCACGACATCTGCCTGCACATTCCGCGTGGCAAAAAAACCGCCATTGTCGGCGAAAGCGGCAGCGGCAAAACCATATTGGCGCAAAGCCTGATGCGTTTGAATCCCGATGTACGGCTGGAAGGCGGCATTTTTCTGGACGGCGAAAACCTGCTCTCCTGCTCCGAAAGCCGTCTGCAGCAGCTGCGCGGCGGCACGGTCGGCATGGTCTTTCAAGAACCGATGAGCGCGCTCAATCCGATTATGCGCGTCGGTCGGCAAATCGGCGAAGCTGCGGAACAGCATCTCGGTCTGAACCGCCGCGAAGCCTGGCAGAGAGCAGTCGGCGTACTGAGGGAAACCGGCATCGGAGATGCAGACGGCAAAGCCGCCGCCTATCCTTTCCAATTATCGGGAGGGCAACGCCAACGCGCCATGATTGCCTCTGCCATCGCCGCCGAACCCGCTCTGCTGATTGCAGACGAACCGACCACCGCACTCGATGCCGCTGTACAAATGCAGATTCTGGAACTGCTCGACACTTTGCAGCAGAAACACGGCATGACCCTGCTCTACATCAGCCACGATTTGAACCTGGTGCGCCGTTTTGCCGACGAAGTCGTTGTGATGCAGAACGGACGGATAGTCGAACAAGGCAGTGCCGAAGCCGTTTTCAGACAGCCCGAACACGACTACACCAAAATGCTGCTCGACAGCCTGCCCGAACGCCGTGCCGCCGTTCTGCCGTCTGAAAACGGCTCGCCTGTTCTGCGTGCAGACGGCTTGAGCTGCAGCATCCGCGAAAAAAACAACGGCTGGTTTCGAACACGGGAAAGAACCCTGCTGCACCCGCTGTCTTTCAATCTGCATTCAAGCGAAACGCTGGGCATCATCGGCGAAAGCGGCAGCGGCAAAACCACGTTGGCCAAATCACTGCTCGGCCTGAGCGACAGCAGCGGCAGCGTACTGCTGGACGGCCGTCCGCTCGACCGCACGGCGCGGCGCAATATCCAAATGGTATTCCAAGACCCGTTCGGCGCATTTAATCCGCGCATGAACATTCTCGACATCGTTGCCGAAGCTCTGGACGTTCACGAAAAAAACATTGGTGAAGGCGAAAGAATGCGGCGCGTACAGGAAGTTTTGCAGACAGTCGGCCTGCCCGACAACATTCTTGACCGCTATCCGCACGAATTTTCCGGCGGCCAACGGCAGCGGCTGGCCATCGCACGCGCCCTAATCGTCCGCCCGAAGATTTTGGTTTTGGACGAACCGACCAGCGCGTTGGACGCTCAAAACCGCCGCCAAATCCTGAACCTGCTCGCCGATTTGCAGACGCAGTTCGGCCTGTCACTGATTTTGATCAGCCACGATTTGGCGGTTATCCGCGCCCTGTCGCACCGCGTGATGGTGCTGCGGCACGGCAGAGTTTTGGAAAGCGGCAGCTGCGAAGAAGTATTCGCCCGCCCCAATCACAAATATACTCAGAAACTATTGCAGTATGCCGGTGCTTGAAATTTGGCCGATAAAGCCCTATTCTGCACACTTAGCACAAAAGGATGCCCCTTTTGTCGGAACGATAAATCGAAAGGTTAAAATAATGAGCAGCGAATTGATTGTAAACGCTACCGATGCGAGCTTTGAAGAGGATGTTTTGAAATCCGAACTGCCTGTTTTGCTGGACTTTTGGGCACCTTGGTGCGGTCCTTGCAAAATGATTGCTCCTGTTTTGGACGAAATTGCCTCCGAATTCGACGGCCGTCTGAAAGTGGTAAAAGTAAACGTGGACGAAAACCAGCAGGTACCCGCACAATTCGGCGTACGCGGTATTCCCACACTGATGGTGTTCAAAAACGGCGAAAACGTGGCGACCAAAGTCGGTGCTTTGGCCAAAAACCAGCTGGTTGCTTTCATTCAGGCTTCCATCTCCTAAGCACAGTTCCCGACAAAAACGGTATGCCGCAAACCGCGCATACCGTTTTTCTCACGTCTTCTCCTCTGTCTGAAACCGCAGTTTCCGCACCGTTCAAATCAAGGCAGATAAGATTTCAATGCGGGCAGAAAACACTCCGCCAAACCGAGCAAATCGCCGTTCGGTGCGGCAAACAGCGAGCGGCGGGCAGCAAAGGCCGTCTGAAAACTGCCGTTTTCCCCGTTCCCGACCGCAGGCCAGCAAGCCGGCGGCAGCGGCGAAACATATTCCAAAGGCGAGCGGCTGATATTCAAACTGCCGTCAAACAAACGTTCGCCCAAAGGCTGCGTACCGCAATCGAGCAGGCTGCGCCAAAATACGCTGTCGGCCGCACACGCGCTCTGCGCCCAAACAACCGCTTCTCCGTCCAAACACAGATGCACTTCGCGCACAAACAGACGCTCCTGTGCGGCAAACGCCGGCCAAAATCCGCCCGCGCATCCTTCGCCCAAATGCCTCAGGGTAACGGAAAAACGGCCGCCCAAGCTGCGTAAGGCCTGTGTCAGCGATTGGGTTTGCAGCAAAGCGGCGGCACGTTCGGAAACTTCCGCCTGCTGCGGCCAGCAGATCTGCCATGATGCCGCCTGCTCGGTTTGTCGTGCGTTTTCGGTTTTCACGGTTTTTCCTTTGTTCAAACAATTCTGCGGGAGAAAATGTTTTGCCCGATGCAAAAAGCGGATGTTCCGGCAGACAAACCGCCTTTCGTTTCTGATTTGCAAACAAAGTCTTCTTTCGTCTCGGTTCCGCAGCAACCGCACTTTTCAGACGGCATCAGAACATATCGGCAAATTCCGCCGCCACCGCCGCATCAATTTGCTCCAATTCTTCTTCGGCGGCCAGCCAGATTTCTTCCCAATGCGCGAGCTGTTTTCGGGCTTCGGCCGATTGCGCCAATGTTTCCTGCAAACGGGCTTTATTGTCGTCGGCATAGGCGTTTTCGTCGGCCAAAAACGTTTCGCAGGCCGTCTGAATATCCTGCCATTGCGCCATTTCTTTTTCGGCTTTGGCAATCTGCTGCTGCACGGGCTTGCTGCGGCGCGATTTCTCCTGCCGCATCTGCGCTTCAACGCGCTTGGCATCTTTGCGGTTTTGCGTTTGAGCCGAAGCGGCGGGCGCGGCGGCGGCGTTTTCCTGTGCCAGCCGCCATTGGCGGTAGTCTTCCAAATCGCCGTCGAAGTTTTTCAGACAGCCTTGGTGGATGAGCAGGAAGCTGTCTGTCGTGGCTTCCAACAGGCTGCGGTCGTGCGATACGGCAATCAATGCACCCTGGAAGCTTTGCAAAGCCAGCGTCAGCGCATGGCGCATATCCAAATCGAGATGGTTGGTCGGTTCGTCCAAGAGCAGCAGATTGGGTTTCTGCCACACCAGCAGAGCCAAAGCCAAACGCGCTTTTTCGCCACCGGAGAACGGCGCAATCGGCTGCACCGCCATATCGCCCGCAAAATTGAAACCGCCGAGGAAATTGCGGATTTCCTGTTCGCGCACATCGGGCGAAAGCTGCCGGATATGCCAGACGGGGCTTTGGTCGTCGCGCAGAATATCGAGCTGGTGCTGCGCGAAATAGCCGATTTTGAGTTTGTCTGAACGGACAATCCTGCCGGAAAGCAAGGTTGTTTCGCCCGCCAATGCTTTGATAAACGTCGATTTTCCGCTGCCGTTCACACCGAGCAGGCCGTAACGCGCCCCGCTTTCCAAAGACAGCGAAACCTGGTTCAGTACGGTTGCGCTGCCGTAACCCAAATCGGCCTGCTCCAATTTCAACAGGGGATTGGGCAGATGTTCGGGGGTATCGAAGGAGAAGGCAAATTCGCTGTCCAAATGGGCGGGCGCGATGCGTTCTAGTTTTTCCAATGCCTTCATGCGGCTTTGCGCCTGAGTCGCTTTGGTGGCTTTGGCTTTGAAACGGTCGACAAAGGATTGCAGATGTTTGATTTGTGCCTGCTGTTTGACATAGGCGGCCTGCTGCTGTGCCAAACGGTTGGCACGTTCGGTTTGGTAAAAATCGTAATTGCCGCCGTAGAGCGTCAGCCTGCGGTCGGCCAGTTCGACCGTCTGGTTGCAGACGGCATTGAGAAAGTCGCGGTCGTGCGAAATCACGATTTGCGTACAGGACAAACCGGCCAGATGCTGTTCCAGCCACAAAACAGTTTCCAAATCCAAATGGTTGGTCGGTTCGTCCAACAGCAGCAAATCGGCGCGGCACATCAGTGCCTGCGCCAGATTCAGACGCATCCGCCAGCCGCCGGAAAACGATTTGACGGGTCTGCCGTGTTCTTCTTGGGAAAAACCCAATCCGCTCAAAAGTTTGGCTGCCCGCGCGGGCGCGGTATAGGCATCGATTTCTTCCAACTTGGCATGGTATTCGGCAATTTTCAAACCATCGTTCAAAGCTTCCGCCCGGGTCAAAGCCGTCTGCAGCACTTGCAATTCGGCATCGCCCTGCAACACATAATCAGCTGCGGAAATGTCCAGCGCGGGCGTTTCCTGCGCTACGGCTGCGGTTTTCCAATGCTTCGGAATCAGCACATCGCCCGCGTCTTGCGGAATTTCGCCTTTGAGCAGGGCAAACAGGCTGGATTTGCCGCTGCCGTTTTTACCGATCAGGCCGACCCGCCTGCCGGGTTTGACATTTAACGAAGCCTGTTGCAGCAAGACTTTCAGGCCGCGTTGGAGGGTGAGGTTTTTCAGTTCAATCATGATGTCCGACAATCGCTGTGCAGCAGAGGGAAAAAGCGGAAAAATACGCGAAAGGCCGTCTGTAAAACGTTCAGACGGCCCAATGTTTACAAAACGGTATGCGGCGGCTCATAACGGATAATGTCGCGGACAGCGTTGTTTTCGTCCACCAGCACCACTTTCGGCTCGTGCGCGGCGATTTCCAGCTCCGAAAGCATCACATACGACATGATAATCACAATGTCGCCCTTCTGCACCAAACGCGCCGCCGCGCCGTTCAGACAGACTACGCCGCTGCCTCGTTCGCCGGGAATGGCGTAGGTTTCAAAACGTTCGCCGTTGTTGTTGTTCACAATCTGCACTTTTTCATTGACGCAGATGCCGGCTGCATCGAGCAGGTCCAAATCGACTGTGATGCTGCCGACATAGTTCAAATCGGCTTCGGTAACGGCGGCGCGGTGGATTTTGCCGCCGAGCATGGTACGGAACATGTTTATCCTTTTATCGGCCTGCGTGCGGACAGCTTTGATGCCGTCTGAAAACACGCCCGCAGGAATTCAATCGAAAAACCCGCAATTATAACGGCTGCGGCCGATTATAAAAACACTTCGATATTGTCAATCAGCCGCGTGCCGCCCAAACGTGCCGCCGCCAGCACGACCGGCCGTTTTTCACCCGAACGGGCAACCGCCAGCGTATCGGCCTGACGGATTTCCAAATAATCGACCGTCCAACCGTTGGCACGCAGATTGTCCGCCGCCGCTTGCTCCAAATCGGCATAGGCGGTACTGCCGTTTTCCAGCGCACGGGCAACGGTCTGCAACTGCGCATACAAACGCGGGGCTTCGGCGCGTTCGGCTTCGCTCAGGTACTGGTTGCGGCTCGACAATGCCAAGCCGTCTGCAGCCCTCCCCGTATCCACCGGCACGATTTCGATATCCATATCCAAATCGCGCACCATGCCTTTGATGACGGCAAGCTGCTGGTAGTCTTTCTTGCCGAAACAGGCAACATCGGGCTTGACGATATTGAACAGTTTGGCAACCACTGTGGCCACTCCCCGGAAATGGCCCGGGCGGAACGCGCCGCACAATTCGTTTTGCAGGTTCGGCGGCTCGACATTGTATTGCTGGGCAACATTCGGATAAAGTTCGGCCTCGTCCGGTGCGAACACGACCGCCACGCCTTCGTTTTGCAGTTTTGCCGCGTCATCGCCCAAGGTGCGCGGATATTTGTCGAAATCCTCGCCCTGACCGAATTGCAGGCGATTCACAAAAATGCTGACAACGGTATGTTCGGCACGTTTCGCCGCTTCGCGCACCAGCGCGAGATGGCCTTCGTGCAGATTGCCCATGGTCGGCACAAAGGCGACCGTTCCTGCGGTTTTGCGCCATTCGCGCAATTCTTTGACGGTATGGATGATTTTCAAATGCTGTTCCTTTTTCAAACGGCCTTTGCACCTGTTTGGCGCATGACCTGCAACCGGATGCCGTCTGCAATCGGGACGGCACGACGTTTTTAAAAGAATGTATGTTCTTCGGCGGGGAAACTGCCGTTTTTTACGGCTTCTGCATAGGCAGCGAAAGCGGCTTGAATACCGCTGCTGCCTGCCAAAAAGTTTTTCACGAATTTGGCGGTTTTTTCCGGCGGGAAAACACCCAGCATATCGTGCATTACCAAAACCTGTCCGCCGCAATTCAAGCCCGCACCGATCCCGATGGTCGGCGCATTTACCGAAGCGGTTACTTCCGCCGCCAATGCCGCCGGCACGCACTCCATCAAAATCAGCGATGCACCCGCCTCATCGTGCGCCTTGGCATCGTCGAGCAGGATTTTGCCTGCTTCGCCGCGGCCTTGTACCCTGTAACCGCCGAAAGTATTGACCGATTGCGGGGTAAGACCGATATGGGCGCAGACGGGAATGCCGCGCTGTTGCAGAAATGCAGTGGTTTCCGCCATAAACGCGCCGCCTTCGAGTTTGACCATGTGCGCGCCCGCCGCCATCAGTTCGGAGGAAGCGGCGAAGGCCTGCTCTTTGCTCTGCTGGTATGCGCCGAACGGCAAATCGGCCAGCACCATGGCGTTTTCCGCACCGTTGGCAACGGCGGCGGTGTGGTAGCACATATCAGCCAGCGTAACCGGCAGCGTTGTTTTTTTCCCCTGAACGACCATGCCCAGCGAATCGCCGACCAGCAGGACATCGATGCCGGCCCGGTCTGCCAGTGCTGCAAAAGCGGCATCGTAACAGGCCAGCATGGCAATCTTATTGCCTTCGGCCTTCATTTTTTTCAGGGTGTTTACAGTAATCATGTGTTGCATTTCCTTGATGGAGGACGAGTCGTCCGAACAGTGTGTAAATGACGGCTATGCTGCCGCCTGCAATCAGTTTTAGCCCGAATTGAGATGATACCGGCTGCCCTGCATATGGCTGATGGCGCGGAGCAGTATTTCAAAATGGTCGTCGTTACCGGCAAAATCCATATCATCGGCATCAGCGATCAGAAGCGGCGAATTCTGATAAAGATGGAAAAAGCGGCGGTATTCTTCATTGATTTGTTCCAGATAGCCTTTTGGGAAAAGGCAGAAGCTGCTGTCCTGTTTGGCCTGCAGACGGCGGACGGCACACGCGTCCGATGTTTGCAGATAAACCACCAAATCGGGAACGGGTATTTCGGGCATCACTTTGTGCTTAATCTGCCAAAACAACGCCTGTTCGTTGGCAGGTTCGTTACCGTGCAGCAGAACAGGAGCGAAAATCCGATCTTTTTCCAACAGGAAATCAGCCACTACCCGCCCTTCGGGCCGATTTTCTTCAAAGTTGATAATATTGACAGCTTCGGCACGACGCATCAGAAAATACAGTTCGGCCGCCAGCCCATGTGCCGCCGGATTGAGATAGAGTTTTTCCAGAAACGGGTTGCGCTCCGGGCTTTCGGTTAAATACAGCGCGTTGAAATATTCGGCCAAACGGCGTGCCAGCTCGCTTTTGCCGCTGCCGATGGCACCTTCCACTACAATATATCTGTAATCCATAATCTTCCCTGTCTGCACCGTTTTTCAGACGGCCTCGAAAATGCGGATACCGTCCTCCCCCAAAGCCGCTGCCGACTCGGCCGCCGTGCCGTGCCTGCCGATCGCGTAATGCGGAGCGATTTCGGCCAAAGGCAAGAGAACAAAACTGCGTTCGTGCGCGCGGGGGTGCGGCAGCACGAGCCTCTCGTCTTCATACGTTTCGCCGGAGAAGTCGACGATGTCCAAATCCAGCGTACGCGGCGCGTTGCGGAAACTGCGTTTGCGGCCGAATGCGTTTTCCACTTCCTGCAAACGGTTCAGCAATTCCAACGCTGGCAATTGCGTTTCCACCATGCAGACGGCATTGATAAAGTCCGGTTGGTCGGTATAGCCGACCGGCTCACTCAAATACAGCGAGGAAACCGCTGTCAGCTCTGTTTGCGGCAGCCTGTCGATTGCCGCCAAAGCCGCCCGCACCTGCTCGGCGGGGTTTTCCAAATTGCTGCCCAAAGCAATAATCGCGGTTTTGCTCATAAAAACTTCCTAACCATCTTTCCCTATGCCGTATGCCTACTTATTCTGAGGCTGCTTTCGTTTTTTTCCTGCGCGGTTTGCGGCGGCGTTTGCGTCTGCCTCCTTCTTCTTCCCCTGCAGACGGCATCTGCATTTGTTTGGCAGTCATTTCCGCACGTACATCATCATCGGCGTGCTGGAACTGTGTCCACCAGTCGGCCAGTTCCTGAGGGATTTCGCCCAACTGCGCGCGCAAAACCAAGAAATCGTATGCGGCACGGAAACGCGGCTGCGCCAGCAGTCGATAAGGCCGTGCGCCGCGCCGGTTGGCAAACTGCGGCTGTAACACCCAGATTTCGCGCATAGTTGCGGCAAATTTCTGCGGCACACCCCAGCCCTGCTCCATTTCGTCGCGCATTCTGCCGATGGCTTCGTTCAGCGCGGGGGCGGCTTTCATGCCCTTGCCCAAAGCCCGCTGCCAACGTGCTTCCAACTCCGGCCACAGCACCGCCGCCAGAACAAATCCGACCGACACCGATTTGTCCTGCCGCAAACGTTCGTCCGTATTTTTCAATGCGAAGGCGGCCATATTTCTGCCGCCGCCGTGCGAAGCCGCCTGCAAAGCATCGAGCAGCGGATGGATGCGCGTATCAATGCCCAGTTCGGCGAATTTGTCCAGACAGCGGCGGGCGTAGCCGGAAAACACCAGCTTCATGATTTCGTCAAACAAACGCGCCACCGGCTCGCTTTTCAGGCGGCCTGCGTGTTCTGCCACCGGCCCGGCAGTGCGCGCTTCCACGGTAAAACCGAGTTTGCCCGACAAACGCACGGCACGCAGAATCCGCACTGGATCTTCCTGATAGCGTTCTGCCGCATCGCCGATCATCATCAGCTCGCGCCGTTTCACTGCTTCCGCTCCGCCATGGAAATCTATGATTTCCCTGCGTATCGGGTCGAAATACAACGCATTGCAGGTAAAATCGCGGCGCTGCGCGTCTTCTTCCATCGTGCCGTAAGTATTGTCGGACATAATCCGTCCGTCCTCATTCTGCCGCACAGAGCCGCCAGCTCCCCGAAAAGTCGTTACCTCGATTAGCTCGGGGCCGACCATCACATGAACAATTTTGAAACGGCGGCCGATAATGCGGCTGCGGCGGAACAGGCCGCGCACTTCCTCGGGCGTGGCATCGGTAGCCACGTCAAAATCTTTCGGTTCGATGCCCAAAAGCAAATCGCGCACCGCTCCGCCGACCACATAAGCCTGGTAGCCGGCCTTCTGCAAACGCGCCACCACCTGTTCCGCCGCATAACTGACGGAAGACTCGTCCAAACCGTGCTCCTCATAAGGCAAGACGGTTTTGACCGCCGCCGTTTTCTTACGGGCGGACACTTTCTGCCATAATTTTTTCAGCATAACTTCCTAAAAAACATACGGCGGCAAGCCGCCCGAAACAGACGATTTGAAACCTTTGCGCGGCCAACTGCACGAAGCTGTTTGCCCTGCAAAGGTTTCAGACGGACTGCCGCCGTTTGTCAAAATAAAAACACGCTATTATAAGGCAAATGCTCCTCCCGGACAAAAAACCGGCCTGATGCCGTCTGCAAGTACGATACCGCCGATTTTTTGCAAAAGATACAATCGTTTTCCCCGACAGTTTGGGCTATAATTGCAAAGTTTGCACAGAATCTCTGTTTAACAAAGGAAAAAATATGTACCACTACCAATCGGAAGCCACTCAATTTTTAAACGATTATCTGGAACAACACCCGCAAGAAGCCGAACAACGCTTAAAAAACCGCGATTTGCTGTGGCAGGCAAAAGTCAGTGCTGCCGAACAAAAGGCCTACGATGCCGCCAAACTGCCGAAAAAACCGTATGCCTACCAACCCGATTAATGTGCAGCAGCAATCCTGCGGCTCGATTCCATAAGCTGCCGCGCAAAACTGACTGCCTATCTGCAGACGGCATGCCCTTACGGCATTTCCTGTTTGACCGATTCAAGCGCGCGGCCGATTTGCCGCGCCCTTTCCGTTTTCCGAAAATATGAGCCTGAACGCCACCGCCGTTACACCCGAACTGACCGACTATCTGCGCAGCATCAGCGAACCCGAACATCCCGTTCTCGCCGCCATCCGCACCCGTTCGCAATCACACCGAAAAGCAAAAATGGCAATTGCCCCCGAACAGGCTGCCCTGCTGACCTGGCTGGCCCGTCTGACAAACGCGGAACACTATTTGGAAATCGGCGTCTTCACAGGCTACAGCAGCACCGCTATGGCACTCGCCCTGCCGGAACACGGCAAAATCACTGCCTGCGACATCAACGCCAGTTTTACGGAACAGGCACGGCTGGCATGGCAGGAAGCAGGTGTCGCACACAAAATCACCCTGCACCTGCAACCGGCTCTCTTTACCCTGGACGAACTGCTTGCAGACGGCATGGCAGGCAGTTACGACATCGCCTTTATCGATGCCGACAAACCGCCTACTCCCGAATATTACGAACGCTGCCTGCAATTGGTGCGCCCGGGCGGCATCATCGCCATAGACAACGTCCTGCTCGGCGGCCGCGTCATGCGGCAGCAGGCGGAAGACTCCCCGCCCAGCCTGCATATCCTGCAACAATTCAACGCCGCCCTGCCGCACGACGACAGAATTGTTCCGATTACCCTGCCTGTCGGCGACGGCCTGACGCTATTGCTCAAAAAGTAACCGGCAATCCGGCAGAGCCGCAAACCGCCTGCAACACACCGTTTTAAACCGGCCGGAAAAATCCGCACCTTGCAGTAAAACACTCCGGCATTCCCACCGACCCCCGAAAAGGATAAACACATGGCCAAAATCGGCATCATCATGGGCAGCAACAGCGACTGGCCCGTTATGCAACACGCAGCAGAATTTCTGCAACAATTCGGCATCGAATACGAAGCACGCGTCGTTTCCGCCCACCGTACTCCCGATTTGATGTTCCAATACGCCGAAACCGCACGCGAACGCGGCATTCAAGCCATCATCGCGGGTGCCGGCGGCGCGGCGCATCTTCCCGGCATGGTTGCCGCCAAAACCACCGTTCCCGTATTAGGCGTTCCCGTGCCGAGCAAATACCTGCGTGGCGAAGACTCCCTGCTTTCCATCGTACAAATGCCCAAAGGCATACCGGTTGCCACTTTCGCCATCGGAGAAGCCGGAGCAGCCAACGCCGCCCTATTCGCCGTTTCCCTGCTCGCCAACCATGACGACGGACTGGCACAAAAACTGGCCGACTTCCGCCGCAAACAAGAACAGACCGTACTGGCAATGGAACTGCCCGCCCCTGAATAAAACCTGAAATCATGCCGTCTGCAGCCCGTACCGAACCGAAAGGCCCGGCTGCAGACGGCATTTTGCTATTCCAATCCGCCCGATAGCTTGCCGCACACAGCAAGCTGCCGCACAATACGCACCGATACCGTCATATCTAAGGAAAAGCCATGCTCTTCGTACTTTCTCCCGCCAAAAACCTCAACGAAACAGACCCCTCACCGGTTTCCGAATACAGCCAGCCCGAACTGCTCGACCAAGCCGAAATCCTGATGCAGGAAGTCCGCCGTCTCGCACCGCACGAAATCGCCGAACTGATGCACGTTTCCGACAAAATCGCCCTGCTCAACGCCGAACGCAACGCCGCCTGGCACACCCCCTTCACCCCCGACAACGCCAAACAGGCCGTCTTCATGTTCAACGGCGACGTATACGGAGGCCTCGATGCCGCCAATCTTTCAGACGGTCAAATCCAATGGCTGAACCATCACGTCCGCCTGCTCTCAGGTCTTTACGGCCTGCTCAAACCGCTTGATCTGATGCAGCCCTACCGCCTAGAAATGGGCACACCCTTCGCCAACACGCGCGGCAAAAATCTCTACGAATTCTGGGGAAGCCGCATCACCGATCTCCTTAACACAACCCTCCAAACCCGAAACAGCCGCACACTCATCAACCTCGCCTCACAGGAATACTTCAAATCGGTACAGACGGCCAAACTCCATGCCGACAT
This sequence comes from Neisseria sp., assembly GCA_030528455.1. Classification (GTDB taxonomy): domain Bacteria; phylum Pseudomonadota; class Gammaproteobacteria; order Burkholderiales; family Neisseriaceae; genus Neisseria. The sequence goes on from JAUMYW010000011.1 coordinate 57,533, forward strand.
CATTACCCCCGTCTTCAAAGATGCCAAAAACGGGCAATACAAAATCATCAGTTTCTACGCCAAACGCGCCCGAGGGCTGATGGTCCGCTATGCCGCCGAACACAACATCACAGAAGCCGGACAGCTCAAATCTTTCGACTACGAAGGCTACCGTTACAATGAAGCCGCCTCCAACGCAAACGAATGGGTATTTTTGCGCGAAGAACAAACAAAATAAAAACAAATACTAAACAAAAACAATTCCAAAACACTTGGCAAAATCCCTATTTTTGCTTTATGATACGCTCTTTCAAGAAACGGAAGCGTGGCAGAGCGGTTTAATGCAACGGTCTTGAAAACCGTCGAGGGTTGATAGCCCTCCGTGAGTTCGAATCTCACCGCTTCCGCCAATCTTGAAACACAATAAAACCGGAGGTGTGGCAGAGCGGTTTAATGCAACGGTCTTGAAAACCGTCGAGGGTTGATAGCCCTCCGTGAGTTCGAATCTCACCGCCTCCGCCAGTTATGCTTTGCAATGTTTTTCAAAACAAAAAAATGAAATGACAATGGTTTAGGGATTTTTAATATTTTTCAAGCCGTTTCAACGTGTTTCATTTTTTTACGGTATGTTATTTGGTATCTCATCTAATACCGTAAACACCATGCCCAAAATCGTCAACCCTTACCGCTACACAAATCAAATCCGCCAAGCCCGCCGATAAATTATACAAACTGCCCGACGGCGATTGCTGACCATTTCCGCCACCGTAAACACACCTTTCAGAGAAGAAAGCAGGATGCGCTGCATCTCGCGGTTCCAATATTCGGAAGTCAGGTCGGTAACGGCGTTCAAAGGGTCGTCGCCCGACAAGGCCTGCGCCAGGTCGTTCGCCCCCCACGCCTTGCCGCGCGCGTGCAGCACGGCAATATCGGAGGCCGCCCGGATATTGTTCACCGTCAGGCTTTTCGAATCGCTCAAAACCTCGCTTGTGCCGGTCAGATCTTTCCAAAACGGCATATTGATCAAAGTGCCGCCGCGCTGCGCCAAAAGCTGCGCCTCGGGCAGTTCCGAAATAATCCCGCTGGAAAACAGCGCGGATTTCTCTTTCGTGCGGCTGATGCTGTATCGGGTAAACACCTCCGGCACGATAATGTCGGCAATTTTGGTTGATGCCATAATTTACTCCTTTCCTAATCGATTCCGATACCCGCCTGCGCCGCCAGAGAGCGTGCCAGTGCGGGGTTTTCGCGGTACATGCGGCCCTGCTCGGTCATATTCCACGTTTCCTTGCTCCACGGGTTTTTGACCCCGTTCTGACGGACGACACCCGTTGCACCCGCCCCTTGGGGCGCGGGGAACCAGTGCGGCACCGCCTCTTTCATGCCCTCGAACCACTCTTTGAGCGTCAAAGGGCTGCCGTCTTTGCCGAACACGCCGTCTTTGGCCGCCGCTTCGCCGTCGTCCGACAGCACGAATGCCGTCTGCGCCCGTGCCAACGCGTCCTCAAACGCCGTCTTGTGGATACCGGCCTCCACGCCCGCCGCACGAACCGCATCGCCCAACACGCGGGCGGTAAACCTGTCGGCACGCGCCTCGGCCGCCGCCGCCGCTTCCTGCAGCCTGGCGATTTCCTTGTCGTGCGCCGCCTTCATACGCTCCGTGCGCTTGGCCAGCACCTCGTCCACCTTGCCCTCGGCAATCAGTTTGGCTTCTTCGTTGTCGGCAAAATTCTTCAAAATCGCGCGAACCGCTTCGGGGTCGATACCGTCGAACTGCGCCAACTGCTCCTTGAGCTTTTTGTTGTCGCCGATAACTTCGCCGTTTTTGGCTTTCAGGCCGGCCACTTGTTCGTCGACGGCCTTTCTGACCGCCACGTCCAACTCCGCCTGCGAATAGGTTTTAGGCGCGTTGCCCGCCCCTTCGTCGCCTCCCTCGCCCGCCGCATTGCGGTAAAGCCGTCCGAACGCGTTTTTGCCGAATCCTTGTGCAAACATCTGTCTGTCTCCTGGAAACAAAAAATAAAAAAAACGGGCTTTGCCCGCTGTAAAAAAAGCCCGCAAAATGCGGGCGTGAAAAAACCGCCTGCTTGGCAGACGGCCTACCGAATAATACCAAGCCTTTCCAGCTCGTCATACGCCTCTCCCGGTTCGGAAGCGACTAAGAAAAGTTTAACGGCCTGCAAAAGCCGGTGCTCGTCATATTCATAATCTTTCCTGATATGTCTCTGAGCAGTCGGGCAGTACAAGTCGGCCTGAATAAACAGGCTGGACGGTATTCTTGCCGATTTGAAACCTTCATGGGCAACACCCTTTAATTGATCATACAGATTGATATATTCATCCGCGAATTGGTCGGCAGAAATACTGCCCGCAACAAACTCATCAACCTTTTGCCTTAATGTCCTGCTCATAACAGAAAACCGCTTTCCAAATAATTTTTCAACTGTTCGCCCTCAGGAGAAAAAGCCGTTACAAATACATTTTCTTCGCTGAAAACAATGGCGATATTATCCTTGCCATTATAAAACACTTTGGATTTTTTTCGGGTTTCTGTATATACCGAACTGCTTAGTCGCAGAGTGGTTCAAATGGCCGACCAGCGCATCGCGGTATGCCTGCCAATTTTCAAAGTTTGTCTGTCGGGTATTCAGCCCGAACACCGCCGCGTGTTTGAATTTATTTCTTAACTGACTTAATTCAAACATGGCTTCCGGCAAAGCCTTAGTTACAATTTTTACCGGCGGCATCGCATCAATGAAATCAGTCAGCGTACGCTGTTTGAACTGTCTGTCCAGCCGCAAATCGGCAAACTGTTTCGCACTTAAACCGCCTTCTCTGAACAACTGCCCCCACGATTTGCCAAGCACCTCATCTTGAAAGGCTTTATCCTGCATTGCCAGCCATTCGTAATAAGTGAGGCCTTCTGAAACCGTACCGTCTTTTGAAGCGCGTTTTCCTGCCGTTTCTTTACCTCGGTACGGTGCTTTTAAGACAACGGTAAACGATGTGCGGCAGTTGATGTGCACGGGCGGCACTTTGAACGCGAAATCGTGGCCGACAGGTT
>JAUMYW010000019.1 GCA_030528455.1 Neisseria sp.
CAACTATATTGCGCCGGAACACTTGGAATTGTCGGTGGAAAACCCGCAGGAATGGGCGCAAAAAATCCGCCACGCCGGTGCGATTTTCATGGGCAAATACACCAGCGAGAGCTTGGGCGACTATTGCGCCGGCCCCAACCATGTGCTGCCTACCAGCCGCACAGCGCGTTTCTCTTCGCCGCTAGGCACCTACGATTTCCAAAAACGCAGCAGCCTGATTCAGGTTTCCGAACAAGGGGCGCAATATCTCGGCGAAACCGCCAGCGTATTGGCTCACGGCGAACGCTTAACCGCCCACGCCCGTGCCGCCGAATTCAGACTGAACAATCACCAAACAATATAAGGCAAGGCCGTCTGGAAAAGATGCAGACGGCCTCTTCTGCCAATCAAAAACAAACAAGAGAAATAAAAAATGAAACCGCAGAAAATCAAAATCGGCATTGTCGGCGCAACCGGTTATACCGGCGTAGAACTCTTGCGTCTGCTAGCCGGACACCCTAATGCCGAAATCAAAGCCGTAACCAGCCGAAGCGAAGCCGGTATCACATTGGCCGACTATTTTCCAAGCCTGCGCGGCTTTTACGATTTGGCATTCCAAACACCTGATGAAGCCGACTTGGAAAACTGCGATTTGGTATTTTTTGCCACACCGAACGGCGTTGCCATGAAAGAAGCACCGGCTTTATTGGAAAAAGACGTGCGCGTCATCGACCTTTCTGCCGATTTCCGCATCAAAGACATCGCCGTTTGGGAAAAATGGTACGGCATGCGGCACTCCAGCCCCGAAACCGTTGCCGAAGCCGTATACGGCTTAAGCGAATACCAACGGGAAGCTATTCGAAACGCACGTTTGATTGCCAACCCCGGCTGCTATCCGACTTGCGTCTCCCTTGCCCTTCTGCCCTTGTTAAAAGCCGGCATTGTAGAAGACGGTAAACCTTTAATCAGCGATTGCAAATCCGGCGTATCCGGCGCAGGACGCAAAGCCTCCGTCGGCACACTGTTCTGCGAAGCGGGCGACAATTTCAAAGCCTACGGCATAGGCGGCCACCGTCATCTGCCGGAAATCAAACAAACCATCGACTCTCTGCAAAGCAGAGTTGCAGACGGCTTTGTCTTTGTCCCACACCTGACCCCGATGATACGCGGCATGCATGCCACCACCTATCTCCACCTGAAACCCGGCAGCGCACCGCAAAACCTGCTGGAAGATTTCTACCGCGACAGCCCGTTTGTCGATATTCTGCCGAGCGGCAGCACCCCTGAAACCCGCAGTGTACGCGGTGCCAACTTCTGCCGCATCAGCATCCAACAGGCACCGCAAAGCGATATCTGGATTTTATTGAGCGTACAAGATAACTTAGTTAAAGGTGCCGCCGGACAAGCTGTACAAAATATGAACATCATGTTCGGCTTAAATGAAACACTCGGACTGAACAATCTGCCGCTCTTACCCTAAGCATATTCAACATACCGATGCCGTTCGAAGTCGAATGGCCCGCAACGGCATCGGACATACTCATTCCCACACAACTGCCGACAGATTCTCCTCCTCGCCCATATCTCCATATACGGCATACCATTGCTCATCAGCCGCCGCTGCATCACACTTCAAAGAATAGTGTTTCTGCCTTTCATCCATTTCATGCCATTCCAACACATACAGACCGGAACAAGACAATTCGCTGGCCAACATATCGGCAGATTGGGCCTCAGATTGCTCAAGCGGAAACAGAATAAATACGACAAAAAGACAAACAGCAAAAAACAATCGGATACCTATTTTCATTTCCACCTCAAAAATCTAAGAAAAATCTTATTTAATATTAATTTTTTCTTAATTTTAGTAATAAAAAAAGATAAAGTAAAGAGAAAAACTCAAAAAACTACTTAAAAGAGATACAAATTATGATTTTTATTGTAGAATATGAAAAAACTTTTAGAAAACCCATATGATACAGGCAGAAAATTATGAATTCCTTTAAAGACCGCTTAATTTTTCTTTGGAAAGATAACGCCAAACAAGCAAAAATCGCTGCCGATATCGGAATGACGATTGCGGGATTCAGTCGGATTTGGAATGAAAACGGCCTACCAAAAGCAGAAACATTAAAAAAAATCAAAGAATTGAAAGGATGCAGCTTGGACTGGCTGCTAACCGGCGAAGGCGAACCCTTTCCCCGGAAACAAGCCGTCTCAAACAGCAGCAACATTGTATATAATGCCCGCGGAGACAAATTGGATACTGACGAATTTGTCTTTATTCCTTATTACAATGTCCAAGCTGCCGCAGGTTACGGATTAGTGCCAGAAAACGAAGCCCCGCTTTACAATTTGGCTTTCCGTCTGGATTGGCTGCAAGGTCATATTACCCGAAACTTTGAGAAACTCTCCGCCATTTCTGTGAAGGGCGACTCTATGGAAGGCGTATTAAACGACGGGGACATCATATTGATCAATCATGCCCATACTGCACCGCGCGACGGCCTGTACGTTTTAAGGATTAACGACAATCTGTTGGTCAAACGTCTCCAATCCATGCCGGGAGGAATCATCAACGTTATTTCCGCCAACGATGCCTACCCTGCTTTTGAAATCAATCTGAACAATCTGACCGATGATGTCGCTATTATAGGACGGGTAGAATGGTTCGGCCGCTTAATCTGAATACATAAAAATGCCGAAATAAAAAAAGCCATCTGAAAATTTTTATTCAGATGGCTGAATATTATTCATTCCAATAATCCAACTTCGACAGCCGTCTACTCGATATTCTGCACCTGCTCGCGCATCTGCTCGATCAATACTTTCAACTCCACCGAAGCCTGCGTACATTCCACTGCAATTGCTTTGCTGCCTAAAGTGTTTGCTTCGCGGTTCAATTCCTGCATCAGGAAATCCAAACGCTTACCGATACTGCCTTTTTGCATCGTAGCAATGCGGCGCACTTCTGCAATATGACCCTGCAGACGGCTGAACTCCTCATCCACATCCGCCTTTTGCATATAGAGCGCAAATTCCTGTTTCAAACGGTCTTCGTCAATCTGGCTGCCGACCGCTTCTGTCAAGCGTGCCCGCGACTTCTCCAAATATGCCTGCAACAAATGCGGAAACAACTCTTCCAAGGCCGACACGATTTCTTCCATCGCTGCCAAACGTTCCAAAATATGCGCCTGCAATTTTTCGCCTTCACGGATGCGGGTAGCGGAAAACTCTGCCAAAGCAGTGGCGAGCAGCATTTGAACACCATCTGACAGTGCATCGGTATCATCGCCGCCCGACTGCAATACGCCCGGGAAACGGAGAATGTCGGCCACCGTCAGCTTTCCGATATGTTTGTATTCGGCGCGCAAACGGCTGTTCAGTTCAGCCAACTCCGCCACCAGCCCGTCATTAAGCGACAACTGTCCCGCGCCTTCTTCCAAATTTTGCAGATTGATGCGGCACTCTACTTTACCGCGCAACGCAACTGCCGAAACCTGTTCGCGCAATGAGCTTTCCAGATGGCGCAATTCGTCCGGCATTTTGAATTGGACATCCAAAAAACGGTGGTTCACCGAACGGATGTCGAGATGAATGCGTTTGCCACCGGCTTCGCCTGAAACGTGGGCGGAACCGGTCATGCTACGGATGGTCATGTTTTACTCCGTTTCCAAATTAACGAGTGAAAGTAGCAGCAATATAACATAAAAGAGCGTGTTATAATCCGCGTTTTTCCATTCACGAAACATACACCTATGAACACGCCGTACCGCCGTACCGCCCGCGCCGCCGACGCGCTTCGCCCCGTCCGCATCACACCTCATTTCCTGCCCCATTCAGACGGTTCGGTACTGATTGAAGCCGGCAACACCAAAATCATCTGCACTGCCACGATTGACGAAAACGTACCACCCTTCCTGCGAGGCAAAAACCAAGGCTGGGTAACCGCCGAATACGGCATGCTGCCTGCCTCCACCGCCTCCCGTATGCGCCGCGAAGCCGCTGCGGGAAAACAGTCCGGCCGCACTCAGGAAATCCAACGGCTGATCGGCCGTTCGCTTCGTGCCGCTGTGGATTTGACCTTGCTCGGTGAACGGCAGATTCTCATCGACTGCGACGTTATCCAAGCCGACGGCGGCACCCGTACTGCCTCGATTACCGGTGCCTATGTCGCCCTTTCGCTGGCAGTTGCCAAACTGCTTGCGGACGGCCGTCTGCAGCACAACCCGATTCGGGACAGCATAGCCGCCGTATCGGTCGGCATAGTCGGCGGCGTACCGCTGCTGGATTTGGACTACCCCGAAGATTCCGGCTGCGACAGCGACATGAATCTAGTCATGACCGGTTCGGGAAAAATCATCGAAATTCAAGGCACAGCCGAAGGCGCGCCGTTTGACTTCGCCGAATTGGAAAACCTGCTGGCCTTGGGAAAAAAAGGTATCGGAGTGCTGACAACCTTGCAACGGCAAGCCTTAACTGCCCCATAGGTACCAAGCCATCTGCAACTTCTCCTGCAGACGGCTTTATCCTGTCATCCGAAGCAAAACAGAAAAATATCCACAACCTGACGAAGCGTGCTTGTTTTTTCCACCGAAAAAGAGTAAAACTAGTCCTTTTCAATTTTTAACCGAAACATAAGACGAAAGCACGAAAATGGCCTTAATCGTACAAAAATACGGCGGCACCTCGGTCGGTTCAGCCGAACGCATCAAAAACGTAGCCAAACGCGTTGCCCGAACCCGTGCGGAAGGACACGACGTTGTTGTTGTCGTCTCCGCCATGAGCGGCGAAACCAACCGTCTGGTCGCTTTGGCACATGAAATGCAGGAGTTTCCCGACTCACGCGAATTAGACGTTGTTCTCTCGACCGGCGAACAGGTAACCATCGGCCTCCTGGCAATGGCTCTGAAAAACATCGGCGTAGAAGCCAAAAGCTATACCGGATGGCAGGTTGCCGTACAAACCGACAATTCGCATACCAAAGCCCGTATCGATTCGATTGACGATGACAAAATGCGTGCCGACTTACAAGTCGGCAAAGTTGTTATTGTAGCCGGCTTCCAAGGTGTTACCGCCGACGGCGACATCTCTACGCTCGGCCGAGGCGGTTCGGACACCTCTGCCGTAGCTCTGGCTGCCGCACTCCAAGCAGACGAATGCCAAATTTACACCGATGTGGACGGCGTTTACACTACCGACCCGCGCGTTGTACCCGAAGCACGCCGCATGAACACCATTTCTTTTGAAGAAATGATCGAACTGGCCAGCCTCGGCTCAAAAGTTTTACAAATCCGTTCGGTCGAATTTGCCGGCAAATACAAAGTGCGCCTGCGCGTATTAAGCAGCCTGCAAGAGGACGGCGAAGGCACCCTGATTACCTTTGAAGAGGACGAAAACATGGAAAAAGCAGCCGTACAAGGTATTGCGTTCGACAAAAACCAAGCCCGCATCAACGTGCGCGGCGTTCCCGACAAACCGGGCATTGCCTACCGCATCCTCGGCACCGTAGCCGATGCCAATATCGAAGTCGACATGATTATCCAAAACGTTGGAGAAAAAGGCACAACCGACTTCTCATTTACCGTACCTCAAGGCGACTATAAACCGACTTTGGAGCTGATGAAAGGCATACAAGAAAGTCTGGGAGCAGCCGAAGTCGACGGCGACGATGCCGTCTGCAAAGTATCCATCGTCGGCTTGGGTATGCGTTCGCACGTAGGAGTCGCAGCCAAAATGTTCCGCACACTGGCCGAAGAAAGCATCAATATCCAAATGATTTCCACTTCGGAAATCAAAGTTTCCGTATTGATTGACGAAAAATATATGGAATTGGCCACCCGCGTACTGCACAAAGCATTCGAGCTCGATCAGGCAGAGTAACAATCCTCAACAAACTACACCTTGAAGTCCGATGCAATATCCGGCTTCAAGGTGTATTTTTTTACACATTAAGAATCCAAACCTGTACCAAAAGCCCTAACGGTTTTACATTTTACACATACAACAAAGCCGACACAAAAAACCCGATGCCGGCCAATACGGGAATCGGGTTCGCTATAACGAACAGAACACCGGCTGCAGAATTTCAGTGAAAAATTAGTAAAAAATTATATGTCCCCTTCAATTCAATTAAAGCAGCCTGCATTCCTGTCAGCAGAATCAATAATCGCGGCGTTTAGACAACACTTTACCGCTCTTAGCATCTACAACCACGTCCCATTCTTCCCCCTCATGATGTACCTCGACCTCAAAGAAAGCACGACCGCGTTTATATTCGAAATCCACATCGTTTGCATGACCTCCGCCAACTGCTGCAACTGCATTTTGTACAGCCTGTTCATAAGTAATCAAGTGTGAACGATGTTGTTCATAATAACGTTGGTCGCTGTCGGCAAAAGCAGGAGCAGACACCAGGAAAACTGAAGCAGCCAATACGGCAGAAACGATTTTTTTCATTTTCAAATTCCTTAATCAAATAATCAACAAACCAAATAGTTTAACATTACAAGGAGACGGTACATCTTATGAAAGCTGCGTCCGACTTGATGAAATGCATCATAAGGCAAAAAAATTAGCCGATAATTAGCCTGTTGGAAATCTTACAATTACTTGCACTTCCCTACAAATACAGCCCTATACTGTACTTACTGGCACAAGCAGCGGAAGAAATACTGTATTTTCCATCGGGCATACACTGATGATACAATCAATTATCCGAATTTTCACTGTTTTTTACCTATTATGATGCCCCTCCTGAAACATATCCAAGCTGCCGCCTTCGACTTGGACGGCACCTTATGCGATTCTATTCCCGACTTGGCTGCCGCAGCCAATGCTACCCGCGAATTTCTCGGTCTTTCCCCGCTCCCGGTTTCTGTTGTCGAAAGCTATGTCGGCAACGGTATCGCCGATTTGGTTCACAGGGTCATTACTGACAGCAGGGAAGAAAAGGCCGCCTCGGAATTATGGGAGCAAGGCTTTGTTTTTTTCCTGCAATATTACCGCGACCATCTGAGCGACTTTACTACGCTTTATCCCGAAACCGAAGCCGGTTTGGCATTGTTGAAGACGCTGCACATTCCCCTGGTTGTGATTACCAACAAACATGAAATTTTCGCTGTCGAGCTGCTCAAACGGCTCGGTATCGCCGATTATTTCAGTCTGATTTTAGGAGGCGACAGCCTGAGCGAGAAAAAACCAAGCGCCCTGCCCCTGCAACACGCTGCCGAAGTATTGGGCATAGAAATCGGCAATATGCTGATGGTCGGAGATTCCGCCAACGACATACTTGCCGCCAAAGCAGCCGGCTGTCCTGCTATCGGTGTTACTTTCGGTTACGGCGATATGACCGAACTGTCCCAAAACGAAGCCACCAAACCGGATTGGCTAATCGGCTCCCTGCCGGAAATCTACGAACATTTGAGTCCGCAAAAAGAGCGGGAAGAAGTTTAAACAAACATGCCGTCTGCACAACGGTTCGGTGCAGACGGCACATTGACTGCCATGACAATACAAAAATCCCTGCGCAGCCGCGCCTTGGACATCTTATCGCGCCGCGAAGTCAGCCGCCTTGAATTAAAACGAAAACTGGCACCGTATGCCGAAGCCGAAAACGAAGAAGAAATCGATAAGGTACTGGAAGAGTTTGCCGACCGCAACTGGCAGTCAGACGAACGCTATGCCGAAGCCTACGTATACAGCAAGAGCCGCAAATACGGTAGTCTGCGACTCCTTCACGACTTATCGGCAAAAGGCGTAGAACGCGAACTCATCCAAGCCCATCTGCCCGACCGGGAACAGGAGCTGGCCAATGCCTGCGCCGTACTGCGCAAAAAATTCCCTTCCCCCGCAGACAATCCGAAGGACAAACAAAAACAAGCCCGTTTTCTCGCTTATCGCGGATTCTCCACCGACACTGCCTATCGAGCTATGCAGACGGCATGGCATGAAGAAGAAAACAGCTGATTGCCACAAACTGGCAATTCGGCATATCATACTTTAATTTCGGTAAATATCTTCTTCGTTTTTCAGTACGCCATCAACCGTCTGCCACGCGCCGTTCCGCCACACGCGGTAAAAACAGCTTTCGCGTCCCGTGTGGCAGGCGATGCCGCCGCCCTGTTCGATTTGCATGACCACCGCGTCGCCGTCGCAATCCAAACGCAATTCGCAAACTTTCTGCGTATGACCCGATTCTTCGCCTTTCATCCACTGCTTCTGCCGCGAACGGCTGTAATAGTGGGCGAATCCCGTTTCGGCGGTTTTCTGCAAAGCCTCGGCATTCATCCACGCCACCATCAGCACGCGGCCTGTCCTTGCGTCCTGCGCGATGGCGCAAACCAGCCCTTTTTCATCGAACTTCACTTCTTTTAACAGATTTTCCGGCATTTTTCTTCCTTTTGTTTTCAGACGGCCTTACCATGCCGTCTGAAAATAACTAAACGGGCGGCAGTTTGTCTGCCCACGGGCGGATTTGTTCCAACTGTGCGGCCAAACCGAGCAGCAAATCTTCGCGGCCGTGCGCCGCCGCAAACTGTGTTCCGACCGGCAGGCCGTCGTGCCAAAACAGCGGCACGCTCATCGCGGGATTGCCGCTCATATTGAAAGGCGCGGTGTAGCCGACATAACGCAGCGTGCGTTCGGCTTCCTTTTTAATCAATGGATTATGACGCATCAGCCAAGTCAGTTTCAAGGTACCGAACAGCAGACGGATGATTTTCTGCTCGGCTGCAGACGGCATCATTTCGCCGATTTTCGGCGTAGTTTGCGGACAGACGGGTGTCATCAGCACATCGTAACATTCGAAAAATGCAGCAGCGGCGCGGCTTTGCGCCAACATTACATCGCGCGCCCATGCCATTTCGCCCGCGCTTGCGTATTTGCCCTGCATCATCAGCGACCAGGTTACCGGTTCGCATTCGCTGTGGTGCGGCCAGCGGCCGTGTTCGGCGCGGTAAAGGTGCAGCAGCTTGGCGGTTTCACCCATTACCAAAACCTGCATGGCGCGGTTGAGCGTTTCGGGCGGCGCGAAATCGGGCGAAGCTTCTTCCAATTCATGGCCTGCCGACGACAGCAGTTTCAGACTGTCGGCAAACGCGGCTTCCGTTCCCGCATCGTTGCCGCCGCCGAACCAGGGTTTGCGCCAAAACGCGATTTTCAGACGGCCTGTTTCGCGTTTGATGCCGTCTGCAAACGGAATGTCGGGGCGCGGGCAGGCATACGGCGACTGCGGCTGCGTTTGTGCGGCGATGTCGAGAAACAGTGCGCTGTCGCGCACGCTGCGCGTTAAAACGTGTTCGCACACCAATCCCTGCCATGCTTCGCTCATGACCGGCGCGAAGCCGCTTCTGCCCCTGCTCGGTTTGAGGCCGAACACGCCGCAGTTGTGCGCGGGCAGACGGATGGAGCCGCCGCCGTCTCCGCCGTGCGCGGCCGGTACGATGCCCGCCGCCACCGCAGCCGCCGAACCGCCGCTGCTGCCGCCGGGCGTATGGTCCGAGTGCCAAGGATTGCGCGTGATGCCGTACACTTCGGATTCGGTTACGGGATACAGCCCGCATTCGGGCGTGGTGGTTTTACCGAACAGGCGCACGCCCGAATCCAGATAGGCCTGCGTGAGCGCGCTGTTTGCCGCAGCCGTTTTGCCGCGCGTCATGCGCGAGCCGGATACGGTCGGCACGCCCTGCCAGTCGGCCAAGAGGTCTTTGAGCAGAAACGGAACGCCTGCCAAAGGCGCGTTTTCAGACGGCATCTGCCACGCCGCCGCCCGCGCTCTGCCGTCAAAGGCAAGCAGGTTCAACTGCGGATTGACTTCGTCCAAACGTGCCAAAGCCGTCTGCAACACTTCATCTGCCGACACTTCGCCTTTGCGGATAAGTTCTGCCAAACCGACCGCATCGTAACGGCGGTATTCGGAAAACTGCATAAATCCTCCTTTTCAGACGGCCTTATATATTACAGGCTTATATATTACAGGCTCAAAGGAACTTAACAAAACTTCACAGTATCTTTGA
>JAUMYW010000020.1 GCA_030528455.1 Neisseria sp.
TAAAATGTCCTTATTTGAAATTTAACTTTGTTTGAATATTCGGTTATGAAAATATCAGGCAACCGTCCAACCCATGCCTAAAAAACAAAATCTGCCCGCCGTCAGACAGAAATAATTTGGATTGGGGAGGCTGCTCTTGATTGGGGAATAGCTGAAACGGGTAAAGCCGTCTGTATCTGCAGACGGCTTCTTATTGTAGGCATGTCGGAAAAATTCCACATTATAAAAATATTACCGTGTTTGCCCGTTGCCGAGTACAACCCATTTCTGTCCGGTCAGGCCGTGTAATCCGACAGGACCGCGCACATGAATTTTATCGGTGGAAATGCCGATTTCTGCGCCCAGTCCGTATTCAAAGCCGTCTGCAAAGCGGGTGGAGGCATTCACCATCACGCTGGCACTGTCCACCAAGCGCAGGAAAGTTTGGGCATGGCTGTAATGTTCGGTAACGATGCTATCGGTATGGTGACTGCCGTAACGGTTGATGTGCTCGATGGCCTCTTGCAGATTGCCGACGATTTTGATGGATAAAACCGGTGCGAGATATTCGGTTGTCCAGTCTGCTTGGGTAGCTTCCTGTATATCGGGCAGAATCTGCCGGGTTTCGCTGCAACCGCGCAATTCGACTTGTTTCATGGTGTATTGCTTGGCCAGGAGGGGAAGGAGTTCGGCTGCTCGATTGCGGTGAACCAACAGGGTTTCCATGGTATTGCAGGTGCCGTAGCGGGAGGTTTTGGCGTTGAATGCGATATTGACGGCTTTGTCGGTGTCGGCGAATTCGTCCAGGTATACGTGGCAGATACCGTCCAGGTGTTTGATGACGGGAACGCGTGCTTCGGCGGAAATGCGGGCAACCAGGCTTTTGCCACCGCGCGGAATGATGACATTAATCAGTTCGGGAATTTGTAGCATGACTCCGACGGCTTCGCGGTCGGTGCTTTCAATGAAAACGACCGAAGCTTCGGGCAGGTCGTGTTTGTTTAAGGCTTGGCGGATAAGGGCAGCGATTGCGCTGTTACTGTGGAAGGCTTCACTGCCGCCTCGCAGTATGCAGGTATTTCCGGATTTGAGACAGAGTGCTGCGGCATCGATGGTTACATTAGGGCGTGATTCGTAAATAATGCCGATAAGACCCAGGGGGACGCGCATTTTTCCGATATTCAGACCGTTTGGGCGGATGCGAAATTCGTCCATTTCGCCGACAGGGTCGGGTAGGTCGGCTATTTGGCGTAAGCCTTCGCACATGTTGTTGATGGTTTGTTCGGTCAGTTTCAAACGGTCGATTGAGGCCGCATCCAAATTTTTGGCAGATGCCGTCTGCAGGTCTTTTTCGTTGGCTGCTAGAATCTTGCCGCTGTGCTGCTGCAATAAATCTGCCATTTCAAGCAGGGCGGCATTTTTTTGTGCTGTTTGTGCTTGTGCCAAGCGGTAAAATGCCTGTTTGGCCTGTTCGGCTTGTTGTCTGACGTATTCGCGGATATTTTCCATGGTTTTGTCTGTAAAAGAAAAATGCCGGCCGTTGGGGCCGACCGGCATTGCTGTTAATGCTTGAAACGTTTGACCAGACGGTAGTACGTTTCACCTTCTTCAATGTAGCCTAAATCGACACGGGCGATTTCGGCAATGGCTTCTTTACCTTCGGCAAGGTCGGCAACTTCGGCAGCCAGGGCAGTATTGCGTAAGGCCAAGGCTGTGTTCTTGTTGTCTTGTGCTGCGACTTCGTCTTTCAGTTTGGACATATCCTGCCAGCCGCCTTTGGCTATCCATAAATGATAATGGAAGTAGCCTAAGGCGACAGTCAGAATCAGCGTTACCCACTTCATGCCGTCTGCACCTTATTTGGCAATCTGGTAGAAGGCGGCTTTGCCGGGATAGTAGGCGGCTTCGGCCAATTCTTCTTCGATACGCAGCAGCTGGTTGTATTTGGCCATGCGGTCGGAACGGCTCAGCGAACCGGTTTTGATCTGCATACAGTTGGTAGCAACGGCAAGGTCGGCAATAGTGCTGTCTTCGGTTTCGCCCGAACGGTGGCTCATTACGCTGGTATAGCGGTTGCGTTTGGCCAGCTCGACGGCTTTCAATGTTTCGCTTAAAGTGCCGATTTGGTTGACTTTCACCAGCAGCGCATTGGCCACACCTGCTTCAATGCCTTCGGACAGGATTTTCGGGTTGGTTACAAACAAGTCGTCGCCGACCAATTGGACTTTTTTGCCCAGTTTGTCGGTGAGGTGTTTCCAGCCTTCCCAGTCGGTTTCGTCCATGCCGTCTTCAATGGAAACAATCGGATAAGCCTCTACCAGTTTGGTTAGATAGTCGGCAAATTCTTCGCTGGTCAGAGCCAGGCCTTCTGCGTTTAGGTGGTATTTGCCGTCTTTATAGAATTCGCTGGAAGCGCAGTCGAGCGCAAACAGAACGTCTTCGCCTACGGTATAACCGGCAGCGGTTACGGCTTCCTGCATCAGTTGCAGGGCTTCTTCGTGGCTATTCAGATTCGGCGCGAAACCGCCTTCGTCGCCGACAGTAGTCGGGAAGCCTTTGCCGTCGCACAATTTTTTCAAAGCATGGAAAATTTCGGCACCGCAGCGCAGGGCATCGCGGAAGCTTTTTGCTCCCACAGGCATAATCATAAACTCTTGAATATCCAAGCTGTTGTTGGCATGTGCGCCGCCGTTGATCACGTTCATCATCGGCACGGGCATAGCCATCGGACCGGCTCCGCCCAAGTAGCGGTACAGAGGCAGGCCGGCATCTTCGGCTGCGGCGCGGGCAACGGCCATAGATACGGCCAGTGTGGCGTTGGCACCGAGGCGGCCTTTGTTTTCCGTGCCGTCCAGCTCAATCATCAGCTGGTCGATATAGGCTTGTTCTGAAGCATCGATACCGATCAGAGCCTGAGCAATTTCATTATTGATGTGGTCGACAGCTTTCAATACGCCCTTGCCAAGATAGCGTTTCGGATCGCCGTCGCGCAGCTCCAATGCTTCTTTCTGGCCGGTGGAGGCACCGCTCGGTACGGCGGCGCGACCCATTACGCCGCTTTCCAGCAATACGTCGCATTCTACGGTGGGGTTGCCGCGCGAATCTAAAATTTCGCGGGCAAAAATGTCGATAATCGTGCTCATCGTCAGACTCCTGAAAATGTGTTCTGTTTGAGTGGGGCGGGTGGCATCCGCGTTGTGCCAAATGCCGTCTGAAATTGGAAAAATCCAGCAGTATTATACCTGTTTGCCGGAAGGGAAACGAGCTGTCGGGCCTGTTTTCGGGGCAAACAAATGCCGTCTGCAAGGTGCAGACGGCATACGGAATCAGCGGTGGTAATTTGGTGCTTCTTTGGTAATCTGCACATCGTGGACGTGCGACTCGTTCATGCCTGCCGAGGTGATTTCTACAAACTCTGCTTTCTCATGCATTTCGGCAATCGATTTGCAGCCCAAATAGCCCATACTCGAACGCAGACCGCCGATGATTTGGTGGATAATTTGAACAATCGGACCTTTGTACGGTACGCGGCCTTCGATGCCCTCGGGTACGTATTTGTCGGCACTTTCCTGTTTGTCTTGGAAATAGCGGTCGTTCGACCCCTGGCTCATGGCGCCGAGCGAACCCATGCCGCGGTAAGATTTGTACGAGCGGCCTTGATACAGTTCGATTTCGCCGGGAGCTTCTTCCGTGCCGGCAAACATACCGCCCAACATTACGCAGCTCGCGCCGGCGGCCAAAGCTTTCGCCACATCGCCGGAGAAACGGATGCCGCCGTCGGCAATCAGCGGTACGCCCGTGCCTTTCAAAGCTTCGGCAACATTATGAATGGCGGTCAGTTGCGGCACGCCGACACCGGCAACGATGCGGGTCGTGCAAATCGAACCCGGGCCGATGCCGACTTTAACGGCATCCGCGCCCGCTGCAACCAAATCTCGTGCGGCTTGGGCGGTGGCGATATTGCCGCCGATAACCTGAACCTGCGGGAAATTTTCTTTCACCCATTTCACGCGGTCGAGTACGCCCTGGCTGTGGCCGTGCGCGGTATCGACGACGATAACGTCCGCACCGGCGGCAACCAGTGCTTTTACGCGCTTGTCCGTATCTGCGCCGACACCGACTGCCGCGCCGACGCGCAGGCGGCCGTCTGCATCTTTGTTGGCGTTGGGAAATTCGGTGGTTTTCAGAATATCTTTAACCGTAATCAGGCCTTTGAGTTCCCATGCATCGTTTACCACCAGCACGCGTTCGACTTTGTGTTCGTGCATGATTTCGCGCGCATCTTCGACCGAAGTGCCTTCGGGTACAGTTACCAGGCGTTCGCGCGGAGTCATAATGGCGGAAACGGGCTGATCCAGGCGTTTTTCAAAACGCAAATCGCGATTGGTAACCAAACCGACGACTTTGCCGTTTTCGACAACGGGCAGACCGGAAATTTTGCGTTTGCGCTGAGCCAGCATTTTCAGCAAATCGCCGATAAGGGTTTCCGGCGGAATGGTAATCGGGTCTTTGACAATGCCGCTTTCGTGGCGTTTGACTTTTTCAACCGCACGAGCTTGCTGTTCGGGCGTCATGTTTTTGTGAATGATGCCGATGCCGCCTTCCTGTGCCATGGAGATGGCCAGACGTGCTTCGGTTACGGTGTCCATGGCGGCGGAGAGCAGGGGTAGGTTCAGAGTAATGGAGCGGGTGAGAGGAGTTTTCAGAGAGACGTCGCGCGGGAGGACTTGGGAGTGCGCGGGGACGAGCAGAACGTCGTCGAAGGTGTAGGCTTTTTCTACGATACGCATGATGCATTCAACTTTCGGCTTTGTTGGAATGCACGCCATTATAACGCTTTGCACTCTGCTCCGTAAACGCTTTGCGGCGCGGCTTTGCCGTATAATGGGGGTTTGTTTGCATTTTCTTGCGGAAATTGATTGTGGCCGATTTCGATATTGCTCTGTTTCTGAAAAACCTACCGTCTTTGCCGGGTGTTTACCGTATGCTGGATGCAGACGGCATGGTGCTGTATGTGGGTAAGGCGGTCAACCTGAAACGGCGTGTATCGGGATATTTTCAGAAAAACGATCATTCTCCGCGCATTGCACTGATGGTGAAGCAGGTGCGTTCGGTCGAAATAACGGTTACCCGTTCCGAGGCTGAAGCTCTGATTTTGGAAAACAATTTTATCAAGGCCCTGTCGCCGAAATACAATATTTTGTTCCGAGACGACAAAAGCTATCCTTATCTGATGCTGAGCGGGCATGAGTTTCCGCAGATGGCGCACTATCGCGGCACGCTGAAAAAGCCCAACCGGTATTTCGGACCGTACCCGAACGGTTATGCCGTACGCGACAGTATCCGGATTCTTCAAAAGGTATTTCGGCTGAGAACGTGCGAAGACAGTGTGTTTGCCCACCGCGACCGCGCCTGCCTGCTGTATCAGATAAAACACTGTTCGGGACCGTGTGTCGGGCATATTTCGGCGGAAGACTACCGTTCTTCCGTGCGGGAGGCAGAGGCCTTTCTCAACGGCAGAACCGATGAACTGACACAGATGCTGTACGGCAAGATGCAGACGGCTTCCGATGCTTTGCAGTTTGAAGAAGCCGCGCGCTACCGCGATCAAATCCAAGCATTGGGGCTGGTGCAGAGCAAGCAGTTTGTCGACAGCCGCAATCCGAACAATCCGAAAGATATTGACGTACTGGCCTTGGCGGCGGAACAGGGAACGGTGTGCATCCATTGGGTGAGCATACGCGGCGGCCGGTATGTCGGCGACAAAAGCTTTTTCCCCGACGTGCGCCATGATCCCGAGCCGGAAGGACAGGATTATGCCGAAGCATTTGTTGCCCAACATTATTTGGGCAAAGCCAAGCCTGATGTACTCATCACGAATTTTACCGTACCGCCCGTTGTGCAGACGGCTTTGAACGAAGAGCGGGGCAGACGGATTGCTTTTGCTGACAAAACCCGGGGCGAGCGCAAAGTGTGGCTGGATATGGCGGAAAAAAATGCCCGCCTGGCCATTACGCAACACAGGATGCGGCACGGCAGCAGGGCGAACCGCATCGCAGAGCTGGCGAGCCTGCTGGACATGGAGGCAGACGGTCTGCAACGCTTGGAATGTTTCGACATCAGTCATACGCAGGGCGAAGCTGCCGTAGCGTCATGCGTGGTGTACGACGAGCAAAACATCCAACCGGACCAATACCGCCGCTACAACATTGCCGCTGCCAAAGCCGGCGACGACTACGCAGCCATGCGCGAAGTGCTCACCCGCCGTTACAGCAAAATGGTTGAAGCCGAAGCCAACGGCGAAACAGTCAAGTGGCCTGATGCCGTGCTGATTGACGGAGGCAGGGGGCAGGTCGGCGTAGCGGTCGAAGTATGGAAGGAGCTCGGTTTGCAGATACCGATTATCGGTATTGCCAAAGGTCCCGAACGAAAAGCCGGTTTGGAAGAACTGATTCTGCCGTTTACAGACAAAGCCTTCCGTCTGCCGCCGAACAGCCCAGCCCTGCATCTTTTGCAGACCGTGCGGGACGAAGCACACCGGTTTGCGATCAGCGGACACCGCCGCAAGCGCGACAAAATCCGTCTGACTTCCTCGCTCAACGACATTCCCGGTATCGGCAGCAAACGCCGCCAGGCCCTGCTGGCACGTTTTGGCGGCTTGCGCGGCATCAGTGTGGCGAGCGTGGACGATTTGGCGCAAACCGAAGGCATCAGCCGCACCCTGGCCGAAAAAATCTACAACCATCTGCACTGATGGCGGCAGCCATGCCGTCTGCAGACGAGGCAAAATCCGGCTGCAGACGGCATCGAAGCAGCGAAAACCCCGCCGTCATGCAGAAACTCGGCTATAATAGCCCGCCGTTTGAAATAAATGTTTGAACACCAAACAAAAGCCACACCGAAAACATCATGAGTTGGAATATCCCTATTTTGCTGACATGGCTGCGCGTGGTGCTGATACCCGTATTTACCGCCTTGTTTTACTTGCCGGCCGAATGGCTTTCGCCCCAAACCGCCAATTGGACGGCAGCGCTGGTGTTCGCCCTCGCCGGCCTGACTGATTGGTTTGACGGGTTTCTGGCACGGCGTTGGCAGCAGACTTCCGATTTCGGCGCATTTCTCGACCCGGTTGCCGACAAACTGATGGTGGCTGCCGCCCTGATTCTTTTGGTCAGTATCGGCCGTACGCACGAACTTTTCGCCATGATTATCATCGGTCGGGAAATCACCATCTCGGCTCTGCGCGAATGGATGGCACAAATGGGCAAAAGGAGCAGTGTAGCTGTTGCCAACATCGGGAAATTCAAGACGGCCGCCCAAATACTGGCTATTTTCCTTCTGCTGGCAGGCATGGAAAATTTTTACGGTATCGATTTGCTGTTTTGGGGCAACCTGTTGATGCTGGTTTCATCCGTATTGACTTTGTGGTCGATGTTTTACTATCTCAAAATGGCGTGGCGAGAATTTAAATAAAAAATGAAGCCGAATGCTTGACAGTTTCTGAAACGCCGTTATAATGGCGGCTTCTTTTCTACAACAGACAAAGAAAACGCGGGAATAGCTCAGTTGGTAGAGCGCAACCTTGCCAAGGTTGAGGTCGCGAGTTCGAGACTCGTTTCCCGCTCCAAAACTTAAAGATCAAATGCAATCCGATGCGGGAATAGCTCAGTTGGTAGAGCGCAACCTTGCCAAGGTTGAGGTCGCG
>JAUMYW010000021.1 GCA_030528455.1 Neisseria sp.
ACCGACGACGTGGTGGAAAAAATCGGTATCGAGCGCAGCCATAAAGCCGTAAAAGAGGCCGATGTCGCCCTGATTCTGATTGACCCGCGCGAAGGCATCAACGCCAAAACCCAAACCGTTCTCGACAGCCTGCCCGACAATCTGAAAAAAATCGAAATCCACAACAAAACCGACCTCACCGGCGAATCGGCAGGTATGTTTACAGACGGCCTCGATACGCAAAGCGGCGCAGATACCTTAATCAAACTTTCCGCCAAAACCGGCGAAGGCTTGGATTTGTTGAAACAAGCCCTGTTGCAGGAAATCGGCTGGCAGGGCGAAAGCGAAAGCCTGTTTCTCGCCCGCAGCCGCCACCTTACCGCACTGCACGCCGCCGAAGCCGAACTCGAAAACGCCGCCCTGTGCGGCAACAACCAAATCGAACTCTTGGCCGAACACCTGCGGCTGGCTCAAACCGCCTGCAACGAAATCACCGGAGAATTTACGGCAGATGATTTGTTGGGCGTAATTTTTTCTAGGTTCTGTATCGGCAAATAAACAGCCCGTACATTCCGTAAAGGCTGTCCGAACACAACGTTTTTCAGGCAGCCTTCCATTATGCGGCTTCCTCACACTCCGCAAAACCGCACAAACCCCGTCAAATTAACTTAACAACAAGAATTGTTATTATTTGTTTTCTTCTGTAAAATCATATTTTCAGCAGATGAAATTAATTCTTAATTTCTTTTTCATTTTCAAATCAAAGAGAGAGAATAATGAACAAGCACAGCAAACGACTGTCCGCAGCCGGCCTGACCCTGCTGCTGGGCGCATGTGCCGGCGGAGGCAGCTTCGATACCATCGAAGTAAACACCGAAGAGAAACTGCCCGAGAAAAAGAAAATCGAACGAGTTGCCGAACCGCGCCAAAGTACGGAAGAGCAAGAGGCTTTTAAAAAACCCGGCTTGGGTTATGTGATGAAAAACGTCCGCAGGGATCGGGGCAGATACGATGCCGAAGGTGAAGAACTACAAGACAGCAACGGCCTTCCGACGGAAGTCCAACCGCACGTTGCCTTTGATCCCGCTTCATTGGAAGAACTGACTTCTGCAGAACTGACTGCTCCCAAAATAGATGTTTTGAAAGCCGACCCGAACGGTAGCGGTCGTGTTTTCGACCCGATTAGACGGCAGACTTTCCCCACAAGAGGCTTTGTCAGCACCCGTGACAGAGCAAAAAAATACCACTATATCCGTTTCGGTCATGTCAGCGACGACTACCCTGACGAAATCACCAAAGGACCTTACGGCAAATACACCAGCCATATATCCGGCTCCAATACCTATACTTTCTATCGCGGCATCCAACCCTCACCCGTCCTGCCTCAACAAGAAAGCGTGCAATACAGAGGACAGTGGAACTTTATCTCCGATGCCAAAATGAACCGCAAAAACATCGGCAAAGGCACATTTGACGGCGCAGGCAACGGTTATCACGAAGAAAAAGGCGACGGCGACTTGGCCAGCGCGTCCGATGAAACCTTCCAATCGACCGCCGACTGGCTTTCCGAATTTACCGTCAACTTCGCCGAGAAAAAACTGACGGGCAATTTGGGCTACCGTTTGCGGGCGGACAACGATACCCGCAAACTGTATGAAATCAGCGCCGATCTGAAAAACAACCGCTTCACCGGCAAAGCCAAATCGGTTGTCGCCGAAGATGCCTCGGCAATCGACAAAGAACTGTTCGGCCAAAACTCCGACCTTCTGGAAGGAGGTTTCTACGGCCCGAAAGGGGAAGAATTGGCCGGTAAATTCCTAACCAACGACAATTCCCTGTTCGGCGTATTCGGTGCCAAACGCGACAACGCCCAAGACGACAGCGAAGAAAACCGCGACAAGTTCGATACCTTGTTTGATGCCGCACACCTGCCTTATGCCAAGCGCGCAGAAACTACCGATTATCAAGACGATGCCGAATACGCCGGAGAATATCTGAACAACCCCGAACCACGCGAACGCCTGAGTAAAATCGAACCGAAATCTCTGACCAATTTCGGCTACGCCATGAAACTACGTTTCGGCGGCAAAACCTTCGACCTGAACGAAGCAGTCTGGGGTTCGGACCAAACGGCTACAAAATCCGCAGAAGGAGAAGAAGGCTCGGTACATTTCTGCTGCGGCAATTTGAGTTATCTGCGCTTCGGTACTTACCGTCTGGCCGAACAAGCGGGCGGCGGCCTGCTCGGAGGTCTGTTTCTGCAAGGCGAACGCACGCCTTTGAGCGCGGTTCCTCAAACCGGCAAAGCACAATATGTCGGCACTTGGTCAGGCTTTATCCAAATGGCTTCGCCTGAGAAAAACATCTTCCGCAACAAAGAGTTTTTCCAAAGCGCGGATATGTCCGGCCTGAGCAGCGACCGATTGGCCAACCGTTCGGAATTTGATGTGGACTTCGAAAACAAATCCCTGACCGGAAAATTGATTTCCGCACACAGCATCCGCGTATTCGACATTACCGCACAACTGAAAGGTAACGGTTTCGAAGGTACGGCAGCCACTCCGAACGGCGGTTTCCCGTTTGACAGCGGCAATGTACAGAGCTTCCGTCCGGAAATACGCGATGCCAAAGTGACCGGCGGATTCTACGGCCCGAATGCGCGCGAACTGGGCGGCATGCTGCACTACAACAGTGAAAAAGACGGCGCACACGGTACCGGCATCCGAGCCGGCGCGGTATTCGGCGCAATACGTCAGGATTAAGCCTTTTCATGTCGTAAGGCAGCAGAAAACCACATTGCCCGTTTTCAGGCGGCCCAACCGATAACAGGCCGTCTGAAAAACCTTTTATTGCGGAAAGCCGCCACGCTTTCCGTCACACAGAATACAGATTTGGTGAATCTATGAAACATCTCAAACAGAAAACCCTCGTAACGGCCTTAGCCGTCTGCTTCGCACCGCTTTATGCCTATGCCGATGCGCCGAAGGCGGATACAGAAGTAGAATTGCAAGAAATCCGCGTAACCGCCCCCAAACGCGTGAATCGCAAAACCCAAGAAGTAACCGGTCTGGGCAAAGTCGTCAAAACCGCAGAAACTCTGGAAAAAGAACAAGTACAGGGTATCCGCGACCTCGTGCGCTACGATCCCGGCATCTCCGTTGTCGAGCAAGGGCGCGGCGGCAGTGCCGGCTTCTCCATCCGGGGTGTGGATAAAAACCGCGTGCAGGTTTCCGTCGACGGTATTCCCCAGCTGCAATCCTACGCCGACACCACCTCGAAAAGCGGCGGCAGCGGCTCAATGAACGAAATCGAGTTTGAAAACGTTTCCTCCGTAGAAATCAGCAAAGGCAGCAATGCCGCCGAAACCGGCAGCGGTGCATTGGGCGGTTCGGTAAACTACTACACCAAAAACGTCGGCGATTTCATTGAAGACGGTAAAAACTGGGGGCTGACCAGCAAAACCGCCTTCAGCAGCAAAGACAAACGCTTTGCCCAAACCGTCGGCGGCGCGTTCAGCTACAACGGTTTTGAAGGCCTGCTGCAATACACCCACCGTAAAGGCAAAGAAATCTCCATCCACAAAGATGCCGCCAGAGGCAAACACACTTTCTACAAACTCGGTGCCTACGAAAACAAATACGATTTGCGCGGCGAACCCGGACAACTGGCCGACAACCTCTTCCGCTTCGAAGACTGTACCGGCGACGAATGCCTGAAGCACACCGCCTCATTGGGCGTATATCCCGACGGCTACACGCCCGGCAGCCGCGACCCGCAAGCACAGCCTTATACGCCGGAAGAAGACAAACAGCGCAACGAGCTGATGGCCTACCGTAAAGAAACCCTGCCGTCTGCAGCCTATACAGGTTCCAAACGCATCCGCCCCAATCCGATGGAATACCAAAGCGGCTCTTGGCTGGGACGTTTGGGTTACCGCTTTTCGCCTGAACATTACGCCGGCATTCTGACCGAACACACCCGTCAGAAATACGACAGCCGCAATATGCGCCACGCCGCTTATTACGCACCGGAGGCACGCGGCGAATTGGAACACGAGCGCAAAAACAGCGACGGCATCTGGAAAAACGACCCGAGCGAAGGTTTTGCCCTGCTTGCTTGGACCCGCGCCCGCTTCTTCGAAGAGCGGCACAACAAACAACGCCAAGGCCTGGCCTACCGCTACACGCCGTCCGAAAACACTTGGGCAGACAATCTCGAAATCAATCTCGACCGCCAAAACATCAAAATTGACACCGCATCAACCTACGCGGCCTGCTCGCCTTACGGAGACAGCAGCACCACATTGAACTGCAAACCGTCTGCCGACAAACCGGGTTCGTATTTGAAGCGCGAACAAATCAAATACAAAGAAAACCATCTGGTGTTCAACACCAAGTGGAACAAAACCTTCGATTGGGATTGGAGCCGCCACAAAGTGCAGGCCGCCGCAGGTTTCGATCGCTTCGATTCTGCCTTTGACAAAACTTTGCATGACAGCGAAGCCGTCAAAAACTACGAGTATATCGGCCAGGAAGAACGCACCGTCAACGGCAAAAAATACAGAGTGGGCATTTACCGCGATGCGGGCAGCGTGATGAAGCACGAAGACATCTGTCAAGAATACCGGCTCGACCACTGCGCGCGCAAGCCGATTAAAGGCAGCAGCTTCTATGTTTCCCTGCGCGACAATATGTCGCTGGGCAAATATGTGGATTTGGGTTTGGGCTTCCGTCTCGACCGCCACAGCTTCAAAACGGACGATGCCGCCATCCGTAGCAAAACCTATTTGAACAAATCATGGAATGCCGGCCTGGTGGTCAAACCGAACAACAACTGGGCCGTTTCCTACCGCGCCTCCAACGGCTTCCGCGTACCAAGCTTCCAAGATCTGTACGGTTATGACGTTCCGGGTTTGGGTCGCGACAACGATGCCCACCATATCGCTGATTTGAAACCGGAAAAATCATTCAATCAAGAAATCGGTCTGACCTTCAAAGGTGCGTTCGGCAATGCCGAATTGAGTGTGTTCGACAGCCGTTACCGCGACTTGATTGCCTATGCGGTTGCACAGGGCACCCAAAACGGTGTTATCAAAAAAATAGGCAACTTCAATCTGCAAAATGCAGATTTGCGCGGTATCAACTTCCGCAGCACCATCGACCTGAACGGCCTGTGGGAAAAAATGCCGGAAGGCCTGTCGCTGAATCTGGCGTACAACCGCATCAAGGCGAAACGTCTGTTCAACAACACCCACGAACGCTTCGACTACACTTCGGATTATCCTTTGGAAACCATCCAGCCTTCGCGTTATGTGGTCGGGATGAACTACGATTCACCGTCTGAAAAATGGGGCGTAACCGCCAACTGGACGCATTCGCGCGGCAAAAATCCGCAAGAGCTGATCAGCAAAGTCGATCACGGCGACGGCAAAAACCGCAGCAAAGCCGCCACCAAAGCCGCCAGCCGCCCTTGGACGACGGTTGACGTAAGCGGCTACTGGAAACCGTGGAAAAAAGCGGCATTGCGTGCAGGTGTGTACAATCTGTTCAACCACCGCTACCTGATGTGGGAAACCCTGCGCCAAAGCTCTTCGAATTCTTTGGCACAGCAACAGGTTCCCGGTTCGAACTACGCACAATTCGCCGCGCCCGGCCGCAACATCACGGTAGGCTTTGAAATGAAGTTTTAATCCGGACGAAAGGCCGTCTGCAACTTGATTTTCAAGTTGCAGACGGCCTGTTTCCGTTTCCAGAACAACGATGATGAACACCAAATTTTTCTACACTTTTACCCTGCTGCTGGCCACTGCCGCACAAGCAGAAACCGTTACACCGGAATACCGCCCCGAGCCGCTGCCGCAAAACCTGCCCGAACCGCGCACCATCGAAACCGCCGTACCGGTGCCGCCTGAAAACCGCGTATCCGATACCGCCGTTACCGACATCGACGAAGCCGGCTTGTTGGCACAACCGCAGCTGCTCAACCGCCTGCTTGATCAGAGTGTTATGGATAACGATATCGAAGGCATGCGCCTGCTGCTGCCGGTGTACCTCAAACTGCCCGATACCGTACGCGACCATATTCTGCTGCGTTTGGCAGAGAGTAAGCTTGCCATGTACGAAGGCCGTTTTGCCGAAGCCGCCCCGCTGCTGCGGGGCCTGATTGCAGAGAAACCCGAATCGGACGTGATCCGTTTCCACCTCACGCTGGCTTTGTTTTACGACAACCAAGACCGAGCCGCACAAGACCAAATAGACAAACTGCTGGCGCAGACCGCCCTGCCCGAACGTGAAAAAAACCTACTCGCCGCATTCCAAGAAGAATTGCAGAAACGCCACCGCTGGCGGTTTGACGGCGGTTTGAATTATACCTACGAACCAAACATCAACAACGCACCCGCCGTCAAACAGGAAGGCCGTCTGAAATCGGAAGCCGAGGCCGAAAACGTGTCCGGCATTGCCTACCGCTTCGGTGCAGAAAAAGACTGGCCGCTGGCAGGCAACTGGCTGGCGAAGTTTTCCGCCGACCTCTACGGCAAATATTACCCTTCCGCCAAGCATTACAACGATTTGGCCGTACAGGCCGCCGCCGGTATCGGCTACCGCAATGCCAACCGCGCATTTTCCCTGATGCCGTATGCCCAACACCGCCGTTTCGGCGAAGATGCCGAGCCGTATTCCGACAGTTTCGGTACAAAATTCGATGCCGATATACGGCTTAACCCGAAATGGCGCATCATCAACCACGTCGCCGCCGAAAAAATCCGCTATGCAAACCGCCCCCGCTTCAACGGCAATATCCTGCGCTTCGGCCAAACCGCCGTGTATCAAACCGACCCGAGGCAGGCATGGTTCGGCGGTTATGAATTTGAACGTGAAAATCTGCGCGACAGAGACAACAGCAACCGCCGCCAAGCCGTGTCGTTAGGTTGGATACAGGAATGGCCGAAAGGCTTCAGCAGTCGCGTCTCTGCCACTTGGGGGCGACGCACTTACCGCGCACCGATGCCTTGGCCGATACTCGAAACCCGCCGTGACCGCACGCTCGGCCTGAACCTCTCGCTATGGCACCGCAACATCCATTTTTGGGGCGTAACCCCGCGCCTGACCATGCGCCACACCCGCAACCGCAGCAATGTGTTTTTGTATGATTACCGCAAAAACAATCTGTTTGTAGAGATGACAAAAACCTTCTGA
>JAUMYW010000001.1 GCA_030528455.1 Neisseria sp.
CGCAAGGCATTCCGGGCGCGCAAGGTCCGAAAGGAGATAAAGGCGACACCGGTCCGCAGGGTCCTAAGGGCGATAAAGGCGACGGCAAGTTGGTGGAAATCGCCAAAGGCACGAATATCGCTGCTATCGAACGGCATGAGGGCGACACCCTGCTGACCTTTACAGTCAATGCAAACGGTGCGGAAGTCAGCGGTTCGGGCAATGTGAAGGTTACGCCGTCGGCCAAAGAAGGCAATGTAACCGAGTATGCCGTAAGCCTTGTCGAGAAACCCGAATTCAAAGGGATAACGCTGGCAGAAAACGGCAGCCGGATTGATTTGGCTGTCGGCGACAATGCCCTGATACTGAACGGTGCAGACAACAATGCGGTAAGCATCCGAAATGTTGCAGACGGCAGGATTGCCGCCGACAGCAAAGAAGCGGTCAACGGCAGCCAGCTTTATGAGGCTATCGGCACGGCAAATGCCAAGTTCGGCGATGTGTACAACAAAATCGGTACGATGGATAAGGATTTGCAGGCCGGTATTGCAGGGGCGACAGCGATGGCTTTCCTGCAGCGTCCGAACGAAGCGGGTAAGAGCATGATGTCGGTGGCAACTGCCGGCTACCGCAATCAGACCGCCGTGGCTGTCGGCATTGCACATAATTCCGACAACAACAAGTATTCCGTCAAATTCGGCGTGGGTGTGAATTCGCGCCGCCATGTGAACTGGGGCGGCAGCTTGGGTTACCAGTGGTGATTTTGATAAAGATGCGGCAGCCTTTTTGAGCAGTCGTGCGAAAAATACCGTCCGAATGTTTCGGGCGGTATTTTTCCCTTATACGGTTCGGGCAAAGATGGCAGATAGGGAGACTCTGGGCTACAATCCCCGGCTGTCTGTATGCAGAAGCCGTCTGCAGTCCCGATATTTAAGACGGTGCAGAAAGAAAAAAGGACGGATTTTGTCAAAATTCAAAGTAGATAAAAGTTTGGAAAAAGCCGAACGCGTGATGCTGGCGGGCGTGATGCTGGCAGATGCGTTTTCCGGAACGAACGAAAGCCGCGAACGGGCGTTTTCCGCAGCAATGGCCGAAGCGGGCGAACTGGTACGGGCGGCAGGCGGGGAATTGGCGGCGGTGGAAACCGCCAGGCGCGACAGGGCGCATCCGGCTCTGTTTGTCGGCACGGGCAAGGCGGAGGAGCTGGCCGCAACCGTACGGCGGGAAAATATCGGACTGGCTGTTTTCAACCACGAACTGACGCCCACTCAGGAGCGGAATCTGGAAAAAGTGCTGCAATGCCGCGTGTTGGACAGAGTGGGGCTGATTCTGGCGATTTTCGCGCAGAGGGCGCGCAGTCAGGAAGGCCGTCTGCAGGTAGAACTGGCGCAGCTGACGCATTTGAGCAGCCGTCTGGTACGCGGCTACGGACATCTGCAGAGCCAAAAGGGCGGCATCGGCCTGAAAGGGCCGGGCGAAACGCAGTTGGAAACAGACCGCCGTCTGATACAGGTGAAAATCACGGCTCTGAAACGCCGTCTCAAAGCAATGGAAACGCAACGCGCCACGCGCCGCAAAGCCCGTTCTTCGGGGCACTTGAAAACATTTGCGCTGGTCGGTTATACCAACAGCGGAAAATCCAGCCTGTTCAACCGTCTGACCAAGGCCGACGTGTTGGCCGAAGATCTGCTTTTCGCCACGCTGGATACGACGGCGCGGAGGCTCTATCTGTCGCCGGAATGCTCGGTGATTCTGAGCGATACGGTCGGTTTCGTGCGCGATTTGCCGCATGGTTTGGTGGCTGCCTTTTCAGCCACTTTGGAAGAAACTGCCTCGGCAGACCTGCTGCTGCATCTTGTCGATGTCTCGAATCCGGAATACGAACGGCAGATAGACGATGTGAACCGGGTGCTGGCAGAAATCGGCGCAGACAAAATCCCGCAACTGCTGCTGTACAACAAAACCGATCTGCTGCCGGAAAACGAGCGGTGCAACGGCATTTTGCGCGATGCGGCAGGCAGGGCGGCGGCGGTTCGGCTGTCGGTTGCAGACGGCGGCGGATTGGCGGATTTGCGTCGGGCATTAATCGAATTCGCGTTGGAACAAGAAAGAAAATAAGATGAAACATATATTGAAAACAATATTCTGCCTGCTGGCCGTTTGTTGCGTGCAGGCTTGGGCAGCCGGTGCCGGTCATGCCGAAGCCCTGCTGTGGAGCATCAGCAAAAACGGCGAACCTGCGGGTTATTTGGCCGGTACGCTGCATGCAGGCAAGGACGAACGGCTGCCGGAGGGCTTGCAGACGGCTGTCGGCGATAGTCGGACATTGGTGGTGGAAACTTTATCGGTTGATCCGGAGTATTACCAGCAACGTCCTGAAAAAATGCCGGAATTTCTCGCTGCCATTGTTGCGGAGAAGAGTTTGGCGGAAGGTTTGGGACGGGAGAAAGCAGAGCGTCTGCACCAGCTGTTGGCAGAAAGTCCGCTTACTGCGGCAATGGCGCCGCTTTTCGCTCCCGACAACCGCATCGGACTTTGGTTTGCCGCGCTGATGACCGGCTATACGGGGCTGCCGCAGGATTATCTCGGCGCATACGGCGCGGACGGTTTGCTGTTGAAACGGGCGAAACGTGCCGGCAAAGCGGTATACGGTTTGGAAGACGATGTGCAGACAATGCGCCTGTTGTCGGCTCTGCCGGATTCTGCCGCCGTTGCGATGATTGATTTTGCCTTGGAACACCGTGAAAAAATATCGGCAAACGGCAAGAAAATGGTTGAAGCCTACGGACGCGGCGATGCGGCAGCCTTATGGCAGATTTATCTCGACGGCTGGCAGGATGATCTATTGATGCCGCCAAGCGAGCGTGCTGCTGTCAGACATTTTATCGACAGGATTTTACTGGCGCAGCGCAACCGCAACTGGTTGCCCGAAATCAACCGCCGTCTGGCAGAAGGCAGGCCGCTGATTGCGGTCGGCGCACTGCATTTGCTCGGGTCGGACGGTTTGGTGCGGCTTTTGCGCGAACAGGGTTGGACGCTTGAACCTGTGAAATGGCAGTAAATAATTGTTGATACCGGCACGCCGTCTGCATCGGAAAGGTGCAGACGGCATATTTGTATCCGATGGCCTGAAACGGCGAGGCAAAGGCATTCAGTATCCGTCTTTACCGCATTCTCATGCGTTATGCGTTTTCTGGTTTTATCTGTTTCGGAAAACGTGGCTGGCGTTGCCGTCCAATGATGGGCGTAACGGTTCGGCGGACAGGGTTTACAGCAGGGGCTCTATCGGCAGCAGGGACAAAATCTTCACGCCCAAACGTTTCCAGAAACCGGCCTGCGGTTCTTGGTGCAGAACGGTTTCTTCGGGCGGCGGTGCGTGCCACTGCAGACGGCTCCGGCGGTTCAAAACCACGCGGTAGGCGTGCTGCGGTGTGGTTTCGGCAAGACTGCGCTGCACCGAAGCCGCCAGACCTTCGTGCTCGATTAAAATGCCGCTTTCGGTATTGAGGCGGGCGGAGCGCGGGTCGAAATTGAACGAACCGACATACATTTTTCTGCCGTCTGCAACAATGGTTTTGGCATGCAGGCTGCTGACACTGCTGCCGGTCAGACCTCGGTCGCGGTTTTTGGGCGGAGCGTAGTCCGCTTTCAATTCATAAAGACCGATGCCGTTTTGCAGCAGTTTTTTGCGGTATCGCGCATAGCCGGAATGGACGGCGGCCACATCGGTTGCGTGCAGTGAATTGGTCAGAACGCTGACAGCTACGCCGTTTTGCCGCAAATCCGAAAGAGCTGCCACACCGTCGTCGGACGGTACGAAATAGGGCGATACGATGAATATTTCTTTTTCCGGAGTGCCGATAACCTCATGCAGCTTTTCCGCCACGCTTTGCTTTTCCCTGCCGCGTGCCAGACCTTTTGCCGGGTCGTCGCTGATAAGCCCTGCACGGACGGCAGTCCATTGCAGACGGCCCTGCTGCAGGTCTTTGAACAGCGGGGAGGAAATCAGCAGATGGCGATACTGCTGCCAGAGGGGACGGTCGCCGTGTTCGGTACGGGCAAGTGCTGCCGCACCGGGAACCGGGTCGGCGGTTTGGGCGATGTCTGCAAAAGCATAGCTGGACGCACTGTGCCAATAGCGCTCGAAATCTTCCGCAATATCGCGGCTGATGCTGCCTGCGGCCAGAATGTCCAAATCGGCAAAATCGGCTTCCGTTCCGGTTCGGAAATATTCGTCTCCGATGTTGCGGCCGCCGAGTACGGCAATGCTGCCGTCTGCCAGCAGCATTTTGTTGTGCATGCGGCGGTTCAGGCGGGGAAAGTCGTAAAGATAGCCGACTGCGCGGATTTTTCGGTAAAGAAAGGGATTAAACAGACGGATGTCGAGATTGGGTTCGGCATCGAGGGCGGCAAGCAGGTCGTCCATGCCGCCGGTGTTGTTGTCATCCAGCAGCAGGCGGACGCGTACGCCGCGGCGGGCAGCCTGTTGGAGCATGCTAAGCAGCAGCCTGCCGGACAGGTCGTCTTTCCAGATGTAATACGCCAAATCCAACGATTGTTCGGCCTGCCCGATTAGGACGGCTCGGGCAATCAGCGCATCGTGCGGATCGGCGAGCAGTCGGACGGCGGATTGTGCCGTCTGCAGCTGCGGAAGTTGCCAGGCTTTCCGGAGGCGGCTGTTTTCGGGCGGCGGAGGAGCGGGAAGGCTGCTGCGTGCCGGCAAATCGGGCAGTGTTCGGCAGGCTGCCAGCGCGAGCAGGCACAGGAGCAGTATGCGGCGGACGGCGGTACTTGCAGACGGCATCAGATTTGCCCGTTTTGTTTGTTTTCCAAAACTTCCCAGCGTTCCAGTTTTTCCAGCAGCAGCATTTCGATTTCTTCGGCACGGCTTTGCAGCGCGCCGGCTTTTTCGTAATCCTTGAAAATTTCCGGGTCGGAAAGACTGCTGTTGATGTTGTTCTGCTCGGTTTCCAGGGCGGCGATTTCTTCGGGAAGGGCATCGAGTTCGCGCTGTTCTTTGTAGGAGAGTTTGACCGTACGGTTGGCTTTCGGCTTGTTTTTTTCAGACGGCATTCCGGCAGCGGTTTTCGGTGCGGCGGCTGCCTGCATGGCAGCTTCGCGCTTTTTCGCGTCCAAATAGTCTTCGTAGCCGCCGATGTATTCTTTCAGACGGCCTTCCCCTTCAAACACAATGCTTTGCGTAATGACGTTGTCGAGAAACATCCGGTCGTGGCTGACCAAGAACACCGTGCCTGGATAATCGCGCAGTAATTCTTCGAGCAGCTCTTGGGTATCGATGTCGAGATCGTTAGTCGGTTCGTCCAACACGAGAATATTGGCGGGACGGGTAAACAGCTTGGCCAGCAGCAGGCGGTTGCGTTCGCCGCCCGAAAGAGACGATACGGGGCTTTGCGCGCGGGCGGGGTGGAACAGGAAGTCTTCCAGATAGCTCATCACATGTTTTTTCTTGCCGCCGACTTCCACATAATCGTTGCCTTGCCCGAGCGTATAAAACACGGTGTCGTTTTCGTTTAGCGCACTGCGGAACTGGTCGAAATAGGCGACTTCCTGTTTGCTGCCGATGCGGATACGGCCGTAGGTCGGCTGCAATTGTCCCAAAATCAGTTTTAAAAATGTGGTTTTGCCGATACCGTTCGGCCCGATGAGGCCGATTTTGTCGCCGCGTTGGATAACGGCGGAAAACTGTTCTATGATGGTCCGGTCATCGTAGGCAAAGGAGGCGTGTTCCAGTTCGGCAATGATTTTGCCGCTTTTTTCACCCGCATCGAGCTTGAAATTAACCTGTCCCTGCCGTTCGCGGCGGGCGGCGCGCTGGCGGCGCAGTTCTTCCAAACGGCGCACGCGGCCTTCGTTGCGGGTGCGGCGCGCTTCGATGCCTTTGCGTATCCATGCTTCTTCT
Source organism: Neisseria sp. (assembly GCA_030528455.1). Lineage (GTDB taxonomy): Bacteria > Pseudomonadota > Gammaproteobacteria > Burkholderiales > Neisseriaceae > Neisseria. Next base: position 5,900 of record JAUMYW010000001.1, read on the forward strand.
TGGGCGTGGAATTTGTCGAACAGGCGGTTGTGTTCGGCTTCTACGGCCAATTCTTCGGCTTTTTTCTCGCTGTATTTGGAAAAGCTGCCCGGATAGGAACGCAGCGTGCCGCGGTCGAGTTCGACGATGCGGTTGGCGATATTGTCGAGAAAACGGCGGTCGTGCGTGATGACGACGATGCTGCCGGAAAATTGCTGCAAGAGGTTTTCCAGCCACAAAATCGCATTGATGTCCAAATGGTTGGTCGGCTCGTCCAACAGCAGCACGTCGGGTTTCTGCACCCATGCCTGTGCCAAAGCCAAGCGTTTTTTCTGGCCGCCGGAGAGGTTGGCGACGGTTTCGTTTTCCGGCAGGCCGAGTTCTCCGATGGTTTGCCTGATGGCTGCATCGAACTGCCAGCCGTTTTGTGCTTCCAATTCGGTCTGCAAATCATGCAGTTCTTTGAGCAGTTCTGCATTTTCGCCGTTTTCCAAGGTGAGGCTGACATGATGGTAGCGGCGCAGCGTATCGCGCAGGCTGCCGAGGCCGTCTGCAACAATGTCGAATACCGAAGTTTGCGGTTCGAAAAACGATTCTTGCGGCACATAAACGGTTTTCAGGCCGTTTTGCAGAATGATTTGGCCGTCGTCGGCTTTCTGTACGCCGGCGAGGATTTTGAGAAACGAGGATTTTCCCGCACCGTTACGCCCGATCAGGCCGACTTTTTCGCCGGCACCGAGTTGGAAGGAAACATTGTCGAGCAGCGGCAGATGGCCGACGGCAAAGGAGCAGTGTTCAACGGCAAGAATGGTCATGATGCAGTTAACGGAAAGTCAAAAAAGGATAATATTTTAGCATTTTGCGTTGGCGGAAACACGGATTGTTTGAATTGAAGTTGTCCGTATTTATCTTGGCAGCAGGCGCAGCAGTAAAAACAGGAGCATACAGGCAGATACCGTCCAAGCTGCCGCAACAATAATACGGTGAACTGTTTTGCGCTGTACCGGATTGAGCAGTTTGGGCAGCAGCAGAAGCAGTAAAACGGCAAACAGTAAAACAGAAAATAAGCGTTCGATCATATATCGTGCGTGGCAGAAGCCGTCTGCAGTGGGAGGGCAGGATGCAGACGGCTTCCTTGTGTACAAAGCGGGGCAAACAGCTATAATAAGCCGTTTTTAATGTTTTCCGCCATAATTTCTATGATACGAGCCGACAGCGTCGGGCTGGTCAGTCCGCAGAAAATCCCCTTTGAAACCGTTATCAAGTTAAGAAACGGGCAGGAACTGCCGCGTTTCGACCTGATGGTGGAAACCTACGGCACACTCAATGCCGATAAAAGCAACGGCGTGCTGATCTGTCATGCTTTGTCGGGCAACCACCATGTTGCCGGCTATCACAGCGAAACCGACAAGTATCCGGGCTGGTGGGACAATATGGTCGGGCCGGGCAAGCCGATTGATACGAACCGTTTTTTTGTGGTCGGCCTGAACAATTTGGGCGGCTGCCACGGCAGTACCGGTCCTTTGAGCACCAATCCGCAAACCGGCGAAGAATACGGCGCGGATTTTCCGGTGGTAACCGTGAAAGACTGGGTGCTGACGCAAACCATGCTGGCCGATTATTTCGGTATCCGCACTTGGGCAGCGGTGGTCGGCGGCAGTTTGGGCGGAATGCAGGCTTTGCAGTGGGCAATCGATTATCCGGAGCGCGTGAAACATGCTTTGGTAATTGCGTCTGCCACCCGTTTGTCGGCGCAGAATATTGCGTTTAACGATGTTGCCCGCCAAGCGATTATCACCGATCCCGATTTTCACGGTGGCCATTACCGCCGTCATCATGCCATTCCCCGGCGCGGGCTGAGGATTGCCCGCATGATGGGGCACATTACCTATCTGGCCGAAGAAGGTTTGGGTAAAAAATTCGGCCGTAAAATGAGAAGCAACGGTTATCAGTACAGCTACGATGTCGAGTTTGAAGTGGAATCTTACCTCCAACATCAGGGCGACAAGTTTGCCGAAGTGTTTGACGGCAATACTTATCTGCGTATGACCAAGGCTTTGGACTATTTCGCGCCGGCGGAGGATTTCGGCAACAATCTGATTGCGGCTTTGAAACAGGCGCAGGCCAAGTTTTTCGTGGCCAGCTTTACCACCGACTGGCGTTTCGCGCCCGAGCGTTCGCGGGCTTTGGTGAAGCATTTGGTGAAAGCGGGTAAAAACGTTCAGTATATCGAAGTGGAATCCAATCACGGCCACGATGCTTTTTTGATGGAAGACGAGCCGTATATCAAAGCTGTCCGTGCTTATATGAATAATGTTTACAAGGAGTTGCAGCCATGACTTTGCGCGATGATTTGCAACTGATTTACGACTGGATTCCCGAAGGCAGCCGCGTGCTGGATTTGGGGTGCGGCAAGGGAGAGTTGTTGTCGGCTTTGGTCGGATACAAAGGGTGCAGCGGCTACGGCGTGGAAATCGATACGGCAGGCGTGTTGGCATCCATCGAGCGCGGCGTGAATGTGATTCAGGCGGACTTGGAGCAGGGGCTGCTGGATTTCGACGACAACAGTTTCGATATTCTGGTGCTGAGCCAAACCATCCAATCCATGCAGAATACGGAAAACATTCTGCGCGATCTGACCCGCGTGGCGAAGCAGGCGATTGTTTCCTTTCCGAATTTCGGTTATTGGCGCAACCGCCTGCAAATCGCTCTGGCCGGACATATGCCTGTCAGCGAACGGATGCCTTACCAATGGTACAACACGCCGAATATCCATTTGTGTACTTTGCAGGATTTCGAGCTGCTGTGTGCGAAGAACCATATCCGGATTTTGGAGCGCGCGGTGATGACCGGCGGCAAGCGGGTGGAAACGCTGCCCAATCTGCTCGGCAGTCTGGCGTTTTACCGCGTCGGTTGAGCTGTTTTGAGGCCGTCTGAAAACGGAATGTCTGCACCGTGCCGGTTGCGGGAAACGTCTGTTTTTCAGACGGCATTTTTATCGGGTTGCCCGAAGCGGCGGCCGACAGGAAAGAATATGATGACAAACCGACAAACGGAGAAACCGCTCGACACGCTCGTCCTGCATTGGATTTGGGAAATGCTGTACACGCTGGACGGCGCGAAAGAGTTTCTCGGCGAACACGGTTTCGACAAGCAGTCCGTTGCGACTGCCATCGGTGCGGACAAATGGTTTGAAGGCGAAGACGACTATCAGCCTGCCGCCGCGCGGCGCAAATTGCGCGAGCATTACGAAAAATGGCAGGAAACTCATGATTTCCATCAGCTTTGGCCGTCTGCACTGCCCGAAGTGTTCCGCAACAATCTTACCGGATGGGAAAGCATTTTCGGTTTGAACGATGTGGAAATCAAAATCTGGGGCTTTATGCTGCTGCTGAGGGCGCGGGCAGACTTGACGGGCGTTTCGAATATGTTGGGCGAGCTGGACGACGAAGCCGCCTGCCGCACGCTGGCGGTGCTGTTGAAAGAGGACGAACAGGCGGTAACAGATGCCCTGTCTTTGAAAGGCCGTCTGAAAACCATCGGCCTTTTGTCGCTCGACAGAAACGACACTTATTCTTTACGCAGCAAAATCGACCTGATTTCCAACGGCATCGCACCGCGTATGCTGACGCAGCCGACCCATCCGACCGAAGTGTTGGCGGAATTTGTTTCCAATGCGCCGCAAACGCGGTTGGGTTTGGACGATTTCCGTCATTTGGGCGACTTGGCTCAAGCGGCGGTTGTTTATCTTGCCCAAGTGTTTGCTTTGCGGTCGGCTGGTTGCAATATTCTTTTATACGGCGCGGCGGGAACGGGCAAAACCGAGTTTGTCCGCGTGCTGGCGCAGGCTGTCGGCGTGGAGCTGTACGAAACGGCCTGGTCGGACGAGGAAAACCGCCCGACAGACCGCCGCCGCCGTATGAATGCGCTGCGGATGGCGCAGAATCTGTTTGACGGACAAAACACGCTGCTGATGTTTGACGAGGCGGAAGATTTGTTCGACCCGCGCCAAGAGGATTTTTCGCTGAACAAAGCCTGGCTGAACCGTATGCTGGAAACCAATTTCGTGCCGACCGTGTGGGTGTGCAACGAAGTCGGCCTGCTCGACGCTTCCGCCGTGCGCCGTTTCGACATGGTGATTGAGATGAAATCGCCGCCGGCTTCGGTGCGTGCCGAAATGATACGCCGCACGGCAAACGGCACGCTGCCGGAAAGCCGCATTCGGATTTTGGCGCAACAAGAGATATTGGTGCCGGCTCTGCTGGATAAGGCGCACAAGGTGCTGAATCATCTCGGCGGAAGTTTCGATACGGCGCAGCAGGGTGCTTTGTACGAAACCCTGCTGGGCAATACATTGAAAGCGCAAGGCTATGCAGGCCGCTTTAACCGTCGTGCGCCGCTGCCCGAACATTACAATCCGAAGTGGATTAACTGCACGCAGGATTTGGCCGCACTTGCAGACGGCTTGGTGAAAAACGGTCGCGGCACGCTGTGTCTGTACGGCGCATCGGGTACGGGCAAAAGCGCGTTTGCCGCCTGGCTGGCGCAGCAGGCCGACCGTCCCTTGCTGTACAAACGCGCTTCTGATCTGCTGTCGAAATATGTCGGCGAAAGCGAGCAGCAGATTGCGGCAGCGTTTGACGAAGCCCGAGAAAGCGGCGCGGTGCTGGTGTTTGACGAAGTCGATACTTTCCTGCAAGACCGGCGCGGCGCACACCGAAGCTGGGAAATCAGCCAGGTCAATGAAATGCTGATGCAGATGGAAAATTTCGACGGCATTTTCGTGGCCAGCACCAATCTGATGAAGCATTTGGATCAGGCGGTTTTGCGCCGTTTCGATTTCAAAATCGAGTTCGGCTATCTGAAACCGGAACAGGTACGCGAAGTGTTTGATGCTTATTGCACATCGCTCGGTCTGATGCCGTCTGCAGCGGCGTATGCGGAACTTGCCCGTCTGCCGCAGCTGGCTTTGGGCGACTTCGCTTTGGCCGTCCGGCAGGCGAAAATCGTACCGTTTGCCGATGCCGCCGCTTTTGCCGACTGCATCAAACGCGAGTGCCTGCTGAAAGAAGGCGTCAAAAGCATGGCCGGTTTTGTGTGAGCGGCAAGGATTCCGATATGCAGACAGTGATTGTTACCGGCCACAGCAGCGGCTTGGGCAAGGCCTTGGCGGAACACTATATCGCCGAAGGCTGCGCCGTTACCGGCATTTCCCGCCGCCTGTGGCCGTCTGAAAACGGCTTGTTCGGACAAACCGCGTTGGATTTGGCCGACAGCTCCGCACTGGCAGCCTATTTGGACGGCACTGATTTTCAGACGGTCTGCCGCGAAGCCTCCCGCATTCTTTTGTTTAACAACGCGGCTTCGCTCGCACCGAACCGTTTGAGCGGACGGCAAGGCTGGCGCGAAACGGCGCAGGCGGTTGCGCTGAACATCACCGCTCCGCTGATGCTGGCCGATGCCGTTGCAGCATTTGCAGACGGCATCAGGCAGATTGACATCGTGCATATTTCCAGCGGCGCGGGGCGTAAAAACTATCCGGCTTGGAGCGTGTACGGCGCGTGCAAAGCCGCTTTGGACCGGCACGCGCTGGTAATGGCGGCGGAAAACCTGCCGAAGCTGCGGATTGTCTCGCTCGCCCCGGGCGTGGTCGATACCGCGATGCAGGCGCAGATTCGGGCTGCTGATGCCGCCGAATTTCCGCTGTTGCCGCAATTTCGGGAACTGTATGAAAACGGCGCATTGAGCAGCACGGTGCAAGCGGCAAAACGGATTGCCGAATTTGCCGCTTCGCCCGATTTCGGCCGCACCGTTCTTGCAGACATACGCGATTATTTGTATCAATAAATATTTGTAAACAAAATGAAACAAGATTTTCAGACGGCCTTGAAAGCCTTGGGCAAACAGGCCAGACAAGAGGCGGAACGCCGAAAGCAGATTGAAAGCGAAGAGCGGAAAGCCGCCGCCGAACAACTTGATTTTGCCAAAGAAATGAGCGGTGTAACCCCGCTCAAATCATCGCAGCGTTACGAGCAGCCGCGCGATTTGTCGCCCATCAAACCGCGTGCGAATCAGGACGAACGCTTGGAAGAAGCCGATTATTTCTACATCGGAGACGGCCAATGGCTGGATATCCCGCCCAATTTCAGCAAAAACGGGCAGGGTCAGAACGATATACGCCGTCTGCAAAGCGGTTATTACGATGTCGTTGCCGATGTCGATCTGCACGGCTACACGCAGGAAGAAGCGCAAAAAGTATTGAACGAATTTATTGATTTTGTTCAGAAACGCGGCGTGTGCGGCGAAATCGTCCACGGCAGCGGCTTGGGTTCGAGCGGCTACCGGCCCGTTTTGAAAAACCTTGTGCGCCGCTGGCTGATGGCGCATCCCGATGTTTTGGCCTATGCCGAACCGCACAAAAACAACGACGGCGCGGTGCGTATTTTGCTCAAACGCCGTTTCCGTCGAGAAGAAAAAGATTAATCCGTCTGTTTTTGTCCGCCAATGGAAGAATGCTGTTCGGGGGAAGACCTGCATACCCTGACTTGAAATCTTCACTTTGTTTCAAAAGCGAAGATTTTTTATTTCGTTTGGATTCGGTTGAACATTGCGGAACAAAGTGGAATACAGAGATATGTCTTTCGGGTCATACGGGATAAAACATACGGCAGGATATGGCAGAAGTCTGTGGTTTTATCGGAAAAAAATTGCTTCCGATACGGTTTGCTGATAGGATTTCGAGGTTATTCTCGCATGGTTTGTACGACTTTTGCCGTCTGCAGCAGGAAGCCTGTTTAAATTGATGAATTTTAATATTTTTTAATTACATTGGTTTCTTTTGTTGTTAAACGAACAGTGCGGGTTTCTTTATCGAAAAAGCGGCTATCCGGCCGTTCCATCAAACTGAAAAGGATAATGCTATGTCCCAAACATACAATTCCGTCCATGACGCCGATCCGATTGAAACTCAGGAATGGCTTGACGCATTAAGTTCGGTGTTGGAAACCGAAGGTGAAGAGCGTGCTCATTTTCTGCTGGAAAACCTGGTCAAGTACAGTCGCCGTCGCGGTGTGCATCTGCCTTTTGATGCCACGACTGCTTATCTGAATACTATTCCCGTAGGCAAAGAGCAGAAATCTCCGGGCAATCACGAACTCGAACACAGAATCCGTTCCATTATCCGCTGGAATGCAGCCGCCATGGTATTGCGTGCAGGTAAAAAAGACTTGGAATTGGGCGGACATATTGCTTCCTTCCAATCAGCCGCCACACTGTACGATGTTGGCTTCAACCATTTCTGGCACGCCAAAAACGGCGATCAAGAAGGTGATTTGGTATTTATTCAAGGCCATTCCGCACCGGGTATTTATGCCCGGGCTTTTGTGGAAGGACGCTTGAATGAAGAACAGCTGGACAACTTCCGTCAGGAAGCGGACGGAAACGGTCTGTCTTCTTATCCGCACCCTCATCTGATGCCTGATTTCTGGCAGTTTCCCACCGTATCCATGGGCTTGGGTCCTCTGATGGCGATTTATCAGGCGCGTTTTCTGAAATACTTGGATTCGCGCGGTTTGAGCAAAACCAAAGGCCGCAAAGTATGGGTGTTCTGCGGCGACGGCGAGATGGACGAACCGGAGAGCCAAGGTGCGATTTCGCTTGCCGCCCGCGAAGGCTTGGACAACCTGATTTTCGTCATCAACTGCAATCTGCAACGCTTGGACGGTCCCGTGCGCGGTAACGGCAAAATCATTCAGGAATTGGAGGGCAATTTCCGCGGTGCTGGTTGGAACGTGCTGAAAGTGATTTGGGGCAGCCGCTGGGATGCATTGCTTGCCCGAGATACCGAAAATCTGCTCAAACAGCGCATGGACGAATGTTTGGACGGGGACTACCAAACTTACAAATCCAAAGACGGCGCATACGTGCGCGAACATTTTTTCAACACGCCCGAGTTGAAAGCAATGGTGGCGAATATGTCCGATGAAGAAGTGTGGGCATTGAACCGTGGTGGCCACGATCCGCACAAGGTTTACGCTGCTTACCACGAAGCCGTCAATAACGCGGGCGGCCGTCCTACCGTGATTTTGGCAAAAACCATCAAAGGCTACGGCATGGGCGCGTCGGGCGAAGGTCAGAACGTGGCGCACCAAGCCAAAAAAATGGACGTGGAATCGCTGAAAAAATTCCGTACCCGTTTCGGTATTCCCGTGTCGGATGAGCAAATCGAAAGCGGCGACTTGCCTTACTACCGCTTCCCCGAAGACAGCGAGGAAATGCGTTATCTGCGCGAACGCCGCAACGCTTTGGGCGGCTATCTGCCTCAGCGCAATCCAAATACCGAGGCTCTACCGATTCCCGCTTTGGAAACTTTTGATGCGCAACTGCAGTCAAGCGGCGAGCGCGAATTTTCCACCACGATGGCATTTGTACGGATTTTGTCGACATTGCTCAAAGACAAACAAATCGGCAAACGCATCGTGCCGATTGTTCCCGATGAAAGCCGCACCTTCGGCATGGAGGGTATGTTCCGTCAATACGGTATCTGGAACCCGAAAGGCCAGCAATATACGCCGCAGGACAAAGACCAACTGATGTTCTACAAAGAATCGGTGGACGGTCAGATTTTGCAGGAAGGTATTAACGAACCCGGAGCGATGGCGGACTGGATCGCGGCAGGTACTTCTTATGCCAACAACCGTTATGCCATGATTCCGTTCTATATTTACTATTCCATGTTCGGCTTCCAGCGCGTCGGTGATTTGGCTTGGGCGGCGGGCGACATGCATGCGCGCGGCTTTTTGGTCGGCGGCACGGCGGGGCGCACCACGCTCAACGGCGAGGGTTTGCAGCACGAAGACGGCCACAGCCACATTCAGGCAGATTTGATTCCCAACTGTGTGTCTTACGACCCGACCTTCCAATACGAATTGGCTGTGATTGTCCAAGATGGTTTGCGCCGTATGTATGTCGATCAGGAAGACGTGTTCTACTATCTGACTGTGATGAACGAAAACTACGCTCATCCGGCCATGCCTCAGCGCGAAGGGATCGAATCCGAAATTCTGAAAGGTATGTACTTATTCCGTCAGGGTGGCGAGAGCGATAAAAAAGTACAGCTGATGGGTTCGGGTGTCATTCTGAACGAAGTCATCAAAGCAGCCGATTTGCTGAAAGCCGATTTCGGTGTAGAAGCGGATATTTGGTCTTGTCCGTCTTTCAATTTGCTGTACCGCGATGCCATCGAAGTGGAACGTTATAACCGTCTGCACCCGATGGCCGAACAGAAAACCTCATTTGTTGCCCGTCAGTTGAAGGGGCATAACGGTCCGGTCATTGCATCTACCGACTACATCCGCAGTTTTGCCGAGCGTATCCGTCATGCCGTTCCGAAAGAAAACGGCGGCTACGTTGTTTTGGGTACCGACGGTTTCGGCCGCAGCGACAGCCGTGCGAACCTGCGTGATTTCTTCGAAGTGAACCGTTATCACGTTGCCGTAGCGGCTTTGAACGCTTTGGCGGAACAAGGCAAAGTAGAAAAAGTTGTGGTGCAGCAGGCCATTGAAAAATACGGCATTGCCACCGAAACCGCTCCGAGCTGGAAACGCTAACTGTCGTGCAGACGGCAACGGATAGCGGTGCCGTCTGCAGATGCCATTATTGAGAAGGAACTCGCAATGAGTATGATAGAAATCAAAGTGCCCGACATCGGCGGCCACGACAATGTGGACGTGATTGCGGTTGAAGTGAAAGCCGGCGACGTAATTGCCGAAAACGATACCCTGATTACCCTGGAAACCGATAAGGCGACCATGGACGTGCCTGCCGATGCGGCGGGCGTAGTGAAAGAAGTAAAAGTTGCTGTGGGCGACAAAGTGTCCGAAGGCAGTGTGATTGTGCTGGTAGAAGCTGCATCTGCCGCAGCAGGAGTGCAGGCCGAACCGGCTGCCGCCGCCGAGCCGTCTGCACCTGCCGCTGCGGGCAGCAGCGTTACAGTCGAAGTACCCGATATCGGCGGACATGATAATGTTGACGTGATTGCGGTTGAAGTAAAAGTGGGCGATACCGTTGCTGAAAACGATACCCTGATTACTTTGGAAACCGACAAGGCAACGATGGATGTGCCCAGCACGGCAGTCGGCGTGGTAACAGCCGTTTTGGTGAAAACAGGCGACAAAGTGTCGCAAGGTACGGTAATTGTGGAGTTGGCCGGCAGTGCCGCCGCCTCCGCACCGGCACCTGCTGCACCGGCGGAAACGCCGAAAGTCGAACCGGTTTCCGCTCCCGTGCCACAGGCCCGTGCCGAGCAGCCGTCTGCAGCTGCACCGAAAGCCGCTTTCGGTGCTACGCCGATTAACGAAGCAGCGTTTGTCAAAGCACACGCCGGGCCATCCGCACGCAAGCTGGCGCGCGAATTGGGCGTAGATTTGGGTTTGGTAACGGGCAGCGGTTTGAAAGGCCGTATCGTCGGCGAAGACATCAAAGCCTTCGTGAAAGCCGCGATGCAGGGCGGTGCCGGCAAAGCTTCGCCGGTTGCGGCAACCGCTTCTTTGGGCAGCGGTTTGGACCTGCTGCCATGGCCAAAAGTCGATTTCAGCAAGTTTGGCGAAATCGAAGTGAAAGAATTGAGCCGTATCAAGAAAATTTCCGGTCAGAACCTGTCGCGCAACTGGGTCGTTATTCCGCACGTTACCGTAAACGAAGAGGCGGATATGACCGAATTGGAAGCGTTCCGCCAAACGCTGAACAAAGAATGGGAACGCGAAGGCGTGAAACTGTCGCCGCTGGCCTTTATTATCAAGGCATCGGTCAGCGCATTGAAAGCCTTTCCCGAATTCAATTCGTCTCTGGACGGCGACAACCTGATTTTGAAAAAATACTACAATATCGGTTTTGCCGCCGACACGCCGAACGGCTTGGTTGTTCCTGTGATTAAAGACGTGGATAAAAAAGGCCTGAAAGAAATCTCGCAAGAACTGACCGAGTTGAGCAAAAAAGCCCGCGAAGGCAAGCTCAAACCGCAGGAAATGCAGGGCGCATGCTTCACCATTTCCAGCTTGGGCGGTATTGGCGGTACCAGCTTCACACCGATTGTGAACGCGCCGGAAGTAGCTATTTTAGGCGTGTGCAAATCGCAGATGAAGCCGGTTTGGAACGGCAAAGAATTCGAACCGCGCCTGATGTGTCCGCTGAGCCTGTCTTTCGACCACCGCGTAATTGACGGCGCGGCCGGTATGCGTTTCGCGGTTTATCTGGCCGCCTTGCTGAAAGATTTCCGCCGCGTGATTTTGTGAATCCTGTTTGCAGACGGCACCGTCATAATGAAGGCTGCCGTCTGAATTTCCTTAATCCGATACTTGAATAATCTGGCAAATAGAGGAAATCCGATGAACAATGTTTCTTTTGAATACAGCTTGGGTCGTTTGCAGGCTGCCGGATCAGCCGAACAGCCGGCAGCATCGTTTCATACACTCCGTCCCAGCGAATACAAAGACGGTTCGTTCCGTTTGCGCCGCTATTCTACGTTTGATTATCGCCGCAGCTCGGGCGAAGCGGTTTTGCAGGCCAACAGCCAATTTGTCCAGGGCGATGATTTGAATGCTTTTCAGGGTAATGTGGTGCGTACTTACGACGATTTGACCGATGACACCATCGCATCCGAAGGCTTTGCCGAAATGATGCGTTGTTTTGCAGAAGAAGCCGATTTGCCCGAGCAGACCAAAATCGAAGTGCATCAGATGCGGATTGTTGCCAAAAGTGCCGATCAGGCTGCCGAATCTACGCCCGAAGGTATCCATCAGGACGGTTTCGACCGTATCGGGGTGTTTACGGTTGCGAGACATAATGCCGAAGGCGGCGATTTGTATCTGTGGCGGAACAAAAACGATGCCGAGCCTCTGGCATCATGTACGCCGCAAGCCGGAGATTTCTGCGTATTGAACGATAAATTGCTGTGGCACAGCGCGTCTCCGGTACGCAGTGCCGATGCGGCTGAACAGGGTTATTGGGATTTGTTTGTTTTGACGGCGAACCGCACATGATTTATCCGATTGAAGACATCCGCAGCCGTTTTCCTGCGCTGCAGCATGCAGATGACAAGGGCCGGTTTCCGGTTTTTTTTGACGGACCGGGCGGCAGCCAAGTTCCGTACAGTGTTTTGGAAGCGATGACCGCTTATTTGGGGCGTTATAACAGCAATTTCGGCGGTTATGCCGATGCCGGCGTAAAAACCGGCCGTTTGGTAGCCGATGCGCGTCAGGCTGCTGCCGACTGGTTCGGCTGCGAAGCGGACGAAGTGTTTTTCGGTCTCAATTCCACTTCGCTGATGTTCAACCTCAGCCGGGCCGTAGCGCAAACATGGCAGGCAGGCGACAACATCGTATTAAGCAGTCTCGATCATTTCTCGCATGTATCGTCATGGCAGCGGGCGGCAGAAGACAGGGGCGTGGAAGTACGCATCTTGCCGTTGGATGCAGACGGCAATGATTTGGATTACGAACGCCTGCCCGATTTGATAGACGGCCGCACCCGTTTGCTGGCGTTCACTGCCGCATCAAATGTATTCGGTACGGTAGCCGATGCGGCGCGCTTGGTTGCCGCCGCCCGTGCTGTCGGTGCGTGGGTCAGTGTGGATGCGGTACATGCCGCCGTTCATGACTTGCCTGATGTGAAGACTTTGGATTGCGACTTTTTGTTTGCGTCCGCCTACAAACTCGGCGGTCCGCATCTGGGCGTGTGCTACGGCAAACGGGTGCATTTGCAAAATCTCAAACCTTATAAAGTTCTGCCGGCATCCGAAGCCGTGCCGAACCGTTGGGAACAGGGCACGCAATCGTTTGAGGCGCAAGCAGGTTTTATTGCCATGATGGATTATTGGGCTGCGGTTTCAGACGGCCAAGGCAGCCGCCGGGAGCGTTTGCAGCGCAGTTACGCCGAAGTCCGCCGTCATGAACAAGACATCAGCCGTGCGGTTTTAGACGGTTTCCGCCAACGTTCTTTCGTTCTCCTGTACGGTTTGGAGAGCGAATACGGCCGCACGCCGACATTTGCTTTCAATATCGTCCGTGCAGACGGCAACATTGTTAATCCGCATGATATTTCACGTTGGTTCGGCGAACGGAACGTAGCGGTCGGCAGCGGAAACTTCTACGCTTGGGCGGCTGTTTCTCATTTGGGATTGGCTGAAACTGGTTTGTTGCGTATCGGCTGCATGCATTACACCAGCCATGCGGAAATCGGAACATTCTTTGCCCTATTGGACGAGTGGGCGGAAACATATTTGAATAACTGACTGATAAAAAGGTTGCAAAACATGAGCTTGATTGAACTGAAAGTCCCCGACATCGGCGGACACGAAAACGTGGACGTTATCGCTGTGGAAATCAAAGCGGGCGACACGGTCAACGTGGACGACACTTTGGTTACGCTGGAAACCGACAAAGCCACGATGGACGTTCCCGCCACCGCCGCAGGCGTGGTGAAAGAAGTGAAAGTGGCGGTGGGCGGCAAAATTTCCGAAGGCGGCGTAATCGCCGTGATTGAAGCCGCTGCCGGTGCGCCCGCCGCCGCGCCGTCTGAAAAAAGCGAAAAACCTGCTGAAACGCCCGTTCAGGCAGCCGCGCCCGCGCCGCAAGCCGCCTCGTTCTCCGGCAGCAGCGATGCCGAATACGATGTGGTGGTACTCGGCGGCGGGCCGGGCGGTTATTCCGCCGCGTTTGCCGCCGCCGATGCCGGTTTGAAAACCGCCATTGTCGAGCAATACGCCACTTTGGGCGGCGTGTGTCTGAACGTGGGCTGCATTCCGTCCAAAGCCCTGCTGCACAACGCGGCGGTGATTGACGAAGTGAAACACCTCGCCGCCAACGGCATCAAATACCCCGAACCCGAAATTGACATTGACCAACTTCGCGCTTACAAAGAAAAAGTGATTGGCAAACTCACCGGCGGTTTGGCGGGCATGGCGAAAGCGCGGAAAGTGGACATTGTTCGCGGACGCGGCGAATTTGTTTCCGCCAACCATATTCGCGTTGCCCTGACCGAAAGCAGCCGATACGAACAAGCCAGCGAAACCGGCGAAAGCAAAACCCTTGCCTTTAAAAACGCCATCATCGCCGTAGGCAGCCGCGTGGTGAACCTGCCGTTTATCCCGCAAGACCCGCGCATCGTGGACAGCACGGGCGCGTTGGAACTGCGTCAGAACGGCGGCAGGCTGCCTGAAAAAATGCTGATTATCGGCGGCGGCATCATCGGCTTGGAAATGGGCACGGTGTACAGCACGCTCGGCACGCGCCTTGACGTGGTGGAAATGATGGACGGACTGATGCAGGGCGCAGACCGCGACTTGGTGAAAGTGTGGGAAAAAATGAACGCCCACCGCTTTGACAACATCATGACCAACACCAAAACCGTTGCCGTAGAAGCCCGTGCAGACGGCATTTATGTATTGTTTGAGGGCGAAAAAGCGCCGAAAGAGCCGCAACGTTACGATATGGTGCTGGTGGCGGCGGGACGTGCGCCCAACGGCAAACTGTGCGGCGCGGACAAAGCGAGCGTGGCCGTTACCGAGCGCGGCTTTATTGAAGTGGACAAACAGCAGCGCACCAACGTCCCGCATATTTACGCCATCGGCGACGTGGTCGGACAACCGATGCTGGCGCACAAAGCCGTTCACGAAGGCCACGTTGCCGCCGAAAACTGCGCCGGACACAAAGCCTATTTTGATGCCCGCGTGATTCCGGGCGTGGCGTACACCGACCCCGAAGTGGCGTGGGTGGGCGTTACCGAAGAAATTGCCAAGCGCGACAACATCAAAATTACCAAATCCGTGTTCCCGTGGGCGGCGAGCGGCCGCGCCATCGCCAACGGTCGTGATGAAGGCTTTACCAAACTGATTTTTGACGAGGAAACGGGGCGCATCATCGGCGGCGGCATGGTCGGCACGCACGCGGGCGACATGATTGGCGAAATCTGTTTGGCGATTGAAATGGGCTGCGATGCCGAAGACATCGGCAAAACCATTCACCCGCACCCGACTTTGGGCGAAAGCATTGGCATGGCGGCGGAAGTGGCACTGGGCGTGTGCACCGATTTGCCGCCGCAGCGCAAGAAAAAATAAGCGTTTCCTCATGCATTGCTGTGATGCCGTCTGCAACTTTCTTGTTGCAGACGGCATTTTTTCTACGGCTTGGAGAAAAAATGATAGAAAAGTTTATAATGCCGATTCGTTAAACCGTTTTGAATACAGAAGGACGCAGCAGATGGAATGGGATACGGATACGGAATACGCGGCAGAAGAGGGGATGAATGCTTTGAGCTTGCCGCCGCACTCGGTTGAGGCGGAGCAGTCGGTATTGGGCGGTCTCTTGCTGGAAAATGCTTCGTGGGACAGAATCGCAGATGTCCTTACCCAGGAAGATTTCTACCGGCACGAACACCGGGTGATTTTCCGCAGTATTACCAATCTGATTAACGAGAGCCGTCCGGCCGATGTCATTACCGTTCAGGAGGTTTTGGACCGTACGGGCGAACTGGAAGCGGCAGGCGGGTTCGACTACCTGATTTCACTGGCTCAGAATACGCCGTCTGCAGCCAATATCCACCGCTATGCCGAGATTGTGCGGGAGCGTTCGATTATGCGGCGTTTGGCCGAGGTCGGCACCGAAATCGCCCGCAATGCCTACAATCCTCAGGGGCGCGATGCCAAGGAGTTGTTGGACGAAGCCGAAAACAGCGTATTCCAAATCGCCGAAAGTACCGCACGTCACAAGCAGGGTTTTTTGCAGATGCCCGATCTGTTGCAGGAAGTGGTCGAGCGCATCGATATGCTGTATTCGCGCGACAATCCGAACGAAGTAACCGGCGTTTCGACCGGTTTTGCCGATTTGGACTTGAAAACATCGGGCTTGCAGGCAGGCGATTTGATTATCGTTGCCGGACGGCCTTCGATGGGTAAAACCGCGTTTTCCATCAATATTGCAGAAAATGTTGCGATTAACGGCAAATTGCCGGTTGCCGTGTTTTCCATGGAAATGGGTGGAGCACAGCTGGTAATGCGTATGCTCGGTTCGGTGGGCGAACTCGACCAGCACGTTTTGAAAACAGGTCGTCTGGAACCCGATCATTGGGAACGTTTGCGCGTGGCTTTGATGAAATTGTCGGATGCGCCGATTTTTATCGATGAAACCGCCGGTTTGAGCGCCTTGGAATTGCGGGCGCGGGCAAGGCGTTTGGCACGGCAGTTCGGCGGCAAATTGGGTTTGATTGTTATCGACTATTTGCAGTTGATGTCGGGCAGCGGCCGGAAAAACGAAAACCGTACCGCCGAGTTGGGCGAAATTTCCCGCTCGCTCAAAGCCTTGGCAAAAGAATTGCAGGTGCCGATCATTGCTTTGTCGCAGTTGAACCGCTCGGTGGAACAGCGAACCGACAAGCGCCCGATGATGTCGGATTTGCGCGAATCGGGTGCCATCGAGCAGGATGCCGACCTGATTATGTTTATGTACCGCGACGAATACTACAATCAGGATTCGCCGATGAAGGGCTTGGCGGAATGTATTATCGGCAAGCACCGTAACGGCCCGGTCGGCAAAGTTTTCCTGACCTGGCGAGGCCAATATACCAAATTCGGCAATGCCGACTACGGCAGTATTCCCGATTTCGCCCGTATCGAGGATTAAAATATGGGCAGCCGTCTGCAAAACGGATTTACATTGGTCGAAGTTTTGGTGGTTTTGGCCTTGGCCGGTATTGCGGCGGCATGGGCGTTGCCGGACTTGTCGGATTGGCTGGCTCGCCAGCGTATGAAGAGCACGGCAGGGCAGATGCAGGTTTTGTTGCGTTCCGCCAAACAAGAAGCTTTTCGGCTGAATGTGCCGGTTTATGTGTGTGCTTCGCAGTTGAAAAAAGATATGCAGCCCGACAAACACTGCCGCCGCCGATATTGGGGGCAGGCGTTTACTGCGTGGGCAGATATGGACGGCGACGGCAAATACGACGGTAAAGATGCTGCCGGCAGCACAGGCATTTATTACACGGATATCGCCTTGCACAGCCTTCCATTGCAGCCGTCTTCCGGCAGCAGACTGCAGACGGCTTGGCAGATATGGAACGAGGACGGACAAGCAACGGCGGACAGCGTCGATATGCTGGTTTTTTATCCGGACGGGAGTTTCCGACATCTGAACAGCCTGGCTTCGGGTACTCTGCCGCGCGGCCGGTATCTCAGAATAGTGTTTTCCGAACAAGGGCGGGAAGCGGAACGCAGCGCGTCTTTGTGGTTGGATACGGACGGCAGTGTGGCCGACTGCACCCGTTCGGCCGGACAGCCGCCTTGCCGGTTCGTAAGGAAAGAATCAGAATGAATAGGCGGTCGGAACAAAAAGGCTTCGGCCTGATGGAAGTTTTGCTGGCCGTATTGTTGTCGGCATTGGCATTGTCCGCACTGTTGGCCGTATTGTTTCAGGGTGCCGCCCGTCTGCGTGCGGCTGCCGACAGAGTGTCGGCTGCGAACGCAGCGGAAAATCTGGTACAGAGCATGATCGGCAATCCCCAAAATGTACGGGGTGCGAGAAGTTTCCGCCATTATATCGGTCAGCGGCCGGCAGTTTCCTGCACAGGCATTCCGCCTGACGGCATCACGTCAGAAGAGCTTGCCGCATTTCATTTATGCCGTCTGCAGCAGGAGTGGGTGCGCCCGCTGCATGGGGCGCAAACCGCGTTTGTCGTGTGTTACGATGACTCGGGAGATTTCCCCGAATGGCAGGGCGGCACGCCGGATTTCCGGTGCGGAGGTTCTGCTACGGGAAGCGTGGCAGTCAAACTGGTCTGGAAACGCGGCGGAGAAGTTTCTGGGCACAGGCTTTACGTGCAGGAATGAAATGCAGCGTTTCAATACGGGTTGCAGACGGCATAAGGACGCAGTCAGGCTGTCAGCAGATGGCAGCCTGAACGGGAACGGAGGCAGTATATGGAAAAACCTGCTTTTACGGGCAAGCCGGAAGGTTTCGGCCTGATGGAGTTTCTGGTTGCCGGCATATTGGCAGCGGCTGTTTTGGCTGCCGCAGGAGGAATGTATTTTCAGGCGCGGAAACTGGCTTACGGAGCGGAAACGCGTTTGCAGGGGCAATACGCTTTGCAACGTTTGTCGGAAATGCTGAAACACGATTTGTCGCAGGCAGGACGTTTCGGTTGCGCTTCAGTGGCCGGCCATGCTTCCGGACTGCGTAGCGGCGCGGTACGCAGCATACCGGTTCAAGCTTTAGATATTGCCGGCTTCGGCGCACAGTCGGCAGCATTGGTGCTGACATACGGCAGACCTGTCGGCGTGCCGGAAAGCTTCCGCAACGCAGACGGCAGTTTGTCGCTCTCGCTCCCGTCCGCCCCACCGGCAGACATGCGCCTTCTGGCAGCCGACTGCTCCGGCACTGCAATATGGCAGCCGTCCGGCGGTGCGGGAGGCATTGCAGACGGCTTGTCGGGCGACGGCGGTCTGACGGTGCTGCACGAGCTAGAAGCCGCTTATGCAGTCGGAAGAATGAACGGAGGCGAGAAAGCCTTATACCGTTTCGAGCGTTTGAAAAACGGTTGGGAAGCACAAAACTGCAATATGGCAGCCGTCCGGCGGTGCGGGAGGCATTGCAGACGGCTTGTCGGGCGACGGCGGTCTGACGGTGCTGCACGAGCTAGAAGCCGCTTATGCAGTCGGAAGAATGAACGGAGGCGAGAAAGCCTTATACCGTTTCGAGCGTTTGAAAAACGGTTGGGAAGCACAAAAAATAGCGGAAAATATTGACAGCATAAATATGCTGTTTGCCTATGCGGAATGCAGCAACGGACAAAACCGTTTCACATTTTCCACTCTTCCTGCTGCCGACAGGCTTCCGGTTTGGGGTAGGGTGGAAATGGGTGGAAGCAGTCTGCCCCACGGTTTCAGCGTAGCGGCTGCCATGTCGGGAGAAGGTTTATGCGGATAAAATATTCCGGCAGACCGAAGGGATTTGTATTGCCCGTTATACTGGCGGTTATAGCGGCGGTGGCAGCCCTGACTGCGGCAATGGCGCAATCTTTCGGCAGCATAGGCCGTTTCAGCGGACATGCGGCAGATCGGAATGCAGCGGCTCATTTGGCCGATGCGGCATTGCAGGCGGGTGCGGCGGAAGTAAGACGCAGGAGGTGGACGGCAGAAGAGTTCCGAAACCGTGCCGATGCCGTCTGCAGCAACGGCCTGTGTGCAGTAGGCGAAACCGCCCTAAAAAGACGTTGTTTGGGAAAATCAGGCGGATCGAAACGTGTTTTATGCCTGATTGAAAACGGCAGAATAATCAAAACGCCGCTTTATCGGGCAATTACCGGAGAAAATAAAGATGCTCATGCCCCGCGCTATGCAGTCGAATTGCTCGGCGGGCGGAATGGCGTGAGTTTCTACCGCATCAGCGCGTGGGCACGCGGTCGGAATCCGCATACGCAGGTCCTTCGCGAAACCTATCTGCGTATCGGAGGCAGTACCGAATCAGCCGAATAAGAAATGTTCCGCCAAATCCTAAACCGGCGGACAAGCCTTCTGCAAACGCCGGCTGCGAGCTGGTATAATCGTCGCTTTGCCGATTATTCCCGTGTTATGAAAACCATAGAAAAAAGCGTTTTGGTACTGCATACCGCCGAACAGATGTTCGAATTGGTCGATAAAGTGGAAGACTACCCCCGATTTCTGCCCTGGTACGGCAAAACCGAAGTCATCTCGCGCGAAGGAAACGAACTCAAAGCGCGGCTCTATATGGATTACAAAGGCGTGAAACAAGCGTTTGCCACACACAACCGCAATCAGCCCGGCCGGGAAATCCGTATGGATTTATTGGACGGTCCCTTCAAAACCCTCAGCGGCACCTGGCATTTCCTTCCCCTTGGCGACGATGCCTGCAAAGTCGAATTCAAACTGCAATACGACTTTGCCAATGCCGTATTGTCCGCACTGATCAGTCCCGTTTTCGGCCATTTGGCCGGCAGGCTGGTAGACGCATTTATCGCAGAGGCAGACAAACGCTATGGCTGAAACGCAGACCATCACAATCGAAATCGCTTACGGCACGGCCGAACGGCAGTTTCTGCAAAGCATGGAAGTTGCAGACGGCATTACCGCCCGTCAGGCCGTTCTGCAAAGCCGTTTGGCGGAAGAATTTCCCGAAGCAGATTTAAGTTTGCCTCTGGGCATTTTCGGCAAAGCGGTGAAAGACGATACCGTATTGCGCCACCGCGACCGAGTGGAAGTGTACCGTCCGCTTTTAATCGATCCCAAAGAGGCGCGCCGCCGCCGTGCGGCCTCCGAACCGGAATAGGAACCAACAGGACAAACAACTATGATCAGACTTATCGTCGGCCTCGGCAATCCGGGCAAAGAATACGAACAGACACGCCATAATGCAGGCTTTTGGTTTTTGGACGAATTGGCCTGGCAGTGGAAAGCCGTATTCAAGCACGAAAAAAAATTCTTCGGCGAAGTCGCTAAGGTTCAGCGGCCGGAAGGTGAGATTTTCCTGTTGAAACCCGACACCTTTATGAATTTGTCGGGCAAGGCCGTCGGCGCACTGGCGCAGTTTTACAAAATCCAGCCTGCCGAAATCCTGGCCGTGCATGACGAATTGGATATTCCGAACGGCAAAATCCGTTTCAAGCTGGGCGGCGGCAACGGCGGACACAACGGCTTGAAAGACATTCAGGCCAAATTGGGCACGCCCGATTTCTACCGTCTGCGCTTGGGAATCGGCCATCCGGGCGATAAAAATCTGGTGCACGCTTGGGTATTGAGCAAGCCGAGTACAGAACAGCGGCAGCAGATTGACGATGCCCTTGCCAAGTCGCTGCAAGGTCTGCCGATGATTCTTATGGAAGATTGGGAAGGTGCGACACGTTTTCTGCACAGCGGAAAATAAAATGCCGAATCAGCAAACGAATCATGCCGTCTACAAGATGCAGACGGCATGATTATTTTTATGTTCCAACGCATTTGTACGGCAGGGCACAGCATGTTTCGCCGGACAAGAACAGCACCTATTCGGGGGAGGGGGCGGCTTATTTGATTTCCGGATGGCGCAGATGATAGATGCGGGCAACGGCATCGATTAATTCCTTACCGCTTCTGGCCGAATGATTGAGCGTGCGCGTGGGCGAGTGCAGCAGCTTGTTGGTCAGTTGGACGGACAGACGCTCCAAAACCTCTTCGGCAGGCGAACCTTTGGCCAATTGGCGCATCGCATTTTCCAAAACATGGCGACGGGCGCGTTCGCCCTCGTCGCGTAAGGCGCGGATAAGCGGCACATTGGCACGGCTTTTCTGCCATTCGACAAATTCCGCCACTTTTTCTTCCACCATGCGTTCTGCTTCGGCAGCCGCTTTCCTTCTCGCTTCTTTGCCGTTTTCCACTACCCCGATCATATCGTCCACAGTGTACAGAAACACGCCGTCCAATTCCGCCGCTTCCGCTTCGATGTCGCGGGGTACTGCCAAATCCAGCATAAACAAAGGTTTGCCGCCGCGCTGTTTCAATGCGCTTTCAATCATGCCCTTGCCGATTACCGGCAGCGGACTGGCGGTTGAAGAAACGACTACATCATAATCGTGCAGCACGTCGTGCAAGTCGTTTAACAGACAGGGTTCGGCGTTTACCCCCAATTTTGCACACAATTCCTGCGCACGGGGAAGCGTGCGGTTGGCAACCGTCATCAGACGGGGATTTTTGGCCGCAAAATAAGTAGCGACCAATTCGATCATTTCGCCCGCGCCGACAAACAATACGTTTAACTTGGAAATATCGGGAAATACGCGCTCGGCCATTTTGACCGAAGCAGCAGCCATCGATACCGAATTGGAACCTACGGCCGTTCCGCTGCGGATTTCTTTGGCTACCGAAAATGTTTTTTGAAACAGCGTATTGAGCCAGGTGTCTACGGTTTCGTATTCTTGTGCGGCGCGCAAGGCCTCTTTGATTTGGCCGAGAATTTGCGGTTCGCCCAACACCATACTGTCCAGTCCGCAGGCCACGCGGAAAGCATGGCGTACTGTATCGCTGCAACCCAAAGTGTAGAGAAAAGGACGGATTTCGCGTTTTTCCAAGCTCTGATAGGCCGCCAACCATTCGATAATGCGTTCCGCATCGCCTACGCAATACAGTTCGGTGCGGTTGCAGGTAGACAAAATGACGGCTTCGCGTGCTGCTTGGCTGTCAATCAGAGAATCAAGTGCCTGAGGCAGGTTTTCGGCGGGAAAAGCCAGCTTTTCCCTGATGCTCAAAGGAGCGGTCTGGTGGTTCAAACCGATGGTGGTCAGCTGCATCTGCATCATATTTTGGGTATTTTGGGCAAAAAACACATAATTTTAACGCAAAATCAAGTTTTTTTGAATTGACTCGTTCAATCTTGCCGTTTGGCAAAACGGCTTAAACCGTCTGCAGGCGGCATAGTCCGGCAAGCAATGGGAGGCCTGTGTATCGGAAACAGCATCTCTTCATTCGTACGTTTGGGGAAATGCAAGGACTTTCAACCGTTCGCTCCTGCCGACCGAACCGGTACCGGCTTGATGGACGGGAATACTGTTTTCCGAAGGCAGTGAAAGAACTCAAAGACTTTTCAGAGGGGCGGAAAAGCCGCGCTGCGGAAGGCGGCGGGAAAATGCTATAATCCGCCGTTTACCTTTTCTCTTTCTGTTGAAAAATCATGAGCAAAAACAACGATACCATCCGCATTCGCGGCGCACGCACGCACAATCTGAAAAACATCGATTTGGATATTCCGCGCCACAAACTGGTGGTGGTAACCGGATTGTCGGGCAGCGGCAAATCTTCGCTCGCGTTTGATACGCTCTACGCCGAAGGCCAGCGCCGTTATGTGGAGAGCCTTTCCGCTTATGCGCGGCAGTTTTTGCAAATGATGGACAAACCTGATGTGGACTTAATCGAAGGCCTGTCGCCCGCGATTTCCATCGAACAGAAATCCACCAGCCACAACCCGCGCTCGACTGTCGGCACCGTTACCGAAATCCACGATTATCTGCGGCTTCTGTATGCGCGGGTCGGCACGCCGCACTGTCCCGAACACAATCTGCCTTTGAGCAGTCAAACCGTATCGCAGATGGTCGATGCCGTCTTAAAACTGCCGGAAGACACCCGCGTGATGATTCTTGCGCCTGCCGTGCGCGAACGCAAAGGCGAGTTTGCCGACTTTGTTGCCGATTTGCAGGTGCAGGGTTTCGCCCGCGTGCGCGTGGACGGCGAAGTTTATCAGCTTGGCGAAGTGCCGAAGCTGGAAAAAAACATCAAACACAATATCGACGTGGTTATCGACCGCGTGAAAGTGAAAGCCGACATCAAGCAGCGTTTGGCGGAAAGTTTTGAAACCGCGCTGCGGCACGGCGGCGAACGGGCGGTGGCTATGGAAATGGACAGCGGCGAAGAGCATTGGTTTTCTGCACAATTTGCCTGTCCCGTTTGTTCGTACAGCCTGCCCGAACTCGAACCGCGCCTGTTTTCGTTTAACAATCCGGTCGGAGCCTGCCCGTCTTGCGACGGCTTGGGGCATACCGATTTCTTCGACCCCGAACGCGTAGTGGCGCATCCCGAATTGTCGCTGGCCGGCGGCGCGATTGAAGGCTGGGACAAGCGCAATCAGTTTTATTTCCAAATGGTGCAGTCTTTGGCCGCGCATTACGGTTTCTCCACCGATACGCCGTTTGAAGAACTGCCGCCGAAAATCCAAAAAATCATTCTGCACGGCTCGGCTAGGGAAGTGATTCCGTTCCGCTATCTTTCCGAAAAAGGTACGACTTTCGAGCGCAGCCATGCTTTTGAAGGCATTTTGCCGAATTTGGAACGCCGATACCGCGAAACCGACAGCGAAACCATACGCGAAAAGCTGCGCGGCTATCAGAGCCACCGTGCCTGTCCGTCTTGCAGCGGCGCACGTTTGCGCAAAGAGGCGCGTTATGTGTATGTCGGCGGCAAACCTTTGCACGAAATTTCCGCCGTACCGTTGGATAAGGCACTGAATTTCTTTGAAACGCTGGATTTGGACGGTAACAAACGCCAAATCGCGGAAAAAATTCTCAAAGAAATTAACGAACGTTTGGGCTTCTTAATCAATGTCGGTTTGGATTATCTGAATTTGAGCCGCAGTGCGGAAACCTTGTCGGGCGGCGAAGCGCAGCGCATCCGTCTGGCCAGCCAGATCGGTTCGGGGCTGACGGGCGTGATGTATGTGTTGGACGAGCCGTCCATCGGCCTGCATCAGCGTGACAACGACCGCTTGCTCGCTACACTCAAACGCCTGCGCGACCTCGGCAACAGCGTCATCGTGGTCGAACACGATGAAGATGCCATCCGCGAAGCGGATTTTGTTGTCGATATGGGGCCGGGTGCGGGTGAACACGGCGGCAATGTTCTGATTGCCGGAACGCCGAAAGATGTGGCCGAATGTCCGCAGTCGCTGACCGGACAATATCTCAGCGGCAGAAAATCAATTGCGGTGCCGTCTGCACGTACGCCGGTCAATCCCGATAAGATGCTGGTGTTGGAAGGCGCGAGCGGCAACAACCTGAAAAATGTAACTTTGGAACTGCCGCTCGGTCTGATTACCTGCATCACCGGCGTTTCCGGCAGCGGCAAATCCACGCTGATTAACGACACGTTGGCAAAAATTACCGCCCGCGAATTGAATCGCGCCCAAGAAGAACCCGCGCCCTACGATGAAATCACCGGCTTGGAACATCTCGACAAAGTGATTAATGTCGACCAATCCCCCATCGGCCGCACGCCCCGCTCCAACCCCGCCACCTACACCGGCCTCTTCACCCCCATCCGCGAACTCTTCGCCGGCGTACCCCTCGCCCGCGAACGCGGCTACAACGTCGGCCGCTTCTCCTTCAACGTCAAAGGCGGCCGCTGCGAAGCCTGCCAAGGCGACGGCGTGATTAAAGTAGAAATGCACTTCCTGCCCGACGTTTACGTGCCCTGCGAAGTGTGCCACGGCAAACGCTACAACCGCGAAACCCTGGAAGTGCAATACAAAGGCAAAAACATCAGCCAAGTGCTCGACATGACCGTAGAAGAAGCCCGCGAATTCTTCGATGCCGTGCCCACCGTATCCCGCAAACTGCAAACCCTGATGGACGTAGGCCTGGGCTACATCCGCCTCGGCCAATCCGCCACCACCCTCTCCGGCGGCGAAGCCCAACGCGTCAAACTCGCCCTCGAACTCTCCAAACGCGACACCGGCCGCACCCTCTACATCCTCGACGAACCCACCACCGGCCTGCACTTCGCCGACATCGCCCTGCTGCTGGAAGTGATAGGCCGTCTGAAAGGCAAAGGCAACTCGATTGTGATTATCGAGCATAATTTGGATGTGATTAAAACTGCGGATTATATTGTGGACTTGGGGCCGGAAGGCGGTGATGGAGGCGGGCGGATTATTGCTCAGGGTTCGCCGGAGGAAGTTGCAGGGATTGAAGGAAGTTATACAGGTAAATATTTGAAAAATAACTTATAGTTTAAATATCAAATATTTATAATATATTAACTATCTATATTGGATAAGGAATAAAGGAGAAGATAATGCAGTTCAAACTAATACCAGCATTACTAGTTTTTCTAGGTTCCTATTTCCCCTTGGCAATTATTTTGGCGATACAAGACATTAAAATATCTTCTTGGAACTCAGATATATGCATTAATTTTCATAACTGTCATTTGCCTGAATTTCACAATCCTTGGCTTTCTTTATCAATATTTATCATTACAGGAATATGTCTAACATTAACTTTTACTATCTTTAAAAAATTAAGATATACATATTCAATTGAAGTTAAAGAAATCAAATCAATTCCAACAGAGTTAATTAATTACAGTTTTCCATACATAGTTTCTTTTATGGGTGTTGATTATGAGTCAACAGGAAAAATAATTGGTTTGACTATATTTCTTGCATGGCTATTTTTACTTACTCTTAAATCACAGCAAATTATTATGAATCCAATACTATTAATTTTTGGATGGAATTTATACGAAGCTAATATTTATGCAAGCGGGCATAATATTTCCACTAGAATATTAAGCAAAACCAAATTAGCTCCCAATAAAAATTATTGCTGTACGAAAATTCAAAGTATTTATGTAATAAAAGGAGATAATGAAAATGACTGAATTCAACTTATGGAGAGAATTTGATTATCAACAATCCACTGTTCAATTATGGGTATTTAAGAAAAGTCAAATGCCTGCTAAATTTCGTGCTTGGCATGTAAGAACTGATAACACTATAGAACAGCTTTTCCGAAATGCGGCAAGTAAAGATGTAACTTTGACAACAGAACAACTTTCGTACCACATTATCTCAAAATAATGAAAACAGTTGTCTAACCCACTCTTTATCAGAGAGTGAAGGTTTAACAGCATTATTAAATGTAGTTAATCTGTCAGAAGCTGAAAATATTGATGCTGAACTCAGGCACCTTAAAGGGGCCATTGGTTATTTAGTCAAATTTCAAGTTGGTGACCAAGTAGTTTATGCAATTAGAAAAACAGCTCCGACATGGAAGCCTAAAATTCGGTAATTCTTTTATTAATGCCATTTTCGAAAACGGAGAATTATCTGCAACACCTGAAGAAACTTTTTCTTTTGACGAGTATTTTGATTTTTACTGCATGAATCAGGCTATTTTTATTAAGTCGAAGCGGGCTTATGAAAGCGCAACTTCAGATAAAAAAAGCTACCAGAGAAATTTTGATAGTTTATCAATAGATCCATCCTTTACAGACATTTTTGATGATATTCAACCTTTGAAAGCTTATGTTGGTACCAACGCTATTCAATTGCGTAGAATGACAGTTATACAAGATAAAGCATTATATTTACAACCGGATTTTTTAATAAAAGTAAATCAAATTAATACAAACAGAAATTTTGGTCTTAATTTTAGTGAAAATGGCAAACTCATTATCTGCAATAACACTGTTAAAACAATAATACAAATACTATTAGATCATAGGTTATTGAGTGAAATTACTGAAAAAATATATGATGTTCCAGATGCTGAGGCTATTTGATAATGGCAAGTCGTAGCCTACATCAAGCTTTAACTTCATACATAGGATGTGTATCCTGAATGACATAAATGCGATACCGGACCCACGCAATATTCGGGCTTTTGTTTCCATGCCGTCTGCAATCCGAGCTGCAGACGGTATGATTTTATGCGGCGGCCGGCATTGGACAACGGTCGATTTGGGATTACAATCGGGAACTTTGAAAACAAATAAAGGCTGCCGTCTGCAGACGGCCTGACCGGATATGGCGAAAGCACCGAAAACCGTTTACCAATGCAGCGAATGCGGCGGTACGGCACAAAAATGGCAGGGCAAATGCCCGCATTGCGGCGAATGGAACACCTTGCAGGAAAACCTTGCCGCACCCGAACCGAAAAACGTGCGCTTCCAATCGTGGGCGGCGGATACCGCGCAAGTACAGGCGCTTTCCCAAGTGACCGCCACCGAAGTGCCGCGCGAACCCACCGGCATGGGCGAACTCGACCGCGTGCTCGGCGGCGGCCTGGTGGGCGGCGCGGTGATTCTGCTCGGCGGCGACCCCGGCATCGGCAAATCCACCCTGCTGCTGCAAACCGTAGCGATGATGGCGAAAAGCCGCAAAGTGCTGTATGTGTCGGGCGAGGAATCCGCCCAACAAGTGGCCTTGCGCGCGCAGCGCTTGGGCTTGCAAAGCGAAGGCGTGAACCTGCTGGCGGAAATCCGCATGGAAGCGATTCAGGCCGTCTTAAAACAGCACGAACCCGCCGTAGTAGTGATCGATTCGATTCAGACCATGTATTCCGACCAAATCACTTCCGCGCCCGGCTCGGTGTCGCAAGTGCGCGAATGCGCCGCCCAGCTCACCCGCATGGCCAAGCAGATGGGCATGGCCATGATTTTGGTCGGCCACGTAACCAAAGACGGCGCCATTGCCGGCCCGCGCGTACTGGAACACATGGTCGACACCGTGCTCTATTTCGAGGGCGACCAGCATTCCAACTACCGCATGATACGCGCCATCAAAAACCGTTTCGGCGCGGCCAACGAATTGGGTGTTTTCGCTATGACCGAACACGGCTTGAAAGGCGTGTCCAATCCTTCGGCGATTTTCCTTGCCAGCTACCGCGACGACGTACCCGGTTCGTGCGTATTGGTTACGCAGGAAGGCAGCCGTCCGCTGTTGGTGGAAATCCAGGCCTTGGTTGACGATGCCCACGGTTTTACGCCCAAACGCCTTACCGTCGGCCTTGAACAAAACCGACTTGCCATGCTGTTGGCCGTGTTAAACCGCCATGCCGGCATCGCCTGCTTCGACCAAGACGTGTTCCTGAACGCCGTAGGCGGCGTAAAAATCAACGAACCCGCCGCCGACCTTGCCGTTATTCTTGCCATGCTGTCCAGCTTCCGCAACCGTCCGCTGCCCGAAAAAATGGTAACCTTCGGCGAAATCGGTTTGAGCGGCGAAGTCCGTCCCGTGGCGCGCGGGCAGGAACGCTTGAAGGAAGCGGAAAAACTCGGCTTCAAACGCGCCATCGTCCCCAAAGCCAACTTGCCGCGAAATCCCAAAGATTTTCCGGGATTGCAGATTTACGGTGTAAGCAGTTTGCAGGAAGCGGTGGATATCTGCCGTCGCGAGGCATGAGGGACGGGTATGCCGTCTGCAGCTTTGAAAGGATAAATATGAACCCGGATTTGAAAGCATTATTGGCAAACGATGAGGAATTGGCGGCATTGACTGCCGGTTTCAGTGAAGAGGAACGTAAAGAGTTCGAGCGAGAAATGGCAGGATTGTTTGAAGACGTGCAAAATATGTTTGCCGAGTTTGAAAACCGTACCATACACCGGCATCTGACAGCCGATATTCTGGCGCAGACATCCGATGCCGAGTTGGTGTTGACGGTGTTTGATACTTTGGCTCTGAACGCGCCGGAAAACCTGAGTGAAGCAGAATATCTGGCTGCCCTGCCGCCCGAGCATCGGGCGGTCTATGCCTTGTATATTTTGGCAGGAGAAGTGGATAACGGAGGGTTTAACCAGTATTACTACAACACCGAAGCGGAAGCCTCCGCCTATTTGGAAGAAGCTTTCGAATTAATCGGTGCACCGGATTACGCGCGCTTGGTACGCGAAGCCTGCCGCTGTTACCGCGAAAACAGGATTGCAGGACGCTGCGACGGCACTTTGGAACAGTTTTGCACCTCCTATCGAAACAATCCGCTCAGCGAATACGACCAAGCGTTTTATGCCTTGGAAAACAGCAATCCGCTGCATGATTTGCTGGTGAAGTTCATCCGCAGCAGGGAAGACGCTTTTGTGATGTAAATGAGTTCATGCCGTCTGCAAGTGCCGAAAATCCTTAAACAGCAGATAAAACTCAGTTACAATCGCGCCTTTCTTCAAATGCGGTGTTTTGAGTATGCAGCCTTTGGATTATTGCAGACAGGCAGAAGCCGACCGGCAGATATTCGCGCCGGTCAGCATGCTTTTCCCGACGGAAAAGCGCGATATGCTGATGGTTTTGGACGTGTTTTGCGGCGAATTACGCCGTTTGGTGCGCGAACATTCCGATGTATCGGTCGCACAGGCGGCATTGAACTGGCGGCGTGCCGACCTGGTCAAAGCCTTTGCCGGGGAAAACGCCGAACACCCGCCGCACCAGGCACTTGCCGAGATGGCACCCAAATACGGTCTGCCTTACCGCGAATTTGCCGATATTCTGGACGGTACGGAAACCGATTTGAAGCAGATGCGCTACACCGATGGCGACTGGCTGATGCAGTATTGCAGCCGCGTGTACGGTGCTGCCTGGCGTTTGGCGGCGAGAATCGCCGGTGCGGACGATGAAAACAGCCTGCATACGGCAGAACAATACGGCACGGCCGCACGCTTGACCGAAATCCTGAGAGATGTCGGCAAAGATGCGCGGGCAGGGCGGATTTATCTGCCGATGAACGAGATGCAGCAGTTCGGCGTTCCGGCTGCCGACATTCTGAGGGGTAATGCAACGCCGCAGTTTGCAGCCCTGATGGCAGGACGTATCACACAGGTGCAGAATCTGTTTTACCGGGCGGCCGCAATGCCGTCTGCAGACAAGGCGGTTCGCCGCCCCTTAGACATTTTGGCTGCCTTGTTTTACGCCTTATTGCAGGAAATCGCGCATGACGGCGCACAAAACGTATTGAAATACACGCTGGCTATTCCCAAACCGCGCCGCACGCGGATTATTTGGAAAACACGTCTGTTCGGTTTCAAACCCCGAGCAGCGGAAATGTTTTCAAACAATCAGAAAAACAGTAAGTAAAGCAGAAAAAGGAAACAGAAAATGTCGGGCAGATTGAGCGGAAAAACTATTTTGGTGAGCGGTGCATCGCAGGGCATCGGAGCACAGGTGGCAAAAACTTATGCCGCCGAAGGCGCAACCGTGGTGCTGGTGGCGCGTCATCAGAAGAAACTGGAAAAAGTGTATGACGAGATCGTTGCCGCCGACCATCCCGAGCCGTTTGCCGTCTGCTTCGATTTACTGACGGCGGAAGAAAAAGAATTCGACCAGCTGGCGGCCACCATAGTTGAAGCTGCAGACGGCCGCTTGGACGGCATCGTACATTGCGCCAGTTATTTTTACGCTCTCTCGCCCTTGGATTTCCAAACTGTCAAAGAATGGGTCAACCAATACCGCATCAATACCGTAGCCCCCATGGGGCTGACCCGTGCCTTTCTGCCGCTGCTGAAACAGTCTCCCGATGCATCGGTCATTTTCGTCGGCGAAAGCCACGGCGAAACACCGCAGGCTTACTGGGGCGGTTTCGGCGCATCGAAATCCGCGCTCAATTATCTGTGCAAAGTGGCAGCCGACGAATGGGGGCGTTTTGAAAACCTGCGTGCCAACGTATTGGTACCGGGTGCAGTACACTCGCCGCAGCGCGAAAAAACCCATCCGGGAGAAGCCCGTTCAGAACGCCGGGAAATGACAGACCTGATGCCGGATTTTGTATATTGGGCGAGTGCAGAGAGCAAAGGCCGCAGCGGTGAAATCGTTTATCTGTAAATCGGCGGACGGATTGTGTTTTTCATAAAATACAAGCTACTCCGGCAGACAGAACGGACAGGTTCTGAAATTGACCGCAGCCTCAAAAAAGCGGATAATTCGCAGCGTTTGCATTTTAAATACAGGCAGCGCGAAAAACGCTGCCTGTACAACATTTAAGAATATGAAATCTCCCGAACTTTTACTTCCTGCCGGCGCTTTGGAACGTATGCGTGCCGCCTACGACTTCGGTGCCGATGCCGTTTATGCCGGCAGCCCGCGCTACTCGCTGCGTGCGCGAAATAATGAATTTGCCAAACTGCCAGTGTTGGAACAAGGTATCCGCGAAGCACACGAACGCGGTAAAAAATTCTTTCTTACCGTCAATACCCTGCCGCACAACTCCAAGCTGAAAACCTTTATGGCCGACATGGAGCCCTTGGTTGCCATGAAGCCCGACGCGCTGATTATGGCCGACCCCGGCCTGATTATGCAGGTGCGCGAAAAATGGCCGGAAATGCCGATTCACCTTTCCGTGCAGGCCAACACTACCAACTACTGGGGTGTGAAATTCTGGCAAAAAATCGGCGTGGAGCGGATTATCCTGTCGCGCGAATTGAGCATGGAAGAAATTGCCGAAATCCGTCAGGAATGCCCGGATATCGAATTGGAAGTATTCGTGCACGGCGCATTGTGTATCGCCTATTCCGGCCGCTGCCTGCTTTCCGGCTACTTCAACCACCGTGATCCCAACCAAGGAACGTGTACCAATTCCTGCCGCTGGGATTACAAAGTCCGCGATACAGTAACGGACGAAACAGGCGATGCCAAACTGTTGCAGGGTTTCAATTTTCAGCAACAGCAGGAAGAAGCGGATGCGGCGTTTGAAGGCATTAACGGCCAAATCCGCCACCCTGCGGCAAATAAAGTGTTCCTGATTGAAGAAGCCAACCGCCCGGGCGAGCTGATGCCGATTATGGAAGACGAGCACGGCACCTATATCATGAACTCCAAAGATTTGCGTGCTATCGAACAGGTGGAGAAACTGGCGGAAATCGGAGTGGACAGCCTGAAAGTGGAAGGCCGTACCAAATCGCTGTATTATGTGGCGCGGGTGGCGCAGGCCTACCGAAAAGCGATTGATGATGCTGTGGCCGGCAAACCTTTCGACTACGGGCTGTTGTCGGAATTGGAAGGTTTGGCCAACCGGGGCTATACTCCGGGCTTTTTGGAGCGACACCAAACCAAGGAGTATCAGAATTATCTGAACGGCCATTCGATTGCCAAACAAAGCCAATATGTCGGCCATGTATTGGAAATCGATGCAGACGGTTGGGCGACGGTGGAAGTCAAAAACCGTTTTGCCGTTGGCGACACCTTGGAAATCATCCACCCTTCGGGAAACCAAACAATCGAACTGTTGGCGATGAAACGTAAAGGAGAAGCGGCGGAAGTCGCTCCGGGCAACGGCATTCGGGTTCAGATTCCGAATATGCAGGGCAAAGAAAAAGCTCTGATTGCACGTATATTGAAAAACGAGGCCGTCTGAAGCATTCGGCATTTGTCATTCCGATTGCAAAGATCGATAAAAAGGAAAAGATTATGAACAAAACAGCTTGGATTATGTTGGCCGCATTGGTATCGGCAAGCGCGGCAGCAGACGTTGTGATGCCGGGAGCAGCCAAACAGGAAGCGGTAAAAGAGGTGTATTTCGGTACGGTGGAGATGGAGAACGGCCGTCCCGTTTTAAACGGAAAAAACGAATTCAGCCGCCTGAAAGGTCCCGATTTCTGCTGGGTGGTCAATAATCTGAATGCGGGACAGAATTATCTGGTTGCTTCGACTTTTGTGTCGCCAGCACCGGCCGAATTCGCAATCGGCGAGCGCGTATTTGCCAAATCGGAAGACGGTTTGAAACATACCGGCGGTGCCAATCTGCAGGCCGACAGCAAGGGTCAGATTTCCCAATGCTGGAAATTCGGTCCTTCAGATCCGGTCGGAGCCTACACGCTGACACTGCAAATCGGTCAGGAAGTATTCGAGCCCTTCCAATTTAAAGTTGTTCGCTGATTGAAGGATATTGGGGCCGTCTGAAAAACGCTTGGCGGATTTTCAGACGGCCTCTTGACTGAATAAACGGAAACATAAAATGAAACTACATCAAACAGTTGCCTCCGAAGTGGAAAGTGCGTTCGCATTGGCGGGCATCGGCGGCAGTCCGATTGTGCTGCAGACGGCCAAAAATGCCGACTTCGGAGATTTCCAGATTAACGGTGTGATGGGCGCGGCCAAAGCCGCCAAACAGAATCCGCGCGAGTTGGCGCAGAAAGTGGCTGATGCCCTACAAAGCAGCAAGGTTGTCGAAACGGCGGAAGTGGCAGGCCCCGGCTTTATCAATCTGCGTCTGAATGCCGCATTTTTGGCAGCTGAGCTGGATAAGGCACGTGCAGACGGCCGTTTGGGTGTGGCGCAAACCGCCGGGACGCAAACGGTCGTTATCGATTATTCGTCGCCGAATCTGGCCAAGGAAATGCACGTCGGCCATCTGCGTTCCAGCATTATCGGCGACAGCATCGCGCGCGTGCTGGGCTTTCTCGGCAACCGCGTTATCCGCCAAAACCACGTCGGCGACTGGGGAACGCAGTTCGGTATGCTGGTGGCGTATATGGTCGAGCAGCAGCAGGACGATGCCGCATTTGAGCTGTCGGATTTGGAACAGTTTTACCGCGCGGCGAAAGTGCGTTTTGACGAAGATGCAGTTTTTGCCGACACCGCCCGTGATTATGTGGTGAAACTGCAAGGCGGCGACGAGCGCGTTTTGGCCTTATGGAAGCAGTTTGTCGCCATTTCGCTGAGCCACGCACAGCAGGTTTACGACCGTTTGGGTCTGCTGCTCACGCCCGAAGACGTGGCGGGCGAATCCTTGTATAACAGCGATTTGCAGCCGGTGGTGGACGATTTGCAGGCCAAAGGCTTGGCGGTTGACGACGACGGTGCGAAAGTGGTGTTTTTGGACGAGTTCAAAAGCAAAGAAGGCGAGCC
Organism: Neisseria sp.; assembly: GCA_030528455.1. Classification (GTDB taxonomy): domain Bacteria; phylum Pseudomonadota; class Gammaproteobacteria; order Burkholderiales; family Neisseriaceae; genus Neisseria. The sequence goes on from JAUMYW010000001.1 coordinate 40,006, forward strand.
GGCGGCGTTTATCGTGCAGAAAAAAGGCGGCGGTTTCCTGTATGCCAGTACGGATTTGGCCTGCGTGCGCCATCGTGTAGGCCGTCTGAAAGCCGACCGTCTGCTCTATGTGGTCGATACGCGGCAGGATTTGCATTTCAAACAATTGTTTGCAACCTCGCGCAAGGCGGGTTATCTGCCGGAAAACGTACAGGCGGAATTTGTCGGCTTCGGTACGATGATGGGCAAGGATGGAAAGCCGTTCAAAACCCGTTCGGGCGATACGGTGAAACTGGCGGATTTGCTGGACGAAGCGGTTGAGCGCGCAACGGCTTTGGTGCAGAGCAAAAATGCCGGTTTGAGTGCGGAGGAAGCGGTGAAAATTGGTTCGGCGGTCGGCATCGGTGCGGTAAAATACGCTGATTTGAGCAAAAACCGGGGCAGCGATTATGTGTTCGATTGGGACAATATGCTCAGCTTCGAGGGCAATACCGCGCCGTATCTGCAATATGCCTACACGCGAGTGCAAAGCGTGTTCCGCCGCGCGGGCGAATGGCAGCCGTCTGCACCTGCCGTATTGGCCGAGCCTTTGGAAAAACAGTTGGCCGTGGAATTGCTGAAATTTGAAGATGTGTTGCAGAGCGTGGCACAAACCGCTTATCCGCATTATCTGGCGGCTTATCTCTATCAGGTAGCGACTTTGTTCAGCCGCTTCTACGAAGCCTGTCCCATTTTGAAAGCCGAAGGCGAAACGCGCAACAGCCGTCTGGCTTTGGCGCAACAAACCGGCGCAACGCTGAAAACGGGGCTGTCGCTTTTGGGCATTGAAACGCTGGAAGTGATGTAAACCGTATTCCGTATCCGGCGAAGGCCGTCTGAAAACCGATTAATGGCTTAATCAAAGGTTTTAAGACGGCCTTTTTATTCGGCAGGGAAAGACGGCGCAGGCAATTTGTTTCCCGAGCCGCCGATTGTTAAAGTGTGCCCGATGTTAGAGATTGCCGAGCAGTTTCAGGCGTTCTTCCGGCGGCAGCAGCAGTTGGTAGGGGGCAACTTCCAAGGCCGAAGCCATTTTTTCTATGTTCGACAGGGCGATGTTCCAACGTTTTCGTTCGACGGCGGAAACATAAGTGCGGTCGAGTCCGCAGCGGCGGGCGAGTTCTTCCTGCGACCAGCCTTTGTTCACGCGGAACAGGCGCATATTGTAGGCTAGAACGGCACGCAAATCGGCGGCATCGGGCAGCTCGGTCGGTGCGTGGAGTTTGTTGCGCACAGGCATTCCTTTCATTTGTTTCAGATGTATTTGCATTTACGGATTTTGATTCTCATTTTAAGCAATCCGATGCAAAAGGTGAAGCGCGACAGGGAGTGGGGCAGATTTATGCCGTCTGCATCTCCGACTGCAGACAGCATGGGCATTCAAACCGTTAATAAGAACCAAGACTGTCGAAGCAGGCTGTAGGCAAGATAAAACATCATGACGGCAATCAGGCTGTCGAGTATCTGCCAAGTGCGCGGCCGGGCAAATAGAGGCAGCAGAAGGCGTGCGCCGTAGCCCAATGCAGTAAACCAGATAAGTGATGCACAGACGGTGCCGAACCAGAATGCTTGTTTTTCAGAAGGCGGGAAAGGGGCGGCCATGCCGCCGATAAGTACGACCGTGTCGATATAGACGTGCGGATTTAGCAGAGTCAGGGTCAGTGTGGTCAAGACTGTTTTGCAGATTCCGTTGTTGCCGGTCAGGTTTTCCGGCTGAATATGGCTGTTTCCTTGCCATACGGAATGCAGGCACCGCAAGCCGTAGGCAAGTAGGAACAAACCGCCGGACAGTGCCAGCAGTCCGGACAGCAGCGGGCTGCCTGCTAACAGTGTACCGATACCCCAAATCCCACCGCCCATCAATAGTGCGTCGCACAAGCAGCAGATCAGTACCACTAAGCCGATATGCTGTTTGAGTAGTCCCTGTTTCAATACAAAGGTATTTTGGGCACCGATGGCGGCAATTAGGCCGGTGGCAATCATCAGCCCGGAGAAAAACGAGTGCATAAGTGTTCCTGATGTTTTGTTTTTGTGCTGACAGCAATCATATCCGGCGGTGCGGGCGGACGGGTTTTCAGGCAGCAGCCGACAGCAGGCCGTTTATGATGTAGGCGGTTTGCAGCAGCATGGAAAACAACAGTGCCGCAAGTAGAGAACTGCCGGAAAACCGTCCGACAGGGCGGCCGCCGATGCGGTTGTCGAGAAACAGCAGCAGGGCGGTCAGTGCGTGGCAGCAAATCCAGAATACGGGGGCGAATGTGGTATATTGCGACCATAAAAGCGGCGTGATATAAGGCTGTGCGGCTTCGGGAAGAACGTATCGCGTTATCGGAAAGAGCAGGACGAAGGAAGCATGTTGCAGCAAGCAGGAGGCAGCAAACAGGGAAAACGGTGCGGAACAGCTGCGGAACTGCCAGATGCCGTCTGCACGATGCAGGCGGGGCAGCAGTCCGACTGCTAGACTGACGGCCATCCAGAAAGGCATCAGATTGAACCACAGTTTGCCCCTCCATGCTTCGGGGAACGGTGTGGCGTGCAGCAAGGCGAACGTGCCGAGTAAAAGCCCGCCGAACGGCAGTAGGACGAGCGATTTGCCGTTGCTTTGTGCGGCACGGCAGAAATAGACCAGATAAAAGGCTTGCAGCCAAAACGGCCAATATCCGAGCGTGTGCCCGATTGTTTCCAAGTATTCGGTCATCAGTAAACCAATTCACCTTCAAATACAGTTTCGGCAGATCCGCTCATCAGAACGGATGAGCCTTCCTGCCAGTTAATCGACAAATCGCCGCCCGGCAGGGAAACGCGGATGTCTTCGCCGGCATCGAGCAGGCCGATGCGGATACCGTGTACTGCCGCCGCACACGCGCCCGTGCCGCAGGCCTGGGTTTCGCCTGCGCCGCGCTCGAACACGCGCAAGCGGATATGGCGGCGGCCAATAATCTGCATAAAACCGACATTGACCCGTTCCGGGAACTGAGGATGCGATTCCAAGGCTGCGCCCAGCGTTTCCACAGGTGCGTCCTTGATGTCTTCCACCAGTAGAACCGCGTGCGGATTGCCCATATTCACGCAGCCGAGCTGCACCCGCGCCAAATCCGCGCTGAGCCAGTACAAAAGGCCGTCTGCATCTGCTTCTTCGGGAAGGAAAGGGATTTCGGACGGCAGAAAGCGCGGACGGCCCATATCGACCGTTACCGAACCGTTGTCCAGCAGCTTAGGCACAATCAGGCCGCGTGCCGTTTCGACAACGATTTCTTTTTTATCCGTCAAATCTTTGTCGCTCACGAAGCGGGCAAAACAGCGTGCGCCGTTGCCGCACTGCTCCACTTCGCTGCCGTCTGCATTGAAGATGCGGTAGCGGAAGTCGACGGCTTCGCCGGAAGCTTTTTCTACCAACAATAATTGGTCGAAACCGATGCCCGTATGACGATCGGCCCATTGTGTGAGCGGCGCGGCAGCGGGGTCGAAAGACTGGCTGATGCCGTCAATCACCATAAAATCATTGCCCAAACCGTGCATTTTCGTGAATTTCAAACGGCGCATCGCTTTGTCTCCCGTATAGAAAAATAAAGCCGATTATAGCCTGTTTGCCACACTGTCGCAGCGTGAATGCTAAGAATAGTTAGCATGGGAGCGGAATGGCAAAAAAGGTTTTATACTGACACATTTGGGCTGCAGACGGCTGTGGTGTCGTCTGCACGCCCGATTTGATTGGAAACGGACGAAAACATGAAAAAAACATTGGCCGCCGGATTATTGGGCAGTTTTTTATTGGCAGCGTGCAGCGTCGGTACGCCCGGCGTATCGCTGAATTTGGGTTTAGGAGGCAATATCGGCCGTCATGTCGGTTTGGGGACTTCGGTCAATATTCCGCTGACTTTGGATAAGGCCAAAGCGGCCGGAGAGTCTCAAACTCCGATAACGGGCGAGCAAATCCTGACATATTTCGATGCGAAAGGGCAAACCGCCGACCAAGCGGTAAAAGGCGGCTTTGTCCGCAAACTCATCAGCAAGCGCGGCAGAGGTACGTATATCGTTCAGGATTTTTACGATAACGGCCAAAAACGAACCGACCCTATGGAAATCGGCAAGGCGGATTTGTTCGTATTCGATGCCCGTCCTCATAACGGTTCGATGACGGTTTATGCCTACAACGGCAGCGTGCTGAAACAACAGGTGTTCCGAAACGGAAAACCGGTCGCCGCGCAATATTGAACCGGACGGGCGGTTTGCAGACGGCATGATGCCGTCTGCAGCTTTATGCGGCACCCGGAACTTGTTATGATGCACGGTTTTGGAAGACTGAAATGACGGCAGAATACGGCTTGTTGGAAGCAGCTCTGTTGAGCGGCAATCCCGATGAAAAATGTGCTTTGGTACAGGAAGCGTTTATGCGGATTTCTGCGGCGGAACGTTTGGTCAGCCCCTCTGCCAATCCTTTGGATTTCAGAGAAGCAGGCCGTCCGCCCGTTCCGAAGCTGGTGCCTCCTTCGCAGGTGGCACAGCGCAAAATGAATACGCCGGAGGGGTATGCGGCGATGCTGCATGCCATCTGCCATATCGAGTTCAACGCTGTCAATTTGGCTTTGGATGCAGCTTACCGTTTCCGCCTGATGCCCGATGAGTTTGTGAAAGACTGGGTCAAAGTGGCGAAGGAAGAGGCAGAGCATTTTTCGCTGATGAAAGGCCGTCTGCACAGCCTGGGTTACGATTACGGAGATTTTGAGGCACATAACCATTTGTGGGATATGGCGTATAAAACGGCTTTTGACCCTTTGCTGCGCATGGCTTTGGTGCCGCGCGTATTGGAAGCGCGCGGCTTGGACGTTACACCGGCCATCCGCGAAAAAGTCGCCCAACGTGGTGATGCGGAAACCTGTGCCGTATTGGATATTATCTATCGGGACGAAGTCGGCCACGTGCGTATCGGTAACGATTGGTTTGTTTATCTTTGCCGGCAGCGCGGTTTGGAGCCGCACGCACTGTTCCGCCGCCTGCTCTCGCGTTACGATATGTTTATTTTTCGAGGCTATGTCAACATTGAAGCACGCGAACAGGCAGGATTCAGCCGTTTCGAGCTGGATATGCTGCAAGATTTTGAAGAAAGTATGAAAGTGCAAAGCGGAAGCCGTTGGCGACAGGCTTTGCAGAATTGAGGAACGATATGCAGTATCAAGCGGTTTTGTTTGATTTGGACGGCACTTTGGCCGATACAGCCTTGGACTTGGGCGGCGCACTGAACACGCTGTTGGTCAAGCGCGGTCTGCCGCCGAAAAATATGGAAGATATCCGTCCTGTTGCCAGCCACGGTGCGAACGGCCTGATTTTATTGGGTGCGGGCATCACAAAGGCGCATCCCGACCACACCGAATGGCGGCAGGCCTATTTGGCAGAATACGAACAGTGCTTCGATTGCGATACCGTGTTGTTCGGCGGTGTGAACGAAATGCTGAAAGGTCTGGCCGAACGCAGTTTGAAGTGGGGTATTGTTACCAACAAACCGAAAACCTTTGCCGAACGTTTGGTGTCGAAATTGGGTTTTATTTTTCCACCTTCCGTTTTGGTATGCGGCGATACCTGCGATGAAGCCAAGCCGAGTATCAAGCCGATGCTGTATGCCTGCCGGCAAATCGCTGTTGCCCCCGAACGCTGTCTGTATGTCGGTGATGCCGAACGCGATATTCTGGCCGGACGCAATAGCGGTATGACAACCGTCTTGGCCGATTGGGGATATATCGCGTCAGACGACAGAACCGAAGAATGGGGAGCAGATATCCGGATCGCAAAACCTTTGGATTTGCTGGAACATTTGGACTGAAATTCAACGGCTGATGCCGTCTGCAGACAGCCGTGCAGACGGTATGGTTGTTTACGGCAAGATAAAAACGCTCCGCACGGAATATGCGGAGCGTTTTTTCAAAACAAGTTTAGCCCAAAGCTTTGCGCGCGCCGGCAAACAAACGGTACCACGGGCCGTTTTCAACGGCTTTCCAATCGTCCGGGGTCCAGCTCATTTGTGCGGTACGGAACACGCGCTCCGGATGCGGCATCATGATGGTTACGCGGCCGTCGGCGTTGGTTACGCCCGCGATGCCCAGCGGCGAGCCGTTGGGATTGAGCGGGTAGGTTTGGGTAGCCGCGCCCAAGCCGTCCACATATTGCAGGGCGATATTGAGGCCGTCTGCAACTTGGTCGCCCAAATGGACGAAATCGGCGCGGCCTTCGCCGTGGCTGACCACCACGGGCAGGCTGCTGCCTTGCATTTCGGCCAGAATCAGCGAGGGCGATTTGGGCACGTTGACCATGCTCAAGCGGGCTTCAAACTGCTCGCTTCGGTTGCGTTTGAACTTCGGCCAGCCTTGCGTGCCGGGGATGATTTCCGCCAAGTTGCTCACCATTTGGCAGCCGTTGCACACGCCCAAAGTGAGCGTGTCGCCGCGCTCGAAGAAGGCGCTGAACCGGTCGCGCAGTTCGGGGTGGAACAGGATGGATTTCGCCCAGCCTTCGCCCGCGCCCAATACGTCGCCGTAGCTGAAGCCGCCGCACGCGGCGAGCATTTGGAAGTCGGCGAGTTTCACGCGGCCGGCCATCAGGTCGCTCATGTGTACGTCGTAAGCGTCGAAGCCCGCGCGGGTAAAGGCGGCGGCCATTTCCACCTGCCCGTTCACGCCTTGTTCGCGCAATACGGCGATTTTCGGCTTGGCACCGCTTGCGATGAACGGCGCAGCGATGTCTTCTTTAAGGTCGAATGTCAGGTCGGCAAACAGCGCGCTGCGTTGCTTGTCTTCCAGCAGGGCAAATTCGCTGTCGGCGCATTCGGGGTTGTCGCGCAGGCGTTGGATTTGGTGGCCGGTTTCCTGCCATGCCTGCTGTAATTTCAGACGGCTTTCGTCGAAAATTACTTCGCCATCTTTGGAAATGTGCAGAATGTCGGTATTGTTGGGTACGGCGGTTTCGGACACCGCGTCCAGCAAATCTGCGGCGGAAAAGGCTTGCCGTATCGCTTCGGTATCGGCTCGACGCACTTGAAGCACTGCGCCTAATTCCTCGTTAAACAGCACGGAGAGTGCGTCTGCGTTTTCAGGTAGCCGCACATCCAAGCCGCAACGTGCGGCAAACGCCATTTCCGCCAGCGCCGCAAACAGGCCGCCGTCGCTGCGGTCGTGGTAAGCCAAGAGTTTGTCTTCGGCCACAAGCTGCTGAATCACCTGGTAAAACGCTTTCAGACGGCCTGCTTCGATATCCGGCGCTTCGCCTGCCATATCGTTATATACTTGGCTTAAGGCCGAGCCGCCCATGCGTGCTTTGCCGAAGCCCAAATCAACAAACAGCAATACGCTGTCCTCCACGTTTTTCAATTCGGGCGTAACGGTTTTGCGCACGTCCTGCACGGGGGCGAAGCCGGTAATAATCAGGCTCAACGGCGAAGTTACCGATTTTTGCTCGCCGTTGTCTTGCCATACGGTTTTCATCGACAGCGAATCTTTGCCCACGGGAATGCTGATGCCCAACTCTTGACAGGCTTGCGATACGGCTTCTACGGTGCGGTAGAGTTTTTCGTCTTCGCCCGCATTGCCGCAGGCGGCCATCCAGTTGGCGGAAAGTTTGATGTTGCCGATGTCGCCGATATTCACGCCGGCGAGGTTGGTCAGCGTTTCGCCGATGGCCATGCGGCCGGAAGCGGGCGCGTCGAAGAGGGCGACGGTCGGTTTTTCGCCCATGGCCATGGTTTCGCCTTTGTGGGTGTTGAAGCCCATCATGGTGACGGCGGCATCGGCCACGGGGGTTTGGTAACGCCCCACCATTTGGTCGCGGTGGGTCATGCCGCCGACGCTGCGGTCGCCGATGGTAATCAGGAAGTTTTTGGCGGCCACGGCAGGCAGGCGCAACACGCGGTAGGCGGCTTCTTTCAGGTCGATACGGCTACCTGAAAACGGTTTTTCAGACGGCCTTACGGTGTGGTCGCTGCGGGTGGTTTTGGGCGGTTTGCCGAGCAAAACGTTCAGCGGCAAATCAACGGGGTTGTTGCCGTACACATCATCGCGCACTTGCAGATGGCCGTTATCCGTAGCCGTACCCACCACGGCAAACGGGCAGCGTTCTCGCCCGCAGATTTCGCGGAATAAGTCTAAATGTTCGGGCAAAACCGACAATACATAACGCTCCTGCGCTTCGTTGCACCAAATCTGCATCGGGCTTAAGCCGTGTTCTTCCAGCGGCACATCGCGCAGTTTGAACACCGCGCCGCGCCCCGCATCGTTCACCAATTCGGGAAACGCGTTCGACAAACCGCCCGCGCCCACATCGTGAATGGCGATAATCGGATTGCCGCTGCCGAGCTGCCAGCAGCGGTCTATCACTTCTTGGGCGCGGCGTTCGATTTCGGGGTTGCCGCGCTGCACGGAATTGAAATCCAAATCGGCGGCGTTGCTGCCGGTATCCATAGACGAAGCCGCGCCGCCGCCCAAACCAATCAGCATACCCGGGCCGCCGAGCTGGATTAACAGCGCGCCTTCGGGAATGCGGTGTTTGTGGGCTTGGGCGGCCTGAATATTACCCAAGCCGCCGGCAATCATAATCGGCTTGTGGTAGCCGCGCATTTGGCCGTCAAATTCCTGCTCGAAGGTGCGGAAATAGCCCGTCAGGTTGGGGCGGCCGAATTCGTTGTTGAACGCCGCGCCGCCGATGGGGCCTTCGATCATGATGTCGAGCGGGCTGCTGATGTGGTCGGGCTTGCCGTAGCCGCCTTCCCACGGTTGTTTGAAGCCGGGAATGTTGAGGTTGGACACGGTAAAGCCGGTCAAACCTGCTTTCGGGCGTGCGCCTTTGCCGGTGGCGCCTTCGTCGCGGATTTCGCCGCCCGCACCGGTAGCCGCCCCCGCGAAAGGGGCGATGGCGGTAGGATGGTTGTGAGTTTCCACTTTCATCAGAATATGCGTTTCTTCTTCGCTGAAGCGGTAGCCTTGCTGCTCGTCCGCACGCGGGTAGAAACGCTCGATTTTCGCGCCTTCGATAATGGAGGCGTTGTCTTTATAGGCCACAATCGTGCCTTCGGGGTGGGCGTTGTGGGTGTCGCGAATCATGCCGAACAGCGATTTGGGCTGTTTTTCGCCGTTTAAGATGAAGTCGGCGTTGAAGATTTTGTGGCGGCAGTGTTCGGAGTTGGCCTGCGCAAACATCATCAGTTCGACATCGCTGGGGTTGCGCTGCAAGGCTTGGTAGTTTTCCAGCAGGTAGTCGATTTCGTCGGGCGACAGTGCCAAGCCCAGTTCGCTGTTGGCTTGTATTAAAGCGTTTTTGCCTTTGCCTAAAACATCAACGGTGGCAAAAGTTTGCGCTTCGGGGTGGGCGAAGAGCCGTGAGGCCGTCTGAAAATCAGACAGCACGCTTTCGGTCATGCGGTCGTGCAAGAGGGCGGCCCATTGCTGTTTTTGCCCGGCGGTGAGATTGCCTTCAATGAGGACGGCCATGCCTCGTTCGATACGCTTGATTGAAGTCAGGCCGCAGTTGCGGGCGATGTCGGTGGCTTTTGATGCCCACGGGGAAATGGTGCCGATGCGGGGGGTAATCAGAAACAGGTTGCCGCTGTTTTCGGGAATGTTTACGGCTTGTGCGGCCAAAAGTGCCTGCAATTTTTCGATGTCGGCTTGAGGAAGGGTTTCTTTACTTTCGACAAAATACCAAAATTCGCTGCTTATCTGTGCAGCCGACAGACCGGCTGCTGCTGCTTTTTGCAGGAGTTTTTCAATGCGGAAATCGGACAGGGCGGCAGTACCGCGTAGAGACAATACGACAGACATGGAACTCGCTCACATAATCGGTTGCAAATGGGCGTAATTGTACACAAAGCAGCGTTTGCCTGCTTGGTTTTTTCACCGCCGGACGGTATAAAGCCGGATTGCCGAACTCGGGTCTTTGTGTTAAAAACAGGCCGTCTGAAAAACTTGTTTGCCGGAGACGCAATGAAGAAAATCGAAGCTGTTATCAAGCCTTTCAAATTGGATGATGTGCGCGAGGCACTGACCGATATCGGTATTACCGGCATGACGGTAACCGAAGTCAAAGGCTTCGGCCGCCAGAAAGGGCATACCGAAATCTACCGCGGCGCGGAATATGCGGTGGACTTTCTGCCGAAAATCAAATTGGAACTGGTATTGAGCGACGAGCAGGTCGAACGGGCGGTGGAAGCGATTATCGAAGCGGCGCGTTCGGGAAAAATCGGCGACGGCAAAATTTTTATTCTTCCGGTAGAAGAGGCAATCCGCATCCGTACGGGCGAAACATCTGATGCGGCTGTCTGACTGTTCCGCGTTTTAAAATCCCGACTGCGCAAAACGGTCGGGATTTTGTATATGTATACGGGCTGCAGACGGCATCAAATCCGCCAGGTCCGCTCCACGCATTCTTTAATCAGTTTCAGGCTGCGGTCTTGTTCGAATTCGTCCAAGTAAATAAAGTAAAGCGGCAGGGTTTGGCGGAATTGGTCGAGTACTGCAATCGGGCGGCCCGCCTGAATGGCTGCTTGGGCCTTATGCGAGGGTACCATGGCAATTCCTGCGCCGTCGCAGACCAAATCGATAATGGTTTGCGGATAATCGCAGATGATCTGGCGTTTCGGTGCCAGACGGTTGCTGCGCCAGAATTGTTGGAGGTGCTTGTTGCTGCTGGCGGAGCCGGACATTTCAATCCAAGTAAAAGGTTCCAGACTCTGCGGGGTCGGTTCGGGCATGTCGTCCAATATGCTGTTTCGGCAAATCAGGGAATAGTAGATATTTTCTAGAAAAATGCTGCGGATGCCGCGATGGTTTAGCGTGCCCAGAAAAAAACCGCCGTGCAGTTTTTTGTCGAGAATGCGGGCAAAAATTTCACCGCTCATGCCGTATTGGATGTGCAGCTGGGTGGAAGGCGAGGCGGTTCTGATGTCTTGGACTAGGCGGCTGACTTTTTGTCCGTCAACGGGGTGGATCAGACCGATATCGGCTTCTTCGCTATAATCGCAAGACAGGGTTTTGGCAAACTGTTCGAGTTTGTGCCGGTGCTGCATCAGGGCTTCTGCTTCGGGCAGGAATACTTCGCCCGCACGGGTCAGCTCCATGCCGTTGCTTGTGCGGATAAACAGGCTGGTGCCCAGATAGTTTTCCAATGCTTTTATCTGCGCACTGACGGCAGGCTGGGAAAGAAACAGCCGTTCGGCGGCCTGAGTGAGGTTGCGGTGCTGTGCGACTGTAATAAAGGATTTCAGTTGGTTCAGGTCCATCGGTTTCTCCGTGTTCGTGATGTTTTTTTGTTGTTCTCGCAGTTTTCAGAATATTGTTTTAACAGTTTTTAACATATTAAGCAATCGGTTTGGGCGGAAGGCTGCAGACGGCCTGCTGTCAGCCTGTGCGGAGAGCGCGCATTTCCGTTTGATTCTGCTATGCAGTACAATTGCCCGGAATTTTGGCTGAAAGGGCATTTTTATGTATTTTGTTGACCGCAGTGCGGTGGTTTTGAAACCTACCCAAGTATTTTTAGATTGGTTGAAATCGACAGATGAAAACGCGCCGGAGCTGACTTTGGAGCAAATCCGCAGCAACTGTACGGTGTATCTGGTGCCTGAGTTCGATACTCCCGAAGCAGTGGTGGCGTATTTCGACGAGTGTTACGAGAAGATTTTCCAAGCGGAAGTGTCGGCTTGGGAAGAGAACCCTGAAAAATGGCCGGAAAGCATGGATTTGCAGGCATTTTGGAGGTTTTTCGATGTGGAAATCAACGATATGGTTTTGGATATGGAGGACGCCGGTATTCAGGTGTCGCCCGTATTCGACCACGATCGTTAAGGTTTGAAGCGTGCAGCCTTTTGCTTCTGGTATTGTGCCGTCGGGATATGGATCGGCGGCGGTTGTACTGTTGCATTCCGCAGCTTTGGTCGTGAGTGTTTTTTATGTTGGCGGCATTGCATTCTGGGGCTGGGCCGCTGCCTTGTCGGCCAGTCTGTTTTATGCGTGGCGTCGGCAGCGTTTGAAATTTCCCCGAGCGGTCCGGAAGTTGGAAATCGATACGCGTGGCCGCGCATTTTTGACTTTGTACGGACAAACGGAGAACATCGAGGCCGTACTGCTGCCGCAAAGTTTGGCCAACCGGACGTTCTGCCTGCTGATCTGGCAGACGGAACAGGGTATTGTCCGCCAGCATCTGCTGCCGGATATGCTGCCGTCTGCAGCTTACCGCCGCATTTTGGTTTGGGCGCGTTACGGCAGTACGTCCGGTTTGCAGTAGGCGCAGCCGGAAAGGTCAAAATCGGCTATAATTCCGAGTTTTCCGCAGCCGCTTGTCTGACTGCAGGGGCTGCAGACGGCACCGGCTTGTTTCTTAATTGCTTGCAAAGATTGATATGGCACAAAAAATCAGAGCGGTAAAAGGCATGAACGACCTTTTGCCCGTAGAACAGAAAGATTTCAAACTGACAGCTGCGTTCTGGCAGGCTTTTGAAGAGCGCATCGCAGGCTGGACCAGACGTTACGGTTACCGGCAAATCCGTACGCCGATTGTAGAGCAGACGGGTCTGTTTGTACGCTCCATCGGGGAAGAAACCGATGTGGTGGGCAAAGAAATGTATACTTTTTCCGACTCCAACGATACCCTGAGCCTGTCGCTGAGACCGGAGGGTACGGCTTCCTGTCTGCGTGCGGTAGTCGAGCACAACCTGTTGTACAATGCACCGCAAAAACTTTGGTATATGGGACCGATGTTCCGTCGGGAGCGTCCGCAGAAGGGCCGTTACCGCCAATTTCATCAGGTCGGCGTGGAAGCTTTGGGCTTTGAGGGGCCGGATATTGATGCGGAAATTGTGGCGATGTGTGCCGATTTGTGGCGTGAACTGGGTATTCTGGAACACCTGACCCTGGAAATCAACTGCTTGGGCAACCGTGAAGAGCGTGCCGCCCACCGTGCCGCTTTAGTCGAATACCTGACGCAATATGAAACAGAATTGGACGAAGACGGCAAGCGCCGCCTGAAAACTAATCCTTTGCGTGTATTGGATACCAAAAATCCCGCTTTGCAGGATATTTGCAATGCTGCCCCGCGTTTGGTTGATTATTTGGGTGAAACTTCCCGCACACATTACGCGGGTTTCAAGGCTTTGTTGGACGGCTTGGGTATTGCATATGTGGAAAACCACCGTCTCGTACGCGGCTTGGATTACTATAATCAAACCGTATTCGAATGGACGACCGATAAGTTGGGTGCGCAGGCAACCGTTTGCGGCGGCGGCAGATACGACGGTCTGATTGAAGAATTGGGCGGCAGCCCGGCACCGTCTATCGGTTTTGCTATGGGTGTGGAGCGTTTGCTGCTGCTGGTTCATGAATATGGCCGTCTGGAAAGCCATGCTGCGCCTGACGTTTATGTCATGCAGCAGGGTGAAGGAAGCCTTCTCGCGGCGATGAAGCTGGCGCAGGATTTGCGGACGGGCGGTTTGGACGTTTTGCAGTACAGCGGAAGTCAAAATCTGAAAGCACAAATGAAAAAAGCCGATGCCTCGGGTGCTCGTTTTGCCGTGATTGTCGGCGAAAGCGAAGCCGCTGCCGGACAGGCGACTCTGAAAGACCTGCGCGGCGGTGCGGAACAGCAAACCGTATCCGCAATCGACGCACTTGCAATTTTGACGGAATGGAAGCAATAAAATGGCAGCACATTTGGAAGAACAACAGGATTTGGAAAATTTCAAACATTTCTGGCGGACGTGGGGGCGCTGGATTTTTGTCATTCTGTTGGCGGCGGCCCTAAGCTATTTAGGCTGGACTGTGTACCGGCAGCATCAGGAGGACCGCAACAGAGAAGCTGCGGCACTGCTGGCGGATTTGGCTGAAAAAGCGCAAGCAGGACAGGACGGCGGACAGGCCGTCAACAGTGTCTTGCAGAATCTCCAGCAGAACTATGCCGACAGTATTGCGGCGGCACAGGCCAGCATGATGGTGGCGGCAAGCGAGTTTGACAAAGGCCGTTACGAAACAGCCGAAGCACATTTGAACTGGGTGCTTAAACACCAGAACACCCCTTTCGTGTCGGCTTTGGCGGTACAGCGTCTGGCTGTAGTGCAGTTACAGCAGCAAAAATACGATGCAGCATTGGCTACCCTGAACACTCCCGTTGATGCGGCATTCTCAGGGATGATTGATGAAATGCGCGGCGATGTGCTGTCGGCTCAAAACAAACAGCAGGAGGCACTGGCCGCTTATGAAGCCGCTTTGACCAAAGTCGGCGAGCATGATGCGGCGCGTGAATTGCTGAAGCTGAAAGCCGAAGCCTTGAAATAAAGTTTTGCAGCCGTCTGCAGATTTTCGCAAGAGCTGCAGACGGCTTGAATCGGAAACAGGCTTGTTCGGAAAAGTTTTTTCGGACAAGCTCTTGCCGTTTGATGCTGCCGTATCCGCCAACAAAGCGGTTTCAAACTGTTTTGCGGCAGCCTGAAAATGAAAAGAAAGAACGAATTATGAAACCTACGATTGCCCTGGTCGGCAGACCGAATGTCGGCAAATCCACTCTGTTCAACCGGCTGACGCGTACCAAAGACGCTTTGGTGCACGATTTGCCGGGATTGACGCGCGACCGTCATTACGGCCACGGCAAAGTCGGCAGCAAACCGTATCTGGTAATTGACACCGGCGGTTTCGAGCCTGTGGTAGACAGCGGCATTCTGCATGAAATGGCGAAGCAGACTTTGCAGGCTGTGGACGAAGCCGATGCGGTGGTTTTCCTTGTTGATGCGCGTACCGGTCTGACCCCGCAGGACAAAATCATTGCCGACCGCCTGCGTCAGAGTCCGCGTCCGGTGTTTTTGGCGGTCAATAAAGGCGAGGGAGGCAACCGCGCCGTTTTGTCGGCAGAGTTTTACGAACTGGCCTTGGGCGAACCGTATATCATTTCCGGCGCGCATGGAGACGGCGTGTATTATCTGATCGAAGACGTATTAGAACACTTCCCCGATGCCGACGAAGAAAAAGAAGAAGCCAAGCATCCCGTGTTTGCCGTTATCGGCCGTCCGAATGTGGGCAAATCGACTTTGGTAAATGCCATTCTCGGGGAAGAACGCGTTATTGCCTTCGATATGGCCGGCACCACGCGCGACAGCATCCATATCGACTTCGAGCGAGAAGGCAAGCCTTTTACGATTATCGATACGGCAGGTGTGCGCCGTCGCGGAAAAGTGGACGAAGCAGTGGAAAAGTTTTCCGTGATTAAAGCCATGCAGGCTGTGGAAGCGGCAAATGTTGCCGTTTTGGTATTAGATGCATCGCAGGACATCGCTGATCAGGATGCAACGATTGCAGGTTTCGCCTTGGAAGCAGGGCGGGCTTTGGTGGTTGCGGTGAACAAGTGGGACAGCGCGGACGAGGAGCGCAAAGAACAAATCCGCCGCGACATCGGCCGCAAACTGTATTTTCTCGATTTCGCCAAGTTCCACTTTATTTCCGCCTTAAAAGAACGTGGTATCGACGGTTTGTTCGACAGTATCCGGCAGGCTTACGATGCTGCCATGATTAAAATGCCGACCCCGAAAATCACCCGTGTGCTGCAGACGGCATTGGAGCGGCAGGCTCCGCCGCGTGCGGGTTTGGTGCGTCCGAAAATGCGTTATGCCCATCAGGGCGGAATGAATCCGCCGGTCATTGTGGTACACGGTAATGCTTTGCAGCACATTTCGGATTCTTACACCCGTTATCTGACTCAGACTTTCCGCAAAGCCTTCAATCTTCAGGGAACGCCGCTGCGTATCCAATACAATGTTTCGGAAAACCCTTACGAAGAAGAAACCGAAAAACCGAAGAAAAAACCTTTACGCCGGGTGGCGGTAAGCAACCGTATTGCCAAACGGGAAGGTAAAAAACAGGAAAAAGAGCGTATTAAAAAGGCGGGAAACAAACGCCGGGTAAGTGTGAAAAAATTGCAGGCAGCGAAGAAATAAGATACTGTGAAGTTTTGTTAAGCTCTTTTGAGCCTGTAATATGTAAGCGGTTTTTCTTCTAAAAAACATTAGGAAAAAATCGGGTTTCCGCTTACAATCACGGCTTATGTTTGCCCGTGCAAACCGAAAATCATAATCAAAACGGAGTAAAAACAATGGCCGCTAAGGGACAATTATTACAAGATCCTTTTTTGAATGCTTTGCGCAAAGAGCATGTTCCTGTGTCGATTTATCTGGTTAACGGCATCAAGCTGCAAGGACAGGTGGAGTCTTTCGACCAATACGTCGTATTGCTGCGCAACACATCGGTTACCCAAATGGTGTACAAGCACGCGATTTCGACCATCGTTCCTGCCCGCGCCGTCAGTCTGCAGCAAGACAACAAGGCCGATAGCGAATAAGTTGCAGCCCTGCCGTCGAGCAGGGCTTTTTTATGCCTGATTGTTATGCGGCGTTCGGGTAAGACGCACGTTTGGCTTATACGGGTATGGAAGGAGTGTCTGAAACCGCCGCTTTCAGGCGGATCCGTGTTCCGATACGGCCAGCTGCTCGAACACGGGGCAGGGCGTGTGTTGTGCGGTGCATTTTTCAGCATCATCAGCGTTTTGACGGATTCTATCGAAAAGCCCAGCTGACGGCAGTTTTTGATGGATATGAGCTGTTCGAGATTTTCCTGACAGTATATGCGGTAGCCGTTCGGCAAGCGTTGAGGAGCAGGCAGCAAACCGTTTTTCTCGTAATAGCGTATGGTTTGCCGCTTTTTTTTGCTTAATTCTTTAATTTTCATGAATCGGTTTCAGACTTGACCTTGTAGCTGCTGCAGACTTTACACTTGCCTGAACGTTTCAACAAGAAGGAAGCAACAATGACGGCACACAATCATCAATCGGCAAATCATCATCACGGACACGGGGCGGATAACCGCCGTATTCTGCTTGCCAGCCTGCTGTTAATCGTATCGTTTATGTCGGTGGAGTTTGCCGCCGGTTATTATGTTGGACAGCTTGGCACTGCTGGCCGATGCGGGTCATATGGCGAACGATGCTCTATCTCTGCTGCTGGCTTTGTTTCTTTCGACACGCAAACAGCATTTTTTCGCCCTGCTGAACGGGTTGTCGCTGGTTGCGGTGGCATGGGTGATTTTGCTGGAAGCATTTGAACGTTGGAGGATGCCGTAGGAAACGGCGGTTTTGCCGATGTTGGGCGTGGCGGCGGCAGGCTTGGGCATTTATTTGTTCGACTGGTATTGGCCGGATATTGCTGCGGCTGTTCTGTTGAGCGTGTTAGTGTTGAAAAGCGGTTTGGCAATCAGTCGGGAGGCTTGGCGGCAGTGGCGGAACGTTTGATTTGGGTAAATGCTTTCGGTTCGGCTACAATATCCGGTTTACAGGCCGTCTGAGAACGGCATCGGTTCTTTTTAGGTTTCAGTCGGCCAAAGGGGCCGGATAGCCGTTTCGAACTGTTTTTCAATTTCAAATTTTTCAAATCTATTTGTTTCTTATGAATTTCCCGCTCCCGAAACCGAAAGAAAAATCACGCTGGCAGGGTTTGTCTGCCGGCAGTCTGCCGTTTGTACTCGCGCAACATCTGCCGCAGGACAAATTGAAAGTGGTTCTGACCGAAGATGTCGAACAGGCTTTGCGTTTGCAGACGGCATGGCAGTTTTTCCGTCCGCAGGATAAGGCCGTGTTTCTGCCCAATTGGGAAACGCTGCCGTACGAACGTTTTTCGCCGCATCAGGACTTGGTTTCCGAACGGCTGTCGGTATTGTGGCAGTTGAAAAACAGGCAGGCCGACGTTTTGTTCGTGCCGGTGGCCACCGCCATGCAGAAACTCGCGCCGGTATCGTTTTTGATGGGGCGCACGTTTTGGCTGAAAACCGGCCAGGCTTTGGATATCGCCGCGCTGCGGGAAAATTTGGTGGAAGCCGGTTACAGCCATGTTTCCAACGTGATTACCGCCGGCGAATTCGCCTTGCGCGGCGGCATTTTGGATATTTTTCCTAGCGGCAGCGACGCGCCCTACCGCTTGGATATGTTCGGCGACGAAATCGACAGCATCAAAACCTTCGACCCCGACACCCAGCGCACCATCGCGCCCGTTTCCGAAATCCGCCTGCTGCCCGCGCACGAGTTCCCCACCGACGACGACGCGCAAAAAATCTTCCGCGGCCGTTTCCGCGAAGAAATCGAGGGCGACTACAACGCCGCCACCGTTTATAAAGCCGTGAGCAGTGGCCATTTCGGCGCGGGCGTGGAATATTATCTGCCGCTGTTTTTTGAAAACGAATTGGCCACGCTGTTCGACTACATCGGCGAAGATGCGCTGCTGGTGTGCATAGGCGATGTGAACGCCGCCGCCGCCCGCTTTTGGGCAGACGTGAAATCGCGTTTTACGATGGCGCAGGGCGACGAAACCTACCCGCCTTTGCTTCCACAGCATTTGTATCTCAGTGAAGACCGGTTTGTCGGCCGTCTGAAACTTTACGGCCAAATCCTGCCCGACTTCCACGGCAAACAACACGCTTTGCCCGATGTGGCCGTGAACCGTCAATCCGAAACTCCGCTCGCCGCGCTGCAAAGTTTTCAGACAGGCTTTAACGGCAAGGTATTGCTGTGTGCAGAAAGCGCGGGCCGCCGCGAAACCATGCTCGGCTTTATGCAGCAGCACGGCCTGAAAGCGCACAGTGTGGACGGCTGGCAGGCGTTTTTAGACAGCGACGCGCCTTTGTGCATTACCGTAACGCAGTTGGCTTATGGGTTTCAGTTGCCGCCTGAACAGGGATTTGGTACGGTTTTTCCCCATTTTGCAGACGGCATTGCCGTCATCACCGAATCCGATTTGTATCAATACGTCGCCCGCAGCCGCACCCCGCGCTGCAAAAAGCATGCCCAAGTTTCAGACGGCCTCTTGCGCGACTTGGCCGAAATCAACATCGGCGACCCCGTGGTACACGAAGAACACGGCATCGGCCGCTATATGGGCTTGGTCAACATGGATCTGGGCGAGGGCGGTAACGAAATGATGCTGCTCGAATACGCAGGCGAAGCGCAGCTTTACGTGCCCGTGTCCAACCTGCACCTCATCAGCCGCTATTCCGGCCACGCCCACGAAAACGTGCAGCTGCACAAACTCGGCACTGCCGCATGGAGCAAAGCCAAACGCAAAGCCGCCGAAAAAGCGCGCGACACCGCCGCCGAACTGCTCAACCTCTACGCCCAACGCGCCGCGCAGGAAGGCTTTAAATTCCCATTCAACGAGTCGGACTACCAAGCCTTTTCAGACGGCTTCGGCTACGAAGAAACCGAAGACCAAGCCGCCGCCATCGCCGCCGTGCTGCAAGACCTCACCCAAGGCAAGCCGATGGACAGGCTCGTGTGCGGCGATGTCGGCTTCGGCAAAACCGAAGTCGCCCTGCGCGCCGCCTTTGTGGCGGTGATGGGAGGCAAACAAGTGGCCGTGCTTGCGCCCACCACATTGCTGGTTGAGCAGCACGCCCAAAATTTCAGCGACCGCTTCGCCGATTTTCCCGTGAGAACCGCCCAACTTTCCCGCTTCAACAGCAGCAAAGAAACCAAAGCCACGCTCGCCGGCATGGCCGACGGCACGGTCGATATCGTGATCGGCACGCACAAACTCGTGCAGGACGATATTCAATTCAAAAACTTAGGCTTGGTGATTATCGACGAAGAACACCGCTTCGGCGTGCGCCAAAAAGAGCAGCTCAAACGCCTGCGCGCCAACGTCGACATTCTCACGCTCACCGCCACCCCCATTCCGCGAACCCTCAGCATGGCGCTCGAAGGCCTGCGCGATTTTTCGCTCATTACCACCGCCCCCAGCCGCCGCCTTGCCGTCAAAACCTTCGTCAAACCCTTCAGCGAAGGCAGCGTGCGCGAAGCCGTATTGCGCGAACTCAAACGCGGCGGGCAGGTATTCTTTTTACACAACGAAGTCGAAACCATCGAAAACATGCGCGAACGCCTCGAAACCCTGCTGCCCGAAGCCCGCATCGGCGTTGCCCACGGCCAATTGCGCGAGCGCGAACTCGAACAAGTGATGCGCGACTTCTTACAACAACGCTTCAACGTGCTGCTCTGTTCCACCATCATCGAAACCGGCATCGACATTCCCAACGCCAACACCATCATCATCAACCGCGCCGATCGTTTCGGCCTCGCCCAACTGCACCAACTGCGCGGGCGGGTAGGCCGCAGCCACCACCAAGCCTACGCCTACCTGCTCACGCCCGAATACATCACCAAAGATGCCGAAAAACGCCTTGATGCCATTTCCGCCGCAGACGAACTCGGCGCAGGCTTTACCCTGGCCATGCAGGATTTGGAAATCCGAGGCGCGGGCGAAATTCTCGGCGAAGGGCAGAGCGGCGAAATGATGCAGGTCGGCTTCACCCTCTACACCGAAATGCTCAAACAAGCCGTGCGCGACCTCAAAAAAGGCCGCCAGCCCGACCTCGACGCACCGCTGGGCGTAACCACCGAAATCAAACTGCACAGCCCTGCGCTGCTGCCCGAAAGCTACTGCCCCGATATTCACGAACGGCTGGTACTCTACAAACGCCTTGCCACCTGTGAAACCGAAGCCCAAATCAACACCGTACACGAAGAACTCGTCGACCGCTTCGGCCTGCCCGAACAACCCGTCAAAACCCTGATCGAAAGCCACCGTATCCGCCTGGCGGCCAAAGAAATGGGCATAGATGCCGTTGATGCCACAGCAGAAGCCCTTACCCTTACTTTCGGCAAACACCACACCATAGACCCCGCACAGATTATCCTGCTGATGCAAAGCAACAAAAACTACCGCATGGCCGGCGCGGACAAACTGCGTGTGAGCGCGGCAATGGAAGACATTGAAACGCGGATTCGGACGGTGAAAGCGGTTTTGAAGAAGTTGGGGGAAAAGTAAACAGGCTTCCCGAACAGCGGGCAAAGCCCGCCCGACTTGCAGACGGCATCAGACGCAGCGGCCGATATTCAAAGAGAAATCCGCAGAGAAACCATCATGTCCCTATACCAAAAACTCCAAACCGCAGACACGGAAGAAGTGGTCAAAGATCTCTATATTGCCGCGCTCAAACTCAAAAACGTCAGCAAAAACCTGATTGACATTCAAACCGAAGAAATCTGGTTTGAAGCCAAACACAGGCCTACCGACGTATACACCATGTTTGCCCAGCTGCTGTATTACGTCTGCCATGCCCATAAAAAAGGCGAAACTGTACCGCCTTTACTGTGCGTGATAGATAACGAAAAAGCCGCACTGATGTCCACCGACAGCATTGCGCCGATTTTCAAAGACAAAAAAATCGCTTGGGGAAAATCGGCCAGCCAAGTCAGCCGCGAGCTTATTGCCCAAGTGTCGCCCTATATCAACGACCATTTTGTCGTTTACCGCATCCGAGACGACGAAGCCGCCTTTATCAAAACCACCCGCGACAGCATTAAAAACGGCGGCATCATCCGCACCCAAATCACGCCCGACAACCTGAAAAAAGTCTTCGACCGCTGGATGGACATGATAGGTGCGGAACTGGAAGAGCTGCCCAATCCCGCCGATTACGCCCTGCTGTTTTACGCCGACATCATGCACGACGGCAAAAAAACCGTTATCGGCAAAGATTTGGACACCCGGCTTATGATTATCGACGAACAGCCCGCCTTTCTCCTGCGCGGCCGAATTCACGAACTGGCAAGCACCAAAGGCTACCGCGACTTCTGGAACATCTACCACCGCCCGCCTGCCGAAGAATACCGCAGCTATCTGATGGAGCGGCGCGACAGCCTGATTCCGCTGGACGAACGCCAATTCAAAGGCGCGTATTACACGCCGCTGAAAGTGGTGGACAAAGCCTATGATTTGCTGGCCGAAACCTTGGGTAAAAACTGGCAGAAAAACTACATCGTTTGGGATATGTGCTGCGGCGTGGGCAATCTGGAAGCCAGGCACGGCAACCAGCGAAATCTGTTTATGTCCACCCTCGACCAGGACGACATCAACATCATGCAGACCGGAGGCCATTTCCCCGCCGCCACCCGCTTCCAATACGACTATCTGAACGACGATATTGCTGCAGACGGCAGCATCGATTACAACTTGACGGACAAAATGCCGCAAGCCCTGCGCGATATTATTCAGGCGGCTCGCAGCGACAAAACCAAAAAAATTCTGGTGCTGATTAATCCGCCGTATGCGGAAGCGACCAATTCGGGAAGAAAAGGGGAAAGTAAAACGGGCGTATCCAATCAAACCAGAGTAGCGGCAACCGCTCCCGATTTGGGCTATGCCGCCCGCGAATTGTTTATCCAGTTTCTGCTGCGGATTCAAAAAGAACTGCCCAATGCGGTTGTCGCGATGTTCAGTACATTGAAATATGTTTCTGCGCCCAATTTCCGGCTGTTCCGCGAGATTTGGCAGCCCAAGTTTCTCAATGGATTTGTCGTACACAGCAAAGCCTTTGACGGACTGAAAGGCAATTTTCCCATCGGCTTTTTGATTTGGGATTTGGCCAAAAAGGGCAGGGAAACGGTTTTTACTCTGCCTGCATTCGATAAAAAAGCAGAAGCATTCGGCGACAAGAATTTTTACCGCGAAACCGAACAGCCTTCTCTAAATGATTGGATAGAGCGCGCCAAACCCAACGATACCGATGCCTTGCCGCTGAAAAACGCCTTGTCGCCGACGGATAAAACAAAGGGCGACATACGCGGCAGAAAATGGGCGGACGATGCAGTCGGCGGCATGATTTGTCCCGGAAATGATTTGCAGCACGCCGGATTGACTGCTGTTTTATCTTCGGGCTATTGCAGCGCGGGCGGCTTTCTTGTTACACGAAACAATCTTGCCAAAGCCGCCGTAGTGTTCGCCGTCCGCCGCCTGATCAAACCCACCTGGCTCAACGACCGCGACCAGTTTTTGCAGCCGTCTGCAGATCTGCCCGAAAGTTTTTACAACGACTGTCTGATCTATATGCTCTTTTCGAGCAGCAACCTCACCGCAGGTACGGATCAAGACGCGCTGGAATGGAACGGGCGAAAATGGCAGCTGACCAACCACTTTATCCCGTTTACCGAACAGGAAGCAGGCGCGAAACGTCCGTTTCAGTCGCATTTTATGAGCGATTATCTGGCCGGAAAAAAATTGTCGGCGGAAGCGCAGGCCGTGTTCGATGAAGGGCGGAAATTGTGGCAGGCGTTTTACCGTGCCGACATCGGCCGCAAAGTCCGCGACAAATATCTGCTCAAAAACGCCGATGCGGGCTGGTATCAAATCCGCAATGCCCTGAAAGAAACCGAACCGCCCGCCGATTTTTCCGCCTTTGAAACGGCCTATGCGGCGTTGGCGGAAAAATTGCAGCCGCTGGTGTACGGATACGGATTTTTGAAACCCTGACAGCGTGATGCAGACGGTTCCGCTTGTGTTAAGATGCCGCTGTCAGGCCGTCTGCAGCTGCAGACGGCAGTCGGACAAAAACGGGAGAATGTGATGATTATTGTGATGAAGCGGCAGGCGCGGGCGCAAGACGTGGCGGCGGTGGTGGACTTTATCCGCGCCAAAGGCCTGCGCGAACATGTTTCGGTAGGACAGGAGCGGACGATTATCGGTGCGGTGGGCGACGAGCGCGTATTCCTGCCGCAGGAACTGGAACGCCTGCCTCAGGTGGAACGTGCGGTGCGCGTGCTGGACGACTGGCGCATCATCAGCCGCGAAACGCAGCCGCAGGACTGCACGGTTGCCGTGCGCGGCAGAACCTTCGGCGGCGGCAGCGTGCTGGATATTGCGTCTGATGCAGCACGCGCGGAGGAAGCCGATGCCGTGTATCTCGACCCGTTTTTTGTCGAAAACAATCCTTATGCGGCAGCGGTCAGACTGTCTGAAAAAGAGCAGATTAAGGCGATGAGGGAAGCCGTATCGGCGGTGCACCGTACGGGCAGACCCGTTTTGCTGCGTCTGCGCGACGCACGGCAGCTGCCGTCCGTACTGGACGCAGCCGCCGATATTCTGTATCTGGGCGGCGGCATGATCGGCAACCGTGCTCTATTGGACGAAATAGGCCGTCTGAATACGCCGGTCGTATTGTGCAAAGACAAACACCATTCCTACCGCGACTGGCTGACCGCAGCCGAACACGTCGCCCTCAAAGGCAATCAGCAAATCATTCTCGGCGAAGCGGGAACGCTGAATCCGAATGCCGATTTTCCCTACCGCTTGGATACCGAAGCGCTGGTGCGCGTCAAACAGATTTGCCGTCTGCCCGTGCTGGCGGATATTTCCGGCCTGTGGCACAACCACATGCCGCAGGAAATTTTGCGCCGCCTGGCCACCGCTGCGGGAGCAGACGCGGTAATCGGCGGCTGAGTGCGGAAATAGAAACAGATTTTGAAACAGTTTGATTATCCGGAGAGAACATACAATGGCCGTTACGCATCAAGACATTCTTAACGCTTTCCATTTTCGCCACGCCTGTAAAGCCTACGATCCGCAGGGAAAAATCAGTGATGAGGATTTCCGCCTGATTTTGGAAGCAGGCCGCCTATCGCCCAGTTCCTTCGGTTTCGAGCCTTGGCAATTCCTCGTGATCGACAATCCCGAAATCCGCCGCCTGATCCGCGATACCGCTTGGGGTGCACGCGACAAAATAACGGATTGCAGCCGTTTTGTCGTTATCATCGTCAAAACCGCGCCGCAAATGGCTGCAGACGGCATGCACGTTTGGAAAATGATGCGCGAAGTGCACAATATTCCCGAAGACGCAGCCGCCGCACGTCGGGAAATCTACCGGAAATTTACCGAACAGGATTTCGAATTGGCCGGCAACCTCCGCGCATTCTACGACTGGGCATGCAAACAAAGTTATATCGCATTGGCCAATATGCTGACCGCTGCCGCCATGCTCGGCATCGATTCCACACCGATCGAAGGTTTCCCTTTGGAAGAAACCGACCGGCTGCTGTCGGAAGCCGGACTCTACGACCGCAGCGAATACCGTCTCAGCGTGATGGCAGCCTTCGGCCGCCGTCTGCACGAACCGAAAAGCAAAACACGCAGACCCTTTGAAGAAGTAGTACGGTTTGTCGGCCAGGATTTGGTTTAAGTTTTAATGCCCTGAGTCCTCAAAGTGTTGCGGCGGAAAAAGCTGTCGGTCAAACCGTGCATACAAAAGAAAAGAAGCAGGTACAACCTTGCCCGAAACGGATCCTCAGACAAACTCTGTCTGCCGTTCCTCTCTTGTTTTGTTTACAGATAAACATTTTTAAGGCTTGCCACGCCGATTTTTTTCCTACATGATAAACAGACTACATGCAGTTTCATGTGGTTTTTTTATCCGCCGGTTTCAAATAAAACACAAAGGAGAACGGTTATGCGTTATGCAAATCCCAATACGGAAGGCAGCAAAATCCATTTCAAAGAAAAATATGATAACTTCATCGGAGGAAAATGGCTTGCACCGGTCGGCGGCAGCTATTTCGACGATATTTCTCCGGTAGACGGAAAAGCCTTTGCCAAAGTTGCCGATTCGGATTACCGCGATGTCGAAGCGGCACTGGATGCCGCCCATGCGGTCAAAGAAGCGTGGGGCAGAACCTCTCCGACGGAACGCTCCGGCATTCTGCTGAAAATCGCAGATCGAATGGAAGCCAATCTGGAAATGCTGGCCGTAGCCGAAACATGGGAAAACGGCAAGCCCGTCAGGGAAACGCTGGCAGCCGATATTCCTTTGGCAATCGACCATTTCCGTTATTTTGCCGGCTGCATCCGCGCGCAAGAAGGCAGTATCGGACAAATCGACGATGATACCGTCGCCTATCATTTCCACGAGCCTATCGGCGTGGTCGGACAGATTATTCCTTGGAACTTCCCGATTCTGATGGCTGCCTGGAAAATCGCTCCGGCATTGGCTGCGGGCAACTGTATCGTATTGAAACCTGCCGAACAAACTCCCGTCAGCATTATGGTTCTGGTCGAGCTGATTGCCGATTTGCTGCCGCCGGGTGTGCTGAATGTCGTCAACGGCGGCGGGCCCGAAGTCGGCCAGCCGCTGGCAACCAATCCGCGCATCGATAAGGTGGCCTTTACCGGTTCTACTGAAGTCGGTCAGAAAATCATGAAGTTTGCCACAGAAAACATTATTCCGGTTACGCTGGAATTGGGCGGCAAATCGCCAAATATTTTCTTTGCCGACGTGATGGACGAAGATGACGAGTTTTTGGACAAGGCCTTGGAAGGATTTGCCATGTTCGCGCTCAATCAGGGCGAAGTATGTACTTGTCCTTCGCGCGCCTTGGTGCATGAAAGTATTGCAGAAGCATTCCTGAAAAAAGCCGTCGAACGTGTCCGCCGGATTAAAACAGGCCATCCTTTGGATACCGATACCATGGTAGGAGCCCAGGCATCGCAAGAACAGCAGGATAAGATTTTGGCTTGTATTGCCAAAGGAAAATCGGAAGGTGCGCAAGTACTCACCGGAGGCGAAGCACGCAGCGAAGTAGACGGCGGTTTTTATATCGAGCCGACCATCTTCAAAGGCGATAACAGTATGGAAATTTTCCAACAGGAAATTTTCGGGCCGGTTCTGTCGGTAACCACCTTTAAAGATTTTGACGAAGCCATTGCGATTGCCAACGATACGATGTACGGCTTGGGTGCAGGTGTTTGGTCGCGTAACGGCAATACGGCCTACCGTGCGGGTAGGGCAATTAAAGCGGGTCGTGTATGGACTAACTGTTACCACCTCTATCCTGCCCACGCGGCATTCGGAGGATACAAAAAATCAGGTATCGGCCGCGAAACGCATAAAATGATGTTGGGACATTATCAGCAGACAAAAAACCTGCTGGTCAGCTATTCGCCCAAGGCTTTGGGATTTTTCTGACTCCGTACCGCCTGAGTTTTGAAACAACCGTGGAACCGGCTTGCCGGTTTCACGGTTTTTGCTGCTGGGATACTCGTACTTCCGTCCGGACAGGGCTGCAGACGGCTTCTATTTCGTTTTTAAGCGGTAAAGCGTAGTTATTTCAAGGCAGCGGGCGAAAGCCAGCGGATCTTTAAGATCGGCAGCTTTGCCGTGCTGCGGCCGGGCGTGCAGTGTTCCGACCGTATGCAGGCCGTTGGCAGAGAACAGCTCTTCCAGCCAGCCTCGATGCCGCAGGCCGAGATGTTCGGCCAAATCCGACATGATCAGCCAGGCTTCGCCGTTCGGATTCAAATGTTCGGCCACACCGCTCAAAAATCCTTTCAGCATGGCGGAATCGGGATCGTAGAGCGCGGTTTCGACAGCGGAAGTCGGTTTGGCCGGCAGCCAAGGCGGATTGCAGACAATCAGATCGGCACGGCCTTCGGGAAAACCGTCCGTTTCTTGAATGCAGACGGCATCGGCCAAATCCAAACGTTCAATATTGCTGCGTGCGCAAGAAACCGCACGAGGATTGTTGTCGCTGCCGGCAACGCACAGACCGCGTTTGGCCAGCAGGGCAGCCAGCACCCCCGAACCGGTGCCGATATCGAAAGCCGTTTGCCACACATCGGACAGAGGAGCGCGCCAAAGCAGATCCAGATATTCGCCGCGCAGTGGAGAAAAAACACCGAACGGAACATGTATCCTGCCGCCTAATTGCGGTATGTTCACTCCTTTTTTATGCCATTCGTGTGCACCGAGAAAGCCGAGCAGGCGGTTGAGCGGAAGCAGGAAAGGCTGTCCGCCGCTATTGCCGTAAACTTCCAGCAACGCAGCCGAAACATCCGGAGCACGGGGTAAATCGAGCGTAAAATCCGCACCGATTTGCACGGCCAGCATATTAATCAGACGACTTTGCTGAGCCTTCATCATACGGTGCCGGTGAAAGATTTCCGCCGCTCCGATAGAATGTGCAGACGGCATGGCTGTGCGTCTGCCTGATTGGCGGATACGTTTTTTCAGTGCGGACAAAACCTGTTTCGCATTATGGAAGTCGCCCGTCCAAACCGTTGCTTTTCCGGAATAAGCCTCCCGTAAAATATCCGCAGCACCGGCTTCTCGGCAGTAAACGGCGGCACGCGGCGGCTTCTGACTGCTTTCATTACGCCATTCCAGGGGCAGGGAACAATCGGACATACTCTTTATCATCATTAAAAACGGCCTTATGCCGTCTGCAAACGGAAAAGCAGCAAGTTTACCTGATTTTATTGTGCCGGTGCATTTTGCCGGGCAGGCAGAATCAAGATACCGGATTTGTTCACTTCTCTGCCGTCAAGTACACGAGCAGCGGGAACGGAAAGAAAATATCGGAATTTTTCCGATAACCATGATTCTGACAATATTTCAGGCAGTTCTTCCGGCGTTCAAATCGATTTCTTTAATATACCCATTGGACAATAAGTCTAATTTTTAAATTTTGGACAAAAAAACAAGAAATCAAATTGACCGATTTAAGGGAAATGCGTATATTTGCTTCCGTTCTGAATCAATCTGTCAAAAATTGGACAAATCCCATGCAATTAGACATCGACCGTTTAATCGCCTATTTCGGAGGCGTAAATGCCTTGGCCGAAGCTTTAAAACAATATGATGCCGAGAATGCCGCTTCAACCGCCGCCATCTACAAATGGCGCACGCGCGGCTCCCTGCCTTTGAGCCAGTTGCAGAAACTGACCGCTCTGGCCGAAGCGCAGGGCAGGTCTTTGGATTTGAACGCTTTTATGCATCAGGAACACACTTTGGAGAAACCGCAAATGAACCAAACCAACCGTGTTATTATTTTCGACACCACTTTGCGCGACGGCGAACAGTCTCCCGGAGCAGCAATGACCAAAGAAGAAAAAGTCCGTATCGCCCGCCAGCTTGAAAAATTGGGAGTGGACGTGATTGAAGCAGGCTTTGCCGCCGCCAGTCCGGGCGACTGGGAAGCCGTTAACGAAATCGCCAAAACACTGACCAGAGCCACAGTCTGCTCGCTTTCCCGCGCAGTGGAAAACGACATCCGCAAAGCCGGCGAAGCGGTGGCACCGGCTGCAAAACGCCGTATCCACACCTTTATCGCCACCAGCCCCATCCATATGGAATACAAGCTGAAAATGAAGCCGAAGCAGGTAGTCGAGGCGGCGGTCAAAGCGGTGAGAATTGCCAAAGAATACACCGATGACGTGGAATTTTCCTGCGAAGACGCGCTGCGTTCGGAAATCGACTTTTTGGCCGAAATCTGCGGAGCGGTAATCGAGGCAGGAGCAACCACCATCAATATTCCCGATACAGTCGGCTATTCCGTTCCGCACAATACCGAAGCCTTTTTCCGCGAACTGATTGCCAAAACACCGGGCGGCGACAAAGTGGTTTGGTCGGCACACTGCCACAACGATTTGGGTTTGGCCGTTGCCAACTCTCTGGCCGCACTGCGCGGAGGCGCGCGTCAGGTAGAGTGTACGGTAAACGGATTGGGAGAGCGTGCGGGTAATGCTTCGATTGAAGAAATCACGATGGCGCTGAAAGTACGTCATGATTTGTTCGGCTTTGAAACGGGTATTGATACGACGCAGATTGTGCCGTCTTCCAAACTGGTTTCCACCGTTACCGGTTATCCCGTACAGCCGAACAAGGCGATTGTCGGAGCCAATGCGTTTTCACACGAATCAGGCATTCATCAGGACGGCGTGCTGAAACACCGCGAAACCTATGAAATCATGTCGGCAGAATCGGTCGGTTGGGCGGCCAACCGTCTGACTTTGGGCAAGTTGTCCGGCCGTAATGCTTTCAAGACCAAATTGCAGGACTTGGGCATCCGTTTGGACAGCGAAGAAGCTTTGAATGCGGCTTTTGCCCGCTTTAAAGAATTGGCCGATAAAAAACGCGAAATTTTCGATGAAGATTTGCACGCTTTGGTGTCGGACGAAATGGTCAATTTGTCGCAGGAACACTACAAATTTATTTCTCAAAAAATTATTACCGAAACCGGCGAACAGCCTCAGGCAGAAGTAGTATTTGCCGTAAACGGCGTGGAAACCAGAGCTTCGGCAACCGGTTCCGGTCCGGTCGATGCGATTTTCAAAGCCATTGAGAGCGTGGTCGGAAGCGGTGCGGATTTGCAGATTTATTCCGTGAACGCTGTAACCAAAGGTACGGAAAGCCAGGGTGAAACCAGCGTGCGTTTGGGCAAAGACGGTAAAGTGGCCAACGGACAGGGAGCGGACACCGATGTATTGGTGGCAACGGCTAAGGCTTATTTGTCGGCTTTGAACAAATTGCAGTTCGGCAGGCAGCGTCTTAAAGCACAGGGCGATATTTGAACGGAAATCTGACTGTATTCGGTCGTCTTGCAGTTTTCCAAAGCTGCAGACGGCTTTTGTCTGAGTATTTGGGACGGCTTTTGTTTCTGAGATTGTCTGAGTTGTAGTTTTCTGACACAAAAAAAGATAGGGTCGATGTTAGGATAGACAATTTATGTAGCCGGGTGTAGTATTGCTACGTTTGTCGGCAATGCGTTTCTTTCTGTACGGAACTGTTTTGCCGTTTTATTTGGATTTTCCGAACTTGGGATATTTCAAAAGAAATTTATGGCTAAGCAGAGTAATTTCGATATGGTGCTGTTCGGCGCGACCGGCGATTTGGCGATGCGCAAACTTTTGCCTTCGCTGTATCAGGCGCACGCGGCGGGTCTGCTGCATTCTCAGGGGCGCATTTTGGGCGTGAGCCGCAGTGGGTTTTCCCGAGAAGCATTTTTGGCGAAAGTGGAAAGCGATGCCAAAATCCATATCAAACAGCATTTTGACGAGGCGGCTTGGACATCGTTTCTGGCGCGTATTGATTATCTTCCGGTGGATGTAACCCGTCCCGAACAGTTTGCAGCTTTGTCCGAAAAAATCAACAGCCGCCGCGAAACGGATTGTGTGGCAGTTTATCTTTCGACTGCGCCGAAGTTTTTTGCGGCCGTCTGCAAAGAGCTGGCGGCGGCAGGTTTGAACGGCGAAAACGTCCGCATTGTGTTGGAAAAACCCTTGGGCAGCGATTTGGAGTCCAACCGCGAAATCAATCGCGAGGTAGCGCGTTATTTCTGTGAAAACCAGATTTACCGCATCGATCATTATTTGGGCAAAGAGACTTTACAGAATCTGCTGCCGCTGAGGTTTGCCAATCCTGTTTTCGAGGCCGTCTGGAATCGGGAATATCTGAAATCGGTGGAAATTACCGTGGCCGAACGGCTCGGCGTGGAAGAGCGCGGCGAGTTTTACGATACGGCGGGCGCACTGCGCGATATGTTGCAGAACCATATGGTGCAGATGCTGTGTTTCGCGGCGATGGAGCGCCCGAAAAGTTTGGCGGCAGACGATGTGCGCGATGCGAAACTGGCGGTTTTGCAGGCTTTGCGGCCGATGAATCAAACAGATGCTGCCGGCTTGTCCGTCCGCGCCCAATATACAGCTGCAGACGGCATGAAGGGTTACACGCAGGAAACGCGCGTGCCGTCGGAAAGCCGAACGGAAACTTATGTCGCATTGGAGGCGCGGTTGGATAACGAACGCTGGCACGGCGTACCGTTTTACCTGCGGACGGGCAAACGTCTGCCCGAACGCAAAGCGGAAATCATCTTGAATTTCAAAGCAGACGCGGCTTTGTTCGGCGCACCGGCGAGCCGTCTGATTATCCGTTTGCAGCCTGATGAAGGCGTGTATCTGGAATTGCCGGTGAAGCAGAAAGGCAGCGGCATGGAGTTGGGCGGCGGGACGATGCGTCTGCGTTTGGACGAAGCCGCTCCCGGCCGTGCCGCCGATGCTTATGAAATCATGTTGCTGGAAGTGATTGCCGGGCGGCAGAACCTGTTCAACCGCCGCGACGAATTGGAGGCAGCTTGGGCTTGGCTGATGCCCGTTCTGCAACACTGGCAGGAAAGCGAAGAGTTGCCGGAAACCTATCCGGCAGGCACTTGGGGGCCGCAGGCGGCGCGTGATTTGCTGTCGGCCAACGGCGACAAATGGGCGGAAGAGTATTGCGGCGGCGTATGATTTTTCAGACGGCCTGCCGTTTGAACGTACTCAACATGAAAGAACAATATGGCTTTTGATTGGACTCGATTCGACAGCGCACAAGCGGCGGCGGAAGGTTTGGCCGAAGCGGTGGCGCGTGATTTGCGCGGCGTACTGGCAGGCAAGGCGAGGGCGCGTCTGGCCGTTTCCGGCGGCAAATCGCCGATTGCATTTTTTCAGGTTTTGAGCCGTGCCGATTTGGACTGGGCGCGAGTGGATATCACTTTGGTCGATGAGCGCATCGTGCCGACAGGCCATGCCGACAGCAATACGGCTCTGGTGCGCGCCTATCTGTTGCAAAATCGCGCCGCTGCTGCCGTCTGGCAGCCTTTGATTGACGAGTCGGCAGACGAATGCTGTCTGAAAAACACCGCCGCAGCGGTGGAGTTTGCTTTGCAGCATTATGCACGGCCGGACGTGGCGGTGCTCGGTATGGGGACGGACGGACACACGGCTTCGCTGTTTCCGCAGTCGCCGCAGCTTACAGACGGCTTGTCGGAGGCGGGGGTGCCTTTGCTGCACACCACGCCTGTTACCGCACCGCACGAACGTATCAGTATGGCTTTGCGCGAAATTCTCGCCGTGCCTCATCTTTATCTGGCCATCGGCGGCGCGGAGAAACAAGCCGTATTCGAGCAGGCGGCCGCAGCCGCCGACCGTGCTTTGCCGGTCAGTTTGATATTGCATGCCCGGGAGACGCAGTGTCATGTGTTCTATGCAGACTGATTTTTCAGACGGCCTGCCGCGCCTGATTGCCGACATCGGCGGAACGAACGCGCGTTTCGCCTTGGAAACCGCACCGCAGCGTTTCAGCAAGATTGCCGTTCTGCCGACCAAAGACTATGCGGATTTGGCCGAAGCCGTGCGTGCATATTTGAACGGTGCGGGCAATCCCGAGGTAAGCCGTGCCGCATTCGCCATTGCCAATCCGATTACCGGCGACCGGGTGAAGATGACCAACTGCCATTGGGCGTTTTCCATCAAAGAAACGCGTTGTGCTTTGGGCTTGGATACGCTGCTGATGCTCAACGATTTTACCGCACAGGCTTTGGCGATGCCGCATATTCCGGCAGACAAATTACGGCAAATCGGCGGAGGAGCGGTGGCAGACGGCAGCCCGAAAGCCGTTATCGGCCCGGGAACGGGCTTGGGCGTGAGCGGCCTGATTGCAGACGGCAGAGGCGGCTGGACGGCTTTGGCAGGAGAGGGCGGCCATCAGAGTTTCGCACCGTTTGATGACTTGGAAGCGCAGATTTGGATGTTTGCGCGGCAGAAGTTCGGCCATGTGTCGTTCGAACGTTTTTTGTGCGGTGCGGGTTTGAGCCTGATACACGAAGCTCTGCTGTCTGTCGAAGGCAGAAGCGGAACGCCCGCCGCACCGGCGGAGATTACCGCCGCTGCGTTTTCAAACGGCGGCGAAACGGCGGAACTGCGCCGCGTGCTGGATATTTTCTGCGCCATGCTCGGCACGGCTGCGGCCGATTTGGTGCTGACCCTGGGCGCGCGCGGCGGCGTGTATCTGGCCGGCGGCATTCTGCCGCGTTTCGCCGACTATTTTGCCTCCTCGCCTTTCCGCAGCCGTTTTGAAAACAAAGGACGTTTCAGTGCGTATCTGCGAGATGTTCCCGTCTATCTGCTCTTGGCGGATTATCCCGGTTTGAGCGGTGCGGCGGCTGCCTTACAGCAGTATCGGCCAGCCGATACTTAAAAGATGCAGACGGCATCGAGCCGTTGAAAACAGGAAAGGTATTACTCCGTTTCCGAAAAATCACAACAGGAAATCATCATGTTAAGCAAAATCAGTGAAGCATTGAACGATTTGTCGGGCGCGGAACGGAAAGTTGCAGAAGCAGCTTTAGCCGATCCCAAGTGGTTTGTTCATGCAGCGGTGGCCGAAATTGCCGAACGGGCAACCGTCAGCCAGCCGACCGTTATCCGTTTCTGTCGCAGTTTGGATTTCAAAGGACTGCCGGAGTTCAAGCTGGCATTGTCGGCAAGTATCGGTAACGAAGGCATGCCTTATGTGCATGAAGAACTGAATGCGGATGACGATATGGCCGATGTGATGGAAAAAGTACTCGGCAATACGGCGGCTTCGATTTTGGGTATGCGCCGCTGTTTGAGTGAGGACGAATTGGAAAAAGCCGTCGCCATGCTTACACATGCACGCCGTATCGAATTTTACGGTATGGGCAATTCGGGCATTGTGGCGCAGGACGCGCAGCACAAATTCTTCCGTTTCGGTATGTCCACCGTGGCTTATGCCGATCCGCACATCCAACTGATGGCCGCGTCCGTGCTGACCGCGCAAGATGTGGTCGTGGTGATTTCCAATTCGGGTTCGTCCATCGAAATCCTCGATGCCGTGAGCATCGCCAAACAGAACAATGCCGGCATTATTGCGATTACGCGGGCCGGCAGCGCGCTGGCACATTTGGCCGACTGCGTCCTGAACGTTACTTCGCACGAAGACGGGGCACAATATACGCCTATGGTTTCACGTATGCTGAAATTGGCGGCAATTGATATTCTTGCCATTGGTTTGGCACTGCGTTTGGGCGAAACCGCCAGCCTGCAGCTGGAAAAAGGCAAACGCAGCCTGAGCAGCCATAAAGTGGAAAACAACGGGGCTGGAGAATAAGACTGACGTTGTTTCGGACGGTCTGCTTTCCGGCAGACCGTTTGTATTTCGGAGGTAGGAAAATCAAAGGCGGTCTATTGGAGAACGTCGGCAATTGTTTTGACTCCGCATCTGAAAGACGCATTTGCTTTGGACAACAGCGAAGCAATGCTGGTGCAGACGGCATTTTTCTCCGCTTATCTGCTTTCGGCAGCGTGTTATACCTGCATTGTTTTTTCGTCCGATACGGCGGTCGGGCGCAAACTTCAAGCCGTCTGCAGACGGCACAGCTTCTTTACTATTGCGGATATTTGCAAACCATGAACAAGACACAAACCGGATTGGATGTTGTTATTCCCTGTTTCAACGCCGAGGCCACGCTCGAACGGGCCGTTGAAAGCGCATTGCGCCAGCCCGAAGCCACACGGATTTGGTTGGTGGACGACGGTTCGACAGACGGAACCGCAAACCTGATAGACCGTCTGAAAAACCGTCATCCGCGCATCAAGGCCGAAACCATGCCGCAAAACGGCGGCGCGGCCAAAGCACGGAATTGGGCGGCTTTGCAGAGCAGTGCGGACATCATCGCCTTTCTCGATGCGGACGATGAATACGAAGACGGCGCATTGGCCGCACCATTGTTTGTTTTCGCACATTATCCCGAAATCGCACTGGTGCGGCAGAAACTGTGTCCTGTCGGCTTGCCCGATCACTACCGCCGCACCGAAGGGTTTTCCCGAGCCTGGCAGAGTTTGGAAATGACAGTTGGCGGCAATATGGTATTCCGCCGCAGCATTTTTCTGGCCGCAGGCGGTTTTCCGCAGCACGAATTATTCCGCAGGCTCGGCGGCGAAGATGCCGCCTTGGGGATTGCGTTTACCCGTTGCAGCGTGGTTGCCACTTTATTCGGAGAACATATTCCGGGCGTTACCCATTACCTGCATCAGAACGCCCATGCTTGGAAACTGCTTGATACCTCCTTATTCGGTAAAGCTGCAGACGGCATCACTCCCGCAGAACAAGAACAGGCAGAAGCAGTAACGCAACAGATTGCAGAACGTATCCGATCGCTACAAAATATATTGGCAGTCGAGCAAACCGGTATTTGCCCGATAACGGTCGAATATGCCGAAGCCTAAACAAGGCCCGTTAACAATGCCCGTTTGAACAGTTTGAAAAAACGCCAGACAGCAATGCGTTTGAAAGACGCGAATAGGTTTGAAAGAAGGGGGGAGTAAGCTCAGGATATTCCAGATAAAAATACGCCCCTCGAAAGGGAAGTACATCCCGCTTCGAGGAGGCGAAAACACAAGATGCAGACGGCTTACAGCAGATGGGCTACGCCGGCCTTCTCTTCTTCCAGCTCTTTCAAAGTGATATTGATGCGTTCCTGGCTGAATTCATCGATTTCCAAGCCCTCAACCAGCTTGTATTCGCCGTTTTCACAGGTTACAGGGAAACCGAACATCGTACCTTCCGGAATACCGTAAGAGCCGTCCGAAGGAATACCCATAGTTACCCATTTGCCGTTTGTACCCAATACCCAATCGCGGATATGATCGATTGCGGCATTTGCCGCAGAAGCGGCAGAAGAAAGGCCGCGTGCCTCAATAATGGCTGCACCGCGCTTGCCTACGGTCGGCAGGAAGACATCGGCATTCCACTCCTGATCGTTAATCATTTCTTTCACGCTTTCACCATTAATCGTAGCAAAGCGGTAATCGGCATACATAGTCGGAGAGTGGTTGCCCCATACACACAACTTCTCAATATCGGCCACTTTTTTACCGGTTTTCTCAGCAATCTGGCTCAATGCACGGTTGTGGTCAAGACGCAGCATTGCCGTAAAGTTTTTGGCCGGCAAATCAGGAGCAGACTTCATGGCAATATAAGCATTGGTATTGGCAGGATTGCCTACAACCAAGACTTTGACATTACGGTCGGCCACTTTATTCAAAGCAGCACCTTGGGCAGTAAAGATTTGCGCATTGGCCTGCAGCAGGTCGGAACGTTCCATACCGGGACCACGGGGGCGGGAACCCACCAAAATCGCAATTTCAGCATCCTTGAATGCCACTTCAGGATCATCGGTGGTAAACATATCGGCCAACAAAGGGAAGGCACAATCCTGCAACTCCATCATCACGCCTTTAACGGCATTTTGCGCCTGAGGCAAATCCAACAATTGCAGAATAACCGGCTGGTCTTTACCCAACATCTCACCGCTGGCGATACGGAACAACAAAGCATAACCAATTTGACCGGCAGCACCGGTTACAGCAACACGAACAGGGGATTTCATACCAACAATTCTCCTTAATAAAAAATTAATGTCAGGCTAATTTCCAACAAAGTCCACTTTATTCAGAACGAACGATTGAATTAATTAAAAATTATTCAAAAATTTATCTGTTATGTAAATAAAGTTCGATGAAGTGTAGTGATTTTTTTACAATTTATCAACAGATGCAGATATTTTTCTTAACTTATTTCTATCAGAAAAAAGTGAAAGAACAATTAAATAAAACTGTTTTGTATTTTTACAGAACTGCCAAGCCGAATATTCAATACGCAATGAAAAAATCATCATTCCTGAAAAGTTTTTCTTGATAAGCACTTATTTTCTAAAAGATAAATTCAGATTGATGGAAAACTACCCAGCGGTCTCGTTTTCCGGTTGTTTAATTTCAGTTAAAAAAATGTAAAAAAAGACTATTCAATCAAACGTAAACAAGGTAAATTACACTACTAAAGCAGTATTTGTACCGAATGTGCAAGCTGCCAGGTTTTGAAGAGTTAAGAATTTTTTAAAGAGGAACTGAAATGCAGACCAAAAAGAGACCTGTATTTCTGGAGTTGCACAACATCAGGTTGCCGATTCCGGGTATTGTGTCCATTCTGCACCGTATTAGTGGTGTGGTTCTTTTCATTATGCTCCCTGTACTGCTGTGCTTGCTTAGCGGTTCATTGAGTAATGCTGAGTCGTTTGAATCTTACAAGGCCATTGGCGGACATCCATTGGTCAAGCTGATTCTTCTGGGTGTTTTGTGGGCATTTATGCATCATCTTCTGGCAGGTTTGCGTTTCTTGTTCTTGGATGCCCATAAGGGTTTGGAATTGGTGACGGCCCGCACAACAGCCAAAATGGTTTTTGTAAGTGCTTTGGTGCTGACTGTATTGCTGGGGGTGGCATTATGGTAAATCGTAAACTGACAGGTGCTCATTACGGTCTGCGCGATTGGGCGATGCAGCGTATTACCGCAGTCATTATGTTGATTTATGCGGTAGTATTTGTGTTCTTTTTATTGGGCTTGACAGGGGCGGAAGATTATTCTGCTTGGCAGGCTTTTTTTGCTAAAACTTGGGTTAAAGTCTTTACTCAGACAACCTTGATTGCTTTGTTTCTGCATGCTTGGGTGGGCATTCGCGATTTGTGGATGGACTATATCAAACCATTTGGTGTGCGTTTGTTTCTGCATAGCTTTACCATTGTATGGTTGGTAGCATGTGCTGTGTATTCGTTTAAAGTAATTTGGGGTTGATGATGACTTTTCCTATTCGTAAATTTGATGCCGTCATTGTTGGCGGCGGTGGTGCTGGTTTGCGTGCTGCATTGCAATTGTCCAAAGCGGGGCTGAATACTGCTGTATTATCTAAGGTATTCCCAACCCGTTCTCATACGGTTGCTGCACAAGGCGGTATCTCTGCTTCTTTGGGTAATGTTCAGGAAGACCATTGGACTTGGCATATGTACGATACCGTAAAAGGATCTGATTGGCTGGGCGATCAGGATGCAATCGAATTTATGACCCGTCGTGCTCCTGAAGCAGTGATTGAGTTGGAGCATATGGGTATGCCGTTTGACCGAGTGGAAAGCGGTAAAATTTATCAGCGTCCTTTTGGCGGTCATACTGCCGAACACGGTAAGCGTGCGGTAGAACGTGCTTGCGCTGTAGCCGACCGTACCGGTCATGCTATGTTGCATACTCTATATCAGCAAAATGTTCGTGCCAACACTCAATTTTTTGTCGAGTGGACTGCTTTGGATTTGATTCGGGACGATAATGGTGATGTTGTCGGCGTAACTGTCATGGAAATGGAAACAGGTGATGTATATATTTTCCATGCAAAAGCGGTATTGTTTGCAACAGGCGGGGCAGGTCGCATTTATTCTTCTTCAACTAATGCTTTCATGAATACCGGGGATGGTTTGGGTATTTGTGCGCGTGCAGGCATTCCTTTGGAAGATATGGAATTCTGGCAATTCCATCCGACCGGTGTGGCCGGTGCGGGCGTGCTGATTACAGAAGGTGTGCGCGGTGAAGGCGGTATCTTGTTGAATTGTAACGGCGAGCGCTTTATGGAGCGTTATGCGCCGACCGTAAAAGATTTGGCATCACGCGATGTAGTATCCCGTGCAATGGCAATGGAAATTTACGAAGGTCGCGGATGCGGTGTCAATAAAGACCATGTCTTGTTGAAAATTGATCATATTGGTGCTGAAAAAATTATGGAAAAACTACCGGGTATCCGTGAGATTTCCATCCAATTTGCAGGCATTGACCCGATTAAAGACCCGATTCCTGTTGTTCCGACTACCCACTATATGATGGGTGGTATTCCAACCAACTATTTGGGTGAAGTTGTTGTTCCGAAAGGTGATAATCCTGAGGTCGTAGTGAATGGTCTGTATGCGGCTGGCGAATGTGCCTGCGCTTCTGTTCACGGTGCGAACCGTTTGGGTACTAACTCCCTGCTTGATTTGGTGGTATTCGGTAAGTCTGCGGGGGACAGCATGATTGAGTACATCAACAAACAAACCGATTGGAAAGACTTGCCTGAAAACGCAGGCCAGTTTACCAAGCAGCGTTTGGATCGTTTGAATAATCAGGCTGATGGTGAAAATGTTGATGCTTTGCGCCGAGAGTTGCAACGCACTGTACAGTTGCATGCCGGTGTATTCCGTACCGATGAAATTTTGAAAGAAGGTGTTGATAAAGTATTGGCTCTCTATGAGCGTGCAAAAAATACCGAAATCAAAGATAAGAGCCAAGTTTGGAATACGGCGCGTATTGAAGCGTTGGAGTTGGAGAACCTGATGGAAGTGGCGAAAGCAACTATGATTTCTGCCGAAGCGCGTAAAGAGTCGCGTGGTGCACATGCATCGGATGACCATCCTGAGCGTGATGACGAAAACTGGATGAAGCATACTTTGTTCTATACTGCTGACAACAGTTTGAGCTACAAGCCGGTTCACACAAAACCATTAACAGTAGATTATATCGAGCCGGCCAAACGCGTTTACTAAGGAACACAATAAATGGAAAAAGTACAATTTAAAGTATACCGCTACAATCCTGATGTTGATGTCAAGCCTTACCTTCAAGATTATGAAATTGAAATTGAGCCGACCGATGTGAAATTGTTAGATGCAATGGTAAAAATCAAAGCACAAGATGACAGTTTTTCATTTCGCCGCTCTTGTCGTGAAGGTATTTGCGGTTCAGACGGCATGAATATCAACGGTAAGAACGGCTTGGCGTGTTTGACTGATATCAGAAGCTTGAAGCAACCCATCATTTTGAGACCATTGCCCGGTTTGCCGGTTATTCGGGATTTGATCGTAGATATGACCCAGTTTTTCAAACAATATCACTCAATCAAACCGTATGTCGTTAATGATACTCCGGTTGATACGGATAAAGAACGTTTGCAAAGCCAGGAAGACCGGAAGGAGTTGGACGGCTTATATGAATGTATTTTGTGTGCTTGCTGTTCTACTGCATGTCCGTCTTTCTGGTGGAATCCGGATAAATTTGTTGGGCCGTCCGGTTTGCTAAATGCATATCGCTTCATTGCAGATAGTCGGGATACAATTACTAATGAGCGTTTAGATAATTTGAATGACCCTTATCGTTTATTCCGTTGCCATACGATTATGAACTGTGTAGATGTTTGCCCAAAACATCTCAATCCGACGCGTGCAATCGGTAAGATTAAAGAAATTATGTTAAAACGGGCCGTGTAAATGGCAAGCTTTGAGGAAGCAGCAAAGCGGCGTATCCGCTTTTTAACACGTAGAGGACTGCTCGAGCTCGACATTGTGCTCGGGCGGTTTATGGAAAAAGAATTTCAGCATCTGAGTGATGAAGAGCTAGAGGTTTTTGTTGAGTTACTGGATTTACCCGATCCGGAATTTCTTGCATTGGTCAATGAAAAAGAAAAAACAGAGAATCAAGCTTTTCAGTACTTGCTGGATAAAATCAGACAGAGTTAAATCTGTTTGGAAACACCCTTCATAGAGAAAATACAGGAGTTAAGATATGTCTCAAACAATCAAGTTGGAGCTGGAAGGTAAAGAAGCACTGGAGCTGCCTGTCTTGAAAGGTACTTTAGGTCATGATGTGGTAGATATCCGTACCTTTACCAAAGGTACAAATATGTTTACTTTTGACCCAGGTTTTGTTTCAACAGCAAGTTGCGAATCTAAAATTACATTTATTGATGGTGATAAAGGTCAGCTTTACTATCGCGGTTATCCTATTGAGCAATTGGCTGAGCATAGCGATTATCTTGAAACCTGTTATCTTTTGATTTACGGCGAACTGCCGTCTGCAGAGGAAAAGGCTAAATTTGTTGATACTGTTATGCATCATACAATGCTGCACGAGCAATTAACATGGTTCTTCCGAGGCTTCCGCCGTGATGCTCATCCGATGGCAATGATGGTAGGTGTAGTAGGCGCATTAGCTGCTTTCTATCAAGACAGTTTGGATATCAGCAATCCTGAACATCGTCGAGTAGCAATTTATCGTTTAATCTCTAAAATCCCTACGATTGCAGCGATGTGTTATCGTTATTCAAACGGTTTGCCATTCAATTATCCGCGCAATAATTTGTCGTATACAGCCAATTTCATGCATATGATGTTTGCGACACCTTGCGAAGAATATAAGCCAAATGAAGTTTTGGTTCGTGCATTGGATCGCATCTTTATCTTGCATGCAGATCACGAACAAAACGCTTCCACTTCAACCGTTCGTTTGGCAGGCTCTTCAGGTGCAAATCCCTTTGCCTGTATCGCAGCCGGTATTGCCAGCCTGTGGGGGCCGGCACATGGCGGTGC
Source organism: Neisseria sp. (assembly GCA_030528455.1). Lineage (GTDB taxonomy): Bacteria > Pseudomonadota > Gammaproteobacteria > Burkholderiales > Neisseriaceae > Neisseria. The sequence goes on from JAUMYW010000001.1 coordinate 81,730, forward strand.
GAATGAAGCTGTTCTGAAAATGTTGGATGAAATCGGTAGCGTGGAAAACGTAGCAGCCTTTATGGAAGGGGTAAAAGAGCGTAAATACCGCTTGATGGGTTTCGGACATCGTGTTTACCGTAACATGGATCCCCGTGCAAGCATTATGCGTGAGACCTGCTACGAAGTGTTGAAAGAGTTGGGTTTGGAAAACGATCCTAAGTTCAAATTGGCAATGGAGCTGGAACAAATTGCATTGAACGATCCTTATTTTGTAGAGCGCAAGCTGTATCCTAATGTGGATTTCTACTCAGGTATCGTATTGTCTGCTCTGGGTATTCCGGTTTCTATGTTTACCGTTATTTTCGCACTGGCGCGTACAGTAGGTTGGATTTCTCATTGGCACGAAATGATCAGCGATCCGGGTCAGAAAATTGGTCGTCCCCGTCAGTTATACACAGGCTCCGGACGTCGCGACTACGTTGCATTAGACAAACGCTGATTAAATATACTGATTTCGTATGCCGAAGTGTGGCATGATTGAAATGAAAAGAGTAAACTTATCGGCTTTATAGCTTTATGGAGTGGAACGAGAAATTTTCGGATAGACATATCGCGGAAATAAGCTCTTTCCACTCTTCATTTTAACGAGAAGAAGGTAAAAGACATGATGGACGAACAACAGAGTTTTTCTTATCTGTTCGGCTCTAACGCACCTTATATTGAAGAGCTGTATGAAGAGTTTCTGAATAATCCCGATTCGGTAGATGATTACTGGAAGCAGTATTTTACCGATTTGGCCGCGCAACCGGGGGTGGTGAGCCGAGATGTACCGCACCGTCCGATTCAGGAATCTTTTGTACAGTTGGCCAAATCACGTCCTATTGTGGCAGGTACGGTAGATGAAAATCTTTTGAAGAAACAGGTAGGTGTGTTGCGTCTGATGTCCGCTTACCGTATTCAAGGTGCCGGTGCCGCTCAATTGGATCCTTTAAACCGCAAGCCGTCTGTACATTTGGAAGGTTTGGATCCCAAACAGCATGGTTTGACCGATGCCGATATGGCGGTCAAATTCAGTGTTGGTGAAGGTGATTTTGACAATCGAAACGACAAACTGACGTTGTCGGAAATCATCAGTAAGCTGAAGCAGACGTATTGCGGCCATATCGGTATAGAATACATGTACATTGCCGAACGTGCGGAACGTCATTGGATTCGCAACTATTTCGAGCGCAATTTGTCTACGCCTGATTTCAGTAAAGAACAGAAACGTTATATTTTGAAACAGGTAACGGCTGCCGAAACATTGGAGCGTTATCTTCATACCAAATATGTCGGTCAGAAACGTTTCTCGGTTGAGGGCGGAGAAAGTGCGATCGCCGGTTTGAACTATCTGATTCAAAACGCCGGTAAAGATGGTGTGGAAGAAGTCATTATCGGTATGGCGCACCGAGGCCGTCTGAATGTTTTGGTTAATACTTTGGGTAAAAAACCGGGCGATTTGTTTGCCGAATTTGAAGGTAAGGCCGAAATTACTTTACCTAGCGGCGACGTGAAATACCATAACGGTTTCAATTCCGATATTGCTACGCCGACCGGCCCGATTCACGTTACTTTGGCATTCAACCCGTCTCATTTGGAAATCGTCAATCCGGTAGTCGAAGGTTCGACCCGAGCGAAACAACGCCGCAGAGGCGAAGACGGTACCGATCAGGTGCTGCCTGTTCTGATTCACGGTGATTCGGCGTTTATCGGCTTGGGTGTGAACCAAGCGACTTTCAATATGTCTAAAACCCGCGGTTATTCTACCGGCGGTACGGTTCATATTGTTATTAACAACCAAATCGGCTTTACCACTTCCGATACCCGCGATGTGCGTTCGACTGTGTACTGTACCGATATTGCCAAAATGGTCGAAGCACCGGTATTCCATGTGAACGGCGACGATCCGGAAGCAGTATGTTATGTGGTGCAGGCAGCATTGGATTACCGTAAAACATTTAAAAAAGATGTTGTTATCGATTTGGTGTGCTACCGCAAACTCGGTCATAACGAGGGTGATGATCCGACACTGACCCAGCCGATGATGTACAAAGCTGTTTCCAAACATCCGGGTACCCGTGCGCTGTATGCTGAAAAATTGGTTAAAGAGGGTGTGATTGATGCGGCAGAAGCAGAAAATTACATCAAAGAATACCGTGATGCCCTGGATCGGGGCGAACATGTCGAACAAACCCGTTTGACCGACTATGAAAGCAAACACCGTATCGATTGGTCTAAATACCAAGGCCAAGATTGGCGCGAACAGGTTGAAAGCGGATTATCGGCAGCAGATATCCAGCGTTTGGCCGATAAATTTACCGAAGTGCCGGCTGATTTCGCCCTGCATAACACGGCCAAGCGCGTATTGCAGAGCCGCAAAGCCATGGCCGCAGGCGAGCAGCCTTTGGACTGGGGTATGGCAGAAACCGTAGCCTATGCCAGCTTGGTAACCAACGGTACTGCTGTTCGTATTTCTGGCGAAGATTCGGGCCGTGGTACATTCTCGCACCGCCACGCCGTGCTGCACGACCAAAAACGCGAAAAATGGGATGACGGCACTTATATTCCTTTGCAGCATATGGCTGACAATCAGGCCAGCTTCCTGGTTATCGATTCCATTCTGAACGAAGAAGCCGTAATGGCGTTCGAATACGGCTTTGCTTGCTCTGCACCTGATAAATTAACCATTTGGGAAGCGCAGTTCGGCGATTTTGCCAACGGCGCACAAGTAGCCATCGACCAATTTATCGCATCGGGCGAAACCAAGTGGGGCCGTTTGTGCGGCTTGACGACCATTCTGCCGCACGGTTATGACGGACAAGGGCCGGAGCACTCGTCCGCACGTTTGGAACGCTGGCTGCAACTGTGTTCCGAACACAATATGCAGATTGTCATGCCGTCCGAAGCCTCGCAGATGTTCCATATCTTGCGCCGCCAATCGCTACGTTCATACCGCAAACCGCTGGTTATCTTTATGAGCAAACGTCTGCTGCGCTATAAAGACTCCATGAGTCCGTTGGAAAACTTCCTGGAAGGAACGACCTTCCGTCCGGTTATCGGCGACACAGCGGAACGTGCCGACAACGGCAGCGTGAAGCGCGTGATTATGTGTGCCGGCCAAGTGTATTACGATTTGGCGAATGCCCGTGCCGAGCGCGGTTTGGAAAACGAGATTGCGATTGTGCGTGTCGAGCAGTTGTATCCTTTCCCGTATGCCGAAGCCGAAGCGGAATTGGCCAAATTCCCGAATGCCGCTGAAATTGTTTGGGCGCAGGAAGAGCCGAAAAACCAAGGTGCCTGGTATCAAACCCGCCACCGTTTGGAAGCTTTGGCCCGAGACGGTCAGACAGTCGGCTTTGCCGGCCGTCCGAGCAGTGCCTCTCCGGCAGTCGGTTATATGAGCAAACACGTCGCTCAGCTTAAAGCGTTGATTGACGATGCACTGACTTTGAAATAAGCAATAAGTCTATGCCGTCTGCAGCCTGACTATTGTGCAGACGGCCAAATATAAAACCTATTGGAGTAGAAAATGATTGAAGAAGTAAAAGTTCCCGTATTTGCGGAAAGCGTAACCGAAGGTACTTTGGTATCTTGGTATAAAAAAGTCGGCGAAGCCGTTACCCGTGATGAAACCCTGGTAGATATCGAAACCGATAAAGTGGTGCTGGAAGTGCCTGCGCCGCAATCGGGTGTATTGGTTGAAATTTTGGTTGAAGACGGAGCAACCGTGGAATCGCAACAGCTGATTGCAAAAATCGATACGGCTGCTGCCGCATCTGCCGTCGCACCTGAGGCTGCTCCTGTGCAGGAGGCTGCGCCTGCCGCCGCACCTGCGTCAAACGCACAAGCCGGTGTTGCCATGCCTGCTGCTGCGAAGCTGGCAGCCGAAAAAGGCGTGGATATCGCTTCTGTACAAGGCTCGGGTCGCGACGGTCGCGTTTTGAAAGAAGACGTGCAAAATGCACAAGTCGCGCCGAAAGCCGTTGTACCTGCCGTTGCCGTGCCTCAGGGTGTGCGTCCGGAAGAGCGCGTGCCGATGAGCCGTCTGCGTGCGCGTGTGGCCGAACGTCTTCTGGCTTCCCAACAGGAAAATGCGATTTTGACAACGTTCAACGAAGTCAATATGAAGCCTGTTATGGATTTGCGCAACAAATACAAAGAAAAATTCGAAAAAGAGCACGGTGTGAAGCTGGGCTTTATGTCGTTCTTCGTAAAAGCGGCCGTTGCCGCCTTGAAGAAGTTCCCTGTTGTGAATGCTTCCGTTGATGGAAAAGACATCGTTTATCATGGTTATTTCGATATCGGTATCGCTATCGGCAGCCCGCGCGGTTTGGTTGTGCCTATTTTGCGCGATGCAGATCAGATGAGTATTGCCGACATCGAAAAAGCCATTATGGATTACGCAGTTAAAGCCAAAGACGGCAAAATTGCGATTGAAGATCTGACAGGCGGTACTTTCTCCATTACCAACGGCGGCACCTTCGGCTCGATGATGTCTACACCGATTATCAATCCGCCGCAATCCGCGATTTTGGGCATGCATGCCACCAAAGAACGTGCGGTTGTGGAAAACGGTCAAATTGTTGTACGTCCGATGATGTATCTGGCTCTGTCTTACGACCACCGTATTATTGACGGTCGCGAAGCCGTGTTGACTCTGGTAACCATTAAAGAGTTGCTGGAAGATCCTGCACGCTTGTTGTTGGATCTGTAATCGTCTGAAAGCCTTATTAGAAATAGGGCTGTTTTATCTGTTTGTATCAGACCTGATACCGGAAAAACTGTTGCAGACGGCATATTTGCCGGCAGGTCTGTTATTTACCCATTTGAGGAAACAATATGTCTCAATTCGACGTAGTCGTTATCGGTGCAGGTCCCGGCGGTTATGTAGCTGCCATCCGCGCCGCACAATTAGGTTTCAAAACAGCCTGTATCGATGCGGGAGTAAACAAAGCAGGCGATGCGCCTGCCTTGGGCGGAACCTGTCTGAATGTCGGCTGTATTCCTTCCAAAGCCCTGTTGCAGTCCAGCGAGCATTTTCATGCCGTGCAGCATGATTTTGCCGAACACGGCATCAGCTTGGACGGCGTGAAATTCGATGCGGCCAAAATGATTGGCCGCAAAGACGACATCGTTACCAAGCTGACCGGCGGTATCGCGTTTTTGTTTAAGAAAAACAAAGTGGAAAGCATTCACGGCAAAGGATCTTTTGCTGGCAAAAACGGTGATTTCTATCAAATTGAAGTAGACAACAAAGGCAAAAAAAGCCTTATTGAGGCCAAGCATGTCATTGTGGCGACCGGTTCCGTGCCGCGTCCGCTGCCGCAGATTGCGATTGACAATGTGAATGTTTTGGACAACGAAGGTGCATTGAACCAAACTACCGTACCAGCCAAATTGGGCATTATCGGTTCGGGCGTTATCGGCTTGGAAATGGGTTCCGTATGGAAGCGCGTGGGTGCCGACGTAACGATTTTGGAAGCCGCTCCCGTATTCCTGGCCGCTGCCGACCAGCAAATCGCCAAAGAAGCCTTCAAATATTTCACCAAAGAGCAAGGTTTGGATATCGAGTTGGGCGTGAAAATCGGCGAAATCAAAAATGTTGCCAACGGTGTCGAAGTGCAGTTTGAAACGGCAAAAGGCGAAGCCAAAACCGAAACGTTCGATAAACTGATCGTATCTATCGGCCGTATTCCGAACACCGAAGGCCTGAATGCCGAAGCGGTCGGTTTGGAAAAAGACGAACGCGGCTTTATCAAAGTGGACGGCGACTGCCGTACCAATCTGCCGAACGTATGGGCGATCGGCGACGTGGTTCGCGGCCCGATGCTGGCGCACAAAGCCAGCGATGAAGGCGTGGCCGTGGCCGAGCGTATCGCCGGTCAGAAACCGCATATCGACTTTAACAACGTGCCGTTTGTGATTTATACCGATCCCGAAATCGCTTGGGTCGGCAAAACCGAAGAGCAGCTCAAAGCCGAAGGTATCGAGTATAAAAAAGGCACTTCGGGTTTTGCAGCCAACGGCCGTGCTTTGGGTTTAGGTAAGGCCAAAGGTACGGTGAAAGTATTGGCTTGTGCCAAAACCGACCGCGTTTTGGGCGTACACATGATCGGTCCGATGGTGAGCGAATTGGTAGCCGAGGGAGTGATGAGTTTGGAATTCTCCGCCAGCAGCGAAGACATCGCCCGCATTATCCACGCACATCCGACTTTGTCGGAAGTGCTGCACGAAGCTGCTTTGGCAGCCGACAAGCGTGCTTTGCACGGCTAAAACTTTTATTTGGCCGACAAGCCGTCTGCAGCTGCAGACGGCTTTTATTCAGGCAACCTTACTATGAGCCGGTTCGGCAGGTACAATCCGCCGTTTCCATGATTTTCACTTTACCTGTTTTTCTGCGGGAGCTCCTATGTTTGCCCAAGCTGCAGAATATCTGCATACTGTTCGCGATTTACTGCGTTTTACCGTCAGCCGTTTCAACGAGGCTGATTTGTTTTTCGGTCACGGCAGCGATAATGCCCATGACGAAGCTGCTTACCTGATTCTGCATACGCTCAATCTGCCTTTGGATATTTTGGAACCTTATCTGGATGCCGTTGTTTTGCCGGACGAAAAAAAACAGGTTTTGGATTTGGTCGAACGCCGCGTGAAAGAGCGTATACCGGTTGCCTATCTGACCAATCAGGCATGGCAGGGCAGTTTTGATTTTTATGTGGACGAGCGGGTGATTGTGCCGCGTTCTTTTATTTACGAATTGTTGGGTGAGCCGCTTACGCCGTGGATAGAATATGATGAACTGGTACACCGTGCTTTGGATTTGTGTACGGGCAGCGGCTGTCTGGCCATACAGATGGCGCATCATTATCCGGCTGCCCGAATCGATGCGGTAGACATCAGCTTGGATGCTTTGGAGGTGGCTGCTGTTAATGTAGAGCAATACGGCTTGGAAGAACGCATCAATTTAATCCATACCGATTTGTTCGAGGGCTTGGAAGGAGCTTATGATTTGATTGTGTCCAACCCTCCGTATGTCGATGCAGAGTCGGTGGACGAGCTGCCCGAAGAATATCTTCACGAACCCGAGTTGGCCTTGGGCAGCGGTGCAGACGGCTTGGAGGCGACGCGTCAGATTTTATTGTGTGCTGCCAAATATCTGAATCCGAAAGGTGTATTGCTAGTTGAAATCGGGCATAACCGAGAAGTTTTGGAAGCAGCATATCCGGAACTGCCTTTTGTTTGGTTGGAAACCAGCGGTGGAGACGGCTTTGTGTTTCTGCTGACACGGGAGCAATTATTGGGCGAAGAATAATAAAATAAACAAAGCCGTCTGCAACAACAGAAAGTCTGCCTGCAGACGGTGGTTTTATCTGATACCCTTATAAAAAACAACCGATTAGATCATTGAGAAAACGCCTACCCGATTCGGTCGGACGGAAAAAACGGGGATTGCTGTCAAGCAGACCTTTATTTTGCGCTTCATTGATTTGGCGGCTGATGCGTGAGGCACTGATGCCGGTCCGTTCGGGTAGGTAGGCGGCAGGTACGCCTTCATGCAGGCGCAACACGTTCATCATAAATTCAAACGGCAAATCTTCGGCAGCAATCGGACGGCGTTCGACTGCATCCTGAGGCCGTGTCCGCATGGCGGCAAGATAATCAGCGGGATGGCGTTTGCGGACAGTGCGTTCGATGCCGCAATGGGCGGAAATCTTACCGTGCGCTCCCGCACCGATGCCTATATAGTCGCCGAACTGCCAGTAATTCACATTGTGCCGCGCCATTTGCTCGGGCACGCGGGCGAACGCACTGGTTTCATAGTGAATGAAACCGGCTTCGTCCAGCGCACCATGTACGGCATCTTCAATGTCTTGTGCGGCCTCATCGGTCGGAAGACTCGGTGGAGGAGTATGGGCGAAAGCAGTGTTCGGTTCGAGCGTGAGATGGTAGGCACTGATATGGTGCGCCCCCAAGCCGATTGCCGTCTGCACGTCTGCCAAGGCCTGTTCTACAGTTTGCGCGGGCAGGGCATACATCAAGTCCACATTCACACGGTCGAAAATCCTGACGGCAGCCGACACGGCTGCACGTGCCTCATTACCATTATGGATACGCCCCAAAGCCTGCAATTTTCGAGCCTCGAAACTTTGCACGCCGACAGATAGGCGGTTGATGCCTGCATCTTTGAAGCCTTGGAATTTTTCCTGCTCGAAAGTCCCCGGATTGGCTTCCAAAGTGATTTCCGCATCCGGTTTCAGGCGGACGAGCGAACGCACGCCGGCCAGCAAACGGTCTATGGAGGAAGCGGAAAAGACGCTGGGCGTACCGCCTCCGATAAAAACCGTCTCTATACTGCGTCCCCAAATAAAGGGAAGCTCGTACTGCAAATCGGCCAGCAAAGCATCAATATAAGCATTTTCGTCCAAAGTACTTTTGATCTTGTGCGAATTGAAATCGCAATACGGACATTTTTGGATACACCAGGGAATGTGGATATAGAGCGACAGCGGCGGCAGAACAGACAGGCCGGAAGCAGGAAACGGAATATGCATGGTTTTTTGAAAAATGTGTTGAAGCACCAAAAGAAAAAGCCGCAGCAGAGTGCGGCATGACAATTATTCTGCTTTGTCGCCGATTTTATTTTCCTTACCGGAAAGCAGTCTGCGGATATTGCCGTGATGGCGGAGCAGAACCAAAAACGCAATAAACGCCGTTGCCCACACCCAGGACGTATGCGGCATCAGCCAGGCGGCGGCAAACGGAGCAGCCAGCGTTGCAATCAATGCAGCCAAAGAAGAAATTTTCAGACCAAAGGCAATCAGAAGCCAAATCGCAGCACACACCAAGGCGGTCTGCCAAGACAAGACCAGCAAAACGCCCAAAGCGGTTGCTACGCCTTTACCGCCTTTAAAACCGAAAAACAGCGGCCACATGTGACCGGCCAAAGCCGCTACGGCTACCGCGCCTATGGTCGTATCGCTGAGCTGCAGACGGCTTTGAAATACCATGGCCAACCATACGGCCGAAAAACCCTTCAGCGCATCGCCCAATAGAGTCAGAGCAGCCGCTTTTTTGCTGCCGCTGCGCAAAACATTGGTTGCGCCAGGGTTTCCCGAGCCGTAGCTGCGCGGGTCGGCCATGCCGTAAAATTTGGAAACAATGACTGCAAACGACAGCGAACCGATTAAATAAGCCGCTGCAACCGCTAAGAAGTCGTACATATCCAACCCTTTTTCCATTAAAATGCAGCCCGGTATTTTAACGGAAACTGCCCAAGATGGATAAAATTTTTCTTCACGGCATAAAAGCCGAAACCCTTATCGGTCTCTACGATTGGGAACGCGAACAGCAGCAGACACTGATTGTAGATTTGGATATCGGCGTGCCCGAACGCAGCGGCGTGTCTGACGATATCGGCGATACGGTGCATTACGGCGATGTGTGCGAAGCAGTAAAAAGCAGTTTGAAAGAACAAAAATTTTTATTACTGGAGGCCTTGGCCGAACATATCGCCCAAATGGTTCTGTATGATTTCGGTGCCCGATGGGTCAGAGTCAGAGTCGTGAAGCCGGGCATTCTGGCAGGCGTACGCGAAGTAGGCGTGGAAATCGAAAGAGCCTGATAGAAACGCCGGGTTCAAACCGGTTTTTCCGGGCACTCAAAATATTGCAGACGGCATTCAGGCAAGACAGGAAAGGAAATGATGCAAACTTGGCATGATGTATTGGGCGGAGAAAAACAACAAACTTATTTTCAAGACATCTTGGCCGCAGTAAAAGCGGAACGGCAGAGCGGCATAACAGTTTATCCACCGGCTGCCGACGTGTTCAATGCCTTTAAAACAACTGATTTTGCTCAGGTCAAAGTAGTGATTTTGGGGCAGGATCCCTATCACGGGGCAGGACAAGCACATGGTTTGTCGTTTTCCGTCAAGTACGGAATCGAGCCTCCTCCCTCATTAAAAAATATTTACAAAGAACTGGCGGACGATATTGCAGGCTTCCGTATTCCGCATCACGGCTGTTTGCAGGCATGGGCGGAACAGGGCGTACTGCTGTTGAATACAGTGCTGACGGTGCGTGCCGGACAGGCACACTCCCACGCCGTTTTGGATTGGGAGCGTTTTACCGACAAAGTCATCCGTCTGCTGGCAGAAAAACGTGAGCATTTGGTCTTTATCTTATGGGGCAGCCACGCACAAAAAAAAGGCGCGTTTATCGACCGCAACCGACATTTGGTATTAACTTCCCCTCATCCTTCACCTTTATCGGCCTATCGGGGATTTTTCGGCAGTAAACCTTTTTCCCGCGCCAATGCCTATTTGCAGCTCTACGGAAAAACAGCAATCGATTGGCAGATTTGAACAATAACGGACTGCCAAACAAAGTATGCCGTCCGCACCTTTAAGATACGGACGGCATATTTGTTTTAACACAGAATCTTAAGACGGCCGTTGCAGCAGCATCCAAGTCTGAATGCGACGGGCATCATTCACCCGGGTTGTCGAGCTTGGAGAATTTAAAAGAACAATCGTTACCGGCTGGCTGCCCACCTTGGCTTTGACCACCATTGAACGGCCTGATTCGCGGATATAGCCGGTTTTCTGCAAATCAATTTCCCAACCGCCTTCACGAACCAAGGCATTGGAATTTCTATAATTCTGCATTTTCCCCACACTGGTGTAAACAGAGCCGTAATTGGAAGTACTGTCGCGGCGGATTCTCGGATATTTATTTGCTGCCGCAACCAGTTTCACCAAATCCGAAGCAGTTGAAACATTACGGTAGTCCAATCCCGTCGGCTCATAAAAACGCGAACTGGACATACCCAGACTCTGCGCTTTCTGATTCATTGCAGCAACAAAAGCTTCCATACCGCCGGGATAAGTACGTCCGAGCGCGTGCGTGGCACGGTTTTCACTCGACATCAAACTCAAATGCAGCAGTTGGGCACGGGTCAGCGTCGTACCGATAGACAAACGGCTGCCGGTACCTTTCAAACGGTCGATTTCCGCTTCGGTAATCGTTACCGGCTCGTTCATGTCCAAATCGGCATCCAAAACCACCATAGCCGACATCAGCTTGGAAATCGAAGCAATAGGCATAATCCGGTGCATATTTTTCTGATACAGGATTTCGCCCGTTTTGTCATTGGTAATCAGAGCGGATTGGGAAACCAGCAGCGGACCGGCGATAGCGGCCTGGGCCTCCAACAGCTCTTCGGGATTTGTTCTGATAAAATCAATGTTCGGTGTTTCTTTGGGCAGAATATAGTTTTGTTCCAGAAACTGACCGAGCACGTCCAAATCGTCTGCAAGTGCGGGCACGGACAAACCCATGCCCAAACCCAGCAGGGCAAAGGTTTTCTGATAAAATTTCATAGCGGTTTCCTATCGGAAGCAGGCAAAGGATTGTTTCATTTGCACTGTTTGCAAGTTTTTCAGGGAAAACCCTGCCATTCTCAATAAAAAGGCTTGATTTGTAAAGTTTGCAGCATAACCTTTGCAAGCCTTTGCATTATTATCGTTTGTTGCAGGCGGAGTGTCGCAAAATTGCTTTACATCGGCGGGCTTATTATAATTACCCGTTTTCGGGCTTCGGTCCGTTTGTGTTTGAATGACAGGAAAACTATGAGCAAGGAAACAGAACTGCGCCGGTGTTCGTTTTGCGGCAAATCAGAAAAAGAAGTGCATCTGATCGAAGGTGAGAGCGCGCGTATCTGTGAAGAGTGTATTACAACGTGTGCGGCCATGCTCGATACGGAAACTGGGGCGATTAAAAATACGGAAGAAAACAAACCGGCAGCTGCAGACGGCACAGAGGCCGTTCAGAACGACAAACTGCCGACTCCGGCCGAAATCGTTGCGAATCTGAATGACCACGTTATCGGACAGGAAACGGCCAAGAAAGCTCTGGCGGTTTCCGTATACAATCATTACAAACGTCTGCGCCATCCCAAAACCGAAGGCAGCGTCGAATTGTCGAAATCCAATATCTTGCTGATTGGTCCGACAGGTTCGGGCAAAACCCTGCTTGCCCAAAGCCTGGCACGCAAACTGAATGTGCCGTTTGTGATGGCGGATGCCACAACGCTGACAGAAGCGGGCTATGTGGGCGAAGATGTAGAGCAAATCATCACCAAATTGCTGGGAAATTGCGATTTTGATGTTGACAAAGCCCAAAAAGGCATTGTTTATATTGATGAAATCGATAAAATTTCGCGTAAAAGCGACAACCCTTCGATTACGAGGGACGTATCAGGCGAGGGTGTCCAGCAGGCTTTGTTGAAACTGATTGAGGGAACGGTTGCTAGCGTTCCGCCCCAAGGAGGGCGCAAACATCCGAATCAGGATTTTGTTCAGGTAGACACCTCGAATATTCTGTTTATCTGCGGCGGAGCCTTTGCCGGTCTGGAAAAAGTCATCCGCCAGCGCACGGAAAAAGGCGGTATCGGTTTCGGTGCCAGCGTACACAGCAAAGACGAAAATGCCGATATTACCGAACTGTTTGAAATCGTCGAACCGGAAGACTTAATCAAATTCGGTCTGATTCCAGAACTGATCGGCCGTCTTCCGGTGATTGCCACTTTGGCCGAATTGGATGAAGATGCCCTAGTCAATATTCTGACCGAACCGAAAAATGCTTTGGTCAAACAATATCAGGCTTTGTTTGCAATGGAGAACGCCGAACTCGAATTCGAGCCTTCCGCCTTAAAAAGCATTGCGAAGCTTGCGATGGAACGAAAAACCGGTGCGCGCGGCCTGCGATCTATAGTTGAACGGGCACTTCTGGAAACCATGTACCGTCTGCCTGATTTGAAGGAGGTCAAAAAAGTGGTGGTAACAGCCGATGTAGTCGAAAAAAAACTGCCTCCGGTATTATTGGATGCCGGGGGGGAGGCGGTTAACCCATAAAACAGGAAATCCTGCCGTCTGCATAGCCGAAGAGCTTGCAGACGGCTTTATAACTTTTGGTTGTAAGAAAGAAGCCGGAAATTCTTTTGTTTTTTCTTCCGATTCGCTTATCATTGGCGCAAATTGTAATTTTTAATGATTGATAAGGAAAAATACTATGAATATCGCAAACAGCATTACCGATTTGATCGGAAACACACCGCTGGTCGAGCTGAACCGTTTGTCCGAAGGTCTGCCCGCCCGCGTGGTAGCCAAATTGGAATTTTTCAATCCCGGCAGCAGTGTGAAAGACCGTATCGCCGCCTCCATGATTGAAGAAGCCGAAAAAGCAGGGCTGATTCATCAAAACAGCATCATCGTTGAAGCAACCAGCGGCAACACCGGCATTGGTTTGGCAATGGTATGTGCCGCTCGGGGTTACAAATTGGTTATTACCATGCCCGAGAGCATGAGTAAAGAACGCCGTATGCTGTTGCGAGCCTTCGGTGCGGAACTGGTATTGACCCCTGCTGCAGACGGCATGGGAGGCGCGATTGCCAAAGCACAGGAACTGGTAGACAGTAATCCCGAGATCTACTTCATGCCGAAACAATTTGAAAATACTGCCAATCCCGAAATCCACCGCAAAACTACAGCAGAGGAAATCTGGCGCGACACAGACGGCCAAATCGATATTTTTGTCGGCGGCGTAGGTACGGGCGGCACAATTACCGGCGTAGGCGAAGTGTTGAAAGAGAAAAAAAACGGCGTTCAGGTATTTGCCGTCGAACCCGAAGCATCACCGGTATTAAGCGGCGGTCCAAAAGGTCCGCACCCGATTCAGGGAATCGGTGCAGGTTTCGTTCCGGCTGTTTTGAATACCGGTATTTATGACGGCGTTATTCAAGCACCGAACGAAGCCGCGTTTACAACCGCCCGAGCCATGGCTGAAAAAGAAGGCATTTTAGTCGGAATTTCTTCCGGCGCAGCCGTTTGGAGTGCTTTGCAGTTGGCTGCCAAAGAAGAGAACAGAGGCAAACTGATTGTCGTACTGATTCCTTCTTACGGCGAACGTTATCTTTCCACCCCTCTGTTTGCCGATTTGGTATAAGTTATCGCTCGTCAAACGGAATTTGAAATCAAACAGCAAGCCGTCTGCATCCATGCAGACGGCTTCTTTGCAAATCTTCGGAAAAAACCGTTTGCATTGCAATTTTGCCAATGAAAGCCGATAAAGCAAGAACACTGTTTGCCGTGTCGGCAAGTAGGGTATTATAATGCCGCCTATGAAAAAGACAGCCCTCTCCCTAACGATGTTCGCAGCATTGAGTGCCTGCACATCAGTTTATGTGCCGACCTTTAAAGAAATCGGCGTTATTCCCGCGAAAACCGGAGTCATCAATACCTCGGTTAAAGAATACAAACTCAGCCGTACACACTGGACGGATGTTGCCAAAATCAGAGACGAGGCATTCCGTTTGAGCGATCAAGTCAGTAAAGGCAGTCTGACCAAAGTCCAAGCCGCACAACTGCTGAACCGCTTCCGTGTAAAACTTATAGGCCACAACGATGTCGATGACAGCGTTTACGATGTCTATCTGCGTTCGGCAGTAGACAGCCAGCGAGGTGTGATTACGACCGAACAGTCGAAACAGTATATCCAAAATGCCTTAAAAGGCTGGCAGCAGCGTTGGCACGGTATTCAGGAAAAACCGGATAATCCCGCATTTACCAATTTCCTATTGGAAGTGATGAAAATGGAACCGCTGAAATAAACCTTGTCGCAGCCTTAACCGTTTTATTTGGAAACCGTATCTGTGCATTTACTGCAGCATTAAAGATACGGTTTTCCCTATTTCAACTCACCCGGCTTTTTCTGATAAAGCTTAAAGAAAAGCAAGAAATCGGTTAAAATTCTGACTTTACTATTTTTGAAACACAAAAGCTTATTATGTTTGTAACAGTTGAAAAATACAGCGGTTCGGCAAAACTGCTGCTGGCTCTGATCAGTCTGACCTTTATCGGATTCGGTGTCAGCACCGTGGCCAATCCGGATGCGGATTTTATTGCCAAAGTCGGAGAACAGAAAGTTAGTCAGCAAGATGTTCAAAACGCATTGCAACAAGCCCAGGTATCAGGTAGTTCCGACAGCAGCCAAACCATTTTCAACGGACTCCTGCAGCGTGCCTATCTGCTGGAAGGTGCGGCAGATATGGGAATCGGAGTTGCTTCGGAACAATTGAAAAAAGTGATTGTCGATGATCCTTCTTTCCATGATGAAAACGGCAGCTTTAGCCAGCAGAAATTCAAGCAATATCTTGCTCAGCGCCACCTGAACGAAGACAGTTTTATTCAAGAAATCAGGAGCCAGTTCCAATTGCAGAATATTTTGAACCTGGCCGCTTCCGGCACATTAATCAGTGATGTACAGCTTCGCCAGATTGCCGGAATTCTGGAAGCAAAACGCACAATCCGCAGCAGTGCCTTCAATCCTCAGGTATTTGCGTCGGGAATTAAAGCAGACGAAACGGTTTTAAAAGAATTCTTTTCAAAAAATCAAACTGATTATGTCTTGCCCAAAGCTATAAAATTCCAATATATCGTTACCGATGCCGCATCTTTGGCAGAACATCAGCAGGTAAGCGATGAGGAATTGCAGCAAGCATTTGAGAAAGTTAAAAAAGCGGCACGCCCGGAACGAGAAGTGGCACATATAATGTTTACAGTACCTGCAGACGGCAACAAAGCTCAAATTAAAGCCGAAGCAGAAAAAGTGTTGGCAATGGCGAAAGCCAAACCGGAAAATTTTGCCCGACTTGCACGCCAATACTCGAAAGACGAAACCACTATCGGCAAAGGCGGTTCGCTCGGATGGATTACACCTCAAGGCTGGCCGCAAGCCTTCAGCGACGAAGCATTCAAATTGGAAAAAGGAACAGTTGGAAATTTGGTGGAAACACCCGAAGGCTTTCATATCGTACGTGTTTTGGATATCCGCCAGGGCGTTTCATTCGAACAGGAAAAGCCCCGTTTGCTGGCCGAATTAAAAATGAGAAAAGCACAGCAGGCTTTAGGGAAACTTCGGGTGGTTTTGGAAGAAGAAGCATTTGCAACTCCTGATAGTCTGGAAGCAGTTGCCCGGAAAGCGGGGTTAAAAGTCGAACATAGCAATGCATGGCTGAGTCGCCAAGATGCCGAACGAAACCAAATACCGTCCGCATTAATCGATGCTTTGTTTGGCGATGAAGTGTTTAAGAAAAAGCACAATTCCGAGCCGATAGAAGCAGACGGCAAAATTTGGGTAGTTCGTGCTTTGGAAACACGGGAACAGGCAGAACAAACTTTTGAAGCAGTCAAAGAACAAGTCAAGCAGGCCTATATCGCACAACAGGCAGATATTGCTGCACGGGATAAAGCCAAGCAGGCTGTTGAGGAATTGAATGCGGGCAAACAGCCTTCTCTGTCATGGTCTCCTTCGGAAACCATAACTTTGGAGCAGGCACGCCGTACTATGCCCCCGCAGGCATTTGAAAACTTGCTGAAAGCCAAACCGCAAAACGGCAAACCGGCTTATACGATTTTAGAAGGCTTGCCGTTTCCGGTCGTACTAGAAATTTCAGAGATTAAAGAACCGGAGTTACAGGAAGAACAGCGTACCGCTTTACGCAGTGCCTTGGCAGTACGCGGCGGCGACAGCGCTTTGGATTACCTGCTTAATTATTTAAGAAGCAAGCTGGAATACCGGCAGGGCGCGCAAAAACTGGAACAATCCCAACAGTAGGGCTTGAAACGAGAAGCCGCCCCGACCGGGGCGGCATAAAATACAATCCATTTTGTCGGATATTTTTATTATCGGAACAGTAAAGCATGTAACTCAACAAAGCACTATTAAAAACAAAAGATTAAGTTTGTCAAGACTTGTTATTCCGATAAAAAATATTATATATTTCCCTGTTTATGCGGTCGGATTTATCCGATATATTTTTTGACTTCTTTTCAGGAAACCAAATGATGGGTGCCACCGAGAATTTAAAAGTAACCAAACGCGACGGTCGTTTGGAAAACATTGATTTGGACAAAATCCACCGCGTTATTACATGGGCGGCGGAAGGCCTGAACCATGTTTCGGTATCACAAGTCGAATTGAAGTCGCATATACAGTTTTACAACGGCATCCGAACCGACGATATTCACGAAACCATCATTAAAGCAGCAGCCGACCTGATTTCCGAAGAGACCCCGGATTACCAGTATCTGGCCGCACGCTTGGCCATGTTTCATCTGAGAAAGATAGCTTACGGCGATTTTGATCCGCCACATTTGTTTGAACACGTCAGCAAATTGGCTGCAGACGGCAAATATGACAAACATTTGCTGGCAGATTATACCCGCGAAGAATATGAAATTCTCAATGCCTATCTCGACCACAATCGCGATATGACTTTCTCCTATGCTGCCGTAAAGCAGTTGGAAGGCAAATATCTGGTGCAAAACCGTGTAACACGCCGGATTTACGAAACGCCGCAATTTCTCTATATGCTTGTTGCCATGAGCTTGTTCGCTAAATATCCGAAAGCAAGCCGTCTGCAGTATGTACAGAAGTTTTACGATGCAACCAGCCTGTTTAAAATTTCCCTGCCTACGCCGATTATGTCCGGCGTGCGTACGCCGACACGCCAGTTCAGCTCCTGTGTACTGATCGAATGCGACGACAGTTTGGATAGCATCAATGCAACTACCGGCTCCATCGTCAAATATGTTTCCCAACGTGCTGGTATCGGCATTAATGCCGGACGTATACGGGCATTGGGCAGTGAAATACGTGGAGGCGAAGCGCAACATACCGGCTGCATTCCGTTTTTCAAAATGTTCCAGGCAGCCGTCAAATCCTGTTCTCAGGGCGGTGTTCGGGGAGGGGCTGCCACCTTGTTCTACCCTTTATGGCATTTGGAAGTCGAAAGTTTGCTGGTATTGAAAAACAACCGCGGCGTGGAAGACAACCGTGTCCGCCAGTTGGATTACGGGGTGCAAATCAACCGTCTGCTGTATACCCGTTTGATTAAAGGCGGAGAGATTACCTTGTTCTCTCCCAACGAAGTGCCTGGCCTGTATGAAGCTTTCTTTGCCGACCAAAACGAGTTCGAACGTCTATATACCCGATACGAACAAGACCCGAATATCCGCAAACGCGTTTTGCCGGCAACCGAATTATTCTCGATTCTCATGCAAGAACGTGCGGGTACCGGCCGTATCTATATTCAAAACGTAGACCACTGCAATACGCACAGTCCATTCGATCCCACTGTTGCGCCAGTCCGTCAGTCTAATTTATGTTTGGAAATCGCTCTGCCGACCAAGCCATTGGACGATATTAAAGACGAAAAAGGTGAAATAGCCTTGTGTACTTTGTCTGCTGTTAACCTGGGAGCTTTAGATAATCTGAACGAACTGGAAGAGTTGGCAGACTTGGTGGTTCGTGCGTTAGATGCTTTGTTGGATTATCAAGATTATCCGGTACAGGCGGCCAAAAACGCCACCATGAACCGTCGTACTTTGGGAGTGGGTGTAATCAATTTTGCTTATTACCTGGCCAAAAATGGCGTACGTTACAGCGATGATTCTGCTCTTGGACTGACACACAGAACCTTTGAAGCTTTACAGTATTATTTGTTGAAAGCTTCAGTTAATCTGGCAAAAGAATACGGAGCCTGTCCGCTTTTTACGGAAACCACTTACGCCAAAGGTGTTTTACCGATTGATACCTATAAAAAAGATTTGGACAGTATCTGCAGTGAACCTTTACACTTGAATTGGGAAGGTCTGCGTGCCGAAATCGTACGGTACGGCTTGCGCAATTCCACTCTGACAGCCTTAATGCCGTCCGAAACATCATCTCAAATAGCGAATGCCACCAACGGTATTGAGCCGCCGCGCGGTCTGGTAACCGTTAAAGCATCTAAAGACGGTATTTTGAAACAGGTAGTGCCAGAATTCGATACTTTGCGAAATCAATACGAGACCTTGTGGCAGATGCCGAATAATGACGGTTATATCAAATTGGTCGGCATTATGCAGAAATTTGTCGATCAGGCAATTTCGGCTAACACAAGCTACGATCCTGCAAAATTCGAAGGCAATAAAGTACCGATGAAGCAATTGTTGAAGGATTTGCTGACCGCTTATAAATTCGGTTTGAAAACTTTGTATTACCACAATACCCGAGATGGTGCGGACGATACGCAGACAGATTTGCAGGACGATGGTTGTGCAGGTGGGGCTTGTAAAATTTAACTAAAATTAGAGTTTTCAGTTGTTAAGTTGTAAATAAGGCTTTCCTAATCACAGAAAGTCTTAGCTTGCTGCAGCTAAGCTCAGATTTTTAGTGGGCATGAAAGCATTATTTGCATGATTTAAATTGTTTAGAAACAATTAAGAGCATTATGCAGACTTTCATTAAAGAACATCCTTGGCTTACTTGTTTTATTGTTGCCGCAATTTTTTCTATATATTTTTACAGTAGATAGGGCACAGAGTATTAAGTTATCCCATAAAGATACAAATGGGTATTTAATATTTGAATATGAAAGCAAGTAAGTTTAAGTATTGATTGGATTAAATATAATGTCCTGCGAACATCTAACTATGTCTTACAGCACGTTCAGCAAACAGCAGAACGACGCCTTATCCGAGCCGATGTTTTTCGGCAATCCGGTCAATGTTGCCCGTTACGACCAACAGAAGTATGAAATATTCGAGAAGTTGATTGAAAAACAGCTTTCTTTTTTCTGGCGGCCGGAAGAAATCGATGTATCGCGCGACCGTATCGATTATCAGAATCTGCCGGAACACGAAAAACATATTTTCATCAGTAATCTGAAATACCAAACCCTGCTCGACAGTATTCAGGGACGAAGTCCCAATGTTGCTTTACTGCCTTTGGTTTCGCTGCCTGAGTTGGAAACTTGGATTGAAACTTGGTCTTTTTCAGAAACCATACACTCCCGCAGCTATACGCATATTATCCGAAATATCGTAAACGACCCGTCTGTTGTATTTGATGATATTGTTCAAAACGAATATATTCAGGCAAGAGCGGAGGATATTGCCTGCTATTACGATGATTTGATTGAATACACTCAGTATTTCAATTTGTTCGGAGAAGGGCGGCATGCTTTAAACGGCAAGATTGTTACCGTCAGCCTGCGCGAGTTGAAAAAGAAACTGTATTTGTGCCTGATGTGCGTGAATGTATTGGAGGCTATTCGTTTTTATGTTTCTTTTGCTTGTTCGTTTGCATTTGCCGAACGCGAGTTGATGGAAGGTAATGCTAAAATCATCAAGCTGATTGCCCGTGACGAAGCACTACATCTGACCAGTACGCAGCATATGCTGAATCTAATGCGTAGCGGTGCGGATGATCCGGAAATGGCCGAAATTGCTGCTGAATTGGAAAACGAATGTTTCGCACTGTTCAAAACGGCTGCACAACAGGAAAAAGAATGGGCCGAATATTTGTTTAAAGACGGTTCAATGATTGGCTTGAACAAAGATATTCTCTCACAATATGTCGAATATATTACCAATCTCCGGATGAGTGCGGTCGGCCTGAAGCCTGCTTTTGAAAAGGCGACGCAAAATCCGATTCCGTGGATTAATGCCTGGCTCTCTTCCGATAATGTCCAAGTCGCGCCACAGGAAGTGGAAATCAGTTCCTATCTGATTGGTCAGATCGATGCCGAGGTTACAGCCGATGATTTGGGCGATTTCGAATTGTAAATAAATATCCGCTTTTTGATGCCGTCTGCAACTTTCGGATGTGCCGGAGCGGTAAAACTGTTTGGCTATGCACCCGATTACCACTAACGATCGAATCTTTACCCTGCAAAACGGTGAGACCCTCTTGGAAGGTTTGGAGCGGACGGGACACGAAGTCGAATACCAATGCCGCAGCGGCTATTGCGGAGCCTGCCGTTTGAAAATTCTGAAAGGCAGAGTCGAATATCCGGTTTTCCCTTTAGCCTTTACAGCCCCCGGAGAAATATTGCCATGCTGCTGCCGGATTGTGGAACCGGTTACTTTGGACTGTAATTGCCGTTTATACGAACCGGATTTGTTTGATGAAGACTTGTTTGACAAGTCTGATTCAGGGTCGGAATAAAAAGAATAGGAGAAAAAATGAACCGTATTGCCGCCTTACTTATCGGTACGTGGTTCGGTATGCAGATTTCAGCTTATCTGATTGCCCCCGTTTTGTTCGACCGTTTGAACAGTTCCCAAGCAGGGGGTATTGCCGGTATTTTGTTCAGCATCAATGCTTATTCGGGTTTGGCGGTCTGGTTGTTTTCATTTTTCTTAATCAGACACGAACACGGTCATTTTTTCTACCGAAACAGCCAGCGTTTCGACTCTTTACTGATTCTGATTCAAATGGCTTCTTTGGCATTTACTCAGTTCGTTGTTACGCCGGTTATTTCTGCACATAAAAACGGTGTGGAGCATTTTCTTTTCCATTTGAGCAGGTCGTTTTCGTTCTGGCATGGTGTTTCCCAAAGTATTTATCTGTTTTCAACCGTTCTAGGGTTGGTATTGGTATTGCGCCTGTTAAAGTTCAATATCAAATAAGCCAATTACATAATAATTGTGCCCAAAAGCCGTCTGCAGACGGCTTTTGGGTGTTCGCGGGAAGATTATGCCGGCTGCCGTATCAGGCCGTCCAAATGCCGTATAATTGCTGCTGCAGTCTCGTCTTTTCCGCACTCGGGAAATCCTGTTTCGCTTTTCCCGTCTAAAATCGTAATCTGGTTGGTTGGCTTGCCCATAGCCTGCGATACTTGGTTGGCAACCAGCATTGGTATGCCTTTTTTCAGGCGTTTGGCCCGGGCGTATTCCAAAACATTTTCACTTTCTGCGGCAAAACCTATACAAAACGGCGCGTCGGGCAGGGCGGCAACAGAAGCAAGAATATCGGGATTTTCGCTCAATTCGATAAGGGGAGGTTTGCCCGAGCCGTTTTTTTTCAGTTTTTGCGCACTGGCATTGGCTACTTTGTAATCTGCTACGGCGGCTACGGAAATGAAAACATCGCTGTGTGGTGCACGTTTCATCACTTCGCGATACATGGCATCCGCGCTGACGGCCTGTACGGTTTCATGCAAGGCAAAGGGCAGGGTCGTTTGAAGTTGTCCGTGAACAAGGGAAACTTCCGCACCAGCGGCACGGCAGGCACGGGCCAGGGCACATCCCATTTGTCCGCTGGAAATATTGGTAATGCCGCGCACGGGATCGATAGCTTCAAAAGTTGCACCGGTCGTTATCAGTACTTTTTTGCCGAGCAGTGTTTTTTCCGTCCATATATCAGGCAGCAGTTCGGCCAATTCGACCGCTTCTGGCATACGGCCTATACCGGTTTCGCCGCAGGCCTGTTCTCCTTCCGAGGGCATAAATACAGTGATGCCGTCTGCAAGCAGACTCGCGATATTGCGCTGATTGGCCGGATTGTGCCACATTTCGACATTCATCGCGGGAGCAATTGCCAGAGGGCATTTGCGGGCAGCTGCAAGATTGCTGAGCAGGTTGTCGGCTATACCGTTGGCGATTTTGGCAACAGTATTGGCCGTTGCCGGTGCGATAAGAAACACATCGGCCTTTCGGGTCAGACTGATATGCGCCATACCGTTACCGTCCGCACCTTCGTGCGTTTCACTTAGAACCAGATTGCCGCTGAGTGCCTGAAAGGTGAGCGGGGCAACAAATTCCGCCGCGCTGCGGCTCATGGCAACGGTAACGGTATGGCCTTGTTTTTTCAATAGGCGGACGAGTTCGCAGGATTTGTAAGCCGCGATACCGCCGCTGATACCGAGCAAAATATGTTTGTTCATGGTTTTGATTGGAAAGCCGGAAAAGAAACGCGCCATCATAGCATGAAGGCGCGTATGCCGTCCGAAAAGCGGCGGGCAACAAGCTGCAGACGGCTTAAAACTGCCTGCCTCCGTCTTTTTCCTTAAACTCCCTGCCATCCTTGGCAGGCTGGGCAGCCGTCGGGAAAAACAAATTAAGCGGCCGGGCTTTTGCCTGCTGCCAGAAGCTTGCCACCAAGGCTGGCAGACTTTCAATCCGCGTACCACGCGAACGCAGGGCTACATATAAAGCCAAACCGAAGCTGATCCACAAATTGACACCGCCTATGAGCAGCACGCCCCACAAATTATAAAGAAAGTGCAGCCCCCCCATATCTGAACTGGCAGCAGCATATCCCAAATTAGCCGAAGAAAAAGCAACATGCCTAATATCGAGCGGCAGATTGAACAAATGACCGATCCAGCCCGTCATGCCCAGCAGCATACCGAAAATAAAGTTGCCCATCAGCGAGCCGTAATTATTGTGGAAATACTCGCCGAACCAGACACGTGCTTTATGAGGCAGGATTTTCTGCAATAAAGGTTGGACGGGCAGACGTTTACGAAGATTCAGATAATCGGCACGATTGTCGAAAAAACCGGCGATAATGCCCGAACAAAACAGCCAGACCCCCGCAATCGCGGCATACCACAAAGTCGGCTGGCCGACAGGCTGCATGGATTTGACCTGATAAGCGACTTCGTTCGCCCCCAATACCGCATGGCCGCTGTATTGCGCGTATCCCCAAGCAACAGCAACAGCCACCAGCATCGCCACACATACGTTGCCGAAAACGGCCACACTCTGACTGCGTATCACATCAATCAAAAGCTGGGCAACGCGGGTATATTCGGCGCGACCCTGCTCGCCCTGGCCGATTTTCTCGGCAATTTTGGCTGCCGTCATCGCAGGCTGCTTAGTGGCCACCGTGAAATGCAGCATATGAATCAACATAAAACCCAAACCGTAATTCAAACCATTGAGCAGTGCAGTAGTAAACTCGCCCAAGCCGTAGGTAGAGATATGCAGCTTATTGAGAGCGAGCAGGGCGATAATCACGCCGCCGCCTGCTGCCGAACGCAGCATGGCCCAATATTCGCTGCGGTTGCGGGTAATATAGTGTTCGCCGTGGTCGCTGGTATTCTCACTGATACTGCGTGCCAGCATTTTGATACTTCGGCGGCGCAGAAGCCGGGTGCTGTGCTGTTCCAGTGCGGCGGTGGTCATCGAACTCAGCAGACGGACGGTATGGCGGTTGCGTTCGGTTTCGTCGACGGCCGTCTGAATATCGAGCAGCACACTGATACGGTCGAGACTTTGAGTCAATCTTTCCAGCAAATGCGCCACTTTCACCGAAGAGCCTGCACCGGCTCCCGTGCCGCGCCTACGCAAGCGTTCCACCAATTCGCGACATTGTGCCATCATAACGCCGATATGTGCCGTGTCGTAAGGTTCGCTGTTGTTTTGTCTGTAATGTGCAACCAGGCGGATAATTTCGTGGTGCAGGGCAACAAAAGCAGATTCGACTTTCAGCAAACGCGGTTCCAAGCGGATAAACTCCGGCTCCAATTCTTCGGCCGCTACCCAAACCGACAGCATTTCAATGGCGTGCAGCCGTGCCTGCTCCATCTGCCGCGATGCTGTCTGCACATGTGCCGGTTCCGCCCGAATGCACAATAACTGATGCAGAGCCAGCCATTGGCGCAGCGTAACGGTCTGCAGCCACAATTCGTCTTTGCGCTGGTAAAACAGGTAGAGGAAAACATCGCGGAGATTGTCGAAATCTTTAAAAGAAGGGAAAAAGCGTTCGTAAATACGGATGCCGACTTCTCGGGCAAATCCGCTGCGTGAAAAAATGCCCAGTCCGACCAGCGCGGGATATATGTGCGAGCTGCCGAGCCAGATATAGAAACGTTTGCTGAATCGGCGTGCCAAGGTCTCGTCGTCCGACAATACTGCCAAGAGCATATCGAAACGCGGCGATGCGGCTTTCACGCCGCCCTTGCGGACAAATTCAACCAAACCGTTTAAAGCGGTAATAAAATTTTCCTCATCGAGCAAGCGGTTCAAATCGGCGGCCAGTGTTTCCGGCCTGATGTGTTTTTTCATATATTATTCAGATACTTTGACAAGAATCGGCCTTTATCGGAAAAATTTGCCAAGCCGTCTGCAAAGGCCGGTTTTCCTGACGGCGGAATTCGTGATTATACAATTGCAGTCCGATACTGTCTTTTATTTTCCTCGCGGCAAAACAGTGGAAGGCAGGGTTGCGCTTTGTTTGCAGAACGGCAGAAAACCTTTATTTCACCGCAGCTTTGCACGATAATGACGGTTTTATCTTCCGAAAAGAAAATGATACCGTCTGCACATTATGCCGTTTTCGGCAACCCGGTTGCCCACAGCAAATCGCCGCAAATCCATCAGGCGTTTGCCGAACAGGAAGGCGTTAAGATTGTTTATGAAAAAATCGCGGTCAGCGAAGCAGATTTTGAAGCGGCCGTGCAGCATTTTTTCGACACCGGCGGAAAGGGGGCGAATATAACGCTGCCTTTTAAAGTGAGAGCCTGCCGTTGGGCCGACAGTCTGTCGGCGGATGCAGAGTGTGCGGGTGCAGTCAATACTTTGCTGCCCGGTGCAGACGGCATACGCGGCGAAAATACCGACGGCATAGGCTTGACCCGCGATATTTCGCGCAATCTCGATTTTAATTTGTCGCGCAAACGGATTCTGCTTTTGGGAGCCGGAGGGGCGGTGCGCGGTGTGATTCAGCCGTTGCTGAATGCCTCTCCTTCCGAACTGGTCGTCGCCAACCGTACGCCGGAAAAAGCAGCTGCATTGGCAGAAGAGTTTGCGGTTTCGGCCTGTCCCTTCGACCGCCTGTGCGGACGTTTCGATATTATCATCAACGGTACCTCCGGCAGTCTGGACGGCAGCGTGCCCGACATTCCGTCCTCATTGTTCGAACGTGCCGGGCTGGTTTACGATATGGTGTACGGCAGCGAACCTACCGCATTTTTGCGCCATGCGGCGGAGCAGGGGGCGCAATATACTGCAGACGGCTTGGGTATGCTGGTTGAGCAGGCGGCGTTTTCTTATCACATGTGGCGGGGCTTCCGGCCGGATACTGCACCGGTCATCCGCATGCTCAGGGAAAACTTATGAAACTGCTGAAATGGCTGATGGCTGTGCCGCTCGGCGCATTTATCCTGTTTAATGTCTATATTTACGGCAATATCCTGACTTACCGCGCCGTTGCACCGCATCAGAGTGCGTTTATGTCTATGCGTATGGCACAATACGCCGGAGACGGCAGAAACATCGTTTTGGACTACCGATGGGTGCCTTACCAACACATCTCGACCCATCTGAAAAAAGCCCTGATTGCCTCCGAAGATGCCGCTTTTGCCGGACACGGAGGTTTCGACTGGAACGGCATCCGCAATGCTATAAAGCATAACCGGAAAAGTGGGAAAATACGCGCAGGCGGATCGACCATCAGCCAGCAGTTATCCAAAAACCTGTTTCTCAATGAAAGCCGCAGTTATTGGCGGAAAGCCGAAGAGGCAGCGATTACCGCCATGCTTGAAGCCACCACAGACAAAGACCGTATTTTCGAACTTTATCTTAATACAATCGAATGGGGACACGGCATTTTTGGAGCAGAAGCAGCTTCCCGGCATTTTTACAACAAATCTGCCAAGCAGTTGAGTCGTCAGCAAGCAGCAAAACTGGCTGCCCGTGTTCCGGCTCCGCTGTTTTATGCCGACAATCCGAAAAGCCGCCGTCTGTACAATAAAACCAATATTATTTTGCGCCGCATGGGTTCGGCCGAACTGCCTGCAGAATAGGTCGAGCCGTCTGCAGACGGCTCAAGGCAATGTACAGGTCAGGGCTCAAACGCTACAATCAATCTGATTTTCAAAACACAACTTCCCACAAAAAAGAAAGTGAAAAATGTCTCAATACGTTTATTCCATGCTGCGCGTGAGCAAAGTGGTGCCGCCGCAAAAAACCATCATCAAAGACATTTCATTGTCGTTTTTCCCGGGCGCAAAAATCGGCCTGCTCGGTTTGAACGGCGCGGGCAAATCCACTGTGTTGCGTATTATGGCAGGCGTGGACAAAGAATTTGAAGGCGAAGCCGTGCCGATGAGCGGCATCAAAATCGGCTACCTGCCGCAAGAGCCTGAGCTGGACCCTGAAAAAACCGTGCGCGAAGAAGTGGAAAGCGGTTTGGGCGAAGTGGCGGCCGCACAGAAGCGTTTGGAAGAAGTGTATGCCGCGTATGCAGATCCGGATGCCGATTTTGATGCACTGGCGGAAGAGCAGGGCCGTTTGGAAGCGATTATCGCCGCAGGTTCTTCAAGCGGCGGCGGTATGGAGCACGAATTGGAGATTGCTGCCGATGCGCTTCGTCTGCCTGAATGGGATGCGAAAATCGGCAACCTTTCCGGTGGTGAAAAACGCCGCGTGGCCTTGTGCAAACTGTTGTTGAGCAAGCCGGATATGCTGCTGTTGGACGAGCCGACCAACCACTTGGATGCCGAATCGGTGGAGTGGCTGGAGCAGTTTTTGGTGCGCTTCCCCGGCACCGTAGTGGCCGTTACCCACGACCGTTATTTCTTGGATAACGCCGCCGAATGGATTCTCGAGCTTGACCGCGGCCACGGCATTCCGTGGAAAGGCAATTACTCTTCTTGGCTGGAGCAGAAAGAAAAACGCTTGGAAAACGAGGCCAAAACCGAAGCCGCCCGCCTGAAAGCCATGAAGCAGGAGTTGGAATGGGTGCGCCAAAACGCCAAAGGCCGCCAAGCCAAATCCAAAGCGCGTTTGGCCCGCTTTGAAGAAATGTCCAACTACGAATACCAAAAACGCAATGAAACGCAGGAAATCTTTATTCCCGTGGCCGAGCGTTTGGGCAATGAAGTGATCGAGTTTGTGAACGTGAGCAAGTCGTTCGGCGACAAACTCTTAATCGACGATTTGAGCTTCAAAGTGCCGCCCGGTGCAATTGTCGGCATCATCGGCCCCAACGGTGCGGGTAAATCGACCCTGTTTAAAATGATTGCCGGTAAAGAACAGCCGGACAGCGGCGAAGTGAAAATCGGCCAAACCGTGAAAATGTCGCTGATCGACCAAAGCCGCGAAGGTTTGCAAAACGACAAAACCGTGTTCGACAACATCGCCGAAGGCCGCGATATTCTGCAAGTCGGCCAGTTTGAAATCCCCGCCCGCGCTTACTTGGGCCGTTTCAACTTCAAAGGCAGCGACCAAAGCAAGATTGCCGGCAACCTTTCCGGCGGCGAACGCGGCCGCCTGCATTTGGCGAAAACTTTGCTGTCGGGCGGCAACGTGCTGCTGCTGGACGAACCTTCCAACGATTTGGATGTGGAAACCCTGCGCGCGCTGGAAGATGCTCTGCTGGAATTTGCCGGCAGCGTGATGGTAATCTCGCACGACCGCTGGTTCCTCGACCGCATCGCCACCCACATTCTGGCTTGCGAAGGCGATTCGAAATGGGTGTTCTTCGATGGCAACTATCAGGAATACGAAGCTGATAAAAAACGCCGCTTGGGTGAAGAAGGCTCCAAACCGAAACGGATTAAATACAAGCCAGTTATTCGTTAATCAGATGTAATAATGCCGTAAATCATGCCGTCGGAGATGCAGAAAAATAACTGCATAATATCGGACGGCATGATTCATTAATAATTGGAAATTACAAATTTCGCATAATGAGTATTATGTAAAATTTTTTAACGGAAAATATCCGGTTTTATTAAGTATCTCATATACTTTTTCTTGCTCTTCTCTTATCTTCTACTTAAAACCATACGGACTTCCTCAATCTCTTTTAAAGTACGCACCGCAGAAAAAACTTCTTCTGCTTCTGGATAGACTTTTTTTAACATTCCCAGCCATTGCTTCAAACGAGCAACAGGATATTTGTTTTGATCTTCTCGTGCTATACACAATTCAAAAAACAAACTCATCCATTCGGTTATTTCGGAAAACAGCATTTCCGTTACGGAATCACCATTTTCATATTGCTTGATTTGCCGTGCCAAGTCCGGTCGCATCACAGCCCCCCGTCCAATCATCACGCTGCTGCAACCGCTTTCGCGACGGATACCTATATAATCGTCCAAAGTAAATACGTCGCCGTTAGCCGTAACAGGGATGCAGACGGCATCTGCAATTTTTCTGACCCACGTCCAATGTGCGGGCGGTTCATATGCTTCGACTTTCGTACGGGCATGCACAGTCAAACCGCACGCACCGCCTTCTGCCATAGCGCACGCATTTTCCAAAGCCAAGTCTTTATTTTCATATCCCAAACGCATTTTTGCCGTTAAAGGAATATGCGGAGGCAAAGCATCGCGCAGGGTTTTAACAATGCGGAACACGCGTTCCGGTTCTTTCAATAAAACCGCTCCGCCCTGATGTTTGTTGACGGTTGGCGCAGGACAGCCGAAGTTCAAATCAATTCGTTCCACTCCGAAACGGACGGCTTCCAAAGCATTAACTGCCATATTTTCAGCATCACTCCCCAGAAGCTGTACCGTACATGGTGCACCGGACGGAGTTTTATTGCCGTTTGCAATTTCAGGAGCATATTTCAACCAGGTCGATCGGGAATGGACTGTATGGGTAATCCGTACAAACTCGCTGACGCATTCGTCATATCCTCCGATACGTGTCAGTAAATCCCGCATCGGTGCATCGGTCAGCCCCTGCATTGGTGCAAGAATCAGTCTGATTTTTTCTTGTTTTTCAGTCATTTGCTTGTTTTGTTTGGTTTTTTTCTGTTATTCGGCTTGTGTTTTTTTTGGCTTATTTGGTACTATTTTTGCCTGTTTTTGACTAATTGTTACACCATATTTACACCATTTTTTGCGATTTTTGGAATGGTGTAAATATGGTGTAGCTATGGTGTAAATCATGGTGTAACTATGGGCACAATTATCAGGCGCGTCAACCCTTCCTGTGTTGGAGTCAATTTGTTCCGATTAATAGAAATAGAACATCAGACGGCGAAGCAAAGTTTACCGTCTGATGTGTTTCAGTTGTTTATTTAATTTTTAAAAATAGGAGGAATCAACGCAAACTGTGCAGGAAATGCATATGTTTGTGATATTGGTCAATGATGTCGTTAATGACTCCTTCTTTGCTCCAGCCCATAATATCGTAATCTTGTCCCCCTTCTCCCAAATGAACCTCTGCACGGTAATATTTTTTGGCTTCATCGGCTTCTCCAATATTCCCTTGGGCAAATTCCGGCTGCATATGTGCGGTTGCGACAACTTGATAAACAAAGCCGATTTCACTTTCTTGACGAACATTCAAAACAACCTGTCCTGAAGCAGTGTGCAATACTTCTGCTTCAATATTCAAGTTTGCCAATTCGCCTTTTACTTCACTGCAAGCCTGCAAAACAATATTGTCAACAAAACGGTGAACGGCCTGGTAATCGGGAAAATCCGCCACAACGCGCAGACGTTCTTTCCAGGCTCCCTGCGAACGCATCATTGGAGCAGGTAAAGGAGAGGCAAGCTGCTGGACCTGTAATTTCTGCAAATCGATATGAAGGGCTTTGAACAGACCGTATAGGGCAATTATCAATACACTGACAAAAGGCAGTGCGCTGGCAATAGCCATGGTCTGCAATGCCCCCAAACCACCGGCCAGCAACAGTACAATTGCCACAATACCCGAACCTACTGCCCAATAGATACGGTAAAACAATTTATTGCTGGTTTCACCGTGCGAACACAGCATATCCATAACCAAAGCTCCCGAATCGGCGGAGGTTACGAAAAATACGATGATCATAAACAAGGCGGCAATCGATACCAAGCCGGACCAAGGCAGTTGTTCCAAGAATGCAAACAGCGCAAGGGAGACATCTTTTGAAACAATATCGCCCAATGAAATAATGCCTTGATTCAAAATCATATCGATAGCTGAATTGCCGAATGCAGTCATCCACATAAAAGTAAAGCCGGTCGGCACCAAAAGAACACCTATAACAAACTCTCGAATACTTCGACCACGCGAAACACGTGCGATAAACAAACCGACAAAGGGAGCCCAGCTCAACCACCAGCCCCAATATAGAATCGTCCAACCACCAATCCAATCGGTTTTTTGATAGGCAAAAAGGTTAAAAGTCATGCTGACAATATTGGAAGCATAAGTACCGACGTTCTGCACCCATGCCTGCAGTAGAAAAACGGTCGAGCTTGCAAATAAAACAAACAGCAGCAGAATCACTGCTAAACCCAGGTTGAGCTCGGAAAGCATTTTCACGCCCTTATCCAGGCCGGAGACAACAGAAACTGTAGCTAAGGCAGTAATCGCAATAATCAGCACAACCTGTGTCTCTGTGGATACAGGCAGTGCAGGAAACAAATGGTTTAAGCCCGCATTAACCTGCAATACGCCGTAACCCAAAGAAGTCGCTACGCCGAACAGCGTTCCGACTACGGCAAATATATCTACCGTATGCCCCAAAGGCCCGTTGATTTTATCGCCGATAAGCGGATAAAGTGCGGAACGTAATGTAAGCGGCAAATTATGACGGTAGCTGAAAAATGCCAGAATCAAAGCAACTGCGGCGTAAATTGCCCATGCGTGCAAGCCCCAATGGAAAAAAGTGAGTTTCATGGCCTCTCGTGCCGCCTGCACTGTATTTCCCTCGCCTATCGGCGGAGAAAGAAAGTGCATGACCGGTTCGGCTACGCCGAAAAACATCAAACCAATACCCATGCCGGCAGAAAACAGCATGGCAAACCAAGAAAGATTGCTGTAATCGGGTTTGGAATGATCGGGCCCCAATTTGATTGCACCGTAACGGGAAATGCCGAGGAATACGCTGGTCAAAAGAATCAGCGCAACAGTTAAAACATAATACCAGCCGCCATTGGCAACAATTGCCGCTTGAACTGTTTTAAAAGTTTGATCGGCTGTTTGCGGGGCAATCACAGCAAATAAAATAATACTGATAATGATTGCGGAAGCAGAGTAAAAAACCGCCGGGTTGATAGGGCCTGAGGCCGCAGGAGATTTGGATTCAGACATCGTCTTCCTTTCTTGGGTTTGGGAAGCTTGCTGCCGACGGCATAGCCGATAGACAAAGCAACCATTCTTACGATTGGAAAGAAGACACCCTATCACAAATGGGAAAATCCGTAAAATCCGATTACATTTATTTTTCTGTTGTAAAAACATTGATGTGCCGTCTGCAGAACAAATTGCGGACGATCCCAGACAAAATACGCATCTCGTAACGCGAGTTTTTCAGATTCCCATATCTTTCATATAAAGAAAAACCGCAATTACTGAGGAATCGCGGTTTTCAAATGCAAATCAAACGGATTTTTTCGCTTCTTTTGCCAAATACAACCAAGTTTCAATTACGGTATCCGGATTCAATGAAACGGTATCGATACCCTCTTCGACCAGCCATTTGGCAAAATCAGGATGATCGGAAGGACCTTGACCGCAGATGCCGACATATTTGTTGTGTTTGCGGCAGGCGGAAATTGCCAAGTGCAGCATTACTTTAACTGCCGGATTCCGCTCATCGAAAGTAGAAGCAATCGGACCGCCGCTATCTCGGTCAACGCCCAAAGTCAGTTGGGTCATATCGTTAGAGCCGATAGAGAAGCCGTCGAAATATTGCAGGAACTGTTCCGCTAATAAGGCATTGCTTGGCAGTTCGCACATCATAATCAGACGCAAACCGTTTCTACCGCGTTCCAAACCGTTTTCTTTCAGGGCTTTTACAACAGCCTCCGCTTCGCTCAGAGTACGGACAAACGGAATCATGATTTCCACATTGGTCAGGCCCATTTCGTCACGCACATATTTTAATGCACGGCATTCTAAGGCAAAACACTCTTTGAAATCGTCGGAAACGTAACGTGCAGCACCACGGAAGCCCAACATCGGATTTTCTTCGTGCGGTTCGTAACGGCTGCCTCCAATCAGGCCGGCATACTCGTTGGATTTAAAATCCGACATACGGACAATCACTTTGCGCGGATAGACCGACGCTGCCAAAGTTGCCACACCTTCGGAAATTTTATTCACAAAGAATTCGGACGGAGAATCATAACCCGCGATACGGTCGATGATTTCCTCTTTAATGTCGGCATCTTGTTCATCCAACTCCAATAACGCTTTCGGATGGATACCGATTTGACGGTTGATAATAAACTCCATGCGCGCCAGACCGATACCTTCGCTCGGCAAGTCGGCAAATGAAAACGCCAATTCCGGATTGCCGACGTTCATCATGATTTTTACCGGAGATTCCGGCATATTGTCCAAGGCTACATCAGTAATTTCGACATTCAGCAAACCCTCGTAAATCAGACCGGTATCGCCTTCCGCACAAGATACGGTAACTTCTTGACCTTCTTTCAAAATTTCCGAAGCATTGCCGCAGCCGACTACCGCAGGTATACCCAGTTCGCGAGCAATAATAGCAGCATGACAAGTGCGGCCGCCGCGGTTGGTAACAATTGCAGACGCACGCTTCATCACCGGCTCCCAATCCGGATCGGTCATATCCGTTACCAAAATATCACCTGCTTTAACGGTTTCCATTTCAGATGCATCTTTAACCAAACGCACTACACCCTGACCGACTTTCTGACCGATGGCCCTGCCTTCGCACAATACTTTTTTCTCGCCGTTGATCGCGTAACGGCGCAGACTGCGTTTGCCCTCTTCTTGGGATTTGACGGTTTCCGGACGGGCTTGCAGGATATACAGTTTTCCATCAATACCGTCGCGCCCCCATTCGATATCCATCGGACGGCCGTAATGCTCTTCGATAATCAAAGCATATTTGGCAAGTTCTGTAATTTCTTCGTTGGAAATAGAGAATTGTTTGCGATCGGTTTCGGGAACGTCGACTACTTGAACCGATTTGCCGGCCTGGGCTTGCTCGGTAAAAGTCATTTTAATCAGCTTGGAACCCATGGTTTTACGAAGGATGGCCGGTTTGCCTGCTTTCAAGGTAGGCTTGTGTACGTAAAATTCATCGGGGTTTACGGCACCTTGTACAACCGTTTCGCCCAAACCGTAAGAAGAAGTAACAAATACTACTTGATCGAAACCGCTTTCAGTATCAATCGAGAACATCACGCCAGCCGCACCGCTGTCGGAACGCACCATACGCTGAACGCCTGCAGACAAGGCAACAACATCGTGGGCAAAGCCTTTATGTACGCGGTAGGAGATCGCACGATCGTTGTAAAGCGATGCGAAAACATGCTTCATTGCATCTTTAACATTATCTAAGCCGTTGATGTTCAGGAAAGTTTCCTGTTGTCCGGCAAAAGAAGCGTCCGGCAAATCTTCAGCTGTTGCAGAAGAGCGGACAGCTACGGAAATCTGATCGCTTCCTGCATCGGCAACCATTTTGTTCCAAGCTTCTTCTACAGCCGCATCCAATTCCGCAGGAAACGGCGTATCTAAAATCCATTGGCGGATTTCTTTACCGACACGAGCCAATTCCGCTACGTCTTCGACATCCAAAGCAGATAGGGCCGCAGAAATACGTTCGTTCAAGCCGTTGTGCGCCAAAAATGCACGGTACGCTTCGGCCGTAGTGGCAAAGCCGCCCGGAACTCGGACGCCTTTTTCGGTTAATTGACTGATCATCTCGCCCAAAGAGGCGTTTTTACCTCCTACGCTCTCCACATCGGTCATGCGCAGGTTTTCAAACCAGATAACGTAATTAGCAGCCATTTGTGTGTTGTCCAATATCTCTAAAAAAGTTAAAAGAAAGGTTAAGAAACGTCGGCATTTTAATGCAGGCACAAGCAAGTGTCATGTTTTTTTACAGTTGGCGCGACATAATAAAAAGTCTGATTGTTTCGATTTTAAAAGTAAATTAAGGCAAATTTGTAATTTAATGAAACCAAGCTTGTCGGATTTTGATTTATGTTAATTTTTTATAATTATTTCAAGCCGGATAATCATGTTTGCAATATGCTCTAAATAATTCGAATTTGCTCAATCCGGCAGATTATGTTGAAAATATGACTTTCCTTAAAACTTTTTATTAAAATAAATGGAAAAATATTTTTGTATGGCTTTGAGTAATCCGTTAAAAAACAAGATAAAATAATATGCTTATCTTCGGATGTGTTGTAATTAAATATTATTTTAAAACAAGGAAAAACAATGTCCCGCCGCCCCGCTTTTTTTATCTCCGACCGAACTGGCCTGACTTCCGAAAGTATGGGTACTGCCCTGCTCGATCAATTTCCGGAAGTCAAATTCAAACGATCGACTTATCCGTTTGTGGATACGCCTGAAAAAGCCAGGGCAATGGTACAGATTATTGATAATGCAGCTCAGCAAACCTCGCTCAAACCCTTGGTTTTTTCCAGTATTATCAATAAAGAAATTCGAGAAATCATCAAAAGCAGTGCAGGTTTGCATTTGAGTTTTTTTGATGCGTTTTTAGGGAAAATAGAAGCCGAACTGGGCATGGATGCGCGAAATGCGGTCGGCAGGGTTCACGGTATCCGCGATACGGAACGCTATGATGCACGTATGGAAGCTGTTAATTTTTCCCTCAATCATGATGACGGTATCAGCGATAAAGATTTGCAATATGCCGATGTGATTCTGATGGGGGTGTCGCGCAGCGGTAAAACGCCAACCTGCCTGTATCTTGCCCTGCAATACGGTATCCGTGCGGCCAATTACCCGCTTACTCCCGATGATTTGGACAATCCGGATCTCCCGCCGATGGTCAAACAATATAAAAACAAATTATACGGCCTGACTATACAGCCGGATCGCTTGGCGGAAATCCGTCAGGAGCGCCGCCCCAACTCCAATTATGCCAAATTGGAAACCTGCAAGCGCGAAGTCAATGATGCCCAATCAATGTTCAGACGTTTCAATATTCCTTTTACCAATACTACTCAAAAGTCGGTGGAGGAGCTGGCTGCCAGTATTATTCAGGCCTGTAATCTCAAACGCCGCTTTTGAATATATTTATATTATGCAGCCACAAACAATTGCTATGCCGTCTGCACATCGAAACTGCAGACGGCATATCTTTTGACAGCGTTTATTCCGACATGCATCCTTTATTTCGGCACAAGGCAAACAGTGAAACGCCAGCATCGCGGATTTTCCGTCCGCCCGTCAGGTCGCTGAATTCCAAAACAGCTGCCGCCTCAACCACCTCTCCGCCCAAACGGCGTATCAATTCCACGCCAGCCAGCATCGTTCCGCCCGTTGCCACCAAATCATCGACCAGCAAAACGCGTGCACCGCTTTGAAAAGCATCTGTATGCATTTCCACTGTTGCCTCGCCGTATTCCAAAGCATAACTCTGCGACACCGTCTCAAAAGGCAGTTTGCCTTTTTTACGGATAGGTACGAAGCCGACATTAAGCTGGTAAGCCAATGCTGCGCCGATAATAAATCCGCGTGCATCCAAGCCCGCCACCACATCGATTTTCTGATTCATGTAGCGGTAAACCAACAAATCAACCAACAGACGGAAATACTCGGGGCTTTGCAAAACCGGAGTAATATCATGAAACAGAATCCCATTTTCCGGCCAATTCGGAATTTTGCGGATTTTTTCAGCCAGCTGCGCCACACCCATTGCATCAGGATGGATCAACATCATTACACACCTTAATATTTATTGATTCGACAAACTGTAAATTGTAACAAAAACATGGCCGACTGTCGCAAGCGGCAAAGCCTGCGTTATAATCGGAACCAGTAATTTCATACAAGAGTTCGCCCATGACTTCATATTCTCCACGCAACGGTAATATTTTCATAATCTCGGCTGCCTCAGGCACCGGCAAAACCACATTGGTTTCACGACTGCTGGCTGCCCAGCCGGAGCTGCAAACCAGCGTCTCCCATACTACACGCCAACCTCGTGAAGGTGAAACAGACGGCCGCCATTACCATTTTGTCAGCAAAGAACAATTTGAAAGCATGATTGCCGAAAACGCTTTTTTGGAACATGCCGACGTTTTCGGCAATTATTACGGCACAAGTTTCGGAAGTATCGATGTCTTATTGGAACAAGGTTATGATGTTATTTTGGAAATCGATGTGCAGGGAGCCGAACAAGTTCGCAGCAGATTGCCGTCTGCAATCTCCATATTTATTCTTCCGCCCAGTTTTGAGATTTTGTCCCAACGTCTGCGCGGACGAGGTACTGACAGCAAGGAAGTCATCGAAACTCGCTTAAATAAAGCACATGAAGAAATCAGCCAAGCCCTGCATTTCGATTACGCCGTAATCAATGATGATTTGGCGCAGGCAGAACAAGATTTGCTGCACATTATCCGTTCATGCCGTCTGCAGCAGTCGCGTCAGCAAAGGTTTATTGAAAAACTGCTGCAAAATCCCTAAAATCAAACCTTTTACTTATTGAACGAAAGAACATCATGGCACGCATTACCGTAGAAGACTGTATTGACAAAATCAACAACCACTTCGACCTGACTCTGGCAGCCGCCCGCCGCGCCCGTCAATTGGCCAACGGCACCCAACCCTTGGTTAACGACATCCGCAACGACAAGCCAACCGTTACCGCACTTCGCGAAATTGCCGCCGGACAAATCGGTACAGAAATCCTCTCGCGCAATAAATAACCCACCCGAAAGGCCGTCCGAAAATGCCTGCGCCACAAGCCACAGCCCCATACGATGCCCTAACCGCCGAAGCCCGTTCTCTGCTTTTTCGCGCTGCAGACTATCTGAGCAGCGACGATCGGATTCGCTTGGAAAAAGCCTGTGCTTATGCCTTTCATGCCCACGACGGCCAAACTCGCAAAAGCGGCGAACCCTATATCACCCATCCGATTGCCGTAACCACCGAACTTGCCAAATGGCATATGGACATCCAAACCCTCAGTGCGGGTCTGATGCACGACGTATTGGAAGATACCGGTATTGAAAAAGGGCAGATGGCGGCAGAGTTCGGAGAAACGATTGCAGAAATGGTCGACGGCCTGTCGAAGCTGGAAAAACTGGAATACAACAATCAGGCGGAACATCAGGCTGAAAGCTTCCGCAAGCTGATTTTGGCAATGACCAAAGATGTCCGTGTGATTATCGTCAAACTATCCGACCGCCTTCATAATATGCGTACACTGGGATCGATGCGTGCAGAAAAACGCCGCCGCATTTCCCAGGAAACCTTGGAAATCTATGCGCCGATTGCCAACCGCTTAGGCTTGAACGACGTGTTCCGCGAACTGCAGGATTTATCGTTTCAAAACATCCACCCTAACCGTTACCGGACACTGCAAAAAGCAATGACCGCATTCCGTCGCAACCGTCGCGACGTAATCGGCAAAGTATTGAGCGCATTCAGCCAACGCCTGGTCAGTGCGAATATCGAAGCCTTAATTAAAGGACGTGAAAAAAACCTTTACAGCATTTATCAGAAAATGCACGATAAAAACGTGAAGTTTTCCGAAGTAATGGATATTTACGGCTTCCGTGTCATCGTCAACAGTATTCCTGCCTGCTATGCCGCTTTGGGCGCACTGCACACTCTTTACAAACCCAAACCCGGCAAAATCAAAGACTATATCGCCATTCCCAAAAGCAACGGCTACCAAAGCCTGCACACCACATTGACCGGCCCTTACGGCCTGCCTATCGAAGTACAAATCCGTACGCGTGAAATGGATGCTGTTGCCGAAGGCGGCGTAGCCAGCCATTGGGCTTACAAATCAGGAGACAAAGCACCCGACCAAGCCACCATCAACACACATTCCTGGTTGCAGAATATTTTGGATTTGCAGGCGCGCAGTGCCAATGCTGTGGAATTTTTAGAAAACGTCAAAGTCGATTTGTTTCCCCGAGAAGTCTATATCTTCACCCCCAAAGGCAAAATTCTGGTATTGCCGCGCGGCTCCACCCCTATCGATTTTGCCTACACCGTACACACCGAAATCGGCGACCGTACGATTGCCGCAAAAATCAATAATGTCATGATGCCGTTGCGAACGGTCTTGAAAACAGGCGATACCGTCGAAATTATTACCTCGCCTCATGCACGCCCCAGTGCCGCATGGTTGAATTTTACCGTATCAGGCCGTGCTCGAAGCGCCATCCGCAGCTATTTGAAAAATATGAACCGCCAAGATGCCATCAATTTGGGCGAAAGTTTGCTGCAGAAGGCATTGACGGGATTGCTGCCGGAAAACGTCTTGTTATCGGAAAACATGAAAGAGGCTTATCTGGCCGATTTGGGCAACAAGCAAACCAGTTTTGAAGAAGTGCTGTACAACGTTGGAATGGGCAATATCCTGCCCGTGTCCGTAGCCATGCAGATTGCCGAATTGGCGGGACAACATTTAGGCGGAGAAATCAAACTCAGTCCGATTAAAATCAGCGGCAGCGAAACCGGACGCGTACATTTGGGTACATGCTGCAATCCGATTCCGGGCGATCAGATTCGTGCAGTACTGATTAAAGACCAAGGTATGATTGTCCATCGCGATATTTGTCAGAGTCTGTTGAAAATCGATTTGGAACAACAACTTGATGCCGATTGGGAAACCATAGGCGGTGCAACCTTCCATGCTGCGATTCTGGTCGGCTCTCAAGACACCCACGGACTCTTGGCCGCAATGGCACAAGCCATGTCGGGTGAAGGGGCAGATATCGAAGCGGTAGAAACACCATCCCACAGCCAATCCGGTACGGAAGGTTTTATCGAATTCAAATTCCGTATCAAAACCAGCGGTACCGAACAACTTGACCGCATTATTCATGCCTTGCACAGTATTCCTCATGTCAGAAGTGTCAGCCGCATATAAGGGTATCGTGCCGTCTACAACATGACAAAGCATACGGTGTGTTTGTTTCTGAAAGAGTAATTGACAGTTATAAAAAAAACGGCGAGAATGCGCGTTTTATTTTGGTCTTGCCGAATGAATCTTTTTCTTATCTGCCGAACCTTCGGCAGAGACACGTTAGGAGGTGATGTTTTCATCACGGCGCACAGCGCGTCACTTAAAAGCGGAAACGCTATCTAAAATCACTACTCAATGCCGTCTGCAGCAGAATGTGGAACGGAAATTGTTTAACCTTTGAATTTAAAGTTAGGAAGTAAAATGCCTGCTATCCGTGTAAAAGAAAACGAACCATTTGAAGTTGCCATGCGCCGTTTCAAACGCGCAGTGGAAAAAACCGGTCTGCTGACCGAGCTGCGTGCCCGTGAAGCCTACGAAAAACCGACTACCGAGCGCAAACGCAAAAAAGCTGCTGCTGCCAAACGTCTGCAAAAACGTCTGCGCAGCCAACAACTGCCTCCTAAAATGTACTGATCCTTTCGGATAGAACATACCGACACCGCTGCAACGCCAGCGGTGTTTTCATTGGGCAAGACCCTCCGAAAAGACTATAATTCCCCTTTTATCCGCCGACTGCCGCTTTGCAGACGGCATTAGCAAAGGACTTGCCATGTCATTAAAATCCCGCTTAAACGAAGACATGAAAACCGCCATGCGGAACAAAGACCATGTCTTGCTCTCAACTATCCGTCTGGCCAATGCCGCAGTCAAACAATTCGAGATAGACGAACGTTGCGAAGCCGATGATGCGAAAATCACGGCCATTTTGAGCAAAATGATTAAGCAGCGCAAAGACTCGGCGAAAATCTATACCGATGCCGGACGCCGTGATTTGGCCGAAAAAGAAGAAGCAGAAATCACCGTATTGAACCGCTATCTACCGGAAATGCTTTCTTCCGAGGCTATTGATGCGGAAGTAGCTGCTGCAATTGCAAAAACCGGAGCCGCCGGTATGGCCGATATGGGCAAAGTAATGGGCGTATTAAAAAGCAAACTGTCCGGCAAGGCCGATATGGGAGAAGTCAACAAGGCGGTTAAAGCGGCTTTGGATACGTAACAAAATATAAGCACTGCATGAGTTCCCTAATTTTCATGCCGTCTTCAGCATGTGTCTGCAGACGGTTATTATCCTTATGATTCCATCCGAATTTATTGACGAACTTTTAGCCAAAGTCGATATCGTCGATATTATCGACGAGCACGTGCCGTTGAAAAAAGGCGGGGCGAACTATATGGCCTGCTGTCCTTTCCATAAAGAAAAATCTCCTTCGTTTTCCGTCAGTCCGAGCAAGCAGTTTTACCATTGTTTCGGCTGCGGCGCACACGGTTCGGCCATCGGCTTTCTGATGGAATATCAAGGTTTGGCGTTTGCCGAGGCGGTTCAGTATCTGGCCGATCGTGTCGGCATGGCGGTGCCGCGCGCCGCCGGAACTCAGGCAAATCCGCAACAGCGTGCCGAACGCAGGCAGAAACAGCAGACTCTGGAAGAAACCATGCAGGCCTGCGCCGATTTCTACCGTAGCCGTCTGCAGCTCTCGGCTGAAGCCCGACAATATTTGGCTCAACGCGGTCTGAGCCCCGAAATTA
Source organism: Neisseria sp. (assembly GCA_030528455.1). Lineage (GTDB taxonomy): Bacteria > Pseudomonadota > Gammaproteobacteria > Burkholderiales > Neisseriaceae > Neisseria. Next base: position 123,000 of record JAUMYW010000001.1, read on the forward strand.
TCGGACACTACGGCTTGGGTTTTGCACCTGAAGGTTGGCAAGCCTTGTCGCAGGTCTTCCAACCCTACCCGAATAATGCTTTGATTGAAGTCGGACAGCTTATCCGCAGCGAAGAACATGGTCGCGATTACGACCGTTTCCGTCGGCGGATTATGTTTCCGATACGGGATATTCGCGGGCAGGTCATCGGCTTTGGCGGCCGCGTTCTCGACGATTCCAAACCGAAATACCTCAATTCACCCGATACGCCCCTGTTTGACAAAGGCAGAAATCTGTACGGCCTGTACGAAGCGCGTTCCGCCATTAAAGAAAGCGGCCGTGTCTTGGTAGTGGAAGGCTATATGGACGTAGTCGCCCTAGCGCAATACGGTATTGCTTACAGCGTGGCTGCTCTCGGCACGGCAACCACTGCCGAACACATCAAACTCCTGATGCGCCAGACCGACAATATTTATTTCTGCTTCGACGGCGACGAGGCCGGACGGAAAGCTGCCCGGCGTGCCTTGGAAAACGCCCTGCCCCAACTCAAAGACGACAAATCGCTGCATTTTCTTTTTTTGCCCGCAGAACACGATCCGGACAGTTATATCCGCAGCTACGGAAAAACCCGATTCGAAGATGCCATGCTGCATCAAAGCAAGCCGCTGTCGGAATACATTTGGGAAACACTGACAGACGGCATCACGCTTTCTGGCCAGGAAGGGAAATCCCAATTGATCAAACGCAGCGCACCTCTGCTGGCACAAATTTCCGCTCCCGCTCTGGCATTCTTACTGAAACAGCGGTTAAGCGAACTGGTCGGCATCGACCCGACCAATCTGGCTTATCTGCTCGGTCAAGAAGCACCGAAACGCCATATACGGGCAAAAAGTTACAAACTCCCACCGAAAACCTTCCGCCAGCCGCCGAGTGTCAGCTTGGCACAAAAACAAATCCGCAGTCTACTAGCTAACCCGACTCTGGCGGAATACGTCAGACTGCCGGAATATCTGACTTTGGATAGCGAACTGGCCTGCTTGGCCGAAACTGCTGAGCTTATCCGCAACCAAAACCATATCAGGAACACCGGTCAGATTTTGGAAGCCATGCGCGGCAGCCCCTGCGAACACGAACTGCACCGGATGATAACGGACAGCCATGATGTATATCCGAACGAAAGTCCTGGTGATCCGGAAAAAGAAACCGCAGAATTTTTAGACGGCATGCAGCGTCTGATTAAAACCCTTTCTCTCAAACAAATCGACCTATTACGCGGAAAAGCCAAAGAAAGCTGCCTGAACGAACAGGAAAAACGTCTGCTGCTGCTGCTGCTGTCTCAAAAATAAAAAAGGAAAAGTAATGATTGAAATCAGAGAATTGATTAAAACCGAAAATGCAGGAACCGTTAAAGAAGCCCTGGATTTCATGCTCTACGAATGCAGCTTGGACGAAGCACCGGACGTAGGAGAGGTGTGCGAATGGCTGAATATCCTCCATGCAAGAGGCAGCAAATTCTCCGCCTGCTCGGCACTCTGCCGCCAGTGGCTGGAAGAATCGGAAGCGGAACAGAATGTGGCGCAATAAATTCACCCTGTTGACCCTGGTTTGGGCAAGCTTAACGATTTATGCCCTGCTTCGCCGTGATTTAGGTTCCTCGCCGCTGCCTTTTGCGGATATGCTGACGGTAAGCTGTGCGGCTTTGAGTCTCGGGCAAAGCGTTTTATCCGGTAAAAGTATGATTTCCAAGGGCAAGCCCTTATCCTTTTTACCGGTTTGCGGCATGTCTGCCGCCTGGGTGCTGTTGTGGCGGCTGATACGCGAATATGCGTTTGCCCTTCCGTCTGCAAGCATGGCAGCAACAGATGCGGCGGCCTGCCTTCTCGGCGCGGCGGCGGCTTTATTCTGGTTGAAACGGACGGAGGTTGCACCGTCGGCATAAAAGATCCGAATCGTTGCATAGAAATTTTTCCGGATAACGGAATCAGCAATGCCGTCTGCAAGAACAGTTGCAGACGGCATGTTGTTTTTAACAATTAATGATGCGAATGCCCGATTTCAAAAGTCATAGTAGTGTATGTCGCTTCTTTTTTACAACGGCTCTGATCGGCAAAATCGGTTTTATGTTCGACCATTGCTTTCCAAAAACCCTGACGCAAAGGAATAATATCTACCGTACCATCGGCCAAAGTCGTATCGGAAAAAGCTTGAGCTTCCACTTTATGCGTTTTACTGCGGTCGCTCAAATCAAAGCCTTTAAAAGTCGCCGTAACGGTTGCATTCGGCAAAGGCTCGCCTTCATACAGTACTCTGACTTTAAACGGTTCGCCGACACGGATATTGGCAGGATTATCCAAAGGCACGATTTCCAAAAGCTGGCCGACCGGTCGGGTAATGACAGCAGTTTCTGCACTGTCATGACCGACATTGACGATATTTTTGCCGTACATACGCGTTTGTTCGCAATACTCGGCACCTTCCATACCTTGCAAATCCGTGCGCTTCCAATTCGCGCCTTTGCGCGACCAGAAAGTCGGCTGATATTCGGCAGTTACTAAATAACTGCCGTCTGCAACCGGATTTTCAGATTGGTAGTCATAATTATTTTTGCCTGTTTGCAGCAGATTCTGCCTGCCCTTTCCAGTGATCAGCTGCAATGGTTTGAAAATCTCCAAGCGGTTTTCCGCAATCGTTTCCAATTCTGGAAACTCCCCATAGCCCAAAGAAGCATGCAGCACTTCTCCGCCGTGCGTATGGCCAGTTTCCACCCAAACACGGTGCGCCTGCACAGAACCCGCCGCCAAAACAGCCGCCAAAATGCAAATGGTTTTCTTCATCATGATAATCTCCCTATGTAACAACAGACTGTTACAATATAACATTTTAATCGCCGTGAAGGCAAGCAATGTATAATCACGTTCTTTTCAGCACTTCATGGGAGAGACAATATGCAAGCACAGGTCGAATTGAAGATTTTAAACCCGAAAATATCGGATTTTCTGCCTGCTTATGCCACGGAAGGATCGGCGGGTTTGGATTTGCGGGCGTGTTTGGACGAGACTGTAACGCTTAAAGCCGGCGAGACTGTCCTGATTCCGACCGGCTTGGCCGTTCACTTGGCCAATCCCGATTACGCCGCCGTTTTGCTGCCCCGCTCCGGTTTGGGCCACAAACACGGTATTGTATTGGGCAATTTGGTCGGATTGATCGACTCGGATTATCAGGGCGAATTGAAAGTTTCCTTGTGGAACCGCAGTACGGAAGATTTTGTCGTACAGCCGATGGAGCGCATAGCGCAAATGGTGATTCTGCCGGTTGTCCAGGCAGACTTCAAACTGGTGGACGGGTTTGCTGCCAGCGAACGCGGCGAAGGCGGTTTCGGCAGTACCGGCAAAGCCTGAGAAGACCGCCAAAAACCGATATGCCGTCTGCAGATTGATGCAGCAGACGGCATATCGGTTTATTAAATATAAAGAAAACAATACTTTAAGTTTTCGGCAGCGTAACGCCCGTTTGTCCCATATATTTTCCGTTACGGTCTTTGTAGGAAGTCTCGCAAATTTCGTCGCTCTCGAAAAACAATACCTGTGCCACTCCCTCTCCCGCATAGATTTTAGCCGGCAGCGGTGTGGTATTGGAAAATTCCAAGGTTACATAGCCTTCCCACTCGGGCTCGAAGGGTGTAACGTTCACGATAATCCCGCAGCGTGCGTAAGTCGATTTACCCAGACAGACGGTTAATACATTGCGCGGAATACGGAAATATTCCACCGTCCGTGCCAATGCGAAGGAATTGGGCGGAATAATGCAGTAATCGTCTTCCACACTGACGAAATTGCGCGGATCGAAATTCTTCGGATCCACTATCGTGCTGTTGATATTGGTGAAAATTTTGAATTCGTTGGCGCAGCGGATATCGTAGCCGTAGCTGGACGTGCCGTAGGAAATGATTTTTTCGCCGTTCAACTCTTTAATCTGGCGCGGTTCGAACGGCTCGATCATGCCGTATTGCTCGCTCATGCGGCGTATCCATTTGTCGGACTTGATGCTCATCACTATTGCTCCTTTAACGATGCCGTCTGAAAAAACGCATTTTAACTTCGTTGAAGCCTTGCTTTCAGACGGCATCCGAACTTAACGGATTTTCCCGATACGGCCGAAATCGCTCAAATTCAACCAGATAAAGAATGCTTTGCCGACCAGATAACGGTCTTCAACAAAACCCCAATAGCGCGAATCTTCGCTGTTGTCCCGATTGTCGCCCATCATAAAATACTGTCCTTCCGGCACACGGCAGGAGAATGCCGAACCGTCTGCGGCATATTCGCAATTTTCACGATAGGCAAAATTATCGCGCACCCCCTGCGGCAGGAAAGACGGATACTCGGGCATTTTCAGCACGGTATATTCGCGCCCGTTCAGATTTTCAGTAAACCGCTGAGCCTGAATTTCCACCGTTCCCTGTTTCAGATTCTCTACATAGGTCTCTATGCCGTCTGCAGCATCTGCTACTTCCCTGCCGTTAATCAGCAGCGTTTTATTTCGGTATTCCACCAAATCGCCCGGCAAACCGATCACACGCTTGATATAGTTTACATTCGGATTTTCAGGATAATTGAACACCGCCACATCGCCGCGTTCGACTTTGCCTGTCGGAATCAGAACCGAATTCAACACCGGCACGCGGATGCCGTAAGACGATTTGGAAGTCAGAATAAAATCACCGACCACCAAACCCGGGCGCATCGAACTGGACGGAATCTGGAACGGTTCGGCCACAAACGCCCGCAACACGAACAGCACGCCGATAATCGGAAAAAAACTGCCAACATAATCGCGGAAATGATTGCCGTCTTCCCCGTCCTTACCGACCACCTTTCTGCGCCAGAACCACAACGCGCCGGTTGCCAGCACGAAAATCAGAAACACCGCCGTAAAGCTCATAAACTGCGCCAACAGTCCGAATACGCCGGCCAGACACGCCAGATAACCCCACTGTATGCTGCTGCTCCACTCACCCGCTTCGTTGCGCTCCTTGCTGCTTTTGAGCACCAGCAGAACGCCGACAGATAACGCCGCAAGCGCGGCCAACAACCATATATTCATTTATTTACCTCCTGCCGAAATAAAAAACTTATTCTGTTTTAATTGCCATCAGCGTATTTCAGACCGTCTGCAATCCGCTTTTACACATAACTCTTCGTGCGGGACAAATCCGTAATCAGCAAAGGATTGTCCGCCCATATTTTTTTCAATCAGTTCTTGGCAGCGGTGTTTTCGGCTCCTGCTACTGCCAATCCAAATCCTGCCGGGCCATTATTCCGGCTGCGCCCTATACGATTAAAATTTCAGACGGTCTCAAACTTATTTGTCGCCCACCTGCAAAATAGCCAAGAACGCGCTCTGAGGAATTTCCACATTGCCCACCTGCTTCATGCGGCGTTTGCCGGCTTTTTGTTTTTCCAGCAGTTTTTTCTTGCGCGTAATATCGCCGCCATAACACTTGGCCAACACGTTTTTACGCAGGGCTTTGACGTTCTCCCGCGCGATAATCTGGCTGCCAATGGAAGCCTGAACCGCAATGTCGAACATTTGACGCGGAATCAGTTCGCGCATTTTGGCCGCCAGTTCGCGCCCTCGGTGCACCGAGTTCTGGCGGTGGACAATCAGGCTCAAAGCATCGACTTTTTCGCCGTTTACCATAATATCCAATTTAATCAAATCAGACGGCTGGAATTCCTTGAACTGGTAATCCAGAGAAGCATAACCGCGCGAAGTGGATTTCAATTTGTCGAAGAAATCCATCACCACTTCGTTCATCGGCAAATCGTAAGTCAGCATCACCTGACGGCCGAGATACTGCATATTCACCTGAACACCGCGTTTTTGGTTGCACAAGGTCATCACATTGCCAACATAATCCTGCGGCACGAGAATGGTTGCCGTGATAATCGGTTCCAAAATCGTTTCGATACTGCCGACATCGGGCAGCTTGGACGGATTTTCGACTTCGATTTTTTCTCCGTTTTTCATTACGACTTCGTAAACCACGGTCGGTGCCGTGGTAATCAAATCCATATCGAATTCGCGCTCCAAACGCTCCTGCACGATTTCCAAATGCAGCAGCCCCAAAAAGCCGCAGCGGAAGCCGAAGCCCAAAGCCTGCGACACTTCCGGCTCGAATTTCAGCGAAGCATCGTTTAACTGCAATTTTTCCAAAGCATCGCGCAAGGCTTCGTAATCGTGGCTTTCTACGGGATAAAGTCCCGCAAACACTTGGCTTTGCACTTCTTTGAAACCCGGCAGCGGTTCGGCGGCGGGTTCTTGAACCAGAGTAATCGTATCGCCGACTTTGGCCTGTCCCAATTCTTTGACACCGGTAATCAGAAAGCCCACTTCGCCGGCGGAAAGCTGCGGTTTTTGCACCGATTTCGGTGTAAAAACGCCGAGCTGCTCTACCTGCGATTCGGCTTTGGTACTCATAAAGCGGACTTTGTCTTTCAGTTTCAACGTGCCGTTTTTCACCCGAATCAGCATCACCACGCCGACATAATTGTCAAACCACGAATCGATAATCATCGCCTGCAAAGGTGCAGCAAAATCGCCTTGCGGTGCCGGCACTTTGGCAACGATTTCTTCCAATACGTCTTCCACGCCCAAGCCGCTTTTGGCCGAACAGGTAACCGCGCCGACGGCATCAATGCCGATAATGTCTTCGATTTCTTGGGAAACGCGGTCGGGATCGGCTGCGGGCAAGTCGATTTTGTTCAAAACGGGGACGACTTCCACGCCCAAATCAATCGCGGTATAGCAGTTGGCAACAGTTTGCGCTTCCACACCCTGTGATGCGTCCACCACCAGCAGCGCGCCTTCGCAGGCAGACAAGGAACGGGAAACTTCGTAGGAAAAATCGACGTGTCCGGGAGTATCGATCAGATTTAATTGGTAAACCTCGCCGTTTCGCGCTTTGTAGTTCAGGGCGGCGGTTTGGGCTTTGATGGTAATACCGCGCTCTTTTTCGATGTCCATCGAATCCAAAACCTGCGAACTCATTTCTCGGTTGTCCAAGCCGCCGCAGTATTGGATAAAGCGGTCGGCCAACGTGGATTTGCCGTGGTCGATGTGGGCGATAATGGAGAAATTGCGTATGTTTTTCATGGCTTGTCGTGTTGTGATGCCGTCTGCAGAGTACCGCTGGACGCTGTGCAGACGGCCTGAATATTCAGAAAGATAAAAATAACCGCGTATTCTAGCCGAAAAGCCGGCAGCGGGCTATGCTTCTTCGGCGCAAAGCACGTCCAAACAAGCGCGTGTGCGTGCCTCGTCCAAATACCAATGACAGATGATTTCGTCCCGATGCAGCAAAACCGGCACCAGCTCGTTATATGCCGCTTCCAAAGCCTCGTCCTCATCGACATCGATAATTTCCAACTCAAAACCGTATGCCGTTTGCAAAGGCTGCAAATCCTCACGCATTTTGCGGCACAAGCTGCAATATTCCCGAAACATCAGTTTCAGTTTGATTTTTTCCTTCCGCACTTCCTTTTCCTCCGATATTGCCCAAAACACTCGAAACGGCGGAATTATAGGCCGTCTGCAAGATGTTGTATAATACCGTTTTGTTTTACGTCCGTACGAACGGAGCCCCCAAATGCTCAAAATCTCCACACAATTCGATGCCGGTTCGGTCATCGTAAATGACCTTTCCGATTCTCAAAACATCCGTTTGGCACTGCGTCCCGACAATGCTGCCGATTTTACCCAATGGTTTTACTTCCGCCTGCAAGGTGCGGCTTACACGCCTTGCGTCATGCACTTTGAAAACGCCGCAGGCGCGGCCTATCCCGAAGGTTGGGAAGACTATCAGGCCTGCGCCTCCTACGACCGGCAAAACTGGTTCCGTGTGCCGACCCGCTATGAAAACGGCGTGCTGACCATCGAACACACACCTCTGGCCAACAGCGTGTATTACTCCTACTTCGAGCCTTATTCCGGCGAGCAGCACCTGAACCTGCTGGGCGATGCTCAGGGCAGCGGCCTTTGCCAGATTGACGATTTGGGCAGCACCGTCCAAGGCCGCGACATCAATCTGCTGACCATCGGCAACCAAGCCGAAAGCGATGCCAAAATCTGGGTTACCGCCCGCCAGCATCCGGGCGAAACGATGGCGGAATGGTTTGTCGAAGGTCTGCTGGCACGCCTGCTCGACCCGCAAGACCCGACAGCCCGCGCCCTGCTCGACAGCGCAACATTCTATATCGTTCCGAATATGAACCCCGACGGTTCCGCCCTCGGCAATCTACGCACCAACGCCGCCGGTGCCAACCTCAATCGGGAATGGCTCAATCCGAGCATTGAAACCAGTCCCGAAGTATATTTCGTGCGCGAAAAAATGCTGGAAACCGGCGTGGACTTTTTCCTCGATGTACACGGTGACGAAACCATTCCCTATATTTTCGTTGCCGGAACCGAAGGCGTGCCGAATTTCAACGAAAAAACCGCTGCACTGCAGACGGCATTCAAAAACGCCTTTGCCGCCGCCAGCCCCGATTTCCAAGACGAGCACGGCTATCCCGTTGCCGCCGCAGGCGAAGCCGATTTGAGCTGGGCGACCGCATGGGTCGGCAACCAATTCAGTTGTTTGGCCTACACGCTGGAAATGCCGTTTAAAGACAACCATAACCTGCCCGACGACGATTTCGGCTGGAACGGCCAACGCTCTTTGCGTTTGGGCGAAGCCGTACTCTCGGCAATTTTGGCTGTACTGCCGACATTGCGCTGAAACGCAAAAGCCGTCCTGAAAAACAGTCGCACACCGACAGAATGCGCAGAATACGTTTTTCAGACGGCCTGAAAAACTTTGTCTACAATTTTACAAAAATTTCGGATATTTTCCACAAAACGCCGGTTTGAGTGTATTATTCCGAAGATTTTTATTGCGACCGCAGAAAACAGGATTTCTGCCGTCTGCAACCCAAACAACCGCAACTTTTAGGAGCATTCCATGTCTATCAAAAAAGTGTTGCAGATGATTGAGGACAACGATGTCCGCTATGTCGATTTGCGCTTTACCGACACCAAAGGCAAACAGCACCACTTCACCATTCCCGCCCGCATCGTTTTGGACGATCCGGAAGACTGGTTTGAAAACGGCCAGGCTTTTGACGGCTCGTCCATCGGCGGCTGGAAAGGCGTGCAGGCTTCCGATATGCAGTTGCGTCCCGATCCCGAAACCGCCTATATCGACCCGTTTTTCGATGATGCAACCCTGGTGCTGACCTGCGATGTCATCGACCCCGCCAACGGCCAAGGCTACGACCGCGACCCGCGTTCCATCGCCCGCCGCGCCGAAGCCTATCTGAAATCTTCCGGTATCGGCGACACCGCGTTTTTCGGTCCCGAGCCGGAATTTTTCGTATTCGACGGCGTTGCATTTGAAACCCATATGCACACCGCACGCTTTGAAATCACTTCCGAAAGCGGCGCGTGGAGCAGCGGCAAATATCTGGACGGCCAGAATACCGGCCACCGTTCCGTAGTCAAAGGCGGTTACGCACCCGTTGCGCCGGTAGATGCCGGACAGGATTTGCGCTCGGCTATGGTAAACGTGTTGGAAGAAATCGGCGTGCCTGTGGAAGTGCACCACGCCGAAGTCGGCACGGGCAGCCAGATGGAAATCGGTACGAAATTCAATACATTATTAAAACGTGCCGACCAGACCCAAGACATGAAATATGTGATTTGGAATGTGGCGCACAATTTCGGCAAAACCGCCACCTTTATGCCCAAACCCCTGATGGGCGACAACGGCAGCGGCATGCACGTCCACCAATCCATCTGGAAAGACGGTCAGAATCTGTTTGCCGGCGACGGCTATGCGGGTTTGAGCGATACCGCGCTTTACTATATCGGCGGCATCATCAAGCACGCCAAAGCTCTGAACGCCATCTGCAATCCTTCTACCAACTCATACAAACGTTTGGTACCGCATTTCGAAGCACCTGTAAAACTGGCCTATTCGGCGAAAAACCGTTCGGCTTCCATCCGTATTCCGTCTGTCAACAGCAGCAAAGCGCGCCGTATCGAAGCCCGCTTCCCAGATCCGACCGCCAACCCCTATCTCTGCTTTGCAGCCTTGCTGATGGCAGGCTTGGACGGCATCCAAAACAAAATCCATCCAGGCGATCCGGCAACGAAAAATCTCTACGATTTGCCGCCGGAAGAAGATGCGCTGGTACCGACCGTATGTGCTTCCTTAGATGAAGCCCTGGAAGCCTTGAAAGCCGATCATGAATTTCTGACACGGGGCGGCGTATTCAGCAAAGACTGGATTGACAGTTATATCGCATTCAAAGAAGAAGATGTCCGCCGCATGCAGATGGCACCGCATCCTTTGGAATTTGAAATGTATTATTCTCTCTGATGCCGTCTGCAAACCGACGGCAAGCAAACCGGAAATTTCTTCCAAATTACTATACAGGCAGTCGTAACTTCACGGCTGCCTGTCTTGCTTTATACCCGGAAAATTCATCGACTTTATAAAATTTATACATATAAATCATAGTTATATGACTTATAAATATCTTTGACTTTTATCCGGACGCTCCTTTAAACTCCGCAATCCGCCGTTTGGAGAAGCTGGAAACATCATCAGAAATACTGATTTCCAATGTTCGTTCCCGGCTGAAAACGGCACTAACCTCAAATCAGAATAAGGAAAAATTATGGATATGGAATGGGTATTCAACGGGTATTACACCCTGATTGCTGCAACCGTTGTTTTGCTGATCGGCAAACTGTTAGTCGCAAAAATCAAAATTCTGCAAAACTTCAATATCCCCGAACCGGTAGCAGGAGGTCTGGTTGCTGCGATCGTACTGTACATTCTGCATGCGGTTTACGGAGTCAGTTTCAAGTTTGAAAAATCCCTGCAAGATGCGTTTATGCTGATTTTCTTTGCATCCATCGGCCTGAGTGCAGACTTTTCACGCTTGAAAGCAGGAGGTTTTCCGCTGATTCTGTTTACCGGCATCGTCGGCTTTTTTATTGTGATTCAAAACCTTGTCGGCGTCGGTTTGGCAACGGCTCTCGGCCTGGATCCTCTTGTCGGTCTGATGACGGGATCGGTTACCCTGACCGGCGGCCACGGTACGGCGGGCGCATGGGGACCGGTGTTTGAAAAAGAACACGGCTTAATCGGAGCAACCGGTTTGGGTATGGCCGCCGCTACTTACGGCTTGGTAGCCGGCGGTCTGATCGGCGGACCGGTTGCCCGCCGCCTGTTGGACAAAATGGGGCGCAAACCTGCCGCCCCGACCTTTGCTGATACCCGTGACAGCGGCAATGACTCTGCCAGCGACGTATTCGAGCATTACCATAAAACCCGTTTGATTACTGCCGAATCTGCAGTGGAAACATTGGCTATGTTTGCCGCCTGTCTGGCGTTTGCCGAAATCATGGACGGCATTGACAAAGAATATCTGTTTGATCTGCCCAAATTCGTTTGGGCATTGCTGTCCGGCGCAATCTTGCGCAATATTCTGACGGCCGTATTCAAAGTCAATATGTTCGACCGTGCCGTCGATGTCTTCGGCAATGCCTCCCTGTCACTGTTTCTGGCTATGGCACTGTTAAATCTGAAGCTGTGGCAGCTTAGCGGTCTGGCCGGTCCGATTACCGTTATCCTCTTGGCACAGACCGTTGTCATGGCACTATATGCAAGCTTTATCACCTACAAACTGATGGGCAGCAATTATGATGCCGCCGTTCTGGCCGCCGGCCATTGCGGCTTCGGCATGGGGGCGACACCGACCGCCGTCGCCAATATGCAGTCGGTTACCGAACGCTTCGGCCCGTCGCATAAAGCATTCCTGATTGTACCGATGGTCGGTGCCTTCTTTGTCGACATTGTCAATCTGACTATTCTGACCAGTTTCGTTAAATTCTTAAACTGATGAAATTCGTTTCATCACAGCCTGCAAGCCTTGCGTTTGCAGGCTGTTTTGTTATGATGAATACCGTTTGTACAGATTCAGACCAACCGCCATGTCCATCAAACATCTATTATTTCTTCCAAGTTTCTGCGCCCTGCTGACAGCGTGCCAGCCCGATGTTCCGCAATACGGCGACACTCCGTCCTGCACCGACTCCCGTATTCCTGAAACCGTGAAAAGCGGTTTGCAGCAATATCTTGCAGAACAGGCGCAAGCATTTGCCGCACAAGACAGCCGCGGATTTGTCGATGCCGACCGTGTTGCTGCCGCTGCAGACGGCATCAATATTATTTTGAACGGTGCATCTCAGGAAGAAACCCGACAGGAAGCCATTTGTCGGGGACATATCAGCATCAGTCTGCCGGAAAACGTCCTCGATACCGTCAACACCAATGCGCCCTTGCTTTACGGCGAGCGCACACTCAATCAAATCATCAGGCAGCAGACCGCCGGAACCGGTTTGAACTACAACGGCAACGGAGTATTCGACCAAACCCTCAGCTACACCCTCCAAACAGATGCAGACGGCAACTTAATGCTTCTCTACCGCGATGAAGACCCGAGCACCGTCTACAATGCCCTGCTGACAGCTCTTTTGCCCTACGGAATCAAAGATATATTAATCATTAACGGCCAACCGCTTACCCGCGAACAAGCCTTGCAGGCACATTCCAATCAGGCAGTAGAAACAGTCAAAACAATCGAAGAGATAAAAGAAGAAGAAGCCTCCACAGAATTTGCTTCTCCTGACGAACCTGAAATCCTGTCTCCCGAAACCAAAGAAACCGAAATACCGTTTTCAGCCGAAGACCTTGCCTATGCCCGCCAAAACCACCTCGATGCAGAAAACGAAATCGAAGCCCAATGGCAGCAAATCGACTCCGAGATACGGCAGGAGCTGGCAGAAGAACAGGCCGACTGGAACAGACGCAAAAACCGGGACTGCAGTCAGGCTGCAGCACCTTCCAAAGACAGCAAGCAGGCCGAATACCGCCGCCTGCAATGCGATGCACGCATGACCCGCGAACGTATCCAATATTTGAAAGGCTACCATCTGCCATAATCCGGCCGTCCTGCAACCCCATCAAAAGGATAAAACATGAACATATCCGTTGTCTTCGGCACAAGTTGCGCCATCGCATTGGCCGCCTGCACCCTGTCGGCACCGAAGCCTGCCGAAATCCGGCGGTATGAACCGGCGGCAAACATCCCGCAGACCTACAAATCTGCCGGTTTGAAACGTATCTGGACATTGGAAGAATGGCCGGGGTTCACCCCAGATGCACTCCGAACAACCAAAGCCGAAATCAATTTGACCGCCTTGCCCCATGTTTCTGCCTATATGGGCTGCAACCGCATGATGTTCTCGGCAGACACCTCGCCACACCAATCGGAGCAAGGCAGTATCTCTATCGGCCCTGTTGCCGCCACCCGTATGCTCTGTCAGGGCAATATGGACTTGGAAATGAGTTTTGCCGCCCGTATCGGTAGTTTCACACACTACCGCCTCAATGGCAGCAGGCTGGTTTTAGAAAACGAAGACGGTAAAAAAGCCGTCTTTATCGCCCGTGATTAGAACAGATAGCCACTCTCGGCTATAATGCAGCCCGACATTCTTTGCGATATTGCCACAATATGAATCCGATCCGACTCGACCATACCGCCCGCCTGCTGGCGGAAATGCTGACTTTCAAACAACCGGCCGATGCCGTAATGTCGGCTTACTTCCGCCGTGAAAAAAAATTAGGCCGTCAAGACCGGCACGAAATCGCCGAAACGGCTTTCGCCGCCGTGCGTCATTACCAGAAAATTGCCACCGTATTGCGCCGTCCGCATGCACAAGCACGCAAAGCCGCCCTGGCTGCCTTAGTCTTGGGACGCGGCTTCAATATCAGCCGTCTTGCCGGAATGGCAGATGAAGAAGAAACCGCCTTCTTGGCCAACTTGAAAGCGCGTAAAAGTCTATTTGCAGACGGCATCGAAACAGCCGCCGAACTGCCCGAATGGCTGTGCGGCCTGCTACGCACACATTGGTGCGACGAAGACATCTTGGCATTCGGCCGCAGCGTGGCGCAAAGCGCACCGCTGGATTTGCGCGTCAATACGCTCAAAGGCAGACGCGATAAAGTTCTGGCAGAGCTGCAGACGGCATGGAAGGCCGAAGCCGCCCCGTTTTCCCCTTGGTGCATCCGTCTGCACGACAAACCGGCACTGAACAAGCATCCGCTGTTTTTAGACGGCACCCTGGAAGTGCAGGACGAAGGCAGCCAGCTCCTCGCTCTGCTGCTGGGTGCGAAACGCGGCGAAATCGTTGTGGACTTTTGTGCCGGAGCGGGAGGAAAAACCTTGGCAATCGGCGCGCAAATGGCCAACAAAGGCCGCATTTATGCCTTCGATATTGCCGAAAAACGCCTGGCAAATCTGAAACCGCGCATGGTTCGGGCAGGTCTGACCAATATCCACCCCGAACGCATCGCCAACGAACACGACAAACGTATCAGCCGTCTGCACGGCAAAGCCGACCGGGTTTTGGTCGATGCCCCCTGCTCGGGTCTCGGCACACTGCGGCGCAATCCCGACTTGAAATACCGCCAGTCGCCCGAAAGCATCGCAAAACTCTTGGAACAACAGCACAGCATTCTGACAGCCGCCGCCCAAACCGTCGGACCGCAGGGTCGCCTGGTTTATGCGACATGCAGCATTCTGCCGGAAGAAAACGAGATGCAGGTCGAACGCTTCCTTGCCGGACACCCTGATTTCGAGCTACTCGACAGCTCCGAATTGCTGACCGCCGCCAAAATACCGTTGGACACCGGAAAATATCTGCGTTTGGGCACAGCCGAACATCATACCGACGGCTTTTTCGCCGCCGTCATGCAGCGCAAAGCAGTTTGACCCGTCAGCCGTCTGCAGCTCCACACGCTGCCGGCGGCCATTTAAAACAATATGCGCCGAACACCGAGCCGGTTTGCAACCCTCCTTCGGACCAACCCCGCAACAGGAGTCCCCATGTCCCTGCAACGACTGTACGGCCTGCTGGTTTTTATCATTCCGCCACTTTTATGGACAGGTAACGTTATCATCGCCCGTGTCGTACGAGACGACATTGCACCGCTGACGCTGTCATCCGCCCGCTGGCTAATTTCGCTTGTGCTGCTCCTGCCTTTCGCCCTGCCGCATTTCCGTTCCCAATTTCCCTTATACCGCCGCCACAAAGCATTGCTGTTCGGCACCTCTCTGACAGGCATCGCCGCCTTCAACACACTGGTTTACACAGGCCTGCACCACACCGGCAGCACCAACGCACTGCTGCTCAATTCCTGCATTCCGGTGCTGATTATGCTCTTGGGCGCACTGTTTTACCGCGAACCGCTGAACCGTCGGCAAGGTGCGGGGCTGCTGCTGTCGCTGGCGGGCGTGGCGGCGATTGTGTTGCAGGGCAGCTGGCAGCGTTTGGCCGCTTTGCAGGTCAATCAGGGCGATTTGTGGATTTTGGCGGCGGTGCTGTGCTGGGCGTTTTACACAATTTGGATGCGCCGCATACCGCCCGAAATCAACCGCACCGCACTGACCGCCCTGCAAATCAGCATCGGCCTGTTTCTGTTAACTCCTTTTACCCTATGGGAATGGACAACCATGCCGTCTGCACCTCTTGTTTTCAATCAGAATGCCCTGCTCGCCTTGGTCTACATCGGTATTTTTCCGTCTGTTGCCGCTTATTTGTGCTACAACGCCGCAATTGCCCGTTTCGGTGCCGTACGTGCCGGACTGAGCATCCACCTGATGCCCGTTTTCGGCTCCATACTGGCAGTAACGCTGCTGGGCGAAACCTTCCATCTCTACCATCTGGCAGGCATCAGCGCGATTTTCACCGGCATTTTCCTATGTAGCAAAAAGACGCTTTGAACAATGCAAAGACCTTAATAAACGGCAGCAAAACGCGTATAATGCAGATTTTTTCTGCCCAACGGAAAGGACTGACGGCATGAGCATTCAAGAACAAATCAAGGAAGTGGTAAGCACCCACCGCGTGGTGCTGTTTATGAAAGGCAGCAAACAATTCCCCCAATGCGGCTTCTCCTCCCGCGCAGTACAGATTCTGCAAGCCGCCGGCTGCACCGACTTCGTAACTGTCAACGTTTTGGAAAATGACGAAGTACGCCAAGGCATCAAAGAATACAGCGACTGGCCGACCATTCCGCAGCTCTACATTAACGGCGAATTTGTCGGCGGCTCAGACATCATGATGGAAATGTTCGAAGCAGGTGAACTGCAAAGCGCACTTTCAGTCTGATATCCGGCCGTCTGAACACCTGCAGACGGCCTTTCCACCCGTCGTACCGATCAGAGAAATCCCATGAACCTCCATATCATCGACCACCCCTTGGTCAAACACAAACTGACCCTGATGCGCGAAGCCGATTGCAGCACCTACCGCTTCCGCACCCTGACAACCGAGCTGGCACGCCTGATGGCCTATGAAGCCAGCCGAGACTTCGAAACCGAACAATTCACCCTCAACGGCTGGTGCGGCGAAATCCAAGGCGAGCGAATCAAAGGAAAAACCCTGACCGTCGTTCCCATTCTGCGTGCCGGTTTGGGTATGCTCGACGGCGTACTGGATCTGATTCCCACCGCCAAAATCAGCGTCGTCGGCCTGCAACGCGATGAAGAAACACTCAAACCCGTTTCCTATTTTGAAAAATTCGTCGATGCCATGGACCAGCGTCCCGCACTGATTATCGACCCCATGCTGGCCACCGGCGGCTCCATGGTTGCCACCATAGACCTGCTCAAAAGCAAAGGCTGCCGCAACATCAAAGCTCTCGTACTGGTTGCCGCTCCCGAAGGTGTCAAAACCGTTAACGAAGCACATCCCGACGTAACCGTCTACACTGCCGCCCTAGACAGCCACCTGAATGAAAACGGCTACATCATTCCGGGACTGGGAGACGCAGGCGACAAAATTTTCGGCACCAAACACGCTTAAACAAGGACAACATCATGGCTTTCCAAGACAATCTCGCACAAATGCCCGATATTGCCCGCCTTAGCGGTCTGAATGTCATTTCCGCAGACGGCCAAACCCTGCACCATATTCCCGCCGCACCGGGCAAGCTCGGCAGTCTGAAACTCTACAATGCCCTGTTCGAACAATTCGGCGGCACACTGGATGCAGCAGCAGCCGAACAAGGCCTGATATGGTTTGCAGAACATCTTTCCGATGCCGAAGCCCATCCGGGCAAACATCCCAATATCGATTTGCTGCTCAAAGTCAGAAACGAAAATCTGACACTTAGCTTGCAGCCTATTGCTGCCTGATTGGACGACAGAACACCGAAGCCGCCTGACAAGCCCACAACCAAACGGCTTCGGTTACACACCGGCTGCTCCTGGTTTAACATCCTGAGCGATGAGGCAGAAAGTACATTTGCCGCATCTGTAAAGCAAGCCATAACAGTCTCCACCATTCAATATGCGAACAGCCTGCAGACGGCAGCAAAAAATCGGAACACAATTCCACCTCCCAATCCGGGCAACTACCCGGTTAAAAACAATTCGGACAACAATTTATTTGATAATAATTATCATTTAATTTAAAATACCCGATTTTAAATGCGGGCAAAACCAGTCCGCCAAAACGTTGCTTTTATTCAGGAGAACATCATGAACAAATTGCTTACCGCCTGCCTTTTGGCTGCTTTTACCTCCGCTCCGGCTTATGCGAAATTGAAAGTCCTGACCACCTTTACCGTTATTCAGGACATTGCCCAAAACGTTGCCGGCGATGCAGCAACAGTCGAATCGATTACCAAGCCCGGCGCGGAAATCCACGACTACCAGCCAACCCCCCGCGATATTGCCAAAGCACAATCGGCCGATTTGGTACTGTGGAACGGTATGAATCTGGAACGCTGGTTCGAACGCTTTTTGCAAAACGTCAAAAACAAGCCGTCTGCAGTTGTAACCGAAGGCATCAAACCGATGTCGATTTACGAAGGCCCTTACAAAGGCATGCCTAATCCGCACGCTTGGATGTCTACTTCCAATGCTCTGATTTACATAGAAAACATTAAAAACGCATTGATCAAACACGATCCCCAAAATGCCGAAACCTACCGCAAAAACGCAGCAGCATACAGCCAGAAAATCAAACAGCTCGACCAACCTCTGCGCGCCAAACTGATGCAGGTGCCGCAAAACCAACGTTTCCTGGTCAGCAGCGAAGGGGCATTCAGCTATCTGGCCCGCGACTACGGCTTCAAAGAAGTTTACCTCTGGCCGATTAATGCGGAACAGCAAGGCTCGCCCCAACAAGTCAGCAAAGTCATCGATACAGTACGGAAAAACCGCATTCCGGTTGTCTTCAGCGAAAGCACCGTACCGAGCAAACCGATGAAACAGGTTGCCAAAACAACCGGTGCGAAATACGGCGGCGTACTGTATGTAGATTCACTGTCGGCAAAAAACGGTCCTGTACCGACTTATACCGACCTGCTGAATGTAACAGTCTCCACGATAGTTAAAGGATTCGGAAAATAATGACAAACGATACAGCCGCTTCGATTTCAGTCAGCGGCCTGACGGTGCGCTACAACAACGGCCACACGGCTATTTGTGATTTGTCGCTCGAACTTTCGGGCGGCACCACCTGCGCACTGGTCGGCGTGAACGGCAGCGGCAAATCCACCTTGTTTAAAAGCCTGATGGGCTTGGTCAAACCGCGTAGCGGCAGCATACGCCTGTGCGGTTTGCCGATTGCCGCCGCATTGGAAAACAACTGGGTATCCTATGTTCCGCAAAGTGAAGAAGTGGATTGGAATTTCCCCATCTCGGTTTACGATGTCGTCATGCAGGGACGCTACGGCTATATGGGCTTTCTGCGCATTCCGAGCCGCACCGACAAACAAAAGGTGCAGACGGCTATGGAAAGGGTGGATATTGCCCATCTGGCACAACGCCAAATCGGAGAACTGTCAGGCGGACAGAAAAAGCGCGTATTTCTCGCACGCGCACTGGCACAGGAGAGCCGTCTGATTTTATTGGACGAACCTTTCACCGGTGTAGATGTCAAAACCGAAAACATGATTATGGATCTGCTCGGAGAATTGCGTTCCGAAGGCCGTCTGATTCTGGTTTCCACGCACAATTTGGGCGTGGTTCCGGATTTTTGTGACCAAGTAGTCATGATTAATCGTACGGTTCTGGCCGTCGGCACCACCGAAACAACTTTCAACCAGCATAATTTGGAAGCAGCTTTCGGCGGTGTATTGCGCCACTTCAAGCTGGCCGGCAGCGATTTGCACGATGACGAAGATCCGCGTTCGATTACAGTCTTGACCGACGACGAACGTCCTGCCGTATTCTACGGCAAAACCAAAACCGACCCGCCTGCATCGACTCCGAAATGCGGCTGCAACTGCGAATCAGAAGCAGCAGACGACAAGGAGACATCATAAATGATGCCCGATATTTTATTCGAACCGTTTGCTTACGGTTATATGGTCAAGGCCATCTTCCTGAGTGCGGCAGTCGGCGGAATGTGTGCATTTTTATCAGCTTATCTGATGCTCAAAGGCTGGTCGCTGATTGGAGATGCATTGTCGCATTCCGTGGTGCCGGGCGTGGCGATTACCTACGCGCTCGGTCTGCCTTATTCTTTGGGAGCATTTGTCTCCGGTATCTTGGCTGCTTTGTCGGTTTTGTGGATTAAAGCCGTCAGCAAATTGAAAGAAGATGCAGTCATCGGCTTTATCTTCACCACATTTTTTGCTCTGGGATTATTTATCGTGTCGGTCAATCCCACTTCTGTCAATGTTCAGGAAATCGTATTGGGCAATATCTTGGGGATCAGCGACGAAGATGTTTGGCAGGTCGGCATTATGATTGCCGTCTGCAGCATATTTCTGATGGTATTTTGGAAAAATCTGCTGCTGGTCTTTTTCGATGAAACACAAGCCGTTGCAGTGGGCTTGTCGCCGCTGCGTTACCAAATCCTGTTTTTCAGCCTGCTCAGCGCGTGCGTTGTGGCAGCACTGCAGACAGTCGGTGCGGTACTGGTGATTGCAATGGTGATTACACCCGGTGCCACTGCCTATCTGCTGACAGACCGTTTCGGCAAACTGGCACTCTTAGCCGTTCTGTTCGGTGTATTCAGTGGCGGAGCCGGTGCTTATGCCAGCTATTTTTTGGACGGTGCAACCGGAGGAGTAATAGTCTGCCTGCAAACGGCATTATTCCTTCTAGCATTTTTGTTCGCTCCCAAACACGGACTGTTGAAACAGAAATTCGGCAAAACCAAGGGAGCGGCAAAACATGGCTGATTGGATAAACTGGTTCGCCGAACCGCTCTCCTTCCCCTTTATGCAGCACGCACTTTTAACCGCACTGGCAGTTTCCACCGTCTGCGGAATTCTGTCCTGCTATCTGGTACTTAAAGGCTGGTCGCTGATGGGAGATGCTATTTCGCACGCAGTGCTGCCCGGTATCATTCTGGCATTCTTATCCGGAATACCCCTAGTGGTTGGTGCGTTTTTCTCGGGCTTGGCCTGTGCTCTCGGAATCGGCTATCTCAAAAACAACAGCCGCTTGAAAGAAGATACCGTAATGGGCATTGTTTTTTCCGGTATGTTTGCTTTCGGTTTGGTACTGTTCGCCAAAGTAGAAACCGACCAACATTTAACCCATATCCTATTCGGCAATCTTTTAGGCGTAAGCCGGACGGAACTGCTGCAGACGGCAGTTATCTGCGCTATTGTGCTAACTGCGGTTTTATTGAAAAAACGCGACCTGATGCTTTATTGTTTCGACCCGGTTCAAACCAAAATTATCGGTCTGCACCCCAAACTGCTTCATTACGGCCTGCTTGTTCTACTGGCTCTGACCATTGTCAGCGCGATACAGGTTGCCGGTGTCATACTGGTGATTGCCATGCTGATTGCCCCAGGCATTACAGCAGCACTGTTGACACAGAGTTTCAACCGCATGATGCTGATAGTTGTGTGCTGTTCGGTGTTTACAGCCCTCTCCGGTACAGTTCTCAGCTATCATCTTGATGCTGCAACAGGTCCCGTTATCATCTTGTTGCAAGCCATGCTGTTTCTGTTGACACTATTTTACAGCAAATGGAAAATACATTTTTCCTGAAACAGAGCCAAACCGAATCAAGCAGCCGCAACCGCCTGTTTTTCTTTCCTTGCTATATAATTTCAAACAAAAAAACCTGCTGATTTTAAATCAGCAGGTTTTTTTAGTTTTGTATTTGAAGAGCCCAAGTAAAAGTTTACATATACAAATGCTTCAAACCGAATCAATCCCACCTTCATACAATATGGAATTTATATCGCAAGATCAACGGCTTTGCTGCTTGTCATAAAAATGTTCGACCATACCTTTAAGTTTTTGGCTCGCATGAAAAGTAACCACACGACGGGCGGAAATCGGCACTTCGTCACCAGTTTTCGGATTGCGGCCGGGTCGTTGCGGTTTGTCCCGCAACTGGAAATTACCGAAACCGGAAATTTTGATTTCTTCACCGCGTTCCAAAGTCGTACGGATTTCTTCAAAAAACAATTCTACAATTTCTTTGGCATCGTTTTTGCCTACACTGCTGACTTTCTCAACAAGAATATCGGCCAATTCGGCTTTGGTTAATGTCATGTGAAAACCTTCAAATTCTGATTAATCAATTTTTTGCAAGGGCGTGATTTTACCTATTTGTATATAATATTCAAGAGAATATGCAATATTTTTTTATTATCCCCGCAACTGTGCACCGATTTGTTCCGCCGCAGCAAGCAATCCGTCCAAAACCGGTTCGATTTGCTCATCCGTCAGAGTTTTATCATCGTCCTGCAAAATAATTCTTACCGCCAGACTCTTATGGTTGTCCGGCAAACCTGCGCCTCGATAAACATCGAATATGGAAATTTCGCGTATCAGATAATGATCGGCTGAGTTTAAAGCATTCAGCAGTTCATCATGAGTTACTGTCTCAGGCAGTACAAATGCCAAATCACGGCGGGCAGGCTGGAATTTCGACACGGCGCGATAAACTGTTTTATCCTGCCGGCTGACCTCAGCCATATCCAATTCGAATACAATCGGGGCTTGTGGCAGATTGTATTTCTGCAGCCATTGCGGATGCAGTTCGCCGATAAAACCGATGGCTTTGCCGTCTGACAGGATTTCGGCGCAACGTCCGGGATGCAATGCCGGATGAGCGGCTTTAACGAACACCGCCTGCTTGCCTGCCAGCAAGTCTTCCACATCACCTTTCACGTCGTAGAAATCAAGCGGACGTGCCTTTTCTCCCCATTGCTCGGGCAATACGGAACCATAAGCCAGACCGCCGATACGCTCGGTTTGTACAAACCGGCCGTCTGCAGCTTTACCAAACACACGAGCGATTTCAAAAACACGCACGCGGTTTTGCTTGCGGTTCAAATTGTTTTGCAACACTTCTATCAGGCCGCCGATTAAGGTGGAACGCATCACGCTGTATTGGGCTGCCAAAGGATTCTGCAAACGTATGGGCGATTCGTTGGCGGCGAAATCGTGCTCCCACTGTTCGTCTACAAAGGCATAGCTTACCACTTCCTGATAAGCCCGCGCGGCCAGTTGGCGGTAAACGTCAAAGCGCGGACGGCGGGTTTCGGGCAGTGCCATCATTTTCAGACGGCCTGACGTGTAATCGTCGGGAATGTTTTCGTAGCCGTATACACGGGCGATTTCTTCAATCAAATCGGCCTCGATTTCAATATCGAAACGGAAACCCGGTGCGGTAACCTCAAAGCCGTCTGCAACTTTTTTCGGCTGCAGGCCCAGTGTCGACAGAATTTCAAAAATACGGCTTTCATCGATTTGGACACCGAGCAGTTTTTCGACACGTCCGCTGCGAACCGATACCGTTTTGAGCTCGGGCAGTTTGCCGACGGCTTCTACGATTTCGCCCGCTTGGCCGCCGCAAATCTGCAAAACCAACTCGCTGGCGCGTTCGATAGCGTCGCGTTGCAGTTCGAAATCCACACCGCGTTCGAAGCGGAACGATGAATCGGAGCCGAAGCCGTATTGGCGGGATTTTCCGGCAATGATTTCAGGTGCAAACCAAGCCGATTCCAGCACGATATTGCGGGTGCCGTCTGAAACCGCGCTCGCTTCGCCGCCCATCAAGCCGGCCATGCTCAATGCGCCTTTTTCGTCGGCAACCACTAAGGTGTTGTCGGACAAGGTAACGGTTTTTTCGTTCAAACAAGCCAGCGTTTCGCCTTCGGTAGCTCGGCGAACGATGATGCTGCCTGAAAGTTTGTCGGCATCGAAAACGTGCATAGGCTGGCCGATTTCCAGCATCACATAGTTGCCGATGTCCACCAGTGCGGAAATGCTGCGGATACCGCTGCGTGCCAAACGCTGCTTTATCCAATCGGGCGTGGCGGCTTGTGCGTTCACGTTTTCAATCACGCGGCTGAGGAAGCGGCCGCAGTCTTCGGGTGCATCAATGCGTACGGGCTGGATTTTGCTGCTGCCGACAGAGGCTGTCTGAATTTCAGGTTGGCGGAATGCACAGCCGGTTAAAGCGGCGGTTTCACGCGCTAAACCTTTGATGCTTAAGCAATCGGTGCGGTTGGGCGTGATTTTCAGTGTAAATACGGTGTCGTCCAAGTCCAGATAATTGCGGAGGTTTTCGCCGACGGGTGCATCATCAGGCAGAATGTGCAGACCGTCCACCCCATCGTCAGGCAAACCCAATTCATCGGTCGAACACAGCATGCCGTTTGAAATCTGACCACGCATTTTGGTCGGCTTGATTTTGAAATCGCCCGGCAATACAGCGCCAGGCAAAGCACAAGGTACTTTAATACCCGGCTTTACATTCGGTGCGCCGCAAACAATCTGAATCAGCTCGCCCGTACCGACATCGACTTGGGTAACGTTCAAACGATCGGCATCGGGGTGTTTTTCTACCGATTTGACTTCGGCCACAACCACGCCAGAAAAAGCAGGAGCAGCAGTTTCTGCTTCTTCGACTTCAAGGCCGGACATGGTGAGCAAATGGGCAAATTCATCGGCGGAAAGAGTAGTATCGGCTTGGGTTTTGAGCCAGTTATAGGGGAATTGCATATTTTTTACTCTTGATTTAATTAATGATTTTTTTAGCTTTGAGATATTGCTCAAAGTCATCGTTTTCTAAGACTCGGTCAAATTCATTTAAATAACGGCTTTGGTTCTCTGGGTCAAATTCAACCGTAGTTTTCAGGAATTTGGAGAAAATATTGTTTTTTCCTGCCAACTCACTCACAACCGAATAATCCATTTGTGCTTTAAACCTAGCCGGGGAAAGTATCTTACTTTGCGAAATATTTTGTGCATCCAGTTTGATAATGCCGATACCAAAACTCAAACTGAGTTTTTGTAAGGCTTCGATAAACTCATCGTCTTCCGAAAGATTTAGAGCAACCAGATAGCCTTCATTTGCCCAACTGGAGTTGCTGACTGCCTGAAAAAAATATTCCTTGTAATTGGAAAAATTCAAATCAATTTTTAGCTCAAATGAAAAAATTTTAATTGGCAGCTTATCAAACTTCCTAATCAAATTAAAAACATTGTTTTCGGCATAGTTGGCATATTCAAAATTTATCGCCACCATATCGGGATAAAGCCATTTATCTGCACCTTTTTGATTTTTCTTACTGCTTTCATGAAAGATAGTGCGCGAATGTGCATTAAACGCGGGATTGATCCATAGCCATTTTGCCAGTAATGGATGCAAATCCCGTTCATGAAATCTATTTACCGTTGTCTTAATACTTTCAGATTGCCGATTAACTTGTTTTTCAATCAGTCCTTTAAGGAAAAAGTGTTTTGGATTTTTACTGCCTTCAAGCTGCTGAAATTGTCCATTTGTTTTTTTAGCATTTTCATAAATAGTTGCCCCGACAGTTGCCCAAGGTGTTTTACCTAATGACATCAGGCCGATTTGCTCATCATAAGATTTCAAGTGAACATAAAGCTGCTTCTCAATAATATAATCCCAAATTTCCATAGGGCTTGCTGGGCGGTTCAGTTCTTGTGCAGCCAATATGGATAATTCTAAATAGCTTAGTTTTTTCATTTATTGCTTCCAGAGAGCCTGAAAACTGCTTATCTATCGATTTGTTGAGGCAATGTGTATCAGACTACTTAAACTGCTTCAAAAAATTCAAATCGTTATCAAAGAATAAACGCAAATCATTTACACCATAGCGCAGCATGGCGAAACGGTCGAGGCCGATACCGAAGGCGAAGCCGGTGTAACGTTCGGGGTCGATATTCACATTTTGCAAAACATTGGGATGCACCATTCCGCAGCCGCCCACTTCCAGCCATTTGCCGTTGTCGCCCATGATGTCGATTTCGGCGGAAGGTTCGGTAAAGGGGAAGAATGAGGGGCGGAAACGTACTTGCAGATCGTCGCGCTCGAAAAAGCGGCGGATGAAGTCGGTGAACACGGCTTTGAGGTCGGCAAAGGTTACGCCTTCTTCCACCCATAAGCCTTCAGCCTGATGGAACATCGGCGAATGGGTGGCATCGCTGTCCACACGATACACACGACCTGGTGCGATAATGCGGATAGGCGGATTTTTCTTATCCAGCATATAGCGGATTTGAATCGGTGAGGTGTGGGTACGCAGAACATCGCCGTTTTCCACATAAAACGTATCCTGCATTGCACGAGCCGGATGGTTTTGCGGAATATTCAGGGCTTGGAAGTTATGGAAATCGTCTTCGATTTCGGGGCCATCCGCCACTTCAAAACCCATGCCGTGAAACAGCTCCACCACTCGCTGCAAAGTCAAAGTAACGGGATGCAGACCGCCTGAAACCTGTCCGCGTCCGGGCAAGCTCACATCCAATGCCTCGGCAGCCAAACGTGCTTGCAGTTGTGCGGCATTTAATGCTTCGCGTTTGATGTTATAGGCCGTCTGAAAACGGTTTTTGCATTCGTTGATATGCGCGCCAATGGTTTTACGTTCTTCCGGCGACATTTGACCGAGCTGCTTCAGCAAAGCATTCAACTCACCCGTTTTACCCAAATATTGGGCTTTAACCAATTCCAAAGCATTGAAATCCGAAGTTGCTTCCACTGCGGCAATACCGGCAGCAGCGATTTGATCGACATTCTGCATAATGATTTTGTCTGTTAAGAATTCTGAAACTTTATACAGACGGCATCAAACCGTCTGCGAACAAGATATAAAAGAGATTTATTTTAACGTATTTTTATGCCGCTTCAAACCCGAAAACAGGTGCTTCTATCGGATTTAAAAAGAAAAATCCATAAAACAAAATATTCCGAAAACAAAAAAAGGAAACCAAAGTTTCCTTTTTCAAAATCTTGAAATTTAAGCCAAAGCAGCTTTTGCTTGTTCGACTAATTTGGCAAATGCGGCTTTGTCAAACACAGCCAAATCAGCCAATACTTTGCGGTCCAGCTCAATCGCAGCACGTTTCAGGCCGTTCATAAATTTGCTGTAAGACAAACCGTTTTCACGGGCACCTGCATTGATACGGACAATCCACAATTGGCGGAATTGGCGTTTGCGCTGACGACGGTCGCGGTAAGCATATTGACCGGCTTTCATCACCGCCTGTTTGGCAACACGGTAGACGTTTTTACGACGGCCGCGATAACCTTTGGCCAAAGCTAATACTTTTTTGTGACGGGCACGTGCGGTAACACCGCGTTTTACGCGTGGCATATTCTAAACTCCTTTAAGCGTAGGGCAACATTTTAGCAACAGAAGCCAAATCACGCTCGTTTACCATAGAGGTGCCGCGCAATTGGCGTTTGTTTTTGGTGGTCTTTTTGGTCAGGATGTGACGCTTAAACGCATGTGCGCGTTTCACACCGCCGTTACCCAGTACTTTAAAGCGTTTTTTCGCGCTCGACTTGGTTTTCATTTTAGGCATGGGAAAACTCCATATCATTTATTAGATAAGGTATAAGGAGGCCGCCTGCAGACGGCACTTGAAACCCGAATACCACGATTTTCGCTGCTGCTCAAAGATTTCCCGCCACAGCAATTCGGGAAATGCGGAATTATAATCTTATTTTTTCTTCGGCGCAATCATCATTACCATCTGACGGCCTTCCATTTTCGGAAATTGCTCAACCTGACCGACTTCCGCCAAATCTGTTTTCACGCGTTCCAACAGTTGCGCTCCAAGCTGTTGGTGGGCCATTTCGCGACCGCGGAAACGCAGAGTTACTTTTACTTTGTCGCCATCTGCCAAGAAACGGTTAATATTGCGCATTTTGATTTGGTAATCGCCTTCGTCTGTCCCGGGACGGAATTTGATTTCCTTAATTTGCACTTGTTTTTGTTTCTTTTTGGCCTCGTCGCGTTTTTTGGCCTGCTCGTATTTGAATTTGCCGAAATCCATCAGTTTGCATACCGGAGGCTTGGCAGTAGGGGAAATCTCTACCAAATCAACATCCTGCTCTTCAGCCAAAGACAAGGCCTCGCGCAAACTGACTACACCCAGCTGTTCGCCGGCTCCACTGATCAAGCGCACTTCTTTTGCGGTAATTTCACCGTTGATTCGTGCTTCGCGTTCTTGTGCGATGATGAATTCTCCTATAAAGGTTATTTGAAACACGCCGATTTTATTCAAGCGTGGAACTTTATGCGGCTTCCGGACCGCTTTATGCCGTCTGCACCTCAAGACACCAAATGTTCTGCTGCTTCCCGCTGCAGGCGAACAATAAAATCTTCAATACTGATGCTACCTAAATCTTCGGCTTTACGGCGAACGGCCACTTGGCCGTTTTCCATTTCTTTATCGCCGACAACGATTTGATAAGGATAACGATACTGGCTGTTATCACGGATTTTGTAGCCGATTTTTTCGTTTCGTAAATCCAGCTCCACACGGAAACCGGCAGCTTTCAGCTTCTCGGCCACCTTGCGGCAGTAATCGGTCTGTTTTTCGGTGATATTCATAATTACCATTTGTACCGGTGCCAGCCACAACGGGAATGAACCGGCATAGTTTTCAATCAGAATGCCGATAAAGCGTTCCAAAGAACCGCAAATCGCACGGTGCAGCATAACCGGACGGGCACGACCGTTGTCTTCGGTAACATATTCTGCTTCCAAACGTTCCGGCAAAACAAAGTCCAGCTGGATGGTACCGCACTGCCAAGAGCGGCCAATAGCATCTTTGATATGATATTCCACTTTCGGACCGTAGAACGCGCCTTCGCCGGGCAATTCTTCCCATTCTATGCCGCAGGCGGTCAGTGCATCACGCAAACCCTGCTCAGCTTTATCCCAAGTTGCGTCCGAACCGGCACGTTGCTCGGGACGTAGCGACAGTTTTACGCTCACCTGCTCGAAGCCGAACTGTTTGTAAATCTTCATTACCAGCTCGTTAAATGCTTTGGCTTCGGTGGTAATCTGCTCTTCGGTACAGAAAATATGGGCATCGTCCTGTACGAAACCGCGCACGCGCATCAGGCCGTGCAGCGCACCGCTCGGCTCGTTGCGGTGGCAGGAACCGAACTCCGCCAAACGCATTGGCAAATCGCGGTAAGAACGCAGGCTGTTGTTGAAGACCTGAACATGACCAGGGCAGTTCATCGGTTTGACGGCGTATTCGCGTTTCTCCGATTGGGTAGTGAACATATTGTCTTTATAGTTCTGCCAGTGGCCGGATTTTTCCCAGAACGTTTTGTCCATAATCTGTGGGGTTTTGATTTCCTGATAACCGGCAGCGGTTAGTTCTCGGCGCATATGCTGTTCGACAACCTGCCACAAAGCCCAACCGCGCGGATGCCAGAACACCATACCCGGTGCTTCGTCCTGCAAATGGAACAAATCAAGCTGTTTGCCCAATTTGCGGTGGTCTCGTTTTTCAGCCTCTTCGATACGCGTGATATAGGCTTTCAAATCCTCTTTGCTTGCCCAAGCCGTACCGTAGATACGTTGCAGCATTTCATTATTGCTGTCGCCGCGCCAATATGCGCCCGCCAGCTTGGTCAGCTTGAAATGTTTGAGAAAACGGGTATTCGGAACATGCGGCCCACGGCACATATCGACATATTCCTGATGATGATACAGCCCCATTGCTTCCACTTCCGGCATATCTTCAATCAGGCGCAGCTTGTATTCTTCGCCGCGTTCTTGGAATGTTTTAATGGTTTCTTCGCGAGGTGTCATCACTTTGATGACATCGTAATCCTGACTAATCAGCTCTTTCATACGCGTTTCGATAGCGGCAATATCATCGGGCGTAAACGGTTTTTCGGTTGCAATATCATAGTAAAAACCGTCTTCGATAACGGGACCGATAACCATTTTGGCATCAGGATAAAGCTGCTTGACCGCATGACCGACCAAATGCGCGCAGGAATGGCGGATAATTTCTACACCTTCCTCATCTTTTGGTGTAATGATTTGCAAAGAAACATCACGCCCAATCAGTTCGCAGGCATCAACCAACACACCGTCCACTTTGCCCGCAACCGTTGCTTTCGCCAAACCCGCTCCGATGGAAGCAGCTACCTGGGCTACCGTAACAGGTTGGTCAAACTGACGGACGGAACCGTCGGGCAAAGTAATGTTGATCATCTGCATACTCCGAAACTGATAACAAGCCGTCTGCAACGCCCATTCCGCATTTCGGAAGCACGCTGCAGACGGCCTTAAATATGGTAGGCACGATCGGATTCGAACCAACGACCCCCACCATGTCAAGGTGGTGCTCTAACCAACTGAGCTACGTGCCTGTAAAAAATCTATTCTACGCCATCTTGCATAATCTTTGCAACTATAAAGAGGATATGTTGTCGGTTTCTATTGTTCTATTGTCTGTCGTCCGATACATCTCCTGCAAATTCTATCCGGCACAGAAAACCGCTATAATCTTGACTTTTGACTTTGCTCTGCCTCGGCCTTTGCTGTAAAGCAAAATGCTTCTTGCCGTCTGCATCTTCAAGATGATTCTGATGTCTTTTCGCAGAATGCAGGCAGATACAGGCTCGGGCGGCAACCCTGCTTTGCCGCCCTACAGCTGATTTAACGTCATGATGCCGACAAACCGGCTCTATATTAATTAAGATAGCGGCTGTTTTGGTATTCGGACTATTTTGAAAACTTCAAATAAAATTACAGAATTTCCCATGCTCAAATTTACTTTACACAAAACCGACGGCCACGCCCGCCGCGGTACACTCGAACTCAACCACGGCACGATTGAAACGCCCGTGTTTATGCCCGTCGGCACATACGGCTCGGTCAAAGCCATGACGCCCGCCAACCTGCACGACATCAAAGCGCAAATCATTTTGGGCAACACTTACCACTTGTGGCTGCGCCCCGGCTTGGAAGTCATCGAACAATTCGGCGGGCTGCATCAATTTATCGGTTGGGACAAACCCATTCTCACCGATTCGGGCGGTTTTCAGGTGTTTTCGCTCTCCGACGTGCGCAAGCTCACCGAAGAAGGCTGCACATTCAAAAGCCCGATCAACGGCGACAAGCTGTTCCTGTCGCCCGAAATCTCCATGAAAATCCAAACCATACTCAATTCCGACATCGCCATGCAGCTCGACGAATGCACGCCCGGCGAAGCCACGC
>JAUMYW010000002.1 GCA_030528455.1 Neisseria sp.
TTTGCCGAATGGCAGGCGCAGTTCCACGAAAACCGCGCGCGGGGTACGGATTAAAGCGTACAGACGACTTGCAGACGGCATCGGATATCCGAACAATCAGCCAAACCGGTACATAAAATGGCTTTTTCCAAAACCTTACTTATCCGCACGGCAGCCGTCTGCATCATTCCGCTGCTGAGCATACTGTATTTCCGCTTCCATCCGGCCGAACCCGGCAGCACGCAATTTCTGCTTAACGGTATTATTTTGGCTTGCGAAGCAACTTTTTTATTCAAATTTGTTCTGTTTTCCTATATAGGCCACCATCTGCGCGGCGAACGACAAGAACAAAAATACACCGCTTGGTTGTTTTTACCAATCATATTGTTGTTATTCTATATAATGCACTATTTTAATGCATAAAATATGCCCATTGTTGTGTATTTATGCAAACTTCAGTGCAGTTAAAAACGTATATGAAAAAGCCTGCATTCTCCAAAAAAGAAAACAGGCCGAAGTATAAACATAAATTTGCTGCCAATCCGAATTTATGGGCAATTTGAAATATCAGAATCTCATCGTATCAGACTGATTGCTCCGCATGCAAACGTTTCAAATCGTTTTTAAGCAATACCAACGCAGAGCCAATTAGCAAAATATCCTTGAAAATAAACGGATCAAATCCAAGTTGAGGCAACATACTTAAAGTTACTGCAGCAGTAGCCAATACCAATACTGCTCCCAGCACCCCCCAGAAAGGTCTGTAGAATCCGACAATCAAAGCAATATAAGTAATACCTTCAACAACACCTAAGAAATAACTGGCACCATGGTAACTGAATAAATCATACAAGAAACTCAGCCATGTCGCTGAAATCATCGGTTTCAAGATTTCAACCTCGAAATCAAACCATTTTGTCGTACCGAATACCAAAAATATGATGATAACAGATAATCTTAAGATTAAAATATCAAAATTAGAACAAGAAAACCGATTCAAACATTTTTTCATTTCATAACTCCATTTAAAAAATTGAAAAACATACACCATAATTGGTTAGTCGCAATATATTCTATTTTCTTACAACAATTTTATGTTTAAACCAAATAAAAAATTCACTTTCATTTAATATATTATGATCAACAACATACAAACAGTTACTTTGGCTCTGACCGGCGCATCCGGTATGCCCTACGGCATCCGCCTGCTCGAATGTTTGCTGCAAAACGGCAAAACCGTCTGGCTGCTGTATTCCCAAGCCGCACAAATCGTAGCGCAGCAGGAAATGGGACTTCAACTGCCCTCCTCTCCTGCCGAATGCCGCCGGATATTGTGCGAACGTTTCGGAGCAAAAGAGGCTCAGCTTCGCGTATTCGGCAAAGACGAATGGTTCGCACCGCCCGCTTCAGGCACCAACCCTGCAGATGCCATGATTATCTGTCCGGCCAGCATGGGAGTTGTAGCCGCCGTGGCACACGGCACGTCTGACCACTTAATCGAACGTGCCGCCGATGTCACGCTCAAAGAAAAGCGACCGCTGATTATCGTTCCGCGAGAAACGCCCTTCTCTCTCATTCATCTGAAAAACCTCACCGCACTGGCTGAAGCAGGAGCCGTCATTCTGCCGCCTGTCCCAGGCTTCTATCATCATCCCCAAAGCGCGCAGGACTTAATTGACTTTGTGGTTGCCAGAATTCTCGACCAGCTGCACATCCCGCACAATCTTATGCCGAAATGGGGAGAGTAATGGAAGGATTGTATCAATTTATTGCCATGATTATCGGCCTGGTCAAATGGTTGTTGACAATATTGGACAAGATATTTTAAAGTTTGGCGGATTTTAATACAAACTGCCTTCGAGCAAACCGGATTTCAAAATGCAAAACATTCGCTCCAACGCTTACTGGTACTGGTACCGCCCATATGCGCGGTATCTTTTCGCATACGTATAAAATGCAAAACGTAAGCCAAAGCGAAAAAGAAAGCCGCCTAATCTGCCACAGGCGGCTTTTCTGTATCTTAACAAGCAGTCTGCGGCATCTTGAATCAGAAAGACAAAATGAAAAAGGAAGATACCATGCAGACCTTGGCTCGAATGACTCACGATATGTTCGTCCAAGCCGACACTTTGAACCGCTGCTGTCTCGTCGCAGACAGCAACAGCCACCGCAGCGATCTGCTTCAAGATACCCTGCCGGAAAACTGCGGTGCGCTGTTTCTCGAATCCATGCTGCCTCAAGTCCGCAGCATTGCCATGATGATTGCCGCTTCGCGCCATGATTTCAAACAACCCAGTCCGAAAAATTTTACCGAAGAAGCCGACTGGTTTGCCGCACGCATTTTGGTATTGAATGCCCGCGTATTTCATTTGGACATCAGCCTGCGGCCGATGCTTGAAACTGCCAACCGCCGTGCTGCCGAGTTTGCCGCCCGACACAGTCTGCCATTTACGCCGGCGGAAATCCGCATGAGCCTGCACGCCAAACGTCCGGCCAATCTGCTGCTGGCCGAATGTGCTCTTCCTTTGGAAGGGAAAGATGAAGGTTTTATCGCCAACAGCAACCGTTTAGCCAAAATGCTGCCGCATTTTTTCTGAACTTTTCTTCTCTGCACTACTCACAGGAGCAACCCATAAAGTCTCATCGGTCGCTTCATCAGACGCAAGTACCATGCGTTCGGTGGGACGCAGTACGGCAAGAGTGTCGGTAATCTGTTTGCGGTAAGTCATGGCGGTCTCCTCATCGGTCGGCGCGGGTATACACAGCTTCGCCGCTGCTCGCCCGTGATGCTACGGTGTAAGTGTTAATGTAAGGTCGGACAACGGCATCATATTCCTGCATCGCAATATCCATCATATCGGCAAGGCGGTTGGGTACGGACACCCGCGCCAACCAGTCGGCACGCGCCTGATACATACCGTTGTCTGCAAACTCTTCGCACACGGCAGCGGCGTAGTCCGCAAGGTGTTCGTCATGCCCGATATAGGTCGAGTAGTTGCCAACGGACAACACGGGCTGCTGCACTATCTGCACGCCGTCATGCTATCCGTCCACGGCGGACACCCAAAGGCACAGCATGACGGAGATGTAGTCGTCCGCACCGCACGGATTACGCACACGTGCTACGTCCCTGCGACACGTCCACACGGAACAAGAACCGTCCCGCATGGGGCAGACGCTCCGCACGGCACCCGCTGTCAAAGGCGGCTTGGTCTAAGTCGCTGCGGATACCAACCGAAAACCTGTGCTTGGACGCACGGATACCGCTGCGGGTGTACGGCTGCAATGCAGCCGCCGAAGCGTGCATATCTACAAGAGCCGTGTCAATCTGAATGGCGACTTGTTCGGCGATATACTCCCAATCGTCATGAGCTGTCGGCTCGCGCTCGGGGTCAAACTCTCGGAGTTCGCCATTATGCGCGTCTACATCGAATCGGACACACAAGAGCCGTACAGTACGTCCAGTCTGCGTACATTATGGGCGAAATTGGTGCTCCCATATCAAAATCTTTTCACAAACAGGGGAAACAAAAATGCCCGCCGTCTGCACTTAAAGCTGCAGACGGCATATGATTGTCGGCTTGATTTCACACGGCAAGATAATCGGCAAAATCAGTATAGGCCGTGCAAACCGTTTTTCCTTCACCGCCGTCATCAAGGAATTCGGGAGCAGGCAGACCGAACTTGGCGGCTTCGGCTGCATAAAACTCCGCACGGCTCGGATGGCGGTTTTCCACTAGATTGCGGATACGCAGGCCGTCTGCATGTTCTGCGCCGTATGCCAGCGAATTGACCGCACGTTCTCGGTGCAGCATATTGACGCGCTGCCGACCGCCGACAATCTGAGAGCGGCCGATCAGACGGGAAAGCGGATGCCGTTGGGCGCAATACAGTCCGCCGAGACGGAAAATATCGCGGTTCGGCACACTGCTTCCCCGCACGATTTCTTCTGCTGCAACGATTTTCTGCGCACTCCGGGTTTCCGCTTCCGGCAGGCTGTACTCATCGCACAGCCTGCTGCGCGAACCGTAAACCGATATGCTGGAAGCCAGAACCAGATGCCCGATTTTTCCTTCTTGTGCGGCTTCCGCCCATTGCCGTACGCTTCCGACATAATCTTCAACAGACGAAGGCGGCAGTAAAAATACCCAGCAGTCGAAGCCTCTCCAATCTCGAAAAGCCGTCTGCAGTTCATCGGAGCCGTTCATATCGGCGGCACGCAAATCCAGCGGCAGATTGATGTCGTCGGATGTCAGACTGCGTTTCACAGCTG
Source organism: Neisseria sp. (assembly GCA_030528455.1). Lineage (GTDB taxonomy): Bacteria > Pseudomonadota > Gammaproteobacteria > Burkholderiales > Neisseriaceae > Neisseria. Next base: position 4,253 of record JAUMYW010000002.1, read on the forward strand.
CAAGCTGCCAGCCGCTTTGATGCAGTTTTTCTGCCAGCGGTCTGCCCAAATAACCGAAACCGAATATCGCGCAACGCTTGTTTTTCATTGCAAACCTTCATCATCCAGCCACGCCGGACGCTGCCATTTCACGGCTTCGTGCGGCTGCCAATCGCGCATTTTGTTCCATAATTCCAAAGGTTCTTCCGCCACGCAAAGCAGGTTCAGATTTGCAGACGGCATAAAACCCCGGTCTGCCGTATGTTTGAGCATATCCAGCAGCGGATTGTAAAAACCGCAGGTGTTCAACAGGCCGATAGGTTTGTCGAAACGGCGCAACTGCGACAGAGACAGCACCTCAAACAATTCTTCAAATGTACCGATGCCTCCGGCAAGCGCGATATAAGCGTCCGACAATTCGATCATTTTGTTTTTTCTGGTCGGCATATCCGGTGTTTCAATCAAGGTATGCAGTCCTTGGTGCGCCACTTCTTTTTCCATCAAAAAAGTCGGAATAACACCCGTCGCCCGTCCGCCTCCCGCCAAAACCGCATCGGCCACTGCCCCCATCAGACCGACCTTCCCTCCGCCGTACACCAATTCCACCCCCTGTTCGGCCAGCATTTTGCCGACGGCCTTGGCCGCCAGATAATATTCTCGCCGACTGCCGTAGTTGGAACCGCAATAGACGGCTACCTTATTCATCTGATTCATGTTTTATGTTTTTCCGAAAAGTTGCAGACGGCATACCGAAGCAGAAACCGCCCGCAAAATCCCACATCCTACAACACCGCCAGCGGATACGAACCTATGATTTTGACAAACACGTTTCGTTCGGCAAACGCCTGTAAAACTTCCGCCACGCGGATTTCGTCTTTATGCCCTTCGATGTCGGCAAAGAAAACATATTCCCACAACCCCGTCCGTCCCGGACGGCTCTCGAATTTCGTCATCTGAATGTCGGCAGCAGCAAACGGCGAAAGCAAATCGATTGCCGCCCCCGCCCGGTTCGGGATAGAAAACACCAGCGACGTTTTGTCCGTACCGCTGGGCACGGTATCCTGATAACCGAGAACAAGAAAGCGGGTCGTATTATTCGGTTCGTCTTCAATATTCCGAGCCAGATTGGTCAGGCTGTAAATCTCACAGGCAGTTACACCTGCAATCGCCGCCACACTTTCATCTTCCGCCGCCAAACGTGCGGCTTCCCCATTACTCGACACCAGCACGCGTTCGACCGTATCCGGCAGATGGGTATCCAGCCACATTCTGCATTGCGCCATTGCCTGAGCATGCGCATATACTTTGCTCAAACCGTCCAAGCTGTCGGTTTTGCGCAAAAGATTGTGATGTACGCGCAAAACAACCTCCCCACAGGCTTTCAGCGGCGACGAAACCAGCAAATCCAAGGTTCTGCCGACTGAACCTTCGGTGGAATTTTCCACCGGCACCACCGCATAATCCGCCCGCATCGATTCAACCATACGCATACAGTCGTCCACCGTTGCACAGCCGACTGTTTTCGCCGCATGGCCGAAATGTTTGACGGCCGCCTGTTGGGTAAACGTTCCCGCAGGTCCCAAATAGGCAATGGTCAACGGACGCTCCACCGCCAGACATTCGCTCATCACTTCGCGGAACAGCCGCGCAGCCGCTTCGTCCGACAACGGGCCCCGGTTTAAAGACTTGATACGCGCCAAAACCTGCGCTTCGCGTTCCGGCCGGTAAACCACGCCCGTGCCTTTCAACTCGCCGATTGCACGCGCGTGTACGGCACGGCGGTTCAGAAGCTGTAAAATTTCCGCGTCGATTTCGTCTATCGCCTGCCGGTGAGGCAGCAATTGTTCGTCGCTCGCCATATTATTTCCCTTAATTTCTGATGATGCCGGCTGCAAACTGAGACCGGAAAGCAAAAAAGGTATATTTTACTCCAATTACCACACCCGCCGTATATTCCTTATCGGACCGGCAAACGGCAAATACCGTCCCACTCCATATATTAATATTACAGGCTGCAGACGGCATCGCATCCGTAACAGGCTAAACCTGCTTCTCCGTCTGCCAACGCAGCCGGTTTTCCTTCTCGTCCCAATCCAAACAAACGCTGCCTCCGTTGGCCAAAGAGCCGAACAGCAGTTCGTCGGCCAGTGCCTTGCGCAATTTTTCCTGAATCATCCGCGCCATCGGTCGCGCGCCCATTTGCGGGTCGAAGCCGTTTTTCGCCAGATAACGGCGCAAGGCCGGCGTAAATTCGGCCGCCACATTTTTCGCCGCCAGCTGTTGTTCGAGCTGCAACAGGAATTTATCCACCACTTTCGCAACTGTTTCTTCGTTCAAAGGCGCGAACGGAATCACCGCGTCCAAACGGTTGCGGAATTCGGGGCTGAAGGTTTTTTTCACAGCTTCCGCATCGTCTCCCTGTCGTGCCGCCGTTGTAAAACCGACTGCCGGGCGGCTTAATGCCGCCGCACCCGCATTGGTCGTCATAATCAGAATCACATTGCGGAAATCCGCGCTTTTGCCGTTATTGTCGGTCAAACGTCCCGCGTCCATCACCTGCAAAAGGATATTGAACACATCGGGATGCGCTTTTTCGATTTCGTCCAATAGCAAAACACAGTGTGGCTGTTTGTTTACCGCTTCGGTGAGCAGGCCGCCCTGCTCGAAGCCGACATAACCCGGCGGCGCTCCGATCAAACGCGCAACGGCGTGCCGTTCCATATACTCCGACATATCGAAACGCTGCAAAACAATGCCCAAAGCCGCTGCAAGCTGCCGCGCCACTTCGGTTTTCCCCACACCGGTCGGACCGGAAAACAGAAAACAGCCAACCGGTTTTTCCGGCTGCCCCAAACCGGCACGCGACATTTTCACCGCTGCGGCCAAAGCATCAACCGCCGCATCCTGTCCGTAAACCAAATGCTTCAAATCACGCGCCAGATAACGCAGCTTCTGCTTGTCGTCCTGCGACACGTTTTGTTCCGGAATGCGCGCGGTTTTGGCGATAACGGCTTCGATCTGCTCGCGCCCGATAACTTTCCGGCGTTTGGATTTGGGCAGAATGTTCTGCGCCGCACCAGCCTCGTCCACCACATCGATCGCCTTGTCGGGCAAAAAGCGTTCGTTGATATAACGCGCCGACAGTTCCGCAGCCGTCTGCAAGGCTTCCTGGGTGTAGCGCACACCGTGAAACTCCTCGAACGCCGCTTTCAAGCCGTGCAAAATCTGCACGGTTTCATTAACACTCGGCTCCGGCAGGTCGATTTTCTGGAAACGGCGGCTCAGAGCGTGGTCTTTGGAAAAAATTTTGCGGAACTCTTCGTAAGTTGTCGCACCGATACATTTCAGACGGCCTTTGGCTAAGGCCGGTTTCAACAGATTGGAAGCGTCCATCGTACCGCCCGACGTGCTGCCCGCACCGATAACGGTATGGATTTCATCGATAAACAGCACCGCCTGCGGCTCGTTTTCCAATTCTTTCAAAACAGCCTTCATCCTCGCCTCGAAATCGCCCCGGTATTTCGTACCGGCCAGCAACGCGCCCATATCGAGCGAAAACACGGTGGTATCCTCCAGCACTTCGGGGACTTTGCCGTGAACAATCTGCCGAGCCAAACCTTCCGCCAAAGCAGTTTTGCCCACGCCCGCCTCACCTACCAGCAGAGGATTGTTTTTACGGCGGCGGCACAAAATCTGTACCAGCCGTTCCGCTTCCTCCTGTCGGCCGATTAAAGGATCGATTCTGCCCGCACGCGCTTCGGCATTCAGATTATGCGTATATTTTTCCAAAGCCGACATACCGGCCTGCTCCGGTTCCCCGTCCGCCACTCTGTCATCCTCTATGCCGTCTGCAGTTCTGCCACCGGCCAGATATTTCAATACGCGGAAACGATCCACCCCCTGCCTTTGCAGAATATACACCGCCGGACTTTCCTTCTCTGCAAACAAAGCCGCCAGCATATCCGCCGGCCGCACTTCTTTTTTGCCCGCCGATTGGGTATGCACAATGGCACGCTGCAAAACCGTCTGCACACCGATAGTCGGTATCGGCTCCTCTTTCGCCCCTTCCGGCAAAATAGGCGTATCTTCGGCGATTGCCGCCAACAGACGGCGTTCCATATCGGCCAAATCCGCCCCCAAATCCTGCAATATCGTCCGGACAGAACTGTCTTCGCGCAACAAAGCCAGCAAAAGCTGTTCCAAAGTAATCAATTCGTAAGAACAGTCCAAAGCCTCGGCATACATCCGCTGCAAAACCGCTTCCAGATCCTGCGAAATCATGCCGCTTCCTCCACTACGCACTGCAAGGGCTGCTTCTCGGCCGCCGCCATATCCGCTACCTGTTTCTGCTTGGTCAGTGCCACATCGCGGCTGTACACACCGCACAACCCCTTGCCCTCATGATGCACCAGCAGCATCACCGCTGCCGCACGTTCCTGCGGCATGGCAAACACTTTCTGCAACACATCAACCACAAAATCCATGGTCGTATAATCGTCGTTCAATAAAAACACGCCGTATTTTTTCGGCGGCTGCAAAGCCGTTCGGCCGTCTGCAATCTGATTCTGCTGTATAACCGTCATCCATACCCCAATCCGATACACCCTGTCTGTTCCTGCAAACGCAGGCCGCAACAAGCGTCTTGCTTACAAAATGAAAACCGCCATTTTTGTTGTATTTTGTATCTTTTTCAACAAAATAATCATTTTTTTCCGCCTTATCCGATTTGCGCTTGACAACACAGCTTAACAAATGTAAAAAGTCAAGCAGCACGGCAGACCGAGAAAACTCTGCCTGCTTTTTGATTAATTTTTTATAGGAAGTTGTAGTTCATGGCAACCGGTACAGTTAAATGGTTCAACGATGCAAAAGGTTTTGGTTTCATCACTCCTGACGAAGGCGGCGAAGATTTGTTCGCACACTTTTCCGCAATCAATATGGAAGGTTTCAAAACCCTGAAAGAAGGCCAGAAAGTGTCTTTTGACGTAACCACCGGCCCGAAAGGCAAACAAGCTGCCAATATCCAAGCAGCTTAATTCGGTTTTAAATCTCAGGATTTATTGCAGTGGCAGGTTTGTTCGAACCTGCCATTTCCATTATCCAGATAGGAACAATATGCCCCACCGCAAAGCTTTGCAGCAAATCGACGAAATCATCGCCCGTCTGCGCTCCTGCCAATCGGCCGAATGCAGTACTGCCGAAGCGGAAGATGCCGAATTAATCCGCCTCAATACCCTGCGCCACACCCTGCAGCCCCACCACACCGCCAGTATCGCCCGTATCGCCAAGCGTTACCTCGAACTCTTTCCCGAACAACGGCCCGATATTCCCAACGGTATCTACCGCCACTTCAAAGGAGGTCTTTACCGTGTCGAAGAGCTGGCCCGGCACTCCGAAACCGGCGAATGGCACGTTGTCTACCGGGCTCTCTACGGCGACGGCGGCACCTGGATACGGCCTGCCGCCATGTTTGTCGAAACCGTACAGACGGCATCGGGAGAAATGCCTCGCTTCAAACAGGCCGAAGCCGAACCGGTCTGAACCCCCTCATTTCTCAGACCGCCCGATTTAAGCTAGAATGCCATCCGAACTATTAACTTACAAGTATGCAAAATGAGTATCGCCAGCAATAAAAAAGCCTTTCACGACTATTTTATCGAAGACCAAATCGAAGCCGGTCTGGTTTTGGACGGTTGGGAGGTCAAAGCCATCAGAGCCGGACGTATCCAGCTCAAAGAAAGCTATATCCATTGGAAGAGAAACGCTTTTTATCTGGTCGGCTGCCATATTACCGCCCTGCCGGAAGCTTCCACCCACGTCAAACCCGACCCTGTCCGCCAGCGCAAGCTACTGCTGAACCAATCTGAAATCAACAAACTCATCGGCAAGGTGGAACGCAGCGGCTATACCCTCGTTCCACTGAATATGCACTACAAACGCGGCTACATCAAAATGGACATCGGTTTGGCGAAAGGCAAAAAGCAACACGACAAACGCCAGAGCCTGAAAGAAGCCGACTGGAAGCGCGAAAAACAGCGTTTGATGAAGAACACCCGATAAATCATTTGTATTTTCAAAAGAAAGGAAATGATATGAAAATCCGTTTGTCTGTTTTAGCCGTCTGCAGCCTGATTCTGGCTGCCTGCCAAAGCAATGCACCCCGCTTGGGAAAAGAAGGCCGCAAGTTAAACGAAATCCGACACATCTGCATCATCGAACCGTCCGATGCCGAAAACAACCTGAATCCCTATTTTGCCAAGGCTCTGCAACAACACGGCATCAGCAGTGAATCCGTCAATGTCAAAACAGACCGCAAACGCCTGTATCAGGACGAATGCCGCTACAATCTGCGCTATACCCCCTCTTTCAACAGCCGCGACCGTCAAAAACTGACCTATTTGAATGTGCTTATCCGCACTCCCGACCATCCTGTCGCCTCATTCCGTTCGCGCAGCCCCGACGGCAAAGACTTGCAAACCCAAGTCAGCCGTACCGTAAGCAGCCTCTTGGGTAAAAATACGCAATAAACCGGCCTACCCGCTTTTCAGACGGCCTGCTTTTCCCAATAATGCAGGCTGTCTGAAACTTTGTGGAAACAGCCATGCGCCAATCCGTTACCTTTCCGCTGATTCTGATTGTTGGCGGAGCGATCTGGTTTTTAAAAGCCGCCGACATCCTGCCTGCCACGTCCACTCTGATTTCTGCCGCACTCGTCATTGTCGGCTTCGTCATCCTGGTTGCAGACGGCATCAACAAACATTCCGTCGTAGCCGCTCCGCTGCTGATGTATCTCGGCGGCGCGATTTATCTGCGTAACGAATATTTCTTTGCCTTCTCGCCCTTGTTCGCATTGGGCATGATGCTGGCCGGCTGCCTGATGCTGCTGGCACGCAGTAGTATGATTCCCCAGCGCAGCAGCAATCTGCCCGAATAAGCCGTATGCAAAACAGGCCGTCCGAAAATGCAAAGCCGCATTTCGGACGGTCTTTTATGGTAAAATCACCGCTATTTTCAGACCATTGTACCGAGCAGCAACATGACTCAAGACAAAATCCTCATTCTCGATTTCGGCTCGCAAGTAACCCAACTCATCGCCCGCCGCGTGCGCGAAGCCCACGTTTACTGCGAACTGCACTCCTACGATATGCCTTTGGAAGACATCAAAGCCTTCAATCCCAAAGGCATCATTCTTTCCGGCGGCCCCAATTCCGTTTACGAATCCGACTATCAGGCCGATACCGGCATTTTCGACTTAGGCATTCCCGTGCTCGGCATCTGCTACGGCATGCAGTTTATGGCGCATCACCTCGGCGGCGAAGTGTCGCCCGGCGACCAGCGCGAGTTCGGCTACGCCCAAGTGAAAACCATCGACTGCGAACTCACCCGCGGCCTTTCAGACGGCCTGCCCAACACGCTTGACGTATGGATGAGCCACGGCGACAAAGTATCCAAGCTGCCCGAAGGCTTCTGCATCATCGGCGACACCCCCAGCTGCCCCGTGGCCATGATGGAAAATGCCGAAAAACAATTCTACGGCATCCAATTCCACCCCGAAGTAACCCACACCAAACAAGGCCGCGCCTTGCTCAACCGCTTTGTACTCGACATCTGCGGCGCACAACCCAGCTGGACCATGCCCAACTACATCGACGAAGCCGTGGCCAAAATCCGCGAGCAAGTAGGCAGCGACGAAGTAATTCTCGGCTTGTCCGGCGGCGTAGATTCTTCCGTAGCCGCCGCGTTGATCCACCGTGCCATCGGCGACCAACTCACCTGCGTATTCGTCGATCACGGCCTGCTGCGCCTGAACGAAGGCCAAATGGTAATGGATATGTTTGCTCGCAACTTGGGCGTAAACGTGATTCACGTTGATGCCGAAACGCAATTTATGGAAAAACTGGCAGGTGAAACCGATCCCGAGAAAAAACGCAAAATCATCGGCGCGGAATTCATCGAAGTATTTGATGCCGAAGAGAAAAAACTCACCAACGCCAAATGGCTGGCACAAGGCACGATTTACCCGGATGTCATTGAAAGCGCGGGTGCGAAAACCAAAAAAGCCCACGCCATCAAGTCTCACCACAATGTCGGCGGCCTGCCCGAAAACATGAAACTCAAACTCTTGGAACCGCTGCGCGACCTGTTTAAAGACGAAGTACGCGAACTCGGCGTAGCCCTCGGTCTGCCGCGCGAAATGGTGTACCGCCACCCCTTCCCCGGTCCGGGCTTGGGCGTGCGCATTCTCGGCGAAGTGAAAAAAGAATACGCCGACCTCCTGCGCCGTGCCGACGATATTTTCATCCAAGAGCTGCGCAACACCACCGACGAAAACGGCACTTCATGGTACGACCTCACCAGTCAAGCCTTTGCCGTGTTCCTGCCGGTAAAATCCGTCGGCGTCATGGGCGACGGCCGCACTTACGAATATGTGGTTGCGCTGCGCGCCGTCGTAACCAGCGACTTCATGACCGCACATTGGGCCGAACTGCCTTATTCGCTGCTGGGCAGAGTATCCAACCGCATCATCAACGAAGTGCGCGGCATCAACCGCGTGGTATACGACGTGAGCGGCAAACCTCCTGCAACCATCGAATGGGAATGAATTTTCCCAAGTCTGTATCCCCCCCGCAACTTTTACCCAAAAAAAGCCTTGATATATCAAGGCTTTTTTTATTTTCACATATTCATAATCGTCTGTATCAGTACGAACAGTTTAGGGAATTTGCAAGGTATTTTTATTAAACAAATGATATCCGTACAACAGAACAAGCCGTCTGCAGCACTTGCAGACGGCTTTGCACAGCATTTTGACGAAAAGGATTTACCGTTTTTTCTTTTCCAATAATACGCCGCTTTCGATATGCGGAGTAAAAGGAAACTGGTCGAATAAGGCCGTACGGACAACATCGTGCGTTTGCGCAAGTATTTCCAAATTCGCTCTCAGTGTTTCCGGATTGCAGGAAATATAGATGATATTGTCGAATCCTGCGACCAGCTGCAAGGTGTCGTTATCAATGCCGGCACGCGGCGGATCGACAAAAATCGTTGAAAACTCATAATCTTTCAAATCAATCTGCTGATCCTGCAAACGGCGGAAACTTCGGGACTGCGTATAAGCTTCGGTAAACTCTTCGGCAGACAGACGTGCAACGGCAATGTTTTCCGTACCGTTTTCGACAATATTCCATTGCGCGGCGGCAACAGAGGTTTTGGAGACTTCGGTGGCCAAAACTTGGCGGAAATGCTGCGCCAGTGGCAGGGTGAAATTCCCGTTGCCGCAATAAAGTTCCAACAAGTCTCCGCCTATGCCGTCTGCAGCAGCACACGCCCATTCGAGCATTTTTTCGCATATTTTCGCGTTCGGCTGCGTAAAACCGCCCTCAATCTGACGATAGGCAAACGTTTTGCCATGTACGTTCAAACGCTCGATTACAAAATCATCTTTCAAAACAATTTTTTGTTTTTTACTGCGGCCGATGATTTTGATACCGAGAATTTCCTGCAAACGGTATGCTGCGGCCTCCCATTCGGCACACAGAGGCTTGTGGTAAATCAGCGTAACCAGCATATCGCCGCTCAATGTAGCAAGAAATTCGCACTGATAAAGGCGTTTTTTCAGAACGTCGGCAGCGGATAGTTCTGCCAGCAGACGAGGCATCAGATGGTTGATGCTTTCGTGTGCGGCAGGCAGCGCGTCTAGCCTGATAAGCGATGCACTCCCGGCTTTTCTGCCCGGCTCAAACATTGCGTAAGTAATCTCGCCGCCTTCGTGCCAGATGCGGAACTCGGCACGCATTCTGAAACCTTGCTCCGCCGAAGGGAAAATATCCCATTCCGGCATACTCAGTCCCTGAAATAATGCCTGCAAACGCTGCCGTTTGGCGGCAAGCTGCTCCTGATAAGCGGTGCTGCCCATGTTATTCCTCTGCTGAAAATGCTTTCAGACGGCCTGATGCCGTCTGAAAAGCGACGGATACACTTATTTGAAGAAATTGCCGAAACCTGCGGGTAAACCCTGCGTAAACGCTCCCATAGTTGCAGATGTGGTTTCTTCAGCTTTTTCGCCCGCCGCGTTCACCGCCGCTAATACCAAGTCTTCCAACATTTCTTTGTCTTCCGCTGCTTCGGCAATCAGCTCCGGACTGATTTCGATGCTTTTGACAACGTGGTTGCAGGTCATCACAACTTTCACCAAACCGTTGCCTGCTTCGGCTTCCACTTCGGTTTCCGCCAGTTTCGCCTGTGCGCGTTTCATATTTTCCTGCATTTTTTGGGCCTGCTGCATCAAACCGCCCAATCCTGCCTTTCCAAACATTTTCAACTCCTTATCTTAATTGGTGAATCATTCAGAACTTCTTATGCCGTCCGCATGCGGACGGCAGCTTTGCTTTAATCTGCCGCTTCCAAAAACTCGATGCTGCCGCGTTTCCATACTTCGCTGCCGAAAACTTCCATCAGTTTGCGGCAGGTTTCATCGCTCTCCAAAGCCTGCTGTGCTTCGAGCAGTCCTTCTTTCAAACGGCGTTTGCGACGCATCGCGGGCGTTTCCCAAGCCGAGCCGTCCTGCCAGGTACAGGTTTGCAATTTCAGTTGCGGCAATTCGTATGCGTCGGCCAAGGTGTCGCGGATTTTGTCGAAAAATTCTTTTTTCACTGTGATGCCCGAATGGTTGCCGAGCGACAGCATCAGCAGGTTTTCTGCTGCATCGAAAGATACCCAGGCACAATCCTGCGCCAGCATTTGCGCACCGCCCAAACGTGCGGACAAACGTTCGACAATATCGAACCAGGTTGCTTGCCCGAAAGGCGGCAGGGGGGTGAAATCGGCAGGCTCTTCCCTGCTCCCGCCCGCTGTTTCTCCATCTACAAACAAAGCGGCCGGGTAAGCTTCTCCACCATCATCCCCGTCTGAAACATCATCGCCGAAACTTTTGGTACACTCTTCGCCCACCGGCTCCGCACCGCCGTCTTCCGCTGTTTCCTGCAAGCGGTCAGCCGAATCCCCGGAAAGCAAAACCACTGTGCCGTCTGCAGAGGGCATGCCGCCGTTCTGTTCCGCCGGGGTTTCGGAAGCGGAGACTGCCCATGAAGGTTCCGCAGTATGACTGCCTTTGTTTGAAGAGACTTTGTCGGGTACTTGCTCCCCGGCTGCAGACGGCAAATCTTCCCAAGGCGGCACATCGGCAGCATGGAGACGTTCGGTTTTCCGCACCAAGGAAACCGGCTCCCGAACGGCCTGCACCGCCGCCTGCATTTGCACACCGTCGTCCGCCTGTTCCGGCTGTTTGACGGCTGCTGCAGACGGCTCAGTCTGCGGCTTTTTTGCCGGAACGTCCTCCGCATCTCGCCATTGCGTACCGGCGATTTTTCCCTGCAAAGGCTGTGCTTTTGCCGCCATCGGCGCAAACGCCAGCATACGCAGCAAAGTCATCACAAAACCCGTATATTCGTCCGGCGCGGCAGGCAAGTCCTGTTTGCCGCGCAAAGCGCATTGGTAGTAAAGCTGGATTTGTTCGCCGCTCAACAGCGGAGCCAGACGCAGCAGCGTATCGCGTTCGGCATCGTTTGCCACGGCAGACGGCACGGTTTGCGCCAAAGCCAGTTTGTGCAGCAAAACCGCCAGTTCCGCCAGCGCATTGTCGAAACCGACCGCACGCGCCGCCATTTCCTGCGCTTTGGCCAGCATCGCTTCACCGTCCTGCGCCGCGATTGCGCCCAGCAATTCTTCCAGATAGCGTTTGTCGACCGCACCGATCATCTGGCGCACATCGTTTTCCGCCACGCTGCCGGAACCCATCGCAATCGCTTGGTCGAGCAGGCTCAAAGCATCGCGCATCGAACCCATCGCCGCACGGCCGAGCAGTTGCAGCGCGGGCGGCTCGAACGGAATCTGCTCTACCGTTAACACATGCGCCAAGTGGTCGGCCACTTGCTGCGCGGTCATGTTGCGCAGCACGAATTGCAGGCAGCGGCTCAATACGGTGATCGGCACTTTGTGCGGGTCGGTAGTCGCGAGAATGAATTTCACATGCTCGGGCGGTTCTTCCAGCGTTTTCAGCATGGCATTGAACGCGCTTTTGGAGAGCATGTGCACTTCGTCGATGATATAGACTTTGTATTTGCCGGCGGTGGGCGCGTATTGGGCGTTTTCGAGCACTTCGCGGATGTTGTCGATGCCGGTGTTGGAAGCCGCGTCGATTTCGAGCAGATCAACATATCGCCCCGCGTCGATTTGGGTGCAGCTTTGGCACACGCCGCAAGGCTCGCCGTGGTTGGCGTTTTCGCAGTTCAGGCTTTTCGCCAGAATACGGGCGATAGTTGTTTTGCCGACACCTCGCGTACCGGTAAGCAGATAGGCATGGTGCAGGCGGCCTTTGTCCAAAGCATTGCGCAAAGCCTTGACCACATGTTCCTGTCCGACTAAGTCGGCAAAATTTTTCGGTCGCCATTTTCTGGCAAGCACTTGATAAGCCATAATATTCCCAAAAAAATCAAACGTCCACAGGCCGTCTGCAGCACCCTCCCCGACCGCCTGCCCGTCCAAGCGGCAAAACGGCCGACTATTCTAGCAGTTTTACCGCCCGGCCGCAGCTGCACCTTCGGCAGCAAGCGGACGGTTTGCCTTACAATCCTCCCCTGCCGATTCCGTTGGCAATCTCGCGGACGGCGGCAGCATACATCCGGCTGTTGTTGTAACGCCAGATAGTATAGAAATTATTGAAACCCAAGAAATATTCGCGGACACCGGGCGAAGTTTCCAAGCCGAACAAAACGGCACGCTCGTCATCCGCAACATCGCCCATAGGAATCACGCCCATTTTCTTGAAATCGGCAACCGTATAATTCAAAGCAGTTTTTTCATCAATCAGGGCTTGCAGTTTAGGGTTTATCTCCAACACGGCAGGCACCATCACTTTGCCCCCTGTCTGCCAATCGTGCGCCTTCATATAATTGGCCACGGAAGCCGCCACATCGGGAATGCTGCTCCAAATATTACGCTGCCCGTCCCCGTCAAAATCCACCGCCCATTTGCGGTAGCTGGAAGGCATAAACTGCGGCATACCCATCGCACCGGCATAACTGCCGACAAAAGAGAAAGGATTGCGCTGTTCTTCACGGCTCATCAACAGAAACTCGCCCAACTCGTTTTGAAAAAACTCGCTGCGGCGGGGATAACCAAAACCCAAAGTCGGCAGAGAATCCGCCAGGCGGATAGTACCCATATTGCGGCCGTAATTGGTTTCGATACCGATAATCGCCACGATGATTTCCGCAGGCACGCCGTATTGGCGGGCAACCTTATCGATAATGTGGCGGTACTGCGCATAAAACGCCTTGCCCCCGTTTACCTTGCCTGCCCCCGAATTGTTTTGACGGAATTTGTACCAAGGCAGCGAGGTAGCCGGCCGGTTCATAATAGTAATAATATTGTCTTTATACCGCGCTTCCGAAAAAAAATCCTCCAACTCCGAACGGCTGAAACGTCCCGCAGCTGCTTCATAATCAATAAAACGGCGCACATTGGCATTGGCCGGAAAACCCGTTAAAGCAGGCGTTGCCGCATCCAAATCGAAAGCCGGGCGCACAAGCCGGTGCTTTTGAGTCTCTGCAGGCCGACTTGCAGACGGCATACTTTTAACAGAAACGGCTTTTTCCGCCGGAACCGCACACCCTGCCAAGCACACTGCAGAAGCAAGCATTGTCATCCATATTTTCATTTTATCTGTCCTTATCCGATTACCACGCCGTTATTTCGGCATATCCGCCGCCTTCACGACTCGAACGGATTATTTACTTCGGTTCGTAGTTGGTAAAATTGAAAAAAAGCAGCACAACCGCGAGATTGTGCTGCTTCATGATAACTGGTGCCGGCGGCAGGATTCGAACTCGCGACCCCCTGATTACAAGTCAGGTGCTCTACCAACTGAGCTACACCGGCGTAAAGATTGAAATCATAACTGCATTTTTTAAGTTTGACAAGCAGTTTTTTCCACTTTCCGACATCTTTCGGCGTTTTGTCCCATTGCCCATTGGTTTTCAAATATCCGTATCAGAAAGTATGCAAAAACGACACAATCGGCGAAGGATTGTGTCGTTTTCAAAACTGGTGCCGGCGGCAGGATTCGAACTCGCGACCCCCTGATTACAAGTCAGGTGCTCTACCAACTGAGCTACACCGGCTGGAAAGAGATACATTATACCTGATTTTTTCCTGCCTGCAAGTCCTTTGTTTTATTTTTCCGCCATACGGATTCCCGATACCTTCCTATTCGGATTTTGATTCACCCACGGGGAAAGAACCGCTTCCAGACTGCAATCTGTCCGTTTGCAGCCGTCTGCAGCCGGACGGTTTGCCATTTCCCTCTCGCGCTTTGTTATAATCCCTTATTTCATTCACCGTTTCAGGTCATGGCACACCATCCTTACCGCCGTCTGCGAGCGCAACGTTTCGAGCTGCCGGAAGTCGGCATTTCCGAAGAAGGCAATATCCGTTCGCTGCATTTGGGCAGCTCCACCATTCAAAGTTCGATGAACACCGACAATCCTGCCGAACTGGTATTATCGTACAGCCGTGCGATGATGGGCTGGCTGCTGTTTGCCGAAAGCGAACCGCAGCACATTACGCAAATCGGCCTGGGCGGAGGCTCCTTTGCCCGCTGGATTGATGCCTTTCTGCCGAATACCCGGCAAACGGCGGTAGACATCAATCCGCAAGTGATTAATGTCGCACGCACTCTGTTCGAGCTACCGTTTGAAGGCGAAATGTTCGAAATCGTCGAAGCTGACGGTGCGGAATACGTCAAAACCCTGCGCGGCGGAACAGACGTTCTGCTGATAGACGGCTTTGACGGTGAACAGATTGTTGATACCCTGGTCAGCGAAGAATTTTTCCTCCACTGCCGCACTGCCCTGTCTGCAGACGGCATTTTCGTAACAAACTGGTGGAGCGGCGACAAGCGTTACCGGCGTTTTGTCGAAAGCCTGCTCAAAGTCTTCGAAGGCCGAGTGCTGGAAATTCCTGCTGAAAGCCACGGCAATATCGCAGTAACGGCTTTTCAGAAAACACCGCGCGATTTGAATCTGGACAATCTGAAAAAACGGGCGGACAAACTGTCCGAACGCTATCAAATCGATTTCAAACGGATTTTGTCTGCCGCCAAAGCCGCCAACCAAAACAACGGCAAAACCTTTTTTCTGTAAACAAGCCGTCTGCAGGCCTACCGTTTCATTCTGAAAGACAATATGTTAAAAGCCAATATTTTGCTGAATATCGCCGGTCCGTCCGGCACTTTGGAAACCATGTATCTGCCCGCACAAGGAGAAGAATGCGGCGTGGCCGTCATCAATCATCCCAATCCGCTGCACGGCGGTACATTTACCAACAAAGTCATCCAAACTGCTGCCAAAGCCTTGGTACAACTCGGTTTCCACTGTTATCTGCCCAATCTGCGCGGCGTAGGAAACAGCAACGGCAAGCATGACTACGGCCGGGGTGAAACCGATGACTGCATCAGCATCATCGATTTTGCTCGGTCGCAACATCCTCATCTGCCTAAGCTGGCGATTGCAGGCTTTTCCTTCGGAGGCTACGTTTCTTTATGGGCATCGCAGCAGCGCAAACCCGATTTCTTATTGTTGTTGGGACCGGCAGTTAACCACTACGAAACAAAAGAACCTAACTCGCCCTGCCCCTCGAATACGCTGCTTATTCACGGCGAAGCCGATGAAGTAGTCAGCCTGCAAAAAGCACTGGACTGGGCCGCACCGCAAGATATTCCAGTGGTCGTCCTGCCGCAGGCTTCGCACTTTTTCCACGGCAAACTGATTATTCTGCGCGATACGGTGTTGCGTTTCGCACCGCCGCTGATTGCCTGACATCCATTTCCCAAAATACGATGCCGTCTGAAAAACATTGTTTTCAGACGGCATTTTATCGGATAAAAAATCTTAAAAATCAATCAAAAAAATAAATCCAGCTTCAACTTATCCACAATAACATTACTTTACACTTGAAGTTATCCACATTTCCCCTATATACAGCAGCAAGTAAAACCGATAGGACACATCAAAATGCGAATAGACAAATTAACCGCCAAATTCCAACAAGCTCTGGCCGATGCACAAAGTCTCGCCTTGGCTTCGGACAACGGCTATGTAGAAACCGCCCATGTATTGAAAACCCTGCTGGACGATCCAAATAGCGGCATTGCCGCGCTGCTGGCCTGCGCAGGAACAGATGTCGCCCGAGTCATGCAGGAACTGGCGCACACATTAAACAGCCTGCCGAAAATTTCCGGCAACAGCGGAGATGTCATGCCTGGCCGCGAGCTGCAGACGGCATTGAATTTAATGGACAAAGCCGCCGCCAAACGCGGCGATACCTATATCGCCAGCGAACTGTTCCCGCTTGCCTTGGTACAGCAAAACGACAGTGCCGGCCGCATTTTGAAAAACGCCGGCGCATCCGAAACAAACATCAACGCCGCAATTGATGCGGTAAGAGGAGGAGTCTCTGTGGATAACCCCAACGCCGAAGACCAGCGCGAAGCCCTGAAAAAATACACCCTTGATTTGACCGCCCGCGCCCGCGAAGGCAAGCTTGACCCCGTTATCGGGCGCGATGACGAAATCCGCCGCGCCGTGCAAGTGCTGCAACGGCGCACCAAAAACAACCCCGTGTTAATCGGCGAACCGGGCGTGGGCAAAACCGCGATTGTGGAAGGCTTGGCGCAACGGATTGTGAACGGCGAAGTGCCCGAATCCCTGCGCGACAAACGCCTGCTGGTGTTGGATTTGGCGGCCTTGATTGCGGGCGCGAAATATCGCGGCGAGTTTGAAGAACGCCTCAAAGCCGTGTTGAACGACTTGGCAAAAGACGATGGCAACACGCTGATTTTTATTGATGAAATCCACACCCTTGTCGGCGCGGGCAAAACGGACGGCGCGATGGACGCGGGCAATATGCTCAAACCCGCGCTGGCACGCGGCGAGTTGCACTGCATCGGCGCGACCACGCTGGACGAATACCGCCAATACATTGAAAAAGATGCCGCTTTAGAACGCCGTTTCCAAAAAGTGTTGGTGAACGAACCGAGCGTGGAAGACACGGTGGCGATTTTGCGCGGCTTGCAGGAGCGTTACGAAATCCATCACGGCGTGGACATCACTGACCCTGCCATCGTTGCCGCCGCCGAGTTGTCCAACCGCTACATCACCGACCGCTTTTTGCCCGACAAAGCCATTGATTTGGTGGACGAAGCCGCCAGCCGCATCAAAATGGAGCTGGATTCCAAGCCCGAACAGATGGACAAGCTCGACCGCCGCATTATCCAGTTGAAAATGGAAAAAATGCACGTTGAGAAGGAAACGGACGATGCCAGCAAAAAACGTTTGCAACTGATTGACGAAGAAATCGCGGTTTTGCAAAAAGAATACGCCGATTTGGACGAAATCTGGAAAGCGGAAAAAGCGGTGTCGGCAGGCACGGCGGGCTTGAAAAAACAGATTGACGAAACCAAAGTGCAGATTGAACAGGCAAAACGTCAGGGAGATTTTGCACGCGCTTCGGAATTGGAATACGGCGAGTTGCCGAAACTGGCGCAGCAGCTTCAGGCAGCCGAGCAAAGCGGCGGCGGTGCCAAGCCGAATAAGCTGTTCCGCACGGAAGTGGGGGCGGAAGAAATCGCCGAAATCGTGTCGCGCATGACCGGCATTCCCGTGTCCAAAATGATGGCGGGCGAGCGCGAGAAGCTGTTGAAAATGGAAGAAGTTTTGCATCAGCGCGTGGTGGGGCAGGACGAGGCGGTGCGGGCGGTGGCGGACGCGATTCGCCGCAGCCGTTCCGGTTTGTCCGACCCGAACAAACCTTACGGCAGCTTTCTGTTTCTGGGCCCGACAGGGGTGGGCAAAACCGAGTTGTGCAAAACGTTGGCGGGCTTTTTGTTTGACAGCGAGGAGCATTTAATCCGCGTGGATATGTCGGAATACATGGAAAAACACAGCATTGCGCGTTTGATTGGTGCGCCGCCCGGATATGTGGGCTACGAAGAGGGCGGTTATCTCACCGAGCAGGTGCGCCGCAAGCCCTACAGCGTGATTTTGCTGGACGAAGTGGAAAAAGCGCACCCCGATGTGTTCAATATTCTGCTGCAAGTGCTTGATGACGGACGTTTGACGGACGGTCAGGGGCGCACGGTGGACTTTAAAAACACGGTGATTGTGATGACCAGCAATATCGGCAGCCAGCACATTCAGGATTTGGGCGACACCGCCGATTATGCGGCGGTGAAAGCGGCGGTGATGGCGGACGTGAAAGCCTATTTCCGTCCCGAACTGATTAACCGCATTGATGAAGTGGTGGTGTTTCACGGCTTGGGTCGCGAGCATATCCGCAGCATCGCCAAAATCCAGCTCAAAGGTCTGGAAAAACGCCTTGCCGCCCAAAACCTGCATCTCAAAATCGACAGCACCGCGCTGGATCTGATTGCCAAAGCAGGCTTCGACCCCGTATATGGTGCACGACCACTTAAACGAACCATACAAGCGGAAATCGAAAACCCGCTGGCAATAGCCTTGCTCGAAGGACGTTATGTACCCGACAGCGAAATCCAAGTCAACGGCATAGGAGGCAAGCTGATATTTTCCTGATGCCGTCTGCAACCTCACGCAGGTCCGAATCCCAAATGAAAGTCAGCGGATTGTCGACCTGCAGACGGCACAGCGGACAAACCAAATTTATTTAGACAAAAAATACAAAGAAAGCTATAATCAAAAATCTTAAGTTGTCTGGGGGCGATCTTGGTTTCGACGGGGGTTGCGAAGCAGATGCGGGCATACCGGGGTCTCAGAAGCCCGTTAAACACTGAACAAAAATAGTCGCAAACGACGAATCTTACGCATTGGCCGCTTAACAGGCCTGCCGTTGCAGCAGTTGGTCGATGGACTGCGTAGCGCAAGCTACAGCAACGTCATTTTACATTGACTGGTTTTCTGTCGGGTTACTTGGCAGAAAATAAGATTTAAGGTAACTGGTTTCCAAACAGCCTGTCTGTCGGCGGAATGGAAACAAGATCCCAAGTAGGCAAGACTAAGTATGTAGAACGCTTTGTAGAGGGCTTTCGGACGGGGGTTCAATTCCCCCCGCCTCCACCAAACCCAATAATCAGCAGTATGCTGAAATATGCAAAACCCTTGAAATTCAACGTTTCAAGGGTTTTTTCTTTTGCCTGAATGCGCTGGCGTGTGCTAGTGTGCGCATGTTTATAGGGTAATTTTTGGGGTAACTTTTTCTTACCCTTGCCAAACTGCCCTTTGACAGATACCCCTTTAAAAACAAGGCGGCTGTCAGCATAAAGTGGAAAACTTCCCAAACAGCCCGCCCGGATTTGACAGTCTGCCGGAAGCCTACTACATTTGGAAATTTGAGAAAATCCTGTCTTGGAAATAGAATCCTTTGTTTTAACCGGCGGACTTTAATATCAATATCGCCGGTATTTGCCGAGAAAGAAAGCCATGCTTCCCGTATCCGTTCTGATTTTGGCCCGTAATGAAGCCCATAATATCCGCGATTGCATTGAAAGTGTCGCCTTTGCCGACGAAATCATTGTAATTGACGATTTCAGTACCGATAACACTCGGGAAATTGCCGAATCGCTCGGAGCCAAAGTAATACAGCGCAGTTTGAACGGCGATTGGGGCGGCCAGCAAACTTTCGCCGTACAGCAGGCAAGCCAACCTTGGATTTTGTTTTTGGATGCCGATGAACGGATTTCGCCCGAACTGT
The DNA here is from genome assembly GCA_030528455.1 of Neisseria sp. Taxonomy (GTDB): domain Bacteria; phylum Pseudomonadota; class Gammaproteobacteria; order Burkholderiales; family Neisseriaceae; genus Neisseria. Next base: position 24,014 of record JAUMYW010000002.1, read on the forward strand.
CCGAAGAAATCCGCAATACCGTCTGCAAACGGTCGGCAGATACGGCTTACTGGATTCAGCGGTGCAACCGTTTCCGCTTCAACAAAGCAAAGCACGGTACACTGAGGCCGGATTACGTCTGTCGGCTGCTGCCTGCCGAAGGAACAAAAGTCGAAGGGTTCGTACATCCCCAAATCAGCCACCCTTATGCAGAAGACAGATTCAAATCGCCGATGTACCATTACACTTACGACAATTGGGATCAGTATTTCCGAAAATTCGATCAATATACCCGCCTGTCTGCCGAAAAGTATCAAAAAGCAGGCAAAAAAGCATCGTTTTTCAAAGATATTGTTTTGCGTCCGATTTGGGCGTTTTTGAAAGTCTATTTCTTCGACAGGGGCTTTTTGGACGGAAAATTAGGCTGGATTTTGGCAGTTAATCATTATTTCTACACCATGACCAAATATGTCCGTCTGTATTATCTGAACAAATCGGGAGGCAAGCTCTGATGCAGCCCGATGTTTCCCTGATTATCACAACCTACAACCGACCAGATGCCTTGTCGCTGGTATTGCAATCCGCCTTAACACAAAGCATTCTGCCGAAGCAGATTATCGTTGCCGACGACGGTTCGCGGCAAGAAACCGCCGATTTGGTCGCAGATTTTGCCGCTGCTTCTCCCGTACCGCTGATTCATTCCTGGCGAAGCGACGACGGCTTCCGGGCAGCAGAAGCACGCAACCGCGCATTAGCCCAAGCCGTCTGCAGCTATATCGTATTAGTTGACGGCGATATGATTCTGCATCCCGAATTTATCCGCGACCATCTCGCAATCGCCCGCCCGGGTTTTTGGGTGCAAGGCAGCCGCGTATTGCTGACACCGCAGGCCACCGGCAAACTATTGTCCCATCCTCTGCCGCCAAACTACGCTCCCTCTCCTTTTTCTGACGGCATCATCAAAAAACATGCCGCATGGCGCTGCCCGCTTTTATACAGTCTGATTGCACGTTTCAGCAATCAAAGCAGCAAAGCAGTCAAAAGCTGCAATATGGGCTTTTATCGGGCCGATGCCGAAAAAGCAAACGGATTCAACAATGAATTTGTCGGCTGGGGACGGGAAGACAGCGAATTTACCGCCCGTCTCTATCACAACGGAATCAGGAGGCGAAATCTGAAATTCGGCGGACTAGCCTATCATTTATGGCATCACGAAGCCGAGCGTTCCTCTCTCGCACGCAACGACGAACTGCTCCGTCAGACACTGTCGCAAAAACTGACACGCTGCGAAAACGGCTTGGACGCTTTTTCATCGGAACGGCCGCCGTCCGTCTGATGTGCCAATTTGCAGACGGCATACGCCTCACGCATTTAAACATTTGATCAGAAATCAGACAAGCAGAACAGTGAGGCGCATTGTCACATCGAGAAAATCTGTTCCAGAACGATTTGCTGCCCGACTCCCCGGCCAGGATTTGAAAATCCTGAAATTCACCAGCTTAATTCCGATCTCCCAAATCCAAGCCCTTATCGGCCGCCCTTCCCGGCACGGATATAAATAAAGCGCGGTGGGGGGGTGGAACTTGTGCCACGGGTAGGAACCCTATCCTCCGCATCTTTAACAAACGGTTCCATTCTCTCATGCAAACCAGAAGAAACGGCTGTACTCCGCAAATAAAGACTGCCACCCCGTTTACACGGGTTTGAAAAGTGCAAGATACAGCACAACGGCAGCACAACACAAAGCCGCAATATAACCGCTCCAAGCAGCTCCGCTGCGCGGAACTGCTTTCAACGCACGCATGCCGCTTAAAATATAAAGCAATACAAACAATAACTTCCAGCCCAGCCAATCAGCATTGCCAAAAGGCACCCAAGCAGTAATATGCATCAGCCAAAGACCGCTGAGCAGCAGAACCGTATCATTGATATGCGGCAAGATTTTGAGCACTTTCGGCAAGCTCTTGTGCGGACGGAAAACAAGCAGCCAAAAGCGCAGGTTGAATAAAATCAAGGTAATGGCGACAAACAGCAGGTGGCTGTGTTTGACAGCGGCAAACATAGTGTTCCTTTCTGAAAGAGTGATTTATATTTTATAGATTGCCAAAAGATAAGGCGGACGGTTTTTCTGATTGACAAACTGATAACGCAGCACTTTGAAACATTCTTGCGGCAGACTTTCCGCCCAACGGTCGACAAACGGTGCTTCTTCCGCACCTTCCGCATGTCCCGTATAAACCGCAGCGGCAATCAGGCCGCCGCTTTTCAGCAAATCCGCCGCCTGCTGCAAGGCTGCCACGCTGGTTTCGGCGCGTGTGGCAATGCTTTTGTCGCTGCCGGGCAGCCAACCGAAATTGAACACGGCGGCGGCAATTCCTTGCGGCACATAATCGGCCATCCGTTCGTGCCCGGCCGCAATCAGGCGCGTGCGCCCGTCCAAATCGCTGTTTTGCAGACGGCATAAGGTATTGTCCAAGGCCTGCTGCTGTACATCGAAGGCGTAAACCATGCCGTCTGCACCCACGCATTCGGCCAGCAGAACAGTATCGTGGCCATTGCCGGCTGTGGCATCAACCGCGCAATCGCCGTTTTGCAGATGTTCGCGCAACAAGCTGTGAGCAAACGGCAAAATGCCCTGCAAAGCCATTATCCGCCCTCTTTGTCGAGCACGGCCAAGGCCGAACGCAAACGCCGCCACGCAAGCGTTTGCTGTTCGTGAAAAGCGTTCCACAAAGCATCTTCCGACAATACACTGTATTCGCCTTCTGTCGTCCAGTCCAATGCCAAGCCCTGTTCTTCGGCTTCGTGCAGCAAAGAATAATCGCTCGAACTCTCCGCCTCGCCGAAATAAAAGGCTTCCATTTCCGCCATCAGTTCGATACTGCGCCGCCAGTCTTGTTCCGCCCGCTCCAATTTCGGCTGCAAAGCCAGCCATTCGCGGTAAACTGCTTGGATTTCGTCCACGCGCCGCTGCGCGCTTTGCTGGTCAAACTTCATTGCAGACAGCCTTACATACCCAATTCGTTCAAAAAGCGGATATCGTCTGCCCAGCCGGATTTCACTTTCACCCACACCTTCAAAAACACTTTGCAGCCGAACAGTTTTTCCATATCCAAGCGGGCTTCGGTGGAAATTTTCTTCAACTTTTCGCCGCCTTTGCCGATAACGATGGGTTTTTGGTTTTCCTTATCCACCAATACCGCGATGTAAATATGGTTGATACCGTCTTCTTCGGCGAATTGCTCGATTTCCACATTCATCGCATACGGCAGCTCTTCGCCCAAATAGCGGAACAGCTTTTCGCGCACGATTTCGGTAGCCAGAAAGCGGCTCGATTTGTCGGTTACCATATCTTCCGGATACATCGGCACGCTTTCGGGCAGAAACGGTTTGATCTGCTGCATCAGCGCGGCCAGTCCCAAGCCGTGTTTCGCGCTGACCGCCGCCACGCCCGCAAACTCGAATTCCGCCTGCACGCTCTCGACAAATTCCTGTAAAATCAAAGAATTTTTGGCTTTTTCCTTGTCGATTTTGTTCAACACCAGCAAAACGGGAAGATGCTTCGGCAGCAGATTCATCACCGTCCGGTCAGCCTCGCTGAAACGCAGGGCCTCAATCACGAATACCACTGCATCGACACCGCCCATCGCTTCGGTAACATTCAGATTCAAACGGTCGTTCAGCGCATTGCGGTGGTGCGTTTGGAAGCCCGGCGTATCGACAAATACGAATTGTGCCGTATCGTCCGTATAGATGCCGGTTACCTTATGGCGGGTCGTTTGCGCTTTCTTGCTCGTAATACTGATTTTCTGACCGATAAGATGGTTCATCAGAGTCGATTTGCCGACATTCGGCCGACCGACAATCGCCACAAAACCGCAGCGGTAATCCTTCGCCCGCTGTTGTTCCGCATTCAAAAATTCTTCGATATTCATCTGCTTTCCGTATATCCTGCCGCCCTTGCAGACGGCATCAAGCTGTTTTGCGGCCTTGCGTGCCGCCGGGAAAACGTTCTTCCAGCCAGACCAGCGCCTGTTTGGCCGCTTCCTGTTCCGCCGCACGCCGGCTGCCTGCCTTGGCATATGTGATTTTGCCCAATTCTCCCAAATCGCAGGAAACGGTAAACTCCGCCGCATTTCCGTCGCCTTCCTGCGCTTCGATACGGTATTTGGGAACGGCTAACCGGCGTGCCTGCAAACGCTCCTGCAACAGGGTTTTCGCATCTTTGCCCTGATTTTTAAAATCCACGTTTTTCACCCGTTCGGCAAACAAACGTCTGACCACCGCCTCTGCCGCCTGAAAATCCGCATCGAAGCTGACCGCTGCAAACACGGCTTCCAAAGCATCGGCCAAAATCGACGGCCGCTTGAAGCCTCCGCTTTTCAGTTCGCCCTGCCCCAAAAACAAAGCATCGCCGATATCCAGCTGCAAAGCGATTTGGGCCAATATTTCCTGATTGACCAAATTTGCGCGCAAACGCGAAAGCTGCCCCTCAGGCAAATCGGGAAACTCATCAAACAGCATCCGTGCCACGGTATAATTCAACACCGCATCCCCGACAAATTCAAAGCGTTCGTTATGTTCGGCCGAATAACTGCGGTGGGTCAAAGCACGCTTCAACCATTCAATTTCGGAAAACTCGTAACCCAATCCGCGCTGCAAACGCTGCAAAGCTGCCTGTTTCAATATTTTGCTGTTCATATAAACCTCCGTTCCGCCAATCCTGTTCCAGCCCGTTTACTCGCCAAGCAGCGACGTTCGGAACCTCCGGACATTAGGCGAAACCATCTATTGTAACCCATTTCCCCCAGTTAACGGCAAAACGGCTGCAGACGGCATAAAAATACCGCCCTGGTATTCGGGCGGTATCCGACACACGGTCAGGCAGAGGCTTTTTTCAGAATTTCGAACAATTGGTCTTTCAATGCCAATTTGGCCACTTTCAATTTTTCGATTTCGTCCTGAGCAGAAACAGCCGTAACCGGATTATTTTCCAAGCCGGTAATTTTGTCGTCCAGCGCATTGTGTTCGTTAAACAGACGGGCAAAGTGTGCGTCTTCGGTTTTCAATTTCGAAATCAGTTCGCGATATTCTGGAAACATTGTTTTATCCCCTTATATAAAGTTTCAAATCTTCCGGCCGGCTGCCAAGCCTTCCGGAACCTCTTTCATTATAGCAAAGCCTGCACACTCTGGCAGCAGCTTGCGTCATCTGCTTGACTTCGCACAAACAAACCGCCCTCCCGGCAGACTTTCCCTACCGCAGAATACTTTCACATATCCTTAACATAAAATTTTCAGTTACAATAAAGCCCGTTTTTCCGCTGCCTTTGCAGCTTTCCCTCACGACATTAGGAGACCCCATGTTTTCAAAAAGCGTAACCATTGAGAAATACGATCCCGAACTCGCCGCCGCCATGGCCAAAGAGGTGCAACGCCAGCAAGACCATGTCGAGCTGATTGCTTCGGAAAACTACGTCAGCTGCGCCGTGATGGAAGCGCAAGGCAGCCAGCTTACCAACAAATACGCCGAAGGCTACCCCGCCAAACGCTATTACGGCGGCTGCGAATACGTGGACATCGCCGAGCAACTGGCCATCGACCGCGTGAAAAAACTCTTCGGCGCCGAATACGCCAACGTGCAGCCGCATTCCGGCTCGCAAGCCAACCAAGCCGTGTACGCTTCGGTGCTGAAACCCGGAGACACCATCCTCGGCATGAGCTTGGCGCACGGCGGCCACCTTACCCACGGCGCATCGGTCAACATTTCCGGCAAACTGTATAACGCCATCACTTACGGCTTGGACGAAAACGAAGTGCTGGATTACGCCGAAGTGGAACGCTTGGCTTTGGAACACAAACCGAAAATGATTGTGGCGGGCGCGTCCGCCTACGCCCTGCAAATCGACTGGGCCAAGTTCCGCGAAATTGCCGACAAAGTAGGCGCATACCTGTTTGTAGACATGGCGCACTATGCCGGTTTGGTGGCGGGCGGCGAATATCCCAACCCCGTTCCGTTTGCCGACTTCGTTACCACCACCACCCACAAAACCCTGCGCGGACCGCGCGGCGGCGTGATTCTGTGCCGCGACAATACGCACGAAAAAGCCCTCAACTCTTCTATTTTCCCAAGTCTGCAAGGCGGTCCGCTGATGCACGTGATTGCCGCCAAAGCCGTTGCGTTCAAAGAAGCCTTGGAGCCTGAATTCAAAGACTACGCAAAACAGGTGAAAATCAATGCGGCCGCGATGGCGGAGGAATTGGTGAAACGCGGTTTGCGGATTATTTCCGGCCGCACCGAAAGCCATGTTTTCCTGGTGGATCTGCGCTCGAAAAACATCACCGGCAAAGCCGCCGAAGAAGCCTTGGGCAAGGCGCACATCACCATCAACAAAAACGCCATTCCGAACGACCCGGAAAAACCGTTTGTTACCTCCGGCATCCGCGTCGGCACCGCAGCAATTACCACTCGCGGTTTTGACGAAGCCGATGCCCGCGAATTGGCAAATCTGGTGGCCGACGTTTTGGAAAATCCGGAAGACGAAACCGTTTTGAACCGCGTTGCCGCCGCTGCCAAAGCTTTGTGCGACAAAAATCCGGTTTACGGCGCGTAAGCCGTCTGCAGCCTTAGGCGTTTAACCGCCTTTGTTCCCAACTATGCCGTCTGCAAACCGTTTTACGGTGCAGACGGCAAGCCATTTATTTCGCCGGCACGGTTCCCATGCGGCGTTTCAGTGAAGTATGCGGCTGGTTGAGCAGGCTTGCGTAATATGTGGCGTTGGCCATCACTTTTTTCACATAATCGCGTGTTTCGTTGAACGGAATAGTTTCAGCATAAACCGCGCCTTCCAGCGGCACGTCGGCCTGCCACTGGCGGGCACGGCCGGGGCCTGCGTTATAACCTGCGGTCGCCATCACTTCGTTGTTTTGCAGACGGCGTTTGGCATCACCCAAATACCACGTTCCCATGCGGATATTGCCGTCTGTCGTGTAAAGTGCGCTGCTATCCATGCCGATTTTGCGGGCGATTTCTCGGGCGGTTGCCGGCATCACCTGCATCAGTCCTTGCGCTCCCACACTCGATTTCGCACCCAGCATGAAACGGCTTTCCTGGCGAATCAGGCCGTAAACCCAAGCGGTATCGATACCTGCCTGCGCAGAGTAATGCTGCACCTGTTCGGCAAACGGCGTGATGTAGCGCAGATTGTAATGCAGTACTTTATCCGTATCGGCGGCGGTATTGACCGCCATTTCGTAAAACTGGTTGTCATAAGCCAATTTTGCGGCAGTAATCTTGGCGGTTTCGTCCAAACTGCGGACGGCATAACGCCATTCGGCCTGCGCGGCTTTGCGCATCGCGACACTGCCGTTCAAACTGTTGCGGTACAGAACCAGAGCGCGGGCGATTGCGCCGTCCTGCGCCAAACGGGCGACATCGACGGCTTTCGGTTCGGGCGTATTGTTGCGCGTATCGATGCGGCCGCCCAATTCTTCCAGCGACAAAACGGCGTAGAAATTGCGGCCGCTCTGAGCGGCTTTGCGGTACAGTTCCTGCGCTTCTTTCGTTCTGCCCTGAACGGCATAGCTGCGTGCCAGCCAATACTGCCAGGTCGGGTCGTTTTTCAATCCGGCGGGCATATCGCTGATAATAGAGGCCAACTCGTTCCACTTGCCGAAACGCAGCGCGGAACGGGCATACCATTCAAACGCGTCTTTATTCAGCTGCGTGCGGTCGGCCTTATCGTAATACGCCAGCGCGGTGCCGAAATTGCGGCTTTTCGCCTGCTGCAAGCCCAAAATTCCCCAAGCAAATCCGGCCTGTTCTCGGCCGATTGCTCCGCTCTCTTCCAAACCGCGCAAACGCTCCGCCGCAACTGCAGACGGCTTGCTCACAATATCGCGCAAGAGATTTTCCTGTGCGCCCCGTCCTTCGTTGCCGTCCAAAGGACTGCCGGCAGCGGCAGCCAGGTTTCGCGCATCGGTAAAACGTTTCGCCGCCATCAGGCCGCGTACGTGCCGCCAGACATCATCGTTTTTCAGACGGCCTTGCCGGGCGGCATCTGCCACCAGACGGGTACAGCCAGCCGACAATCCTCCCGTTTCCCTCACCCTTTCGGCGGCGGCTTGATAATTGCCCTCCGCCATATCCGCATAACAGCGGATTTCCGCGCTGCGGCCCGCCTCGCCAAGTTTGGCATATTCGCGGCGGAAACCCGCCCAATCGCTGTTTTTCGCCAGATTTTTCAGCCGTTCGGTACGGACAGCCTCAGCCATCGCTCCTTCCGGCATCATATTCAAAAACGAAGCGGCAGCGGCTTCATCGCCGTTTTTCACCGCCCGTAAAGTATTTTCGTAAACATAAAATGCTTTCAGCACCTGTTCTTCGCTTTGTGCGGGGCGTTGCGGCAATTTTGCCTGAGGCGCGACGGAAACGGCGGGCCGGTTATCGGCATCTCCGGCGGGCAGCGGCGTTTCGGAAGTTGCACAGGCAGCCAGTACGGCAGCACACAGCCAAGTCAAACGTTTGCGGAACAATGTCATCGGATACTCCTTGGTTTGGCAGACAAACAGCCGGCAGGCCTGTGTTTGCCGTCTGTCGAAATTCCCAGAATCATACCAGTTTTTGCCCTCCTTATGCCGTCTGCAACCTGCTTTGCGGATTTTCCGCGATTTCCCGCACACAGCAAAACGCCGTCTGCGGCACTTGCAGACGGCTTCGGAAAAGGCGGAATCATTTCCGCCAGTACGCGGGCGTAAACAGGATAAACACGGTAAAAATTTCCAAACGTCCCAGCAGCATCACCATCGTACACAGCCATTTTTGAAAATCGCCCAGTTCGGCGTAATTGTAGGCCGGACCGACCATGCCCAAACCCGGGCCGGCATTCGTGATACAGGCAATGGTTGCCGTCAGTGCGGACACGAAATCCAAACCGCTGGCCAGCAGTGCCAGAGTAAACACGACTACCGTCATAAAATATACGAAAATAAACGCCATCACCGCCATCGCCGTGCGTTCGGAAACGGAATGTCTGTTCAGTTTGACGTTGCGTACCGCGTTCGGATGCAGCAGCAAAGAAACTTCGCGCAGGCTGAACTTGGCCAAAACAATTGCCCTCGCCAGCTTGATGCCGCCGCCCATCGAACCGGTATTCGCCAGCACGTTGGCCAGAAAAAACAACCATAAAGTTACCAGCAGCGGCCACTGTCCGAAATCGGCATTGGCATAGCCGTTGGCCAAGCCGATGGAAACAAAATTGAAGCTGACGAAACGGAAGGCATCGCCCAGGCTGTAATAGTCCTTCGCCCACAGATACAGCGATGCCGCAACAATGCTTGCCGCCAAAATCATCAGCATATTGCGCGTTTCTTCGTTGCGCCAATAAGGTTTCAGGCTTTTTTCGTGCGCCACGGCAAAATGCGCGGCAAAGTTCATGCCGCCCAAAACGGTAAACAACATAATCACGCTTTCTACGGCAACCGAATCGAAAAAGGCAATGCTGCTGTCGTGCGTGGAGAAGCCGCCCAGCGAAAAGGTCGACATCGCATGGCAGACGGCATCAAACCAGCCCATGCCCGCCGCCTTCAAAGACAGACAGGTAGCCGCTGTAAATCCGATATACACCAGCCAGAGTTTTTTCGCCGTCTGCGAAATGCGCGGTGCCATTTTGCTGTCTTTGTCGATGCCGGGGATTTCCGCTTTGAACAACTGCGTACCGCCCACGCCCAACATCGGCAGAACCGCAACGGCCAGAACGATAATCCCCATACCGCCGAGCCAGTTCATCATATGCCGCCAGAAGTTCAGGCCGGGTGCGAGCGTGTCGAGACTGGTGAACACGGTCGCACCCGTTGTCGTCAGGCCGCTGATGGCCTCGAAAAAGGCATCGGTATAACTTAAAGCGGGAAAGTAAAGATAAAACGGCATCGCCGAAATAGCGGCAAAACCGACCCACAAGACAAAAACCAGCGTAAAGCCGTCACGGACGCGTAACTCGCGGGCGTGCCGCGCAGTCAGCAGCATGGCCAGCAGCGAACCGGAAAAAGTAAAGGCAGCTGTCAGTGCGAATGCTCTGAACGTGCCGTCTCGAAACAGATACGACGCAGCGGCCGGTATCATCAGCAGCACGGAATAAAATACGCCCAATTTGGCAAGCGCGTGGATAATCGGATTGACTTTCTGCATATCGGCATCGGCTGTGCGGGTACAGACGGCCGACAAAATACAAGCCGTCTGCATCTGCTGACAATCGGTTTTATGATGTGTTTGCTTTTACGGTATAAACTTTTCTAGTTTAATTTCTGCCGCAACAGGCTTTGAACTTCCTGCCGCTGCCGCAAGGACAGGGATCGTTGCGGCCGATTTTGCCGCCTTCGCGGCGCACGGTTTGCGGTTTGTTCAAAACAGCCTGCCAAAACAGTGCGATATCCAAAAGACGTTCGGGCAGTTCTTCTTTCAGGCGGACGGTTTCCCGTTCGCTCAAATCCAGTGCAACGCCCTCTTCGCCGTCTTCGTCGTAAATACCGGCCAGAGCCATCAGCGGGAAAAAGCTGTCTTCGAAATCTTCGTTGTCCGCCCGCTCGAACCAGTCGGTTTCCAGCGTATCCAGCGCGTAAATATAGGCGTTGCACCAGGTAAAATAATCGGTTTCGCCGGCATCGTCTTCATACAGCCACAATTCGGGCAGACGGCGTTCCTGTTTGATTTCTGCTGCCATCGCGGCGGCAAGGGCTTCGCCCAAGGCACGGATTTCCGCCGTTTCTCCGTCCGAAAACGCTTCATCGCCCAAAACTTCGGGCAGCCATTGTTCCGTACGCACTTCATCGGGGCCGGAAACGGCAGCCAAAAGATAGGCCTGCATTTCGTCTGCACGCATCGAGCCGCCATCGGATGCGCGGCCGTCCAAAAGTTCCGCCAGTCGGGCACGGTGTTCTGCGGCAAATATCGTCATTTTGTGTTCCTTATTTTGTGTTCCTTTTAGGATTGGGCTTGTTCGGTTTTCGGGGGTGGACGGCATCAGAGCCGCTGGCGCATCTGTTCGAACAGACACACCGTCGCCGCCATCGCCACATTCAGCGATTCGGTCGCACCAGCCATCGGAATCAAAACGCTTTTGTCGGCCGAGGCCAGCGCGATTCCGCTCACGCCGCTGCCTTCGTTGCCGAACAGCCAGGCGGCAGGGCTGCGCAAATCCAAACCGTAAAGCGGTACGGAACGGCTGTCCAAAGCCGTGGCATACACCGTTTCGCGGTAGCCCTGCCGCCATTCGGCCAAATCGGCGCGAGCCGCAATGTCCAGCAGGAAATGCGCTCCCATGCCCGCCCTCAGCACTTTGGGCGACCACACGTCCGCGCAGCCTTTATCGGCCACAATCTGCTTCACGCCCGAAGCGGCCGCGCTACGCAATACCGTGCCGATATTGCCGGGATCCTGCACCTGTTCCAAAACCACGCAGTCGCCCGTTTGCGGCAGGCTTTTTTCAGACGGCATTCCAATCAGCGCGATGATGTCCGCGCCTTCGGTGAGGCTGCTGATTTTTTCCAAAGCCCTGTCTGCCGCCGCATACAGGCCGTCTGCATTCAAGCGTTCGGTCAAGGCGCGGATTTCCGGATGGTTCAGGCGCGTTTCGGGAACGAGTACTTGCAGCGGCACGCCGCCGCTATCGAGAAAAGCCTGCAGCAAATGCACGCCCTCCAAGGCCGTCTGCCGCTGTTCGCGGCGGTATTTGGCCGAAGAGAGAATCTTGGCAAGATGTTTGAGCAGGCCGTTTTGGGCGGAAGTAATCAGTTTCATCATTCGGTATTTTCAGACTGCGGCGACACAGGCAAACCACCCATTATATGCCTTTCGGCGTGGCCGCGCATTATTCCGCCTGCCGCCAAAAATGTGCCAAAGGACCGCAGCCTTTGCCAATCCGCCAATCCGCCGCCGCTTCCAATGCGCCGTACACATATTGTTTCGCCCGAGCGGCGGCTTCCGGCAAAGAAGCAGTCTGCGGATAGAGCGCGGCCAGCGCGGAAGCCAGTGTGCAACCCGTGCCGTGGCTGTTGGTGCTTCGGGAACGCGGCGTGCAGAATATTCCTACGCTGCCGTCCGCCGTCAAAAGGCGGTCGCAGCATTGCGCCCCGTCGTCGAAATGGCCGCCTTTGAGCAGGATGTTTTTTGCGCCGAACTGCTGCAAACGCCATCCCTGCGCCAAAAACTCTTCCTCGCCGTATGCCGTCTGCACGCCGCACAAACGCGCCGCTTCGGCAAGATTCGGCGTGAGTACGTCAGCCAAGGGCAGCAGCTCTTCGCGCAGCACGTCCAAAGTATCCCGCCCCAAATCCGCGCCGCTGCTCGAACGCAAAACGGGATCAAGTACGACAAACGGCGGTTTGTGCCGCCGCAGAATATCCGCCACCGTCTCCACGCTTGCCGCATCGGGCAGCATACCGATTTTCACCGCCGCAATCGGGAAATCGGCGAACACCGCTTCGGCCTGCGCCCGCACGGTTTCCTGCGGCACGGCGAATACCGACTGCACGCCGCAGGTGTTTTGCGCCGTCAAAGCGGTGATGACGCTGGTGCCGTACGCACCGAGCGCGGCAAAGGTTTTCAAATCGGCCTGAATGCCCGCGCCGCCGCCCGAATCGGAACCTGCCACCGTCAGCACGCACGGCGGCGTGCGTTTTTCAGACGGCATCACGGCGCCAGCCGCTCTTTAATCCACAAGCCGTCTGCAAGGCGGTAGCGGATACGGTCGTGCAGACGGCTCGGGCGGCCCTGCCAGAACTCCGCATAATCGGGAAGCAGCACGAAACCGCCCCAATGCGGCGGACGCGGCACGTTCAACGGATGTTTCACACCGAATGCGGCGGCACGTTTGAGCAGCACGCCTTTATCGGCAATCACACTGCTCTGCTCGCTCGCCCACGCCCCCAGGCGGCTGGTGTAGGGGCGCGAAGCGAAATAAGCGTCCGATTCCGCCTCGGGCAGTTTTTCCACCCGCCCCTCAAAACGCACCTGCCGTTCCAGTTCCGGCCAGAAAAACGTCATCGCGGCAAAGGGATTTTCGGCCAGAGCCCGCCCTTTGCGGCTGGAATAATTGGTGAAAAACACCAAGCCGCGCGCGCTCACTTCTTTGAGCAGCACCATTCGGGCAGACGGCCTGCCGTCCGCGCCTGCGGTGGCGACATTCACCGCCGTCGGCTCGCTCGCTTCCGCTGCTACGGCTTCGTTCAGCCAGATTTCCAACTGCGCCAGCGGACAGGCCGCACAGTCGGCTTCCGACAATTCGCGCTTGCTGTATTCCGCGCGTATATCGTGCAGATTCATTTCTGTCTCCTAAATTTCCAAACATTCCCGCCTATCCGCCCCTACACTTTCAAACCTGTGCGCGTTTTTGTTTTGCACTTTTCATGCCGTCTGTCTGCAGACGGCATCGGCGGCTGTTTTTAATCGCGCAGGCTGATTTTGTCGGACTGCGGCACTTCGTGCGGATTGAGGCGGGCGTTGTCTTCCTGTCCCAGGCCGACCAGCTTTCTGAGCCGCGTCATATAGACGTTTACGTCCAGTCCGCGTCCGAAACGCTGCGCTTCCCAGACGGTTTCGGCCAAGGCTTCCATCATTTCGTGTTCGGCGCGCACCCAGTCTCCGCTGTAACGGCCGCACAGGGTTTCGTGGATTTTCCGGATACCAGGCGGCTGGTCGATGGCGGCCTGTTCCTGAATGGAAAGATGCAGCGACATATGCAGAAAGGGGTTTTCTTCGCCGTCTTCGGGTGTCCAGGTTTTGTCTAGATAGTCTTCGACATTATCCAAAACTCGGGCGTATTCCTGATGGGCTTCGATAATCCGCAAAGCCTTTTGCTGCAAGGCGTTCAGTTGCAGCGGGACGAAACGCTGCCGCCAGACATCGGCGAAAAAGCGGCGCACGTCTTGGGTGTTTACGTCGTACATGGTCTGCTTCCCTGCAATGCCGTCTGCACCTTCCGCAGACGGCAGCGTTTTGTTTTTATTTTTTCTTGAAAACCAAGTCCCAAACGCCGTGTCCCAAACGTTTGCCGCGCGCCTCGAATTTGGTTTCGGGGCGGTAGTCGGGCGTGGGCGCGTAGTCTTGCGCGGTGTTTTCCAGTTCGGCAAAACCGCTTAACACTTCGAGCATCTGCACGGCATATTCTTCCCAGTCGGTTGCCAGATGGACATAGCCGCCGCTTTTCAGCTTGGGCAGCAGACGGGCGACAAACGGCGTTTGAATCAGACGGCGTTTGTGGTGGCGTTTTTTGTGCCAGGGGTCGGGAAAAAAAATATGAATGCCGTCCAAAGAACCGTCCGCCAGCATATTGTCTACCACTTCCACCGCATCGTGCCGCATGACGCGGATATTGCCGATGCCGTTTTCTTCAATCAGTTTCAACAGATTGCCCACGCCCGGGCCGTGTACGTCTATCGTGAGAAAGTCTTTTTCCGGCAGACGGCGGGCGATTTCGGCGGTGGCCGTTCCCATACCGAAGCCGATTTCCAGAATTTTCGGCGCGTTTCTGCCGAACAGCTCGTCCAAATCGGCTGCGCCGTCCTGATAATCGGCACCGAACTGCGGCCACAGCGTATCGATGGCGCGCTGCTGGGCGGCGGTCATATGGCCTTGCCGCAGAACAAAGCTGCGGATGCCGCGTTTGTGTTCGGTTTCATCGGCGTGCGCGCCGTTTTCGTGAGCGATTTCTTCCATAATTTTTCCGGTTGGAGGCCGTCTGTCTGAAAAAAGAGAGAAAACGTGCAGACGGCAGTTGGCAAAGGGCGGTATTTTATACGAAAGCGGCGCGGCGGGCTATTTCGGGCGGCGGCTCGGCTATAATGGCGGTTTCGACAATTCGGAACAGGCGGAAAACCATGCAGGTTTATTTGGTCGGCGGCGCGGTGCGCGATGCACTGCTCGGACGGGAAACGAAAGACAGGGATTGGGTGGTGGTCGGTGCGGACGCGGCGGAAATGACGGCACGCGGTTTCACGCCCGTGGGCAGGGATTTTCCCGTTTTCCTGCACCCTCAAACACACGAAGAATACGCCCTTGCCCGCACCGAACGCAAAACCGCCAAAGGCTATGCCGGTTTCTCCTTTTACGCGGAAAAAGACGTTACGCTGGAACAGGATCTGCAACGCCGCGACCTGACCGTCAATGCGATGGCACAGGATGAGGACGGCAGGATTGTCGACCCCTTCGGCGGCCGGGCGGATTTGGCCGCCGGCGTTTTGCGCCATGTTTCGCCCGCATTTGCCGAAGACCCCGTGCGGATTCTGCGTACGGCGCGTTTCGCCGCGCGTTACGGTTTTTCCGTTGCTCCCGAAACCATGAATCTGATGCGGAAAATGGTGGCAGACGGCGAAGCGGCGGCTCTGGTGGCCGAACGGGTGTGGCAGGAACTGGCCAAAGGACTGGCGGAAGCACAGCCGCAAATTATGTTCGACGTTTTGCGCGAGTGCGGCGCACTGGAAGCAGTGCTGCCCGAAGTCGCCGCCCTGTACGGCGTGCCGCAGCCGCCCAAACACCACCCCGAAATCGACTGCGGCGTGCATACCATGATGGTGTTGCAGACGGCTGTGCGGGACGGTTTGTCGCTGGAAGAACGCTATGCCGCGCTGCTTCACGACTTGGGCAAGGCGCTCACGCCGTCTGAAAAACTGCCTTCCCACCACGGCCACGACATCGCGGGTGTGGCGGCGGTAAAAAACGCAAACAGCCGCCTGCGCGTGCCGAAACATTGTGCGGCCTTGGCGGAGCTGGTCTGCCGCTGGCATATCGTGCTGCACAGCGCGGCGGAGCTGCGCCCCGCCACCGCTCTGGACGTTTTGCAGCGCACCGACGCTTTCCGCCGCCCCGAACGCTTCCGCCAAATCCTCAACGTCTGCCGTGCCGATGCGCAAGGCCGCTTGGGTTTCGAGTACGCCCCGTATCCGCAGCACGGCCACTGGCTGGAACTGCTGGCACTTGCAGACGGCATCGACACCGCCGCAATCGCCGCCGAATATGCGGCCGAGCCCAAAAACATCGCCGCAGCCGTCCAAAAAGCGCGGCTTGCCGCCATCACGCCGCAGCACGAAACCTTCCGCAAAACCTACCGTCGCCCCTGAACCAGCCGTCTGCCCCTTTCGGACTGCCCCTCCGGTTGCCAAGCCCGGCAGCCCGCGTTATATTGCCCGTTTCGACCGCAGAATGAAGGCAGCATCATGAACACCCGCGCCATTGCACGACACATCACCGAATGGCTGGCAGATTACGCCCGCCAAGCCCGCAGCAAAGGATTCGTTATCGGCGTTTCCGGCGGCATCGATTCGGCAGTGGTATCCGCCCTCGCCGCCCGCACCGGTCTGGACGTTCTGCTGCTGGAAATGCCGATACGCCAAAAAACCGACCAAGTCGGTCGGGCACAGGAACACATCGCCGCCTTGCAGGCTGCATTTGGCAATGTCCGCAGCCTCCGCGTCGATCTGACCCCGACGTTCGAGCAGTTTGAACAAAGCGTCGGCAAAACCGCCGATGCGCCGCAGATCGAGCAACTGGCATTTGCGAACAGCCGTTCCCGCCTGCGTATGCTCACACTCTATTATTACGGTCAGACAAATAATCTTTTGGTTGCAGGAACGGGCAATAAAATCGAAGATTTCGGTGTCGGTTTCTTCACCAAATACGGCGACGGCGGCGTCGATTTGAGCCCGATTGCCGATCTGACCAAAACACAGGTCTACCGTCTGGCGGAAGAATTGGACATCGTCGAATCCGTCCGCACCGCCGTACCCACAGACGGCCTGTGGGACACCGAACGCACCGACGAACAGCAGATGGGCGCAAGCTATCCCGAATTGGAATGGGCCATGAACGTACCTCCCGAAAAACAACCCGAGGACTTTTCCGGCCGCCAACGCGAAGTATTGGCCGTTTACCGCCGTCTCAACGCCGCTGCCCAACATAAAATCCGGCCGGTTCCCGTTTGCAGCATTCCGCCCGAATGGCTGGAATAAAATGCAAAATGCCGTCTGCAGACGGCCTTACATTCCCACAGCAGCCAACTTAGGCTACAATCCCCGATTTCCGAACATCACGCAGAAGGTTTTATCATGTTAACAGGCAGCTTGGTCGCATTGCTCACTCCGATGCATTCTGACGGCAGCATCAATTACCGCGAATTGGAACAACTTATCGATTGGCATATCGAAAGCGGCAGCAACGGTCTGGTAATTGTCGGCACTACCGGCGAGTCGGCCACTCTGCCGGTCGGCGAACATCTCGCCGTTATCGAAGCAGCCGTCAGACACGCTGCCAAACGCATTCCGATTATTGCCGGCACCGGAGCCAACAACACGGTCGAAGCCATCGAACTGTCCAAAGGCGCGCAAAAAGCCGGTGCCGATGCCACCCTGTCGGTTGTTCCCTATTACAACAAACCGTCGCAAGAAGGCATCTACCGCCATTTCAAAGCAGTTGCCGAAGCTGCGGATATTCCGATGATTATCTATAATGTTCCCGGCCGCACAGTGGTAAACATGGATAACGAAACCATTCTGCGTTTGGCCGAAATCCCCAACATCATCGGTGTCAAAGAAGCCAGCGGCGACATCGCCCGCGAAATCGACCTCATCAACCGCGCTCCCGAAGGATTCGCCGTTTACTCCGGCGATGATCCGACCGGTTTGGCCTTTATACTGTGCGGCGGCCACGGCGTAATCAGCGTAGCCGCCAACGTCGCACCGAAAGAATTCGCCGATATGTGCCGTGCCGCACTGGCAGGCCGCCTGGAAGAAGCCCGCGCCTTAAACAAACGGCTGGTTCCCGTTTACGATGTGATGTTCTGCGAACCCAGCCCTGCCGCCCCGAAATGGGCCTGCCATCTGCTCGGCAAATGCGGTCCGCACGTCCGCCTGCCGATTATCGAACTGAGCGGCAGCGGCAAGGAAACCGTTCTGAACGCATTGAAACGTGCCTCACTGATTTAACTTTTTGCAGGAGTATTTATGAACTGCTTGAAACCGACCGCTTTAGTCTTTGCCGTTTTAGGCCTTGCCGCCTGCTCTTCCGGAAAACAATCCGTTCCGGAATTGGATTACCAGAGCAGCAACCGCAAAGTCGTCAATTTAGAAGTGCCTCCCGATTTGACCAACCCCAACCAAGGCAGTCTCTACCAACTGCCGGCCGGCAGCGGAGCGGTTCGCGCAAGCGACATCAACCGTATGCCGTCTGCAGCACAACATGCCTCCGCACAAGTACTGGCAGACGTTAAAGGGATCAGCCTGGAACGCGACGGTAACCAGCGTTGGCTCTCCGTTGCCGACAAACAGCCAGCCGAAATCTGGCCTCTGCTGAGAGCATTCTGGCAGGAGAGCGGATTCACCGTCGACCGCGAAGAACCCGCCATCGGACAAATGGAAACCGAATGGGCGGAAAACCGCGCCAAACTGCCGAACGACGGCATCCGCAGTTTGTTTGAAAAAGTCGGCTTGGGCGGTATTTATTCCACCGGCGAACGAGACAAATTCATTATCCGCCTGGAAGCCCGAAAAAACGGCGGTACCGACATTTTCTTCGCCCACAAAGGCATGAAGGAAGTTTATACCGACAAAAAAGAAGAACGTACAGTTTGGCAGCCGCGTCCTAATGATGCCAATCTGGAAGCCGCATTCCTGAGCCGTTTCATGCAGTATTTGGGCGCAGACCAGGCACAAATCGAGAAAGGTACAGCAGCGACCGCAGCTCCTGACAGCAAAACCGCCGCATTGGCCAAAATCGAAGGCAGCAGCCTCTTACTCGAAGGCAGCCACGAACGAAACCGCCGCCGTACAGCCCTGGCACTTGACCGCATCGGTCTGACCGTTGTCGGACAAAACCAAGCTGCCGATGCTTTTTTGATTCAAGCCGCCCCAAGCGAAAGCGAAGCAGTCACCAACAGCAAGCCCGGTCTGCTTGACCGTATGTTCGGCAGCAGGAAAAAAGCGGGAAACAAAGTCAAACCGATCGAACTGATTGTGCACACCTCCCCTGTTGCAACAGGTACCCGCATCAATATCCTGAACCGGGACGGCAGCCCCTATAAAGGCCGGGAATTATCCGACTGGATCGGCAAACTGTACAAAGAACTGCGTTAATCCCGATATGCCGTCTGCACCCTCAGACGGCATATTTCCGAACAATCGAACATTTCCGCCCTGCTGCTGCCGTCCACAGATTCATGTTTACAAAACATCATAGTTTCTTGCACAAAACAGCAGAAAAACCGCTTGCACAGGCTGCTGAATTGGCTTACTCTGCGCAGCGTCTGCAAACCGCAGGCTTCACATACAAGGAAAAGAAATGAAACAAACCGGCACATTACTCTTGGCACTGGCTGCCTTGGCCGCCGGCCATACCGCTTCCGCAAAAGACATTCAAATCCAAGAAAACTCTTCCGGACTGGCTGCCGAACAAAGCATCAATATCGCACGCACCGCCGTATCCATGGGTGTCAAAGAACCGCTGATTTTACGCAAATCGTCCGACGGTGTCAGCGTTTCCGGAACCGGCACGACCTCCTGCAATATCAAATTATCTGCCGATGCCAAAATTCTCGGCGTATCCTGCAAATAATTCCGCATACCCCTGCCGTCTGCATCTTCATCGTGCAGACGGCATTCTGCTGCTTCCGCTATAATAAACTTTTTCCCGATTTTCCCATGATGACCAAACGCCATTCCTTTTTGCTGCTGACTCTTCTGTTCACCCTGCTCTTCATCGGTCTGGTAACAGCCGGCAGCTATCTTCTTTCCGTCGAAAGCAGGCAGTTTGCCATTGCCGCTTTCCTGTTTGCCTTCGGCGCAGTATTCGGGCAAATCGCCAGCTTGGCATTTTTCTTACGCGAAACCGCACGAAACCGCGCCATTAGGGCCGCCTTAAACGAACAGGAGCAGGAAAATGTTTGAACAAATCGTCCTAGCCAGCAGCAACTCAGGCAAGTTGAAAGAGTTTGCTGCTTTGTTCGGCACCAAAAACATCAAAATTCTGCCACAATCACAATTCGGCATCCCCGAGTGCCCCGAACCGCATCATACCTTTTTAGAAAACGCACTCGCCAAAGCCCGCCATGCGGCCGGACGCAGCGGACTGCCCGCCTTAGCCGACGACAGCGGCATCTGCTTCCCCGCCTTAGGCGGAGCCCCCGGCGTATTATCGGCACGCTTCGCAGGAGAACCGAAATCCGATGCCGCCAACAATGCGAAAGCCTGCAAACAGCTGGCTGAACAAGATGACCGATCGTGCTATTATGTCTGCGTGCTGGTACTGCTTCGCCACGAACACGACCCGCAACCGATTGTAGCCGAAGGCATTTGGCGGGGCACCTGGCAGAATCAGGCCGCCGGCAGCAACGGCTTCGGCTACGATCCGCACTTTTTCCTATCCGAATACGGCTGCACTGCCGCCGAACTGTCGGTCGAGCACAAAAATATCGTCAGCCACCGCGCACAGGCATTACAGCAGCTTCTTGCCAAAATCGACCGCCTCTGATACCGCTTTCAAACAACAAACTGCCGTCTGCAGACATCTGCAGACGGCATATTTAGCTTCCTTTAAAGAGATTTTCGAGGCAGAGGGTAAGTGCCGCTAACCAAAATACTGCTGTCCACCTCCTGCAAATTACGGCGGCCGGTAAACGCCATCGTCAAATCCATTTCTTTATACAGAATTTCCAAAGCACGCGTTACACCGTCTTCACCGTACGCACCCAAACCATACAGAAAAGCCCGGCCGGCCATCATGCCGCGTGCCCCCAAAGCCCAAGCTTTCAACATATCCTGACCGCTGCGGATACCGCTGTCCAGCCACACTTCCGTCCGACTTCCCACCGCCGACACAACATCAGGCAAAGCCTTAATGGAAGACAGTGCACCGTCAAGCTGCCTGCCGCCGTGATTCGAAACGACCACCGCATCGGCACCATATTTCACCGCCATTTCCGCATCTTCTGCTTCCATAACCCCTTTGACAATCAGCTTTCCGCCCCACAAGTCCTTAATCCGCGCCACATCTTCCCAATTCAGTCCCGGATCGAACTGTTCGGCCGTCCACGCAAACAGCGAAGACGCATCCCCCACATTTTCCGCATGGCCGACAATATTTCGGAAAGTACGCCGCTGCGTATGCAGCATATGCCAGCACCATTCGGGCTTCAAAGCCAGATTGAACCAGTTTTTCAGAGTAGGCTTGGGCGGCGCGGACAAACCGTTTTTAATATCCTTGTGCCGCTGTCCCAAAATCTGCAAATCAGCCGTCAGCACCAAAGCCGAACACTGCGCCGCCTTCGCACGCGCAATCAGATTTTCCATAAACTTGCGGTCGCGCATCACATAAAGTTGGAACCAAAACGGCTCAGGACTGTTTTCCGCCACATCCTCAATCGAACAAATCGACATAGTCGACAAAGTAAACGGGACACCAAACTTCGCCGCCGCACGTGCCGCCAATATTTCGCCGTCCGCACGCGTCATACCGGTTAAACCGGTTGGTGCAAGTGCCAAAGGCATTTTGACCTTATGCCCCAGCATTTCCGTTTCCAAAGAGCGGCCCTCCATATCCACCAGCACCGTCTGGCGCAACTTAATATCCGAAAAATCAGAGGTATTCTCACGATAAGTCGTCTGCGTCCACGAACCGGAATCCACATAATCGTAAAACATCTTAGGCATTTTCCGTTTCGCCACACGGCGCAAATCTTCAATACAGGTAATCCTGCTCAAATCTCGATGTTGCATTTCTTTTCCTTTTAAAAAACCTGAAAACACCAAACAACTCTCCAAAAATACCTGGTACCGTCCCGTACTTATTATGTATCCAATATTAAAAACCGCAACACACCGGATGGAAGCTGCAGACGGCTTTGAAACAACCAGCCGTAAAACCCTCTCCGGCCAAATAAAAATAAGAATTTTTATTATTTAAATAAAGACTATCTTGCCATAAATAAAAGTAAAAATCCAATACTTGACTGAAATAGTCAGTTATTGCACAATGCCGCCTGTTTTCAAGCATTCCGGTCATACCCATGCGACTAACCACCAAAGGCCGCTTTGCCGTTACTGCCATGATTGATTTGGCCATGAACAGCCGCAACGGCGCAGTCAAACTCCACGACATCAGCAACCGCCAACAGATTTCTCTTTCCTACTTGGAACAATTGTTTGCCAAGCTCCGCCGTGCAGAACTTGTCGGCAGCGTACGCGGCCCGGGCGGAGGCTATGTCTTAGCGCATACCGCAGACCGAATCAACATCGCGCAGATTATCGCTGCCGCAGAAGATAAGCTTGATGCTACCCAATGCAGCAGCAAAGGTAACTGCCAAAACGGCATGCCCTGTCTCACACACAATCTGTGGGAAAGTCTCAACCAAACCATACACAACTATCTGAGCAGCGTAACCCTGCAAAGCATTTTGGACGACGCATACCGCCCGAACGAACAAACAGTCGTCCTAACCCGCATCCATTAACCGCAAACCACTTTCAACAACAAGAGAACAATATGACTGTCCACACCCCAATCTATCTTGACTACGCCGCCACAACTCCGGTCGACAAACGAGTTGCCGAAAAAATGATTCCCTATTTGTGCGAAACTTTCGGCAATCCCGCCTCCAACAGCCACAATTTCGGCTGGGTTGCGGAAGAAGCCGTTGAAAATGCACGCGCAGAAATCGCCAAACTGATTAACGCCGACTCCAAGGAAATCGTCTTCACCAGCGGTGCCACCGAATCCAACAACCTCGCCATCAAAGGTGCTGCCCAATTTTACAAAACCAAAGGCAAGCACCTGATTACCGTCAAAACCGAACACAAAGCTGTTTTGGACACCATGCGCGAACTCGAACGCCAAGGCTTCGAAGTTACCTACCTCGGCGTAAAAGAAAACGGTCTGCTGGACTTGGACGAACTCAAAGCCGCCATCCGCCCCGACACCATCCTGATTTCCGTGATGTGGGTGAACAACGAAATCGGTGTGATTCAAGACATTCCCGCCATCGGCGAAATCTGCCGCGAAAACAAAATCGTTTTCCACGTTGATGCGGCGCAAGCCTGCGGCAAAACGCCTGTTGACGTAGAAGCGGCAAAAGTCGACCTGCTCTCCATGTCCGCCCACAAAATCTACGGTCCCAAAGGTATCGGCGCATTATATGTACGCCGCAAACCACGTGTGCGTTTGGAAGCACAAATCCACGGCGGCGGCCACGAGCGCGGCTTCCGTTCAGGTACCCTGCCGACCCACCAAATCGTCGGTATGGGCGAAGCCTTCCGCCTGGCACGCGAAGAGCTGGCTCAGGATACCGCACACGCTTTAAAACTGCGCGAAATCTTCCTGAAAGGCATCGAAGGCATCGAAGAAGTCTATATTAACGGTGATTTGGACAACCGCGCAGCCACCAATTTGAACGTCAGCTTCAATTATGTCGAAGGCGAAAGCCTGATTATGGCAGTGAAAGAACTGGCCGTATCCAGCGGCTCGGCCTGTACTTCCGCCTCTTTGGAGCCTTCATATGTTTTACGCGCACTCGGCCGCAACGACGAACTGGCGCATTCTTCCCTACGCATTACCTTCGGCCGCATGACAACCGAAGAAGAAGTCGCCTACGCCGCCGAACTCATCAAATCCAAAATCGGCAAACTGCGCGAACTTTCTCCTCTGTGGGAAATGTTTAAAGACGGCGTGGATTTGAGCAAAGTCGAGTGGGTAGAACACTAAAACAACCGTTATGCCGTCTGCAGGTTTTGCTGCAGACGGCTCTGTGAAACAAAAATTATTTTATTATTTTAAAGGACAACAAATCATGGCATACAGCGATAAAGTCATCGATCATTACGAAAACCCCCGCAACGTCGGTTCCTTCGACAAAGACGATAATGCAGTCGGTACCGGCATGGTCGGCGCACCTGCCTGCGGCGACGTGATGAAACTGCAAATCAAAGTAAACGAACAAGGTGTAATCGAAGATGCCAAGTTCAAGACCTACGGCTGCGGTTCGGCCATCGCCTCTTCTTCCCTGATTACCGAATGGGTAAAAGGCAAGAGTCTTGATGAAGCTTTGGCGATTAAAAACAGCGAAATCGCCGAAGAATTGGAATTACCGCCGGTAAAAGTGCACTGCTCGATTTTGGCCGAAGATGCCATCAAAGCCGCCATTGAAGACTACCGCAAAAAACAAGCCTGATGTCTTTTCAGACGGTCTTTGCAAACGGATACTCCGAAATTTCTGCTGCCGAACGGTCAAACAAAGGATAAAACAATGATTACATTAACCGAAAAAGCTGCCGACCATATCCGAAATTTTCTGACGAAACGCGGAAAAGGCGAAGGAATCCGTTTGGGCGTAAAAACCAGCGGCTGTTCCGGCATGGCTTATACCTTGGAATTTGCCGATGAAATCCAACCGGAAGATTTGGTATTCGAAGAATACGGTGTAAAAGTATTTGTCGATCCGAAAAGCCATGTTTATCTGGACGGCACAGAATTGGACTATGCCAAAGAAGGTTTGCAGGAAGGTTTCAAATTCCAAAATCCGAATGTAAAAGACGAATGCGGCTGCGGCGAGAGCTTCCACGTTTAAACCATTTTCAAGCTGCATCATCTCAAGAAGCCGTCTACAGGCTTGCAAACACTTGCAGACGGCATAAAAAAGCGGAACGGTCAAAAAAACCGTCCCGCCCGTTTTTGAAGGCCTGCCTGTTGTAACTGCCTTTGCCCTTTTTCTTCCGCTCGACTTTACAGCGGAACAGGTTGGATTTCACCAAGGCTTTCAGCGCATTGTCGCGAATCTGCCCTTTATTGATTTCGACTTTTTTACTCATTTGATTTTCCTGAAAAACAGAACCGCGCATCATACGCCGTTCGGAAAAAGACCGCAAGATGAGCCAATATTTCAAACTGTTCGGCCTGCCCGAAACTTTCGATACCGACACCGCCGTTTTAGACGAGCGGTACCGTGTTTTGGCAGCGCAGTGCCACCCCGACAAATTCGCCGCCGCCAGCGCGTTTGAACAAAAACAGGCCGTCATGATGGCCTCCACGGTGAACGAAGCCTACCGTGTCTTGAAAAATCCGCTCGACCGCGCGGCACAACTTTTACAGATGCAGGGCATCGAAGCAGACGCGCCCGAACATACCGCATTTGCACCCGAATTTCTGATGCAGCAGATGGAGTGGCGAGAAACTCTGGCAGACAGTCGCGGCAACGAAGTCGCATTAAGCCGCCTGAAAAACGAAATCGGCGCGGTGCAGACAGCTTTGTATGCCGATTTGTCCGCCGCCTTTGCTGCCGCGCAATATCAGGAAGCCGCCGGTTTGGTGCGGCAAGGGCGTTTTTTAAGCAAGCTGCAACAGGAAATCAACGCCGCAGCGCCTTAAATGCAATGCCGTCTGAAAACCGCCTAAAAATTTTAAAAACAATCCACTAAGAATCTCGCTATGGCCTTACTGCAAATCGCCGAACCCGGCCTTTCCGCCGCACCGCACCAACACCGTTTGGCGGTCGGCATCGATTTAGGAACCACTAACAGCCTGCTGGCGACCGTCAAAAGCGGAACCGCCGTCTGCCTGCCCGATGAAAAAGGCCGCAACGCGCTGCCCTCTGTCGTACGTTACGGCAGCGGCAGCGATGTCGAAGTCGGACACGATGCGCTCAAAGCGCAGAAAACCGATCCGCTGAACACGGTTTCTTCGGCCAAACGCTTAATCGGCCGCACCTTGGACGACATTACAAACCAACATCTGCCCTACCGTTTCGGCAAAAGCGAAAAAGTTATCGAGCTGCAAACGCGGCAAGGCGCAAAAACACCGATTGAAGTTTCTGCCGAAATCCTGCGCGTTTTGAAACAGCGTGCCGAAGAGAGCTTGGGCGGCGAACTGACCGGAGCGGTCATTACCGTTCCCGCCTATTTCGATGATGCCCAACGCCAAGCCACCAAAGACGCCGCGCGTTTGGCCGGCATCAATGTGCTGCGCCTGCTCAACGAGCCGACCGCCGCCGCAATCGCCTACGGTTTGGACAACGCCTCCGAAGGTACGTTTGTCGTATACGACTTGGGCGGCGGCACATTCGACGTATCCGTTTTGCAGCTCTCAAAAGGCTTGTTTGAAGTCAAATCCACCGGCGGCAATTCCGCGCTCGGCGGCGACGATTTCGACCACCGTCTGTTTTGCCGCCTGCTGGAACAGCACAATCTGTCGCAGCTGAACGAACAAGACCACCAACTCCTGCTCGGCTTGGCACGCGCTGCCAAAGAAGAGCTGACGCTCAACCGCAGCACAACCGTTCGCACGCAGCTTTCAGACGGCAAAATAGTCGAATCAACCTTTTCACAGCAGGAATTCCAAGATTTGACCCGCCATTTGGTACTCAAAACCATCGAGCCGGTCAAGCAGGCTTTGAAAGATGCGGGTGTTGGCAAAACCGATGTCAAAGGCGTGATTATGGTCGGCGGTGCCACCCGTATGCCGCACGTCCAACAAGCCGTTGCTACCTTTTTCGGGCAAACGCCGCTCAACAATCTGAATCCCGACGAAGTCGTTGCGCTGGGCGCGGCGATGCAGGCGAATGTGCTGGCAGGCAATAAGAATGACGGCGAATGGCTGCTGCTTGACGTTACGCCACTGTCGCTCGGCTTGGAAACCTACGGCGGTTTGGCGGAAAAAATCATTCCGCGCAACAGCACTCTGCCGACCGCACGCGCGCAGGATTTCACCACTTTTAAAGATGGTCAGACCGCGATGACGATACACGTCGTGCAAGGCGAACGCGAATTGGTGGCCGACTGCCGCAGCCTGGCGAAATTCACCCTGCGCGGCATTCCGCCGATGGCGGCAGGCGCGGCGCGTATCCGCGTAACCTTCCAAGTCGATGCAGACGGCCTGCTGTCGGTTTCCGCTCGCGAACAGACCACCGGCGTGCAGGCGCAAATCGAGGTAAAACCATCTTACGGTCTGGACGACGAAGCTATCACGCAAATGTTGAAAGACAGCATGAGCGCAGCCAAAGAAGATGCGGCGGCACGGGCGCGTGCAGAAGCGGCGGTTGAAGCCGAAGGCCTGATTACCGCCGTGGAAGCCGCTCTGGCATTGGACTGCGATTTACTGGATGAAGCCGAGTTGTCCGGGTTGCAGACGGCTTTGAACACACTCGAAGGCCGTCTGAAAAACGGCTCGGCGGAAGAACTGCGTGCCGACACCGCCGCACTGGCTCGTGCAAGCGACGATTTCGCCGCCCGCCGCATGAACCGCAATATCCAGCGCGCGCTGACGGGGCAAAACGTCAACGATATTTGAAGGTAACAGGCCGAGTGATGCTCTACCTGCCCGCCCCGGCATACCTTGTATGACAACAGAATAAAAACGCCTGAGACCTGCTTTGGAAAACACCGCCATAAGCATTTACGCGCTGATGATTTTGGCTTTTGCCATGTCAGCCGACGCTTTTGCCGCCTCGCTGGCCAAAGGTGCGGCCGACAACCAGAGAAAATATTTCAGCCCTTCCGTTTTGCTGCGTACCGCGCTGATTTTCGGCATTATCGAAAGTATCGCACCGATAATCGGCTGGCTGGGCGGCTCGACAGCCAAACCGTTTATTGCAGACTGGGATCACTGGATTGCCTTCGGTTTACTGTCTGCTTTGGGCAGCAAAATGATTTACAACTCACTCTTTGCCGAAAACAACCGAACGTGCGACACCGGGAAAAATCCTTTGGGGCCGACCTTGATTGCAGCCCTTGCCACCAGCATTGACTCCATGATAATAGGGGTCAGTTTGGCATTTGTCGAAGTCAATATCGGTTTGGCCGCCTTGATGATCGGCTGCACCACCACCCTGATGTCGGGAATCGGGCTGTATGTCGGCAAACTGTTCGGACAAAAATTGGGCAAACATGCCGAAGTGCTCGGCGGATTAGTATTGGTCTGCATCGGCATTTCGATTCTGACCGCACATCTCGGCCTGTTTGACTGATATACGGCAAAACGTGCAGACGGCTGCGGCACTACGGGGAATATACAGGGAAAAACACCGCGTATTTTATCCCCCTTGCCCCCATATCTATAAAGCTGTGCCGATAAATTTGTAATGTGCGGCGGCAGTAGACCTGCTGCCTGCCAAAATGTTTCATTAACCCTTACACAATAAAGAAAACCATGCCGAAAGTAACCATTCTCCCCCATACGGAATTTTGTCCGGAAGGCAAAATCATCGACAACGCCCCCGAAGGCCAAACCATCTGCGATTTGTTGCTTGACAACGATATTGATATTGACCACGCCTGCGAAAAATCCTGTGCCTGCACCACTTGCCATGTAATTGTGCGCAAAGGTTTCGACAGTTTGGAAGAGCCGTCCGAAATCGAAGAAGACCTGCTCGATCAAGCTTGGGGCTTGGAGGCAGAAAGCCGTTTGAGCTGTCAGGCAAAAGTTGCCGGTGAAGATTTGGTGGTGGAAATTCCGAAATACACCATCAACCACGCTCGAGAACATTAATCCGTTCATGCCGTCCGCACTCCTGTCGGCGGCACTGCCATAGAAAGGAATACACCATGAAATGGACCGACATTCAACATATCGCGGAAGAACTGTACGACAACCACTCCGACATCGATCCCAAAACCATACGTTTTACCCGTCTGCGCGAACTGATTATCGCACTGCCGGATTTTGACGACGATCCCGCCCGTTGCGGTGAAAAAATCCTCGAAGCCGTACAGCAGGCATGGATTAACGAAGCCGAATAAAGCCTAACAGGCATTGAAATGCCGTCTGCAACTGTTGCAGACGGCATTATTCTGTTCCGCATCTTTCAACCGAAAAAGCCCATCTTCACCTTAATCAGTTTTTCCAATTCCGTTACCACGCGACGACGGGATACAAAGAAAATCAAATGATCTCCCTCCTGCATTTTGACTTTTTCCTTATGTCCCATCACCACCTCGTCTCCGCGAACCAAAGCCGCAATATGGCAACCTTCCGGCCATCTGATATCGGATACCCGCCTTCCAACCAGAGCAGACGTATCTTTCGTACCATGCACCACCACCTCGATTGCTTCCGCACTGCCGCGCCGCAAAGGATGTACTGCAACCACATCACCCTGCCGGACATACGCCAAAATACTGCCGATGGTTACCAAATGCGGCGAAACAACAATATCGATTTGATTACCTTCCAACAAATCAACATAACGCGAACGGTTGATAATCGTAATGACGCGTTTTGCCCCCAAATTCTTCGCCAGCAAACTGGCCATAATATTGTTTTCATCATCATTAGTCAGGGCAAGAAAAACATCGATTTCATCGATATATTCGTGATTAAGCAGGTTTTCGTCGGTTGCCGAAGCACACAGCACCAGAGCATTATCCAATTTTTCCGCCAACCATTCGGCACGCTTTTCATTCAACTCGATAATTTTAATATCGTATTGGTTTTCCAACTGCTTGGCCAAACGGTAACCGATATTACCGCCGCCCGCAATCATCACACGCCGAGTACGCTGCTCCAAAGGCCTCAACTCGCGCATAATCGTTTTCACATAACGGCTGTCGGCCAGAAAACACACCTCGTCCCCCTCGATAATCACCGTTTCCGCCGTCGGCACAATCATACGGTTATTGCGGTAAATCACACAAATCTGGCAATCCACTCCTTCCGGCAAATGGCTGTTGATATCGGAAATCGGCTTGTTCAATAACAAACCTCCCTTGCTCGCTTCCAATATCACCATACGTGCTTTGTCGTCAGCAAAACGCAAAACCTGTAAAGCACTGGTATAGCTGAGCAAACCGGCCAACCGTTCTGTTACCAATTGCTCGGGGCTGATGGAATCGGTAATGCCCAATGCCTCCAAAACATCAGGTACATCTTCATCATCTCCACCGTATTCCAAATAATCGGTCTGCCGGACACGGGCAATACGGTTCGGGATATTGAATAAATCAGCTGCGATTTTACAAGCCACCAGATTGATTTCGTCCTGCCGCGTCAGTGCCAACAGCATATCGGTATCTTCTGCTCCTGCCGCCGCCAACATAGATGGCGATGCGCCGTTTCCGACCAAAGTCTGCACATCCAAACGGCTGCCGATATTTTTCAAAGCATTCTCATCGGTATCGATAATTGTTACATCGTGATTGGGCATGGCGGCAAGATTTTGCGCCACCATCGAACCGACCTGCCCGCTACCTAGAATCAGAATTTTCATTCACATTTTGCCTGACGGAAAAAGATTGCTTATTGTACCGAATTTGGCTGCCCGTGCAGCAAAAAGAAAACCGTCTGCATCTGTCTGCAGACGGCTTGCTTCGCAAAGAATTTACATATCAACACGGATGGCCGATACGGCATGCGTTGAGGATCGGGCATTACCTACTCCCAAATAAGATGCAGCCAAATCACTGCAACATCCGCAGCAGGTGGCAACACCGAGCTGTGTTTTCAAATCGCTCAAAGATTGCGCACCGGCATCGACAAGTTCTTGAATTTGGCGGTCGGTTACCGCATTGCAGATACAGACAAACATGATTGCGCTCCGATGTACGTTTTTTAATTTATAAATGATAGTTATTGTTATTAGTAAATATAAATACAAACAGTTATCATTGCAAGCATTAATATGTACTATCTTTGCGATAGTTTTGAAGAAACAAATAAACATTTGTTTTAGAATAAGAAATAATTACTCATTTTCACGTAAAAATGCCGTCTGCACTTCTATTATGATGTGCAGACGGCATAAAACGTTTGAGGAAACGGCTTCTTAATCAGCAAAAGCCCTGCTGTAACGGATAAACTCTTCCTGTTTTGCCTTGGCCTTTCCCGAGTCCAAGGCTGCTTGAGAGAGTAAAACGCCGTCGGCCAGACTGTCTGCAATATTGGCTGCATACAGGCAGGCCGCAGCGTTCAGCACGACAATATCGCGTGCCGCACCATGTTCTCCGGCCAATACGCGGTTCATCAGATTTAGAGATTCCCGACTGTCTTTTACTTTGATGTCGTTCAGATTGTCATAAACGGGCAGACCGAAATCCCGGGGAGAAATATCGTATTCCAAAATGCAACCGTCTTTCAATTCGGCTACGCGCGTACTGCCGGTAATGGTAATCTCGTCCAAACCGTCGCTGCCATTGACGACCAGCACATGTTTGGAACCAAGCTGCTGCAACACCCGAGATAAAATACCGCACAAGTCGATATGGAAAACGCCGAGCAGCTGGTTAGGTGCGCCGGCGGGATTAGTCAGCGGGCCGAGAATATTGAAAATGCTGCGGAAACCCAGCGAACGGCGGACGGGAGCGACATGGCGCATCGCGCTGTGATGGTTTTGCGCAAACATAAAGCCCAAGCCGGTTTCTTCGATACTGCGGGCAACCGCTGCGGGCGGCAGTGTCAGATTCACCCCCATCGTTTCCATCACGTCTGCCGAACCACTGGACGAGGAAACCGAACGGCCGCCGTGTTTTGCAACTTTCGCACCCGCTGCTGCTGCCACAAACATTGCCGTACTGGAGATATTAAAGGTTTTCGCTCCGTCTCCGCCCGTGCCGACGATATCCACCAAATGGCTCTTCACCCCCTCTGCAAGCGGAACTTTGGTTGAAAACTCCCGCATCACGGCTGCGGCTGCAGAAATTTCCGATACGCTTTCCACTTTAATCCGCAAGCCGGTAATAATCGCCGCAATTTGTTCGGGCAACACTTCTCCCCGCATAATCTGACGCATCAAATCGGTCATTTCATCATAGAACAATTCGTTATTATCAATCAAACGGGCAATCGCCTGTTGCGGCGTAATCATACGTCTTCCTTTATATATATATATTATGTGCAGACGGCTTTATACTGTCTGGAAATCAGCAAATTCTTTGAGAAAATTGGCTAACATATCGTGACCGTGTTCGGTTAACAGAGCTTCGGGGTGAAACTGTACACCTTCGAGCGGAAAAGTTTTGTGGCGTACGCCCATGATTTCCCCGTCTTCCGTCCATGCGGTAATTTCCAAACAATCAGGCAGCGTGTTCCGGTCAATGACCAGACTGTGGTAACGTGTACAGTTCACCGGATCTGGCAAACCGGCAAACATGCCTTTGTTGTGATGGAAAACGGGCGACACTTTGCCGTGCATCAGCGTTTTCGCTCGGACAACGTCGCCACCGAAGGCTTCGCCTATGGTCTGATGCCCCAAACAAATACCCATAATCGGCAGTTTGCCCGCAAAATGCCGCATCGCCTCCACCGAAATACCCGCCTCTTTCGGCGAACACGGTCCCGGGCCGATAACGAGATACTGCGGCTTCAAAGCAGCAATTTCGTTCAAAGTAATGTCGTCGTTGCGGCACACCCTCACGTCCTGCCCCAATTCGGCAAAATACTGCACAATGTTGTACGTGAAGCTGTCGTAATTATCAATCATTAAAAGCATATCGTTTTCCTTTCGGAGACTTTTCCGCGTCGGACGAAAATCCGCCATTTTGCCCTTTTTCCGCACGTTTGGAAAGCACGGCAGATAACAAAAGCCGTCTGCAGAATCCGGCTGCAGACGGCTTACGGCAAAGCTTATTCTTTATCTTCATCTTTGTCTTTTTTCTTCACCGGTTTTTTTGCGGCCAGCCCCAATGAAGCCTGCCACTTCACCGGATCTTTAACCAAATCCAAAGCGGCTCTCAGCTGGTCGTCTTTGGCAGGATTAGGCTCGCGGCGGGACGAAGAATCTTCGTCTTTTTTGTCTTTTTTCTTAGGCTCGATTTTCACTTCGCTTACAGCGTTTTCATAATCGCGGCTTCTAACTTCTTCCACACCGGTCGGATTGCCGATATGGCCGGCCAAATCCGCCTCCCGGCTTTCAAATTCGCGGTCTTTGTCTTTCACTTCCACATCGGGAACAATACCGTGCGCCTGAATCGAGCGGCCGCCCGGCGTGTAGTAAAGCGATGTGGTGATTTTGACCGCTCCGCCGTTGTTCAAACGCAGAACACTTTGTACCGAACCTTTACCGAAACTCTGCGTGCCGACCACCACGGCACGTTTGTGATCCTGCAATGCCCCCGACACGATTTCGGAAGCCGAAGCCGAACCTGCATTAATCAGCACAGTCATCGGAATATTTTTCAATTCCTGCGGCAATCCGACCAAGGGATCCTGCTTGCCGGAAGAAACATAATCAGTGCTTTGCGCTTTCAGCACCATGCTTTCCCTGCCGTCTCGCCCTTTGGTGCTGACTACTTTCACACCGGCAGGCAGAAAAGCTGCCGACACTCCGACCGCACCGTTGAGTAAGCCGCCCGGATCATCACGCAAATCCAATACCAAACCTTTCAGACTGCCGCCGTTTTCCTTGTGCAAATCCTGCGCCGCCTTGTTCAATGCGGCCACGGTCGGTTCTTGGAACTGGGTGATGCGGATATAGCCGTAATCCGGTTCGAGAAGCTTGTGGCGGACACTTTTTACCCTGATAACCGCGCGGGTCAGCTTGACGGTAATCGGCTTGCCCGCATCTTTGCGCGTAATCGTCAACGTGATGTTTGTACCGGGCGTACCGCGCATTTTTTTGACGGCCTTGGTAACGGTCAGACCGCGCGTGGATTCGCCGTTGATTTTGGTGATAAAGTCGCCGCTTTTGATGCCCGCACGCTCGGCAGGCGTATCTTCAATCGGTGCGACTACTTTGATGAAGCCGTCTTCCGAACCGATTTCCATGCCCAAACCGCCGAACTCGCCGCTGGTCTGCTCTTTCAATTCGGCATAATCTTTTTTATTCATATATTCGGAATGCGGATCGAGACTGTCTACCATGCCTTTCATCGCGCCTTCCAAAAGTTTGTCGTCGTTTCTTTCTTCGTAATAATTGGCTTTAATCTGACCATATACTTCGGCAAAGGTACGTAAAGACTGTACAGGAAGCGCATCGTTCTGTGCCGCTTCTTTTTTGGCGGCAAAACTCTGCACGCTCAAACTCAAAGCAATACCGCTCAATGCACCCAAAGTATAAAGGGAAATTTTTTTCAAAGTCGAATTGGCCATAAATCTGCTTTCTATACGGATACCGGCGGCCACTTTATGCGATTTGCCGCCGGGCGGCAATATGGTTTTCTGTAAAAAGCCGCATATCGAG
The DNA here is from genome assembly GCA_030528455.1 of Neisseria sp. Classification (GTDB taxonomy): domain Bacteria; phylum Pseudomonadota; class Gammaproteobacteria; order Burkholderiales; family Neisseriaceae; genus Neisseria. Next base: position 58,122 of record JAUMYW010000002.1, read on the forward strand.
TCCATGCCGTCTGCAACTTTCGGCAGCAGGACTCAACGCAGCCAGGAAGAAGGATTAATCGGACTGCCTTTATAACGAAGTTCGAAATACAACCCCTGTCCGTTCTCCATGCTGCCGCTGCTGCCTATGCCGCTTCCTGCCTGCACGCGGCTGCCGACTTCCGCCGACACTGCCGACAGGCCGGCATAAACGCTCAAATACCCGCCGCCGTGGTCGATGATAACCGTGTTGCCATAACCCCCGATGGTCCCTGCATGGACAACCGTACCGGCGGCAATACTGCGCACCACCGCCGGAGGCGTACTGAAAAACAAGCCGCGCCATATGCCGCCGCCGTTTTTCGCCTGACCGAAACGACCGGCAATGCTGCCGCCGGAGGGAGGATTCAAACGTCCCTGCAGACGGCCGAACACGGCCGTTTCCTCATAGGGTGCCTGCAATGCCCGATCTTCGTCGGTCAGCGTGGAGCGCGGAGCGGAACGCCCGGCCGCGTGTTGCCTCTCTCGCTCGTTTTTTTTCGCCGGGCCTGCTGCGCCGTCTGTTTGTCCTGTACGTTTTTTTTCAGTCTCCAAACGTGCTTTTACCGCTTTGTTTGCGGATGCCGCCGCCTGTTTTCTCCGTTCCGCCTGTCGTCTGGCGATGTCAGCAACCACTTTGTTCAATCGGCTTTCGTCTGCTTTCAGACGCCTGATACGGTCATTTTGGACATGGATTTGACGGTCGATTTGTTCCCCATCCTGCCGGGCCTTGGCACTGTCCTTGCCCAATTTTGCCAAAGCCGCCTGTTTTTGCGCTTTCAGTTTTTTCAGACGTGTCAATTCTCGGGCAACCGCCGCTTCGTGCCGTTTTAATTCTTCCTGCTGCCGCACCAAATCGGCAATCACTTTTTCATTCGCTTGGTTGATGTAGCGCGAATATTCGAGCAAACGGGCTTTCCGATCGGCTTCGGCATTTTTCAGGAACAGCTCCACAGCATGCGGCCGACGGTTACGGTAATGAGCCGAAAGCAGGCGTGCGGTTTGCGTTTTGGCTTCAGCGATTTCCGTCTGCATGCTTTCCAATTCATTTTGCAGCTTTTGCAGTTTCTGCCATGCCTCCCGATGTTGGCGGCTGATGCTTTCCCATTCTTTTCGCGCAAACCCCAATGCACTTTGGGTTTTATCCAAAGTCTGCCGTACTTTTTTTCTGACCGCCTGTTTTTCCCGCACATCTGCCTGCGCCTCGGCTATCGCCTGACGCACTCGGCTCAGGTCCTGCCCCGCCTCCTGCCGGTTCGATGCAAAAACAGGTGCCGTGCAGACCAGCACCAGTGCCGCCAATAAAGCTTGCCGCAACATCATTCCGAACATCATCCGTAAAACCCACAAGCCGATGATTATAGCCCAAACACCGGACTCCCGCAGCCGCAGCCCTTGCAATTTGCGGCAAACGCCTTTACATAGGAAAAATATGCCGTCTGCAACTTTGGCTGACGGACTGCCGATTGTTTTTTCCACGATTGTTTCCATGAATCTGAGCAACCATTTCCTAATTGCCATGCCCGGCATGAACGACCCTTTTTTCTCCAACAGCGTGGTGTATATCTGCCAGCATGATGCAGACGGAGCTCTAGGCATCATCGTCAACAAACCTTCTCCGGTTTTAATCGAAATGGTGTTTGCTGCCACATCCGGCAGCGCACCTCCCAACCTGAAAAACAACCCTGTCCTGATGGGCGGACCGGTGCAAATCGACCGCGGCTTCGTACTGCATACGCCCGATAAAGAATGGCAAAGCAGTCTGAAAATCTGCGAGGACGTTGCCCTGACCACCTCGCGAGACATCATTGAAAGCATGGGGCAGTCCGAAGATGCGGACGGACACGCCCTAATCAGCATCGGCAGTTCCAGCTGGAGCAGCGGCCAATTAGAAAAAGAACTGGCCGACAACGCCTGGCTAACCGTTGCCGCCGACACCCGCATCCTGTTTGAAACACCGCCGGAACAACGCTATGCCGCCGCCTTGGCCAAACTCGGCATCGATACCGCCTTTCTGATGAGAGGTGCAGGACATGCCTGAATACTTTTCCGCACCGCACGGCTGCTGTCTGGCTTTCGACTTCGGAGAAGCGCGTATCGGCATGGCACAGGGAGATGCCCGAATCGGTATCGCCCACCCTTTGGCTACCGTTACCGGCACTTCCAACGATGCAAAATTCAACACCATCGCCGGATATATCCGCGAATGGCAGCCGGTCTGCCTAGCCGTCGGCTTACCCGCACACACCGACGGCACGGAACATGAACTCACGCGTCTCGCCCGGAAATTCGGCCGCCGTCTGCACGGACGCTTCAATCTGCCGGTTTACTGGGTCGACGAACGGCTCTCTTCGCTCTACGCGGAAAGCCTGCTCAAAGAAGCGCAGGTGTTCGGCAGAAAACAAAAAACCGTTCTCGACCAAGCCGCAGCACAGGCAATTTTGCAAAGCTTCTTTGAAGGCGGTGCGGCGGAGTTTTTCAACGGAAGCGAAGCAGAATAACCGTTCCGCATCATACCTTCCGGCCTTCCTGCAGACGGCATTACCACATTCCAATGCTAAAACAGGTTAAAAAAACAAACAAAACATCGTATCAAAGTTAAACTGTCCGCCTTTCAACACCACTTTTTCAAAAGGATAAAACAATGGGTTTGATGGATTCATTACTGGGTGCGGCCGCTTCTGCCATCGGCAGCCAAAACAATACGGCCAAACTGATTATGCAGCTAATCGAGCAAAGCGGCGGCATCAGCGGTTTGATGGAGAAATTACAGCAAGGCGGCTTGGGCGACGCGCTGAATTCCTGGATTTCCAACAGTGCAAACCAAGCGGTTTCGGGCGAGCAGATTCAAAACGCCTTGGGCGGCATCATCGGACCGGTTGCCGAAAAAGTCGGCCTGGACATCGCACAAGCGGGCGATTTGCTGGCGGACAACCTGCCCCAACTGATTAACGGTCTGACACCGAACGGCAATGCGGTAGATGCAGACGGCTTCGGTCTGGACGACATCGCACGGATTGCCATGCAACAGTTTCTGAAATAATTTCAAACCGTCCTGCAAAGCCGCCCGAATGTAAAAATACGTTCGGGCGGCCGTTTTCTTATGGCATAATCGGTTGTTTGTTTTGCTTGCAACGAACAACAGGGGAAAACCATGCACACCGCCTCACAAGAAACCATCAGCGCGCAAACCAAGGCCAATATTCTGGCTGAGGCACTGCCTTACATCCGCCGCTTCTCCGGCAGCACCTTCGTCATCAAATACGGCGGCAACGCCATGACCGAAGGCCGTCTGAAAGAAGGCTTCGCCAAAGACGTTACGCTGCTGAAACTGGTCGGCATCAATCCGGTTATCGTACACGGCGGCGGCCCGCAGATTAACGAAATGCTGGAAAAAGTCGGCAAAGAAGGTGAATTCGTACAAGGAATGCGCGTTACCGATGCCGATACCATGAACATTGTGGAAATGGTGTTGGGCGGACATGTCAACAAAGAAATTGTGTCCCTGCTCAACCAGCACGGAGGCAAAGCCGTCGGCCTGACCGGTCGCGACAATCATTTTATCCGCGCGAAAAAGCTCTTTATCAACACCCCCGAACAAAACGGTGTGGACATCGGCCAGGTCGGCGTTATTGAAAGTATCGACACTTCATTAATCCGGGAGATGGTCGAACGCGGCTATATTCCGGTGGTTGCTCCGATCGGCGTGGGCCGTCAGGGGGAAGCGTTCAACATCAATGCCGATTTGGTTGCCGGCAAACTGGCGGAAGAACTGAACGCCGAAAAACTGATTCTTATGACCAATATCACCGGCGTAATGGATAAAGAAGGCCGTCTGCTGACCAACCTGACTCCCAAAAAAATCGACGATTTGGTTGCAGACGGCACTTTGTACGGCGGAATGCTGCCGAAGATCAGTTCGGCAGTCGAAGCGGCGGCAAACGGCGTAAAAGCCGTCCACATCATCGACGGCCGCGTTTTAAATGTACTTTTGCTGGAAATCTTCACCGACAGCGGCGTAGGTTCCATGATTCTGCCCGAAGAAGAAGAAAAATAAATTTCCCAAGCCGTCTGCCGTTCCCGCCTGCAGACGGCTTGACTGTTTCCCACCCGCAAAACGGCACTCAAAACTGCGATTCGGCTTCCCGTCGGACGTTTACATCGCCGAATCCGTCGGGAAATTTGTGCAATCCCCTTGCCATACGGCTGCGCAAAGAGTATTTTTAACCTTTTTTAACCAAACACACCGCCGGAAAATCCGATTATGAATAAACGAGAAGCCCCCGCCGTATTCGGCAGCGTATTCCATGCAGAAATGCCGGTTTTAACTTTTGCAGACGGCGCATGGCTGCCTGTCCGCTGGCAGTCTTCGCAGGAAATCTCCATGCCTGCCGGCGCGCACGGCCTGCATTACGGCAGCGAATGCTTTGAAGGTCTGAAAGCCTTCCGCCAAGCTGACGGCGGCATCGTACTGTTCCGTCCCGAAGCCAATATCGCACGCATGCAGCAAAGCGCACGCCTGCTCAACCTGCCCGTCCCCGAACACGAAGCGTTTCTGACCGCATTAATCGAGCTGACCGACCGGGCCGCAGACGAAATTCCAGATGCACCGGCCGCACTCTACCTGCGCCCGACCCTGATCGGCACCGACCCCATTATCGGCAAAGCCGGCACACCGTCCGAAAGTGCCGTCCTGTATATTCTGGCATCCCCTGTCGGCGATTATTTCAAAGCCGGCGCGCCGATGAAACTATTGGTGGAAACCGAACATATGCGCTGCGCCCCGCACATGGGTCGCATCAAATGCGGCGGCAACTACGCCTCCGCCCTGCCTTGGGTGTTGAAAGCCAAAGCCGAACACGGCGCGCATCAGGTTCTGTTCTGTCCGAACGGAGACGTACAGGAAACCGGAGCGTCAAACTTCGCCCTGATTAACGGCAACGAAATCATCACCAAACCGCTGAGCAGCGAATTTCTGCACGGCATTACCCGCGACACCGTTCTGACCGTCGCCCGTGATTCAGGCTACACCGTTACCGAACGCAATTTCACAGTCGATGAACTAAAATCCGCCGTTCAAAACGGTGCGGAAGCCATTCTCACAGGCACCGCAGCCGTCATCTCGCCGGTTACCTCTTTCGTTATCGGCGGTGAAGAAATCGCCGTACAGAGCCAAGAACGCGGCAAGGCTATCCGCAAAGCAGTAACCGACATCCAATACGGTTATACGTCCGATCCCTACAACTGGCTGATCAAAGTCAGATAAGCCCCTCGGCCGTTTGCACAACGGCTGATTTTGTACCCGATCTGCAGACAGTATGCCGTCTGCAGATCGCAAGGAAACACCATATGCACACATCGCTTCTACCTTTCTTCGGCGTGGTGCGCGTCAGCGGCGAAGACCGCAGCACCTTTCTGCACGGACAACTGTCTAACCACATCAAAAATCTGGTACCAGGTTTGGCCGGATACTCCACCTACAATACCCCCAAAGGCCGTGTCATCGCCGATATGCTCGTTATCGCCCGCGAAGACGACCTACTGTTGCTGATGGCCAAAGATTTGACGGAAAAAACCGTCAAACGCCTGAAAATGTTCGTTTTGCGGGCAAAAGTACAGTTTGAAATCTTGGAAAACTGGGGCGTTGCAGGCGAAACCGAAGCCGGCCTGCCCCCCCTGCCCGCCGAAAGTCCGCAATACACCTTTCCCTATACATTTGCAGACGGCATCATCACCCTGCCGCTGCCGCACCAGGGCTGCCTGAAAATCGGCGAAACCGCCAAACTGCCTGCATTTGACGGACAAGCAGAACAAGTCTGGCAAGCACATGAAATCCGCAGCGGCTATGCCTGGATCAGTGCCGACACCGGCGAAACCGCCGTTGCCCAAATGCTCAACCAGCACATTATCGGCGGCGTACATTTCAAAAAAGGCTGCTATCCCGGTCAGGAAATCATCGCCCGCGCCCAATACCGAGGGCAAGTCAAACGCGGTCTTGCCCTGCTGCAAACAACCACACCGTCTGCAGTCGGCAGCACGATAGAAGATGCAGACGGAAACGAAGCTGGCATCGTGCTAAACAGTGTTGCAGACGGCCCAAACGCGCTGAATCTGGCCGTTCTCAAACATTCCGCCGCAGAAACGGCATTAAACATTCTAGGCAATCCGGCAACAGTCGTTCAAACCTTCTTTCCGTCAAACAAATCCTGAATCCGCAAGTTTGCTCCGGCACAGCCACTCCGGACCATCTGCCAGATAACAAACGTCCGCCCCAAAACGGACGCTGAGAAATGTGCAGACAATCGGCGACAAACGGAACAAAGTCCTGTCAATCGGGACTTGCCGGAATTTTTCGAACATGATTGCGCCACGGAAAAAAACAAACTTCTGAAACATTTGGCTTTTGCAGGAAACACCTTTGGTCCGACAAACCGGACGGAACAATACAACAACGGACAGCATACGCTGCCGTACAAACGGGAAACGGAACAGCATACAAAAAACAATGCCGTCCGCATGATGTGCAGACGGCATCAATAATGTTTGCTTTCCGATACGGTATTCCGCCCGTTCCCAATCAGACTCTGCTGAAAATCAGCGTGGCATTGGTGCCGCCGAAGCCAAAGCTGTTCGACATCACGGCGTTGAGCGTACGGTTTTGATTTTCCAGCATAACCGGCATTCCGGCTGCGCGTTCATCCAAATTTTGAATGTTCGCGCTCGCGCAAACAAAATCGTTCTGCATCATCAAAATGGAATAAATCGCTTCGTTCGAGCCGGCTGCGCCCAAAGCGTGTCCGCTCAGGGATTTGGTCGAACTGATCAGCGGAATGTCTTGTCCGGCAAACACTTCGGCAATCGCCGCCAGCTCTTTGGTATCGCCGACAGGCGTAGAAGTGCCGTGGGCGTTGATATAATCAACGCTTGCGCCGTGCTGTGCCAAAGCCATCTGCATACAGCGCACCGCACCTTCACCGGACGGGGCAACCATATCGCTGCCGTCCGATGTCGCGCCGTAGCCCGTGAGTTCGCACAAAATATCGGCACCGCGCGCTTTGGCGTGTTCGTACTCTTCCAACACCAGCATGCTGCCGCCGCCGGAAATGACGAAACCGTCTCGGTCTGCATCGTACGCCCGGCTGGCCGTTTCCGGCGCATCATTATATTTGCTCGACAATGCCCCCATCGCGTCAAACAGCGAACTGAGCTGCCAAGACACTTCTTCTCCGCCGCCGGCAAACACAATATCCTGTTTGCCCAACTGAATCAATTCGGCCGCATGACCGATACAGTGCGCGCTGGTCGAACAAGCCGAACTGATAGAATAGTTCACGCCTTTAATTTGGAAAGGCGTTGCCAAACAGGCAGCCACAGTCGAAGCCATGGTTTTCGTTACGCCGTACGGACCGACACGCTTGATGCCGCTTTCGCGCAGAATATCGGCAGCCTCTACCTGCGCGGAAGATGATGCGCCGCCGCTGCCTGCAACAATACCGGTACGGATATTGGAAACCTGTTCCGCCGTCAGTCCCGCGTGTTCGACGGCCTCTTTCATTGCAATATAGGCATAAGCGGCGGCATTGCCCATAAAACGGAGAATTTTTCGGTCGATGTGTTCTTTCGGATCGATGTTTACCAAACCCGCCACTTGCGAACGCATACCCATTTCGCGGTACACCGGTTCGGCAACAATGCCCGATTTAAGATTTTTTAAGGAAGCCAGAACTTCTTTCGCATTATTGCCCAAGCTTGACACAATGCCGATTCCGGTTACGACAACCCGTTTCATATTTTCTCTCCAGAAAAAACCTGCAGTCCGAGCCGTCCGCCCATCTCTGCGAAGACAGATGCAGACGGCATCAATAATTAAAAATCGTCCGTACTGGTAAACAAACCGACCCGCAATCCGTTACCCTCGTAAATCTTGCGCCCGTCAACCGACATCTCGGCATCTGCAATACCCAACACCAGCTTGCTGTTCATCACCCGCTTGATGTGGATGTGATAAGTAACCTTTTTATGTTTCGGCAAAACTTGGCCGGTAAACTTCACTTCGGCGCAGCCCAAAGCACGACCCCGCCCGGGCGCACCCGTCCAGCCCAGGAAAAAGCCGACCAACTGCCACATCGCATCCAGACCCAGGCAGCCCGGCATCACCGGATCGCCTTCAAAGTGACAGCCGAAAAACCACAAATCGGGATGAATGTCCAGCTCGGCAACAATTTCGCCTTTGCCGTATTTTCCGCCGTCCGCCGTAATGCTGACGATGCGGTCAACCATCAGCATATCAGGCAAGGGAAGCTGGGCATTGCCTTCTCCGAACAGTCCGCCTTTTCCGCAGGCGAGCAGTTCTTCTTTGGTATAGCTGTTTTGAGGAACAAAAGTAGTCATGTGAATCCTTATGAAAAGTCTGCCGCACGTCGGCGGATTAGATTTTAGATACTTAACTCTAAAAATAGCGGATTTTAGCTGCCGAACGACTGCATGACAAGCTGCGAAGCTCGCCTTTCCGCGATTTTACACAGCAGACGGTTTTCGGTTCCAACCGCGCATCCCTTTTCCCGCACAAGCAAAAAAAACGCAACCGCCCTTTTCCCTTCCGAATCCGTCCTTGACCGATTAAGCCGTCTGCAGCCTCACTTTTGCCCCCATTCTGCGATGCCTATATAATGTCTCTCTTTATCCGACTTTTATTGTTACCCGAACCACAGCCATGACCGACTGCCTCCGCCTTCCCGCCCTAATGCTGCACAACGGCAGCATCGCCCTGCCCGGCTCGAAAAGCATCAGCAACCGAACGCTGCTGCTGGCCGCCCTCTCCGACGGCATATGCGAAATCCGTTCGCTGCTCAAATCGGACGACACCGACCGTATGCTCGAAGCCCTTGCCGCCTTGGGTACAACAATCGAACCGCTTGCAGACGGCATCGTCCGCATACACGGCTGCAACGGCCGTTTTCCGGCAGAACGTGCCGATTTGTTTTTAGGCAATGCGGGAACAGCCTTCCGCCCGCTGACGGCTGCTTTGGCGGTTTTGAGCGGCGATTTCCGTCTGCACGGCGTGCCGCGTATGCACGAACGCCCTATCGGTGATTTGGTCGATGCGCTGCGTCAGGTCGGCTCGACAATCACCTATGAAGCAAACGAAGGCTATCCGCCTTTGCATATCGGACGGCGTAAAGACAGCGGCGTACGGCGCATATCCGTCAAAGGCAATGTTTCCAGCCAGTTTCTCACCGCCCTGCTGATGGCCTTGCCGCTGACCGGCGAAGCGTTTGAAATCGCAGTCGAAGGCGAATTGATTTCGAAACCCTATATCGACATCACCTTGAATCTGATGGCGCAATTCGGCGTTCGTGCGGAACACGACGCTTACCGTCTGTTCCGTCTGCCTGCGGATGCCGTTTACCGTGCGCCTTCCGTTGTCAATGTAGAAGGCGACGCTTCGAGTGCATCCTACTTCCTCGCAGCCGGCCTGCTTTCGGGCAAAGCCGTCCGCGTAACCGGCTTGGGTAAAAACGCCATTCAGGGCGATGTGGCATTTGCCTGCGAACTGGAAAAAATTGGCGCATCCGTCGTATGGGGCGACGACTTTATCGAAGTATCCCGCGCAGACAACTCAGACATTCAGGCATTCGATTTGGATGCCAACCACATTCCCGATGCCGCCATGACTCTGGCCGTTGTCGCCTTAGCAGCCCCTGGCCGCTGCTCCATCCGAAATATCGCTTCCTGGCGCGTGAAGGAAACCGACCGCATCGCGGCAATGGCTGCCGAATTACGGAAAATCGGCGCAACGGTCGAAGAAGAACACGATGCGATACACATCACACCACCGTCCGAACTGCTTGCCGATGCCCGTATCGACACCTACGACGACCACCGTATGGCCATGTGTTTTTCGCTCGTATCACTGTTGGGCGTACCGGTGATTATCAACGATCCGAAATGCACGCATAAAACTTTCCCGACCTATTTCGACACTTTCTTATCGCTGGCCGACCTGCCGCCGGTAAAAGAAACCGGAATTTAAGCTGCAGACGGCATGAAAACACTTTGGCAACAGCATATCAACCAGGCTTTGGACAACCGCCGGCAACAGCAGGCTCTCCGCAGCCGTACCGCGCGGCAAAGCGACACTTTGCCTCCCTTGATCTCGCACGGCGGCAAAACACTGTTGAATTTCGGCAGCAACGACTATCTCGGCCTGAGCCGCCACCCTGACATCATTACCGCATGGCAGCAGGCTTTGGCCGAATACGGCTGCGGCAGCACCGGCTCTCCGCTCTTGTGCGGCCACACCGAAGCGCACGAAAACCTGGAAAGCGAACTTGCCCGCTGGCAAGGCTATGATGCCGCCCTGCTGTTCGCCGGCGGTTTTGCCGCCAATCAAGCCGTTTTACTCAGCCTGCTCGACAAAGATGCCGTATTCTTGGGCGACAAACTCTGCCACGCCTCCATGCAGGAAGCCGCAGCCTTATCGGGAGCACTCTTCCGCCGCTTCCCCCATCAGGATTACCGCCGTTTGGAAACACTGTTGCAACAATACGCCGGACGGAGGATTCTGGTCGGCAGCGAAGGCATATTCAGCATGGACGGCGATTCGGCCGACTTATGCCGTCTGCAACAGTTGTGCCGCGAATACGGAGCATGGCTGATGCTGGACGACGCACACGGAGCAGGCATCAGAGGCAGCGAAGGGCGCGGCAGCGCAAATGCCGCAGGCATAAAACCCGACATTCTCCTCATCACTTTCGGCAAAGCCTTCGGCTGCATGGGATCAGCAGTTTTATGCAGCCGCGAAACAGCCGTCTATCTGACACAGTTTGCCCGGCATCTGGTATACAGCACCGCCATGCCTGCGGCCCAAGCCGCCGCTCTGTCGGCCGCCTTAACCGCCGTCCGTCGCGCAGACTGCTTGCGGGATCAACTTGACAGCAATATCCGCCTGTTTCACAGACTGATGCGGCAAAACGGCCTGCACAACAGGCTGATACCGTCTGCAAGCCCGATACAACCCCTGATTTGCGGCAGCAACCAAGCAGCCCTTACCGCCGCCGAAAAAATGCTCCAACAAGACTGTTATACCCCCGCCATCCGCCCCCCGACCGTACCGAACGCACAAGCCCGATTACGCATCACACTCAGCGCGGCACACCGGGAAGCACACATCATACGTCTTTGCGAAAGCCTTCACCATGCCTTACGATAAACGGCAGATAGCCCGAAACTTCAGTGCTGCCGCCGAACGTTACGACAGTGCCGCCGACATCCAGCGCGAAAGCGGACGGCTGCTGCTCGAACATGCGGGCAGCACATTTTCAGACAATCTTAACGGTCAAATCCTTCTCGACATCGGTGCCGGAAGCGGCCGTTTCAGCAGACAGCTTCAAACACAGGGAGCAGAAGTATACGCACTCGATCTGGCCGAAGGCATGTTGCGCCATATCCGCCGCATCACTCCCGATTTTCCCTGCATACTCGCCGATGCCGAACATCTGCCGCTGCCGGAGAACAGCGCAGATTTCTGTTTCAGCAATCTGACCGTACAATGGTGCAGCCTCAGCCGCACACTGGCCGAAATGCGCCGAGTAACCAAACCAGGCGGTACCATCGCCGTCAGCACACTTGCAGACGGCAGTCTCGCCCAACTCAAACAAGCCTGGCAGGCTGCCGACTCTTCCCCCCACGTCAACACCTTTCTGAACACATCCGACATTACCTCCGCCGCCGCCGATGCAGACATCCGCCTCCACAACCTGACCGCCCGCTTCCCCTGCCTGCGCGAACTGCTGCACAGTCTCAAAACCATAGGCGCAAACCATGTAGGCAACCGCAGCGGCGGACTGACAGGCAAACACCGCTGGCAACGCTTCGTCCAAACCTATGAAGCTTTCCGCGATACAGACGGCCTCTACCCGCTCGATTACCGCATCGCCACCATCGTCATCCGCCTTCCCTAAACCGTTTTTTACAGGCTGCAAACCGCCCGTAAACAGACAAAAGGCGTACAATAAACACTTGCCGCACGACAACATCGAACTTTACTTTTTCTTATTTTATGCCATAATTTCTAAAAATTTTCTTAGTCGAACTATATTTTTCCAGCAACAGGATTCCCCATGTCAGAAAAAAGCAAAAAATCCAACAGCGGCATCAGCACCGAAACCGACAAAAGCAAAGCCTTGGCTGCCGCCTTGGAACAAATCGAAAAAAGCTTCGGCAAAGGCTCCATCATGAAAATGGACGGCAGCCATCAAGAAGAAAACCTAGAAGTCGTTTCCACCGGTTCGCTCGGCTTGGACTTGGCACTCGGCGTAGGCGGTCTGCCGCGCGGCAGGATTGTCGAAATCTTCGGCCCGGAGTCGTCCGGCAAAACCACTCTTTGCCTGGAAGCCATCGCACAGTGCCAAAAAAACGGCGGCTTGTGCGCCTTTATCGATGCCGAACACGCATTCGATCCGATTTATGCCCGAAAACTCGGTGTCAAGGTCGAAGAACTTTACCTCTCCCAACCCGACACCGGCGAGCAAGCATTGGAAATCTGCGATACTTTAGTACGTTCCGGTGCAGTGGATATGGTCGTTGTCGACTCAGTAGCCGCCCTTGTCCCCAAAGCCGAAATCGAAGGCGATATGGGCGACAGCCACGTCGGCCTACACGCCCGCCTGATGAGCCAAGCTCTGCGCAAACTGACCGGCCATATCAAAAAAACCAATACGCTGGTGGTATTCATCAACCAAATCCGCATGAAAATCGGCGTAGTATACGGCAGCCCCGAAACCACGACCGGCGGCAACGCGCTGAAATTTTACGCCTCCGTCCGATTGGATATCCGAAAAGGCAGTCCCATTAAAAAAGGTGATGAAATTTTAGGCAATGAAACCCGCGTCAAAGTCATCAAAAACAAAGTTGCCCCGCCTTTCCGCCAAGCGGAATTCGATATTCTGTTCGGCGAAGGAGTCAGCTGGGAAGGAGAACTAATCGATATCGGTGCGCAATACAAAATCATCGAAAAATCAGGTGCCTGGTACAGCTACAACGGAAGCAAAATCGGTCAGGGCAAAGACAATGTACGCAACTGGCTGAAAGACAACCATGAAGTCGCCGAAGAAATCGCCGCCAAAATCCGCGATGTCTGCGGCACAACCGTACACATTACCGAGGGCAAATTGGACGAAACCGACGGCGAACAGCCTGAAGAATAATTCCGCCCGAGAAGCCGTCTGCACAGCAATCCCAGAGAAAGATAAGCCGTGCAGACGGCTTTCCACATCGCCACAGCAGAGGGGAAGTGTTATACTTCGCCAATTTACCTTCCGATTCGTATTACTCTCCCCGTCATGATTACGCTGCAACAATTTCAGGAACAAGCCGCCTCAGGCTATAACCGCATTCCCTTGGTACAGGAACTGTTGGCCGATTTGGATACGCCCTTATCGCTTTATCTGAAACTGGCCAACCGTCCGTTCAGCTATCTGCTCGAATCCGTAGTCGGCGGCGAACGTTTTGGGCGTTATTCCTTTATCGGCCTGCCCTGCAACACCTATCTGAAAGCCTCGGGCAAACATGTGGAAATCTGCCGGAAAGGCCAAAAAACCGAACATTACGAAGGTAACCCCCTTCCGCTTATCGAATCGTTCCATCAAAGCTTCAAAACTCCCGACATTCCCGGCCTGCCTCGTTTTACCGGAGGACTGGTCGGCTACTTTGGCTATGAAACTATCTATCACTTCGAACATTTCGCTCACCGCCTGAAAAATCAAGCCAAAGCCGATCCGCTCGATACACCCGACATTCTGCTGATGCTGTCGGAAGAATTGGCGGTTATAGACAATCTTTCCGGCAAAATCCATCTGATTGTCTATGCCGACCCTGCCAAACCGAACAGCTATTTCCAAGCCCGCGAACGCTTGGAAAGCCTGCGCGAACAATTGCGTCAAAGCTGTGCCATTCCGCTTTCTCTGGGCAGTCCGTCCGGCGAAGCCGTCAGCGAATTCGGCGAAGAAGCGTTTAAAGCCGCCATCGGCAAAATCAAAGACTATATTTTTGCCGGAGACTGCATGCAGGTTGTACCAAGCCAGCGTATGTCTATGCCGTTTCACGACAACCCGCTCTCTCTGTACCGCGCCCTGCGCACCCTTAATCCTTCACCCTACCTGTTTTACTACAATTTCGACGAATTCCACATTGTCGGTTCGTCGCCTGAGATTCTTGTCCGCCGCGAAAAAGACAATGTTGTCGTACGGCCGATTGCCGGCACGCGCCTGCGTGGTCAAACACCCTCAGAAGATGCAGCCAACGAACAGGATCTGCTGTCCGACAGCAAAGAAATTGCCGAACACATTATGCTGATTGACTTGGGACGCAATGATGTGGGCCGCATCAGCAAAACCGGCCAAGTAACGGTTACCGAACAAATGACGGTGGAAAAATATTCCCATGTCATGCATATCGTTTCCAATGTAGAAGGCCGTCTGCAACAAAATATCAGCAATATGGACATTCTCGCTGCAACCTTCCCCGCCGGCACACTGTCCGGTGCACCAAAAATCCGTGCCATGGAAATTATTGAAGAAATCGAACCCTCCAAACGCGGCATTTACGGCGGGGCAGTCGGCGTATGGGGTTTCAACAACGATATGGATTTGGCTATTGCTATCCGAACCGCAGTCATCAGAAACAACACTCTTTATGTCCAAAGCGGAGCAGGCGTAGTTGCCGACTCCGACCCGCAAAGCGAATGGCAGGAGACACAAAACAAAGCCCGCGCCGTTATCCGTGCCGCGCAAATGGTTCAAGAAGGCTTAGACAGATAATGTCCGGTGTATTTGGAGATTGCATGTAACATCGCACCGACTTTGTCTATTGTTTGTAAAAGTTTTGTCATAACAAATAAAATGCAAACATGCGAACTTGGGCATTCTTGCGATCAAACCTTGATACCGCGAACCCGTGCACAAGCAGATACCGCCACAGACGGGATTGGTGTCTGAATATGGTAAGACGTTCGGCATAACCTTCGTAATCGTTGTAAATCGCACAGGCGGCAGGTTTCAGCGTTGGGCGGTGTACGCCAGCAGGCCGCTGCCTCCGAAAGACCGACAACCATCCTGCCCATATCTGCCTGCGCACTGAGACGGCAAACTGCAAAACGGAACCGAACACCACCGCCTGCCTGATGTTACCTGCATCACTCTCAAACGCGATTTTTAAGACTCAAAGCAGCATTTCTGCCATAAAAAGCAAAAACGCTGCAAAAAACGCTATCAAATTTTATTGTATCCTGTTCCAGTGCAACGTTACATAATTGGAAATCAAAAATTCGCAGGCATCACCAACAAGATCGATTTCATTATGGGTAAAATCACCGAAATCCAACTCCGCCACGCCTTTTAATACGACCCAGCCAAACGGTGTTTAAACTTTCATTTCTTAGAGAAGTTTTTATATCTTCAAATAGTTAAATCATAAGGATAAAATGTCGTTGCATATTCTTCGCTGCTAGTCAAATCTGCTTTGACTTCATCGGCAATTCCGCTATCCGCCATTTCTGCATAACAAAAACCGCCGTTTTCCACAAAATTCACCAAATGCAAATGTTTGCAGATAATATACCCAATACATATAGTTTGAAGCCGAACCCCGCACATCATCTGCAACTTGCCAAATACAGTGGTAAAGTTCAACATGCTGTTTGAGATTGCATATTTCTAGCAGTTTCCATTGATAAGACCTTATTGGACGATACCGCCGAAACAGGCTGAAGACGGCATATTGCAAGCGGATAAGCTTGTATCAAGCTATCCGCTCGTAACGTACATCCAAAATCTCGATTTCTTCACGGCCGTCGGGGGTGTTCAGGACGACTTCGTCGCCCTCCCTGGCTTTGATCAGACAGCGTGCCAGCGGAGAAATCCAGGAAATTTTATTGTTTGCAGTATCTATCTCGTCAATGCCGACTATCCGCACAGTCTGTTCGCTGCCGTTGCCGCGCAGAATATCAACCGTTGCACCGAAAAAAATCTGATCTGTGGCTTCGCGCGTTTCGGGATCCACTACCTGAGCGGCTTCCAGCCGCTTGGTCAGGAAACGGATACGACGGTCGATTTCACGCATTCTCCGTTTCCCGTAAAGATAATCGCCGTTTTCGCTGCGGTCGCCGTTGGAAGCCGCCCAATTGACGATTTGTACGATTTCCGGACGCTCTTTGTTGACCAGCAGATACAACTCGTCTTTCAAGGCCTGCCAGCCTGCCGGAGTAATGTAATTCGGGGTATCACTCATGATATGCCGTCTGCAGAATAATAAAGAAAATGCGGATTGTACCGACTTCCGCCCGGTGGGAAAAGCTGCAGGAAAAACGGTTTTTCTGCCCGCTCCTTCGCTATATAATCGCGTTTTATCTTTCGCGAAACCGTTATGACACGTACCGCCCTGCCATTTGCCGTACTCGATATTCCGATTGAAGGAAGCAATCTGATAGAAGCCTCCGCAGGAACCGGAAAAACGTGGAATATTGCCGCACTGTTTGCCCGTTTGGTGGTATTGGAACGGCTTCCGGTCGATGCCGTACTGGTGGTAACGTTTACCAAAGCAGCAACAGCGGAATTGAAAAACCGTCTGCGGGCGCGTTTGGAAGAAACCGCAGACTGTCTGGCACACCCCGAAAAACGGGCAAATGCCGATCCTTTCCTGCAGGATTTGCTTGCACGTGCCGAACAACAGGAAAGCACGGAGATACTGCAACTTCGCCTCAAAGCCGCACTTTCGCAGTTTGACAATGCGGCGATTTATACCATTCACGGTTTCTGCCAGCGTGTTTTGCGCGATTATGCCTTTCTCTGCCAAGTACCTTTCGATCTCGATTTGGACGAAGAACAAAATCCCGCCCTGCTTCATGCCTTACAGGATTTTTGGCGGTATTCGGTTGCCACCGACCGTTCCTCAGCAGAAGTGGCAGTCAAATTCAAACAAACTCCTGCCCGAATACTCAAACTGATGGGCAATTGGGCTGGGAGACCCAATCTGACCTGCAGACGGCCTCACACCAACGTTGCAGCCAAAGCCTCACAGGTATCTGTCTTGTGGCAGCAGGTTCAAAACGGCTTGGGCGATTTAGAACGGCAGTTTTGGATAATCCACCCCGACTTAAACGGCAATTCGTTCAGAGCCGAAGCCTACCGCAAAAAATTCGCCCGACTGCACGAATGGAAGCATCTGCCGCAGCCGCCTTATCAGGAACTGTCGGCCTTATTGTGCAGCAGCAAGCAGGAAAACGTATTTGCCGCCGATTATCTTTTGTCGAAAGCGAAGAAAAACCGGACACCGGACGAAAACTGCGTGCAGGCCTTATCCGTTTTAGGCAGACTGTACACCGCCTTGCAAGAATACGAATCCGAAGAACAAAGCGCGCTGGCCGCCTTGCAAATCGATGCTTTAAACGTCTTTAAAACAGCCTCGGCCGAACAGAAAAAACGAGAAAACCGCCGCAGTTACGATGATCTGCTGACAGATGTACACGATGCGCTGACTCACAGACAGCACGCGGATTTGCTGGCGAAAACCGTTGCTTCCGTTTGGAAAGTCGCGCTGATTGACGAATTTCAGGATACGGACGGCCTGCAATACGGCATTTTCCGCAAAATCTTTGCCGATAACGGCAATCCGCTGTTTTTGGTCGGCGATCCGAAACAGGCGATTTACGCCTTTCGCGGTGCCGACATCCGCACCTATCTGGGTGCTGCCGCCGACGCGCAGCAGCATTACACTCTGACCACCAACCGCCGCAGCCATCGGGCACTTATCCGCAGCATTAATTATCTGTTCATGCAGAAAAAACATCCATTTGTTCTGGAAGGCATCGGCTACCCCGAAGTAGATGCCGCCCGGGAGGAAATACGGCTGCTACCGAAACAGACGGCCTTTACCGTGCGTTGGTTGTTGCAGGAAGGGGAAAAACCGAACAAAGACGTTTTGCGTCGGCGTTCGGCCGAATATTGTGCCGACGAAATCGCCGCCACCCTGAACGAAACGGCCGAAGGCCGTCTGCAACTGAGCGGCAAGCCCTTGGAAGCCGGCGGTATCGCGGTACTCGTCCGCACCCACAACGAAGCCAAAATGGCGGCGGAGGCTCTACGGAAACGCGGTGTGCGCAGCGTACTTTTAGGACAGGATTCGGTATTTGCCAGCGAAGAAGCACAAGCTCTGTCCGTTCTCTTGGGCTTCTTCCTGGAACCGCGCCGGATCAGTCTGCTGCGTTTCGTTTTATCCGGTATCTTGTTCGGCTTTACCGCAGACGAATTGGCCGAACTCAATCAAAACGAAACCCGACTGGCCGGATACATCGAAGCGGCAGGCGATGCGCTCGCACAATGGCAGCAGTACGGCATTTACACCGCCTTACAGAATTTCGATTTGCGCTACGGCCTGAGCGTACGCCTGCTTGCAGGCGGCAAGGAACGCAGTTTGAGCAACTTCCGCCAACTGGCCGAACTCCTGGCTGCCGAAGACGAAACAGGACAGACACCGGCCGCACTGCAACAATGGCTGGAAGGACAAATCCTGCACAGCCGCACACACGACGCATCTCTCCTGCGTCTGGAAAGCGACGAAGCCCTGGTCAAAATCGTTACCATGCACGCCGCCAAAGGTCTGCAATATCCACTGGTATTCTGCCCCTTCGCCTGGGACGGAAAAGATAACGTCAAACAGGAATGGCAAAACGTTCCCCGCCAAGAAGATTCTTTACTGCTGCACACCTCGCAGTTGTCGGAAGAGGATATACAGCAACTGAAAAACGAAGCAGCAGGCGAAAACCTTCGCCTGCTCTATGTCGCCCTCACTCGCGCGGAGGAACGCCTGATAATCTATGCCGCCCCCTGCAAAAACACCCCCGCCAATCCGTTTGCCTATCTGCTCGAAGGCAGCACGGACAGCACTTTTAACGAGGTGCAGACGGCATACGAACAGGAAACAGACCATTCTGCCATGCTGTTGGCCAATTGGCAGCGCTTTGCCGACAATGCACTCGAAGGCTGCGATATCGCCCTGTTGACCGATGTGCCGCCGCCGACCGCCTGCAAAGCGGACAACAAATCCGAAAGCATCGGATATCAAGCCGGAAGCCTGCCGGAACGGCGGTTCCGCTTCATCCGGCAAACCAGCTTTACCGGCCTGACCCGTAATCTGCCGCACAAACACAGCACCGATGATACCGACACCCTGCTGCCCGTACTGGACAGTGCAGAAACCGCACCTTCCGAACAAATTTCAGACAGTCTCGCAAAGGAAACCGTCAACCCGTACAGCTTTCTCCATTTTCCGCGCGGCACCAACGCCGGCGTATGCCTGCACGAACTGCTGGAACACACCGACTTCTCCCGTCCCGCATCCGGCCAGCAAAGCCTGTTTGCTGAAACCCTGTCGCGTTACGGTTTTGAAGATATCTGGCTGCCTGCCGTCTGCAAGATGGCCGACACCGTTTCCGCCGCACCGCTGCCCGACGGTCTGACCCTGGCCGAAACACCATCCTCCCGCCGCCTGAACGAAATGGGCTTCCTGATGCATATGCAGGATTTCAACTTGGACCATTTGAAAAAACAACTGGCCTCCTGCGGCCTTCCGTCCGTCTGTCTGGCCGCATCCGAAACACTCGATTTTGCCACGCTCAACGGTTTCCTCAACGGCTTTATCGACCTCACCGTCCTACTTGCAGACGGCCAAATCTGTATCACCGACTACAAATCCAACCATCTGGGCATGAGTGCCGACGACTATCGGAAAGACGCGCTCGACGAAGCCGTTGCCGAACACCATTACTATCTTCAGGCACTGATTTACGCCGTTGCCGCCGCCCGTTACGCCCTTTTCCGCAGATTACCCCTGCATACCGTCCATATCCGCTATTTCTTCCTGCGCAGCATGGAAAACGGCACAACCAACGGCATCTGGACATGGGATATTCCGCTAAGCAAACTCGCGCCTTGGCTTCCTCCCGCCCCCTGAACAAACAAAAAATACCGCCTGTTCTCCGACAAACCCAAGAAATCAAGAAAACTTCACAGCATTTTATATAACATAAAGCGGTCAGACCGCCGACAAAACAGTGTAATGTTTTTCCCAGCCGCATAATTTCAAGAAAAATGCTGCCACCACTTCCCGATGTCCCGATGCAGACGGCAAGCGTTACAACCGCTCGTTCGGATACAAAAAAACCTGCCGAAGCGTGGCAGGTTTTGCAATACAGTTGCCGAATATGCAGCAAAACAAACAATACGCGATTGCTTGAAACCTTCGAAACCGATTTTACCCTGCTGCCTGTCCGGCAGCCGGGCATATGCGTTCGAACCGCATTTGATGATTATCGGGAATGATTACCTTCTGATTGACTGTCTCTTCAACTCATAGTCCGGAACAAACGGCCGGACAAATGTCAGGCTGTCAGCAAATTCAGAGCCTCTTGGTATTTTTCCACCGTTTTTCGAACTACGTCGGCAGGAACACGCGGCGCAGGTGCTTTTTTATTCCAGCCGCTCGCTTCCAGCCAGTCGCGGACAAACTGTTTGTCGAAAGACGGCGGATTGGTACCGACCCGATATTGGTCTGCCGGCCAGAAACGGCTGGAATCCGGCGTTAAAACTTCGTCCATCAAAGTCAGCGTACCGTTTTCGTCCAAACCGAATTCAAATTTCGTATCGCAGATAATGATGCCGCGTTCGAGAGCGAACTCAGCAGCTTCCGTATAAAGCTGCACGGCTTTCGCACGTACTTGCGCCGCCAATTCCTTGCCGATAATGCGTTCGCATTCCTCGTAACTGATGTTTTCATCGTGATCGCCGACTTCTGCCTTGGTCGAAGGCGTGAAAATCACTTCGGGCAGCTTCGCCGCCTCCTGCAAACCTTCCGGCAAATCAATACCGCAAACCGCCCCGGTTTTCTGGTAGTCCTTCCAACCGCTACCGGCCAGATAGCCGCGCACAATCGCTTCCACTTTCACAGGTGTCAGCTTTTTCGCGACAACCGCACGCTTTTCCAACGCACGGGCTTCATTTTCCGGCAGTACGTCATAAACGGTGTCGCCGGTAAAATGGTTGGGCATAATATGCGCGAGTTTTTGAAACCAAAAATTGGAAATCTGAGTCAGAATTTCGCCTTTGCCCGGAATCGGGTCGTCCAAAATCACGTCAAACGCCGATAAGCGGTCGGAAGCGGTCATCAACATACGTTTGTCGTCGATTTCGTACAAATCGCGCACTTTGCCGGAATAGATTTTTTTCAAGCTGATGTCTGACATAAAACTGAATCCTGTGTTAAGAAAAGCAAAGGCGGTATTGTACTCCGAAGCCGCCGCTTTGTGCTTATTTTAAAGTTTCCCATTCGTAGCGGCCGTCTGCAAAAACGTTCAGACAACCGCCCTGGCCGTGTTTCCAATCCGGCAGCACCCAACGCCTTACGGTTTTCTCGCCTGCACTGTGTATGTGGCAGTTCCGGCGGTGCGTATGGCCGTGAATCATGCCGTCTGCATCGGGAAAACGCGCCAACACTTCCGATACGCCTTGCCCGGTTACATCGGAAATTTCGCTCAAACCGTTACGCGCTTTGCTGCGACGGCTGGCTTCGCGCAATTTGACCGCAATCCGCAAGCGTGTTTTCAAAGGCAGTGCGGACAAAACACCACATACCCAAGGATGTCGGATAATGCGGCGGTAACGCAGATATTTTTTATCGGCGGTACACATTTCGTCGCCGTGCAGCAAAATCATCTGTTTTCCATACAAATCAATCAACTGTTGCGCGGGCAGAAGCTGTATGCCGCTTGCTCTGGCAAAACGCTCCCCCAACAGAAAATCACGGTTGCCGCAGATGAAATATACCGGCGTTTCGACGGCAAAGTTTTTCAGACAGCCTGCCGCTTCGCGTGCCGCGCCATCCGCCGCATCATCACCCACCCAAGCATCAAACAAATCACCCAAAATATACAGTGCGTCGATTTTGCCGCGCCATTGTTCCAAACAGCAGGCAAACAAGGCGTTCAAATCGGGCGTATCGTCCGAAAGATGCAGGTCGGAGATAAAAACGGTACGGCGTACGGCATTATCCGAAAATCTGTTCATATTGTTCCGGTTTGAAGCCGCAGTAGGCTTTGCCGTCTTTCAGCAATACCGGCCGCTTGATAACGCTGGGATACGCCGCCATCACTTCCGCAGCTCCTTCCGGTGATGCCGTCTGCAGCTGTTCCGCTTCTGAGAGTTTGCGCCAGGTCGTACCGCGCTTGTTCAGCAAAACATCCAAAGGAATATCATTCAGCCAAGTCCGAATCTGCTCGGACGAAGGCGGTTGTTTTTTAAAATCATAAAATTCAAACGCCGCACCGCGCCCATTCAGCCACACACGTGCTTTTTTAACCGTATCGCAATTCGCGATACCATACAAAACAACCATCAATCAAAACCTTAATTATCAACAAAGAAGGCATTGTACCAAAAGCTCCCGCATCAGACTATGCCGTACCGAGCCTCCCTAAAACAAGACAAACCAGGCAAACAATGCTATGCTTCTTTCCTTTATCTTCCCAATCCGCACAGTTTCCAAGCATGAAGAGAAAACTCATTGTCGGCACGGCGGGCATCAGCATTGCAGCCGCTGCCGTTTTGGCCTCCGCTCCCTATTATTTCGGCGGCATTGCCGAAGAGGTGTTGAACGAACAGCATACCATTCTCAAAAACAGCAGCATCGTCAGCATCGAATCGCGCGAATACGTGCGCGGCTGGCTCTCATCGACCGAAACCACCGTATTACGCATCAACCCTTCCCTACTGAACAATCTACAGCGCAGGCTGCCCGACAACATCAGAACCGTCTTGAACGAACCGCTGACCGTCATCAACCATATCAGCCACGGCCCTTTGGCGGATTGGGTGCCGGCGGCGGCGGGAGTGAAAAGCGAATTCCGCTACCATCCCGAAACCGAAAAAGTCCTGCAGCGTTTCTTCGGCAATCAGGCTCCTCTCAATGTACGCAACCTGATTCATTTCGACGGCTCGGGCAAGCTGGAATTATCCGTTCCGTCCTTCAAATACGAAGAATTATCGGGCATCGCTATCAACTGGCAGGGCTTGGATGGTGCCACTGCCTACAACCGTTCGTGGAGGGAATATCGGCACAACTATGCCGCTCCGTCTCTAAATATCAAACTGGCCGATAAAGGAGATATTGCGGCAGAAGGCATGAGCTTTATCACCGACACCCGCAACGGTACGCAGAATATCGCTCTTGGCAGCAGTCAAACCCGCATGGAAAAATTTTCCCTGCAATGGAAAGAAGGTATCGATTACAACTTCAAACTCAATGAACTGGTACAACTGCTGACCGATTTACAAATCGGCGCATTCATCAATCCGACCGGTACAATTGCTCCCTCCAAAATCGAAGTGGAAAAACTGCATTTCGATACACAAGTCGGCGAAAGCGGCGAATGGATTAACAGTTCCGGCCGCTTCGGTTTTGAAAAACTGGCCTACGGAGAAGATATTTACGGCCCTCTGAATATCGATATTGCCGCCGAACACCTTGATGCAAAAGGTTTAAATGCCATGAAGCAGAAAATGGCCGAAATTTCATCTGCAAAAATGAGCGAAGAAGAGATTCAGAACGTGCTGCTGCAGACCGCCAAAAACGAAGCTGTTTCTCTGTTCACCAATAATCCTCAAATCAATATCCGCAAATTCGACTTTGTCATGCCCCAAGGCAGGATTCGTGCAGACGGCCTGCTGGCATTCAGCAACCTGCAAGTCTCCGATTTGAACGATGTCGGCAACATATTGAAAAAAACCGAGGCTTCCATCAACTTGAGTCTGCCGCAAAAACTGCTTGAATCTCTGGCTGTCAGCCAGGCACGCAGTATTTTCACCGTCAATGCAGAAGACGAAGCAGCAGGCAATGCCAATATCGAAGACATCAACGAAACCCTGCTGCTGATGGTGGACAGCACTGTTAAATCCATGCAACGCGAAGGTTATCTGAAATTGGAAGACGGCAACATCTCAACCTCAATCAAGCTGAAACAGGGAAATCTGCAACTGAACGGCAAACTGTTTGAAACCGAACCCGATCCGGAGTTTACCGATGCAGACTTCCAGACCGGAGCCGCATCAGCCGCACATTAATCCCTTCAGGCCAAGCCGTCTGCAGCTTTCCTTTGCAGACGGCTAATCGGATATCTGGGTACACCATCTCTGTTTCGGAATACACAATGCAATTTACTTCATTAGAAATTTGTGCCGGTGCCGGCGGGCAGGCACTGGGACTCGAACGCGCCGGTTTTACTCATACCGCACTCATCGAAATCGAGCCTTTGGCTTGTGCCACATTAAAAGCCAACCGCCCGAATTGGGACATAATTGAAACAGACGTACGTCAGTTCAAAGGTTCTACATTCGCAGGAACCGATTTGCTGGCAGGCGGAGTACCCTGCCCGCCATTCTCTAAAGCCGGAAAGCAGCTTGGCTCTGATGATGAGCGCGACTTATTTCCGGAAGCCATCCGCCTGACTCGCGAAATCCGCCCCAAAGCGGTCATGCTGGAAAATGTCCGCGGCCTGCTTGACCCCAAATTTAACGAATACCGCCATCATATTACCGATCAATTCACAAAATTAGGGTATACCGGGCAATGGAAATTACTTTATGCAGCAGATTTCGGTGTATCACAACTCCGCCCCAGAGTACTCTTCGTTGCAATGAAACCGGAATATGCGCCTTATTTTCATTGGCCTGAGGCATCAAAAACACCACCGCTTACCGTCGGCCAACTGTTATTGGATTCCATGTCCGAAAACGGATGGGAACAAGCCTACGAATGGCACCTGAAAGCCAATCAGATTGCCCCCACTTTGGTCGGCGGTTCCAAAAAACATGGCGGAGCGGATTTGGGACCGACCCGTTCAAAACAGGCATGGGCGGATTTAAGCGTAGACGGTTCAGGATTATGGGACAAGCCTCCGGCCAAAGATTTTATCGGCATTCCCCGTTTGACAACCAAAATGGCAGCATTAATTCAAGGGTTTCCCGCAGATTGGATATTTGTAGGAAAAAAAACACCGGCTTACCGGCAAATCGGTAATGCATTTCCGCCACCTGTTGCAGAAGCAGTCGGTAAACAAATTATTAAAGCACTTAAACAAGAAGCCTGAATATGCACCCGATCTTCGTACAGGAGAGAAAAATCTTTCATCATAATCTGCTTGAGAAAAAAGTTTTGACTACCAATCTCAAAGGAATAGTCAGCAATGCGGATGGCAGCAATAATCGCAGCTGTACAATTGCAAGAAACATCGCAGAACAATTAAAAGCCGAAATCATCACGGACAGATTGGCCGGACAGACATCTGGAAGTGCTTTTGAAGAAATTTGCAGCGAATTCATTAAAAATGCTTTTAATAAATTACAGCACATCCGGCCAGGAACGTGGGAAGTCAAACAGGTAGGCTCCCGCAACCGTTTGGAAATTGCACATTATCAGCAATATGCTCATATTATTGCCTTATCTCGAGCTGCAGCAGAAAATCCCGACCTTGCAGCAGCTTTAGGAAGCGATTACACCATTACTCCTGATATTGTTGTAACACGAGACCTGCTTGATGATGATGAAATCAACCGACAGGAATTTTTAGTGGATAACAATATAGCTACTCTGGCCAGTTTGAGAAAACATAACAAACTGCCTTTACTTCATGCAAGTATTTCATGCAAATGGACGATTAGAAGCGATCGGGCTCAAAATGCACGCTCGGAAGGTTTAAATTTGGTACGAAACAGGAAGGGAAGGCTGCCTCATGTCGTAGTCGTAACCGCTGAACCAACCCCAAGCCGAATTTCTTCTATTGCATTAGGTACAGGAGAAATTGATTGTGTTTATCATTTTGCATTATATGAATTGGAAAAAGCATTACAGAATTCAAATTATGAGGATGCCTTAGATTTATTCAATATAATGGTTGAAGGCAAACGTCTCAAAGATATTTCTGATTTACCTTTAGATTTAGCAGTTTAAACAATGATGAAACTCCCTATTCTTCCTCCCTCCATGCTCGGCATTCTCGGCGGCGGCCAGCTCGGCCGTATGTTTGCCTCAGCCGCCAAAACCATGGGCTATCGGGTAACCGTACTCGATCCCGACCCGAATGCGCCGGCGGCCGAATTTGCCGACCGACACTTGTGTGCCGCTTTCGACGATACTGCCGCACTGCGCGAACTGGCCGAATGTGCCGCCGTAACTACCGAATTTGAAAACGTCAACGCCGATTCAATGCGCTTTTTAGCACAATATACGCGCGTATCGCCAAACGGCGACTGTGTAGCCGTTGCACAAAACCGCATTCAGGAAAAAGCATGGATACGCAAAGCCGGTTTGCAGACCGCGCCATATCAAGCCGTCTGCAAACCCGAAGACATCAGCGATACAAGTGCAGCCTTTCTTCCGGGTATTTTGAAAACAGCTACCTTGGGCTATGACGGCAAAGGCCAAATCCGCGTCAGAACTTTGGACGAGCTGCAGACAGCATTTGCCGAACACGGCGGTGTCGACTGCGTACTGGAGAAAATGGTGGATTTGAGAGGTGAAATTTCAGTCATCGTCTGCCGTTTGGACTCCAAACATGCAGCCGCCTTCGATCCTGCCGAAAACATTCATTCAAACGGTATTCTTGCCTATTCTATCGTTCCGGCACGACTAAGTGCAGACATTCAGCAACAGGCGCGAGAAATGGCTCTTCGTCTGGCCGAAGAATTGGACTATGTCGGTGTTTTGGCAGTAGAAATATTCATTGTCGGCGACACCTGCGAATTATTGGTGAACGAAATGGCTCCCCGTCCCCACAATTCCGGCCACCACACTATCAATGCCTGTGCCACCGACCAGTTCCAGCAACAGGTACGCCTGATGTGCGGCCTGCCGCCCGGCAATACGCGCCTGCTTTCTCCCTGCTGCATGGCCAATATCTTGGGCAATGTTTGGGCTGCAGACGGCAGCGAACCGAATTGGCAGCCGCTGCAGAACGACAGCCGCACCCATCTTCACCAATATGGTAAAAAATCCGCACGCAAAGGCCGCAAGATGGGACACTTTACCGTTTTGGAAAACAGCAGCGAAGCCGCTTTCGAAGCCGCCAAACTACTGCACGGCAGCCTGTAACCCATCTTGGCAAAGTACGGACAGACCGATACAATCGGTCTGTTTTCCCATGTGCAGACAAAGTATTATGAGCATTCTTACCATTCTCCGCCCCGCACAGCCGAACGATTGCGAAGATATATACAACGCCCACGAATACTCCGTACAATATGCCTGCCGCCACAACTACGACGAAGCGGTTTTAAAAGCATGGTTGGATCTACTCTCCCCCGAAAGCTATCTCGATACCATTGCCAATCTCCGACGCGAATTATGGGTAATCGAATATAAAGGCCATATACAGGGATTTTTCCAACTGGATTTGGAAGAAGCCCAACTGGACGCACTCTACGTCCACCCCTTCGTGCATAAACGCGGGCTGGGAACGGCACTGCTTCAGAAAGCCGAGGATTTGGCCATACAGGAAAATTTAAGTTTCATTAAATTATATGCTTCCCTCAACTCAGTTAATTTTTATCTGATTAACGGTTACGAAATCTTAGGTGATGCAGTTTTACCCCTCAACCCGAATGTTACAGTCGGTTGCAAGCTGATGAGAAAATATCTATAAACCGAACACCCTGCCTATATCCAAAGAATGCCGTCCGCACCAGGAATTATCCCGTTTGCAGACGGCATAAAAATAACCTGAAAAGGCTTAACGGCACACAGCATCCGCCAGCTTTCCAGTATAAGCTGTTCTCCCCCACTCACGCTCCATTGCCAGTGCATCAGCCTGAATACGCTGAGCGCAATCGACCAAAACCGAAAGATTATAAGCACTCATGCGCCGCTCGAAAAAATACAACTGAACCTGACGCAGACTACCTTCTTCATCCAGCTTCTTCACATTGCCGGTATCCGCTGCCACAAACTTCAACACCTGAGGCACAACATAAGTCCAAGGTTTGTAAAAAGCCGTTTCCCCAACTTCTGCCACAACCACAGTTTGTTTCGGCAAAAGATTCTTACTGTGGGCAAACCAAGTATATTCGCTGTAAACCTGAAAAGAAATCATACCCAAACCGGCCGCTGCCGGCACCAGCCATTTTGGAGCTTTCTTCACAATCTTACTCAACAATAAAGCAAAACCGGCAAAACAAAAACCGGCACTTACCATCGCCACCATTTCCCACAACATTTCCCTACCTCCTT
This sequence comes from Neisseria sp., assembly GCA_030528455.1. Classification (GTDB taxonomy): domain Bacteria; phylum Pseudomonadota; class Gammaproteobacteria; order Burkholderiales; family Neisseriaceae; genus Neisseria. The sequence continues at coordinate 86,465 of JAUMYW010000002.1, forward strand.
CTCTGTTGCATCATTTGGCAAAATCCCTAACCAAACCATCATACCCTACAAGCCGGTTCATTTCATTTTTCTCTTTCAAAAGAGAGAAAACAGCTTGGAACACTGCTCCAAGCTGTTTCGATTGCAAGCTGCCGGATTAATGGTCGATTGCCTGACCCGCACCTCGAGGATAACGCACGTTTTCAACCAAATCTTGGATATCTTGCGGAGGTTCTTTACCCGCATAAGATACAGCGAACGCTACCAAGAAATTGATAATTGCACCAATCGGACCAATAGAGGTAGGCGCAATACCCAAAATCCAGTTGTCGGCAGTATTTTCAAATACATTCGTACCCGGAATGAAGAACCAACCCAAATACAGGAAGATATACACACAGGTAAATACCAAACCGGCAATCATACCCCAAACTGCACCTTTATCATTTACCCGTTTCGAGAAAATACCCATCATCAAAGCAGGGAAGATAGATGCTGCAGCAATACCAAAAGCCAAAGCGACTACCTGTGCTGCAAAACCCGGAGGATTAATGCCCAACCATGTTGCAACTACAATTGCCAAAGTCATAGATACACGTGCTGCCATCAGTTCGCCCTTATCCGAAATATCGGGTTTCAGGGTTTTCTTAATCAAATCATGGGAAATGGCCGAAGAAATAGCCAGCAGCAAACCTGCAGCTGTAGACAAGGCTGCCGCCAAACCGCCTGCTGCAATCAAGCCGATTACCCAGCTTGGCAGGTTGGCAATTTCAGGATTCGCCAAAACCATAATGTCATTGTTTACTTTCAGCTCGTTGCCTTTCCAACCGCGCTCTTCGGCTACAGCAGCAAACGCTTCGGATTTTTCATTGTAATATTGGATTTTACCGTCGCCGTTTTTATCTTCATATTTCAACAGACCAGTATGTTCCCAGTTTTTCATCCATTGCGGACGTGCCTCGTAATCCAAAGGTGCTGATTGAACACCTTGCGGATAAACGGTTTCAATCAGATTCATACGCGCCATAGAGCCTACTGCAGGAGCAGTGGTGTACAGCAATGCAATGAATACCAATGCCCAACCGGCAGAAGAACGTGCATCCGATACTTTAGGCACCGTAAAGAAACGGATAATCACATGAGGCAAACCAGCCGTGCCGATCATCAGCGACAAAGTCAGCAGGAACATATTGGTTTTGTTCGGAACATCCGCCGAATACGCGGTAAAGCCCAAATCCGTAACCAAACCGTCCAACTTGGTCAGAAACGGCGTACCGCTGGCCGCATCGCTGCTGAACAAACCCAAAGGTGGCAGAGGATTGCCTGTCAACTCGAATGAAATAAATACAGCAGGAATAATGTAGGCTGTAATCAAAACCGCATATTGAGCCACTTGGGTGTATGTAATACCTTTCATACCGCCCAATACGGCATAGAACAGCACTACAACTGCAGCAATAATCAAACCGGTAGTATTATCTACCTCCAAGAAGCGTGAGAATGCCACACCCGCACCGGTCATCTGACCGATAACGTAAGTTGTCGATGCCATAATCAAACATGCTACGGCAATCAAACGGGCATTACGGCTGTAAAAACGGTCGCCGATAAAATCAGGTACGGTAAATTTACCGAATTTACGCAAATACGGAGCCAGCAGCAGTGCCAACAATACATAACCGCCCGTCCAGCCCATCAGATAAGCCGAAGCAGAATAACCGTTCATAGCCAGCATACCGGCCATCGAGATAAATGATGCTGCACTCATCCAGTCTGCGCCGGTAGCCATGCCGTTCAGCACGGGATGTACACCGCCGCCGGCCACATAAAATTCTTTGGTCGACCCTGCTCGCGCCCAAATCGCAATACCGAAGTATAAGGCGAAGGAAAGCCCGACAAAAATAACGTTGATTGCAAATTGACTCATATGTTTACTCCTCGTTTACGCCGAATGCCTCGTCGATTTTGTTCATACGCCAAGAGTAATAAAAAATAATGGCGATAAACGTCAGCATCGAACCTTGCTGCCCGAACCAGAAACCGATATCGGTTCCTGCAAATTGGATACCCGACAAAGCCGGACGCAGCAAAATAGCGAAACCGTAAGAGCAAACGGCCCATACCACCATGCACTGAATAATCAAACGGACGTTTGCTTTCCAATATGCAGCGGAATCATGCTTGTTCACTGACATACAACCTCCTCTTATATTTAAGCTGTCTGTATTGCTTTTTTCATAATCAAACTAAGCACCAAAGTGCCCGAAGCGTAGAGTAAGTGAAAGCAAAAACGAGGTGCAACTTTTTTTTATCAAAAATTAACAAAATTAAACGAATACTTAAATCTTAATCTTGATTTCCTTATTGCTGCTCCGTCTTCAACGGATTACTGAAAAATCATTCAGTTTCAAATAACTAAAAAAACAGTTGCGCACCAGAAAAACAGTCAGGCCTACACGGCAAATGCATTTTTTTTAAGCATTATTGTTTTTTCTGATGCTTGCCATAAACTTGCATCAATACATGATTTTACTGACGGTCTTTCTCAAAATTCCTTTTCCAACCACAACAATGCCGTCTGCAGAACCTTTGCAGACGGCATCCGAAACCAATGTTTCAGCTGTTTGTTTAAACCTGCTATGTACCGTGGTACTGTTTTGACAACTCATGCACTGCTTCCACCAAAACTTCCGCATGTTCCGGGTTGGTATATTGGTTGATGCCGTGGCCGAGATTGAACACATGACCGCTGCCATGACCGTATGCCGCCAAAATTCGGGCAGCTTCGGTACGGATACTCTCAGGCGTACCGAACAGGGCGAACGGGTCGAAATTGCCTTGCAATGCCACTTTGCCACCCACGCGCTTGCGGGCTTCGCCGATGTTGCACGTCCAATCCAAGCCGAGGGCATCGGCACCTGTGTCGGCCATTTTTTCCAGCCACAAACCGCCGCCTTTGGTAAACACAATCACCGGCACGCGGCGGCCTTCGCTTTCGCGTTTCAAACCGCCGACAATCTGCTTCATATAACGCAGGCTGAACGCTTCAAACGCCGCATCGCTCAACACGCCGCCCCATGTATCGAAAATCTGCACCGCTTGCGCGCCCGCATCGATTTGTGCATTGAGATAAGCTGTTACGGCTTGGGCGTTGATATCCAAAATCCTGTGCAGCAAGTCGGGGCGCGAATACATCATGGTTTTAATGGTGCGGAATTCTTTGCTGCTGCCTCCTTCCACCATATAGCAGGCCAGCGTGAACGGGCTGCCGGAAAAACCGATTAAAGGTACGCGACCGTCTAAGGCTTGGCGGATAGACGTAACGGCATCAAACACATATTGCAGCCTGACCATGTCGGGCACTTCCAACTTGGCGATGTCGGCTTCATGCTGCAAGGCACGCTCGAACTTGGGGCCTTCGCCTTCTGCAAAATACAAGCCCAAACCCATCGCATCAGGCACGGTTAAGATGTCGGAAAACAGAATCGCCGCATCCAAATCGAAACGTTCCAACGGTTGGATAGTTACTTCGGTGGCCAGATCGGTGTTTTTGCACAAATCCAAAAAACTGCCTGCACTGGTGCGGGTGGCTTTGTATTCGGGCAGATAGCGGCCTGCCTGACGCATCATCCAAATCGGTGTGTATTCAACCGGTTGTTTTAACAATGCACGCAGGAAAGTATCGTTTTGCAGCGGTTTCACGGTTTGTCCTTCTCACAATATAAAAACGATTGAAAGTGCAATCATATCATGAAAAGTATCATAAAAAGCGGCGGCCAAACCGTTTGCCAGGACTCCGGCCGCGCGTATAATGCCGTCTGCATTCATCTTAAAGGATTTGAAACGCCATGATCATCCACCCCGAATTCGACCCCGTCGCCCTTTCGCTCGGGCCGCTTGCCATACGCTGGTATGCTTTAAGCTATATCGTGGGCTTCGCTCTGTTTATTCTGCTGGGCAAACGCCGTATCCGCAAAGGCGGCAGCGTGTTTACCGAAGAAATGCTCGACAATTTCGTTACCTGGGGCGTATTGGGCGTGATTTTGGGAGGACGTTTGGGTTTTATCCTGTTTTACAACTTGGATTACTATCTCGCCCATCCTGCCGATATGATTAAAATATGGGAAGGCGGTATGTCGTTCCACGGCGGTTTTTTGGGCGTACTGACCGCATCTTTGCTGTTCGCTAAAAAATACAAGCTGCGCTTTTGGCAGGTTTTGGATTTTATCGCACCGCTTGTTCCGCTGGGTCTGGCCTCCGGCCGTATCGGTAATTTTATCAACGGCGAGCTTTGGGGGCGGCTGACCGAACCGGACAAATGGTGGGCGGTCGGCTTTCCGCAGGCAGCCGGTGAAGATTTGGCTTTGGCTGCTGGCAATCGGCAATGGGCGGCTTGGCTGGCCGAATACGGCGCGTTGCCGCGCCATGCTTCTCAACTGTATCAATTTGCTTTGGAAGGCCTGCTTTTATTTGTCATCGTATGGCTGTTTTCCGGGAAAAAGCGTCCCGAAGGGCAAGTTGCCGCACTGTTTCTCGGCGGCTACGGCCTGTTTCGTTTTATTGCGGAATACTTCCGCCAACCGGACGGCCACTTGGGGCTGCTGACTTTCGGCCTGTCGATGGGACAATGGTTGAGCCTGCCTATGCTGGTAATGGGCATCTTGGGATTTTTCTGGTTCGGACGGCACAAATCTCCAATATAAAACAGTAAAATACAAACGTTAAAACAATGCCGTCTGCAGACAGTTGCAGACGGCATATGGTTTTTGCCGTCGATCAGGAATATTTTTAAGAATATTGCACCGTCCAAGAAACGCTGCTGCCCGCACGCATAGGTACCAATTCGGAACCGCTGCCGAAGGGAACGCTTTCCGGAACGGTTTGCGGCTGTTTGAGCAAAGTCAGCTTGTCCGCGTTTTCCGGCAAACCGTAAAAACGCGCTCCGTTTTTCGAGGCAAACGCTTCAAGCTTATCCAAAGCACCTGCTTGTTCGAATACTTCGGCATACAATTCGATTGCGGTAATCGCGCTAAACATACCCGCACATCCGCAAGCATTTTCCTTTGCGTGTTTCGGATGCGGCGCAGAGTCCGTACCCAAAAAGAATTTATGCGCTTTTTCACCCGTTACCGCCTCAACCAGTGCTTTTCGGTGGCTTTCGCGTTTTAATACGGGAAGACAGTAGTGATGAGGGCGTACGCCTCCTAGCAGCAAATCGTTACGGTTCAACATCAGGTGCTGGGGGGTAACGGTTGCCGCCACATTATCACCCGCCTCGCACACCAGTTTGGCAGCATCGGCGGTTGTAATGTGCTCGAAAACGACTTTCAAACCGGGCACTTTGGCCAATACGGGCTTCATCACGCGTTCGATAAATTCGGCTTCTCTGTCGAAAATATCGATTTCCGGGTCGGTAACCTCTCCATGAACCAAAAAACGCATATCCTGTGCGGCGATTTCTTCCAATACCGGCAAAAGTTTGAACAAATCGGTAACGCCGGAATCCGAATTGGTGGTCGCCCCGGCCGGATAGAGTTTGAATGCGACAATACCCGCTGCTTTTGCTTCTCGTACGGTTTCCGGTGTAGTATGGTCGGTCAGATAAAGGCACATCAGAGGCTCAAAGGAAATTCCTTCCGGCACGGCATCGAGAATCTGCTGTCTATATGCAGAAGCCTGAGCGACTGTTGTTACCGGCGGTTTCAGATTCGGCATAATCAAAGCACGCCCCATCTGGCGCGCGGTATAAGGCACAACGGCCTGCAATGCTTCTCCGTTACGTACGTGCAGATGAAAATCATCGGGACGGATAATGGTCAGAGTGTTCATTTTTTTCCTTTGAGATTTGTTTGGCAAGATTTTCTATGCCGTCTGCAGTTTTTCCTTGCAGACAACCGGCTTTATTTGCGGCGGACGACCAGGGTAAACTCACCGTCTGCTTCTTGCGCAGACAACAATTCGTGCCCTGTATGGCGGCAAAAAGCGGCAAAATCGTCCGGCGCGCCGGCATCGGTCGCCAATACGGTTAATACGCCGCCGCCTTGCATCTGGGCCAAAGTTTTTTTCGCCCGCAAAATCGGCAAGGGACATTTCAAGCCGCGTACGTCTAAAATATGTTCGCTCATTTTTACATAACTTGGATAAAGGTTGCAGTTTATTATACTCCGCTGCCACTTGCATGTCAGTCGGCGGCTGCTACAATGGCTGTTTTCATTTTTTTCCGACAGGAGCAGATATCATGCGGTTGCGCTTTCTGCCGGGCGTTCTGTGCCTGGCTGCCTCGGTACAGGCTTCCGATTACTCTTTACCAGCTTACGATATTATCGGAAAAAACAGCAGCTACAATACACGCTACGTGGAAACAGAACGCGACAGGGCTTTTGAAGAAAGCGAGCTTGCTCTGCCCGGATTTCCCGACCGGCAGACAAGCTGGCTGGAAATAGAGGTTGCAGACGGCACAAACCGCCGAATTGCCGTCTCGGAGCAAAGTATTGCTTTAGCACCCGACCGGACCGTCCGTTATCTGTTGAATATCCGTTCGGCAAAAGGCAGCGACAACATCAGTGCCGAAGCCCTGTATTGCTCGCCCTACACCCTGTCCGCCAAACCTTCTTCTTATAAAATATATGCCTATGGGGATTCGACCGGCAAACGCTGGATTCCGGTACGCCGTCCGGAATGGAAGAATTTGGGTACACTCCTGAATTCCGAACACTCCGTCCGCTCGGTGATTTATCAGGCTTGGTGCGTAGACGGCCTGCCTGGCGACACGGCCGGTTTGGTCCGCCGCCTGAAAGAACGTGCCGGCAATTTTCCCGTTCCCGGCAAATTAAATCGGGACAAAAAATAAATGCTGTTTCCGTATGCCGTCTGCAAGCTCGATTGCAGGCGGCATATTCCTGCCGTTTTACAACAAATTCAAACGCAGCAGTTCGCAGCGCATGTCGTCAGCCGTCCAAGCATTGCCCGCCGCCAATACAGCCAATACGGAAGCCGTTTCCAAATTACATTTTCCGCCCTGAACCGCCCCCGCCTGCCGCAATGCGCTGCCCTGTTCATAAACAGCAGCCGCCCTGCCCTGCACGCTCTGACTGATATTGAGCAGAATGCCGCCGCTTTCGGCAAACTGCCGTACGGCAGATATAAAAGCTTCGTCATCCGGCGTATTGCCGTGGCCGTAGCTCTGCAACACGACGGCACGGGCGGTTTTGCGCCGTAAATCTTGCGCAATATAGTGCTGCATCATGCCGGGAACCAGCGTATAAACGGCGGTATCTGCAGACGGCCTGAGAGAACGGGGCAGATTGTCTGCCGCGTTTTCCGACAAAAACCCTCCGCTACCTCCACACAACTGCCACGCACCGTGCTGCCACACCGCTGCTGCCCCGAAATGCGGATTGTCGAAGCCCCGTGCGTGTTCCGTACTGACTTTGCTGCTGCCGACTGCTTGCAGCAAACGCCTCCCGAATGCAATCCAAACGCCCCGTACATCGGGTAGGGTGAAAACCGCCGCTGCCGTCTGCACGTTTAAAGGCGCATCGCTTTGAGGAGCGTGAAACGGAAGCTGAGCCCCCGTCAGAACAATCGGCTTATCCACATCGGGCAAAGCAAGGGCAAACAAATTGGCTGTATAGGCCAGTGTGTCCGTACCGTGCAGAATCAGAATGCCGTCATATTCAACCAACTTGCTGCGGACCAGTTCCAACCAGGTCTTCCAGTCTTCCAAACGCACCGCCGAAGAATCAATCAGCGGCCTGCAAATATACCAGTCAAAAATCATGCCGTTTGCAGACGGCATCAGCATCTGCGCCAAGCCCTCATCGGGCATCAGACCGTCCGCTCCCGGCACCATGCCGATAGTACCGCCGGTATAAAGAACAAAAATCCGTTTGCTCATCACGTATTCCACCTGTCAAACAGTGTTTATTCTAACAGCAGCCAAGCCGCTTCCCGGAATAAAACCGTTAAAATTTCCCAAAATACCCATGCACGGAAAACAATTGATGCAGGAAAATCCGGCTGATGAAATAATGAACGGCAGCATACACCCGATTAATGACTGTGCCGCTGTCTGATGATTGTCCCCATTCCCGAACAGCGGCAGTTGAGATCGTTAGTCGGAAAGAGATTCCAAAACGCATCCTCGATATAGCAAATCTCGCCGCATAGGATTTTATCGGCAAATTATGCCGCCGTATTTGGTTTTTCGGTACAATCTGTCGTTTTCCCTGCTCCGAAAAATCATGAAGACTTCCACTCCTTTGCCGCTTGCAGACGGCATCAAAGCCAGCTATCTGAACCTGCCGCACGATGCCCGCTTTCAAAATGCCCTACTGCTGGATTTTTTATGCGAACGCTTTCCGTTTGTCGGACAGGAAAACTGGCAGCGGCGGCTGGACAGCGGTTTTGTGGTCGATTCAGACGGCCTGCCTTTAAACCGCAGTACACCCTACCTCGCCGGCAGCAAAATTTTCTACTACCGCGAAATCAGCCGCGAAAACGAGCCGCCCGTACCGTTTGCCGAAACCGTCCTGCATACGGACGAACATCTGATTGTCGTCGACAAACCGCATTTCCTGCCGGTTATTCCGAGCGGACGCTTTCTGCGCGAAACGCTGCTCACACGCCTGCGTCTGCACCCGGAACTACAACATCTCAATCCCGAAAATTTCACACCGCTGCACCGTTTGGATAAAGACACCGCAGGCGTGATACTGTTTTCGCACAATCCGGCTACGCGCGGCGCGTATCAGAAACTGTTTCAAAACCGTGAAGTCGGCAAGGTTTACCACGCGCTCGCGCCGCTGCGGACCGATTTGCCTTATCCCTACCGAATCAGCTCTCGCATGGTTCGCGGCGAGGCGTTTTATCTGACGCAGGAAGTCGAAGGCAAACCGAACGCGCATACGGTTGTCGAGCTTTTGGAAACGCGCGGCAGTCTCGGCCTGTACCGACTGCTGCCGGAAACCGGCAAAAAACACCAGCTTCGCGTACACATGAACCGTCTCGGTATGCCATTGCTGAACGATGCGCTCTATCCCGTTCCTCTGCCTGCCGGAGAAGAAGATTACGGCAAACCCTTGAAACTTCTTGCCAAATCGATTTCCTTCCGAGACCCGTTCAGCGGCCGAATGCGGAAGTTCGACAGCAGTTTGAGCCTTTAATCGGACTTTTGATTTGATTTTTACCTAAAATGATCTATCCCCGATCATTTTCAAATTTCCCACATAATCCAAATCGGCATCCAATCCGAATAATTCAAAGATTTCCTGCTTGTCTTTTTGATTTTTCAGATTTCTCAAATCGTAAGCATTGGCGTCAAAATAAGGCTGGTTGGATTGTTCTCGGATACATTCCTCAAAATTTTCTATGAAGAAGCTAAAACCTATGCTTTCATTTCTATAATTGACCCAATGTTCTTTTTGATATTTCTTATATTTTTCAATTGGTATTTCCTTATAAATCAAACCGTACTGCAAATATGCAATATCCGGGTCTGTTCCGGATATGCTCGGGCTAACCGAAATAATGCTGTCATTCAAATCTCTGCCGCTGACGGACATATTTCCGATAATCTTATATTCATTATGGAAAATCTTATTATCCATCATCGATTGGAGTGGAAAGGAGCTTAACTTTTCAAGCCCGTTGATATCGATATCGGGTGTATCCGAAATTTTGTGATAAATCTTCACAATAAGAGCGGTTCCCATCAAATGAGATAAATCGTAGTTTTTATGATTAATAAAATCAGCTTTTTTTCTTCTTTTCACGATATCGATAATAATCTTCCCGAAACCGTATTCTCTCCGCCCCAGCTTAAAACAAAAAATATCTCCTTCCTGATATTTTTGCCTTTTTCGCTGCTCGTTTTTAAAGGCTTCAATATCTTTCAAATCGGCTTCAGCGGTGTCCTTTTTCCATTGCTCGAACCAAATATCAAACGCTTCTTTCTATAAGGCTTTTCATCAGCAAGCATTTTATAAAAATAAGTTTTTTAGGTGTTAAAATTACCGATAGTCAAATGCCCCTCATCGTATCGAAAATACACACCAACAGGAGAAAAAAAGCGGTAGTCGCAGTGTAATTTAATTTTTTCGGCTTCCCTTTTGCTGTTTTGGGCAGAACAATGCTTCGATTTTCTGCCGTTTCTACCGAAACATCACATTCGAAATAAGTAAAATCCTGATATTCCGAATAGTAATATCTCACCATCTTTCTGATAACGTCCCTATCAAAAAATAAGGCAATATGCTTGATATCCATTCTCTCCCAATGGTTGTCGATAGGAGTTAAACCCAAATATTTTCTGTCTGCATTACTTAAAATAAATTTTTCCATCATCTCGCCTTTTCCTTAACAATCAACTGCCCGACGTTACCGCTTCAGTACAAATCCCTTCCTTTATTATCCATAAACCAATGCCGTCTGAAAATCGATACTTTCAGACGGCATTACTTTATCTTTTATCAGGTATCAGGCGGATCGGCTGTTGCGGCGTTTGCGCCACCAGAAAAACAACAGAGCTGCGGCACCGATGCCGATTAAAACAAATACAACGGTTTGGAACTGATGTACTTTTTCCATGAGCCATTCACGGTTGCTCGCACCATAGTCCCCCAGATAAATCCAAACCGGTACGGAAATCAAAGCGGCAAATCCGTCCATCAGCAGAAATTGCAGAAAGGAAACTTTACGGCTCACGCCTGCGGTGATGTAAATCGGCGTCCGCAAGCCGGGCAGAAAACGGGCGACAAACAGCACCCAGTTGCCGTATTTGTCGAATTTTTCCTGCACTTGTGCGTAACGCTTCGGCGTCATGATTTTGGCAACCGGCTTGAACTTCAGGATTTTATCGCCCCACACGCGGCCTGCGGTAAACATCAGGCCGTCACCCACCAATACGCCCAACATGCCCACGGCAAACATCACATGCACATTGGTATAACCCAAGCCGGAAATCACGCCGCCGGTAACCAGCGTAATATCCTCGGGAATCGGTACGCCGAATCCGCATGCCACTAAAACTAAAAAAACCGCTGCATAACCGTATTCGGTAAAAAAGGCTTCCAAAAGCGCAAACATCTGTTTCCTCTCGTTATTCTGCTGATTTTACAGTTTGATGCCGTCTGCAGCACGGGCCCGACGGCATCGGTTTATGCCTGATCGCGAATAGCGGCTGCAATTTTTTCCGCGCCGTTTCGAGCCCAGTCCATCTGTTTGGCTTCCACCATCACTCGCACCACCGGCTCCGTACCCGAGGCTCTCAATACTACACGCCCTCTGCCTTCCAACTCGGATTCCACTTCATTCAAGACTTGTTGCGCCGCACCCTGCCAATCTTGGCCTTTTTGAATGCGCACATTAATCATGGTTTGCGGAAACGCCTGCCAATCGACCGCCGTTTCCAAATCCTGTCCCAAAACTTTCAAAGCAGCCAACACTTGCAAGGCGGAAATAATGCCGTCTCCGGTATTGTGTTTGTCCATACAGAGAATATGGCCGGACGCTTCTCCGCCAATCAGCCAGCCGCGCTGTTGCAACTGTTCTAAAACATAACGGTCGCCTACTTTCGCGCGTGCAAAATCTATACCCTGTTCTTTCAAAGCCAATTCCATTGCCAAATTGGTCATCACTGTGCCGACCACACCGCCGAAAGCTGCGCCGCTCTTTAAGCGGGCTTTGGCAATCACATAAATCAGTTTGTCGCCATCATATACTTTGCCGTTTTTATCGACCATCATCAGACGGTCGCCGTCACCGTCCAAGGCGATACCGTAATCGGCTTCGTTCTGCAAAACGGCCGCCTGCAGGGTTTTCGTATGCGTGGCACCGCATTTGTCGTTGATATTGAAACCATCCGGCTCGTTGCCGACGGCAACCACTTCCGCTCCCAATTCGTGAAACACTTTCGGTGCAAGGGAATAACCGGCGCCGTTAGCCGTATCGACAACCAATTTCAAATCACGCAAATCCATACAGCCGGGAAAAGTGGATTTGCAGAATTCGATATAGCGGTCATCCGCACCGCTGATGCGGCGGGCGCGCCCCAAACAAGCAGACGGCTCGGTTTCCATTTCTTCATCAAGTCTTGCTTCGATTTCCAATTCTATCTGGTCGGACAATTTCACTCCGCCTTCGGCGAAAAATTTGATTCCGTTATCGGAAAACGCATTATGCGAAGCGGAAATCATCACGCCTGCCGACAAGCGCAACGCCCTTGTCAGATATGCTACTCCGGGAGTCGGTAGCGGCCCGGTTTGCACCACATTCACACCCGCAGCCGTAAACCCGGCTACCAAGGCTGCTTCCAACATATAGCCGGAAATCCGTGTATCTTTGCCGATTAAAACAGTAGGCGTTCTGCCATCGTCGTGCTGTACCAAAACACGACCGGCCGCATAACCCAATTTCAAAACAAAATCCGGTGTAATCGGAAATTGTCCGACTTCTCCCCTGATACCGTCGGTACCGAAATATTTTTTCGCCATTTTTATTCCTTTCCCAATCCGCCATGCCGTCTGCAAAGGGCGGTTTTACATCAAGGCCTGCCACACCTTCAAGGCATCGGCGGTTTCTTTTACGTCATGTACTCGCACAACTTTCGCACCGTATTGCACCGATGCCAAAGCCGCCGCCACACTGCCCGCCACTCTTTCAGACGGCACTTCGCGCCTCGTCAGTTCGCCAATCATGCGCTTACGCGATACGCCCGCCAGCAAAGGCAAATCACAACGTTCGGCGATTTGTGCCGAATGTTTCATTAATAAAATATTGTGTTGCAAGGTTTTTCCGAAACCGAAACCCAAATCTAGCAGCAGACGATCCGTTGCAATCCCTGCCTTTTTGCAGACATCGGCTCGTCCGCACAGATACGCTGCCACCTCTGCTGCAATATCATCGTAATGCGGCGACTGCTGCATGGTTTTGGGCTTGCCTTTCATGTGCATCAGGCAAATGCCGATGCTGTCTGAATTTGCCAGCAATTCTACCGCGCCTTCGTCTTCCAAAGCCTGCACATCGTTGATAATGTCGGCCAACCCTCCATCCAATGCGCGGCGCATGATTGGAGTGTGGCGCGTATCCAGACTGATCGGCACATTCCAAGTACTCAATTCCCGCAATAAGGGTTCAACACGCCGCCATTCTTCATCCAAGGAAATTTCTGCCGCACCCGGACGAGTCGATTCTCCGCCGATGTCCAAAATATCAGCACCATATCCCAGCATTTCTTCCGCATGACGCAATGCCGTCTGCAAGTCTGTATACGAACCGCCATCGGAAAATGAATCGGGTGTCAGATTGACTATGCCCATGATTTTTGGCTGTTGCAAATCAACACGGAAACGCCCTGCCTGCCAAACGGTATGCGCCACCATCTGCCCCCACTGTAAATAAAGTAAAGATTATAACAAAGCCAACGGTTCTTGTTTCAGAAAGGCATACGATATTTTCCCTACTTTTCAGAAGCGTTTTCCGTCGTCTTCCTAAACATAAAAAAGCCCGAACTTACAACACGTTCGGGCAGAATATCACATCATTGGAAAGTCAAGCACGATTCTCCTGAGATTTGTTCTCGGCTTCCTGTTCTGCAGACGGCACATCATTTCCCTCGGACGATGTATCCTTCGAAGATGCTTCTTCAACATCTTGATTTGCTTCCTGTTCAGAAACATCCTCGTCCGAAGCTCCACTTTCCGTGCGGACATTATGGCTGTAATCCTTAGGCGGACTCGGCTGCTTGCCTGCCATGATTTCCAATACTTGATCACGGTCGATAGTTTCCCACTCCATTAAGGCCTTGCACATCGTTTCCATCTTTTCCCGATTTGAGTCCAAAATGTTGTAGGCAATCGCATACTGTTCGTCCAAAATACGGCGAACCTCCGCATCAACTTCCTGTTGGGTTTTTTCGGAAATATTCTGAGAACGAGTAATGCTGCGGCCAAGGAAGACTTCACCTTCGTTTTCCGCATAAACCATCACGCCCATTTTTTCACTCATACCGTAACGCGTTACCATCTCCCGCGCCATAGCAGTCGCACGCTCGAAATCGTTTGAAGCACCGGTCGAAATACGTCCGACAAAAATATCTTCCGCAATCCGGCCGCCGAACAAAATCGAAATCTGATTCAGCATTTGGTCCTTATACAGGCTGATACGGTCGCGCTCCGGCAACTGCCAGGTCAACCCCAATGCCCGACCGCGCGGCATAATGGTTACTTTATGAACAGGATCCGTACCTTCCAGACTTTCCGCCACAATCGCATGACCGGATTCGTGATAGGCAGTCGCACGTTTTTCGTCTTCATGCATCACCATACTGCGGCGTTCCGGCCCCATATATATTTTGTCTTTAGCATCTTCAAAATCGCTCTGGTCGACTTTGATTTTATTGCGTCTGCCGGCAAACAGGGCAGCTTCATTGACCAAATTGGCCAAATCCGCACCGGAGAAACCCGGCGTACCGCGCGCCAAAGAAACCAAATCCACCGATTCGTCCAAGGGTACTTTTTTGGCATGTACTTTCAAAATCTGTTCGCGTCCTCGAATATCAGGCAAAGATACTACAACCTGACGATCGAAGCGACCCGGACGCTGCAAAGCAGGATCGAGTACGTCCGGACGGTTGGTTGCCGCAATTACAATAACAGTCTGATCGCTTTCAAAACCATCCATCTCTACCAAAAGCTGGTTCAATGTCTGTTCGCGCTCGTCGTTACCACCGCCCAAACCGGCCCCGCGCTGACGACCGACGGCATCAATTTCATCAATAAAAATAATGCAGGGTGAATTTTTCTTGGCCTGTTCGAACATATCGCGTACGCGGCTGGCACCCACGCCGACAAACATTTCCACAAAGTCCGAACCGGAAATACTGAAAAACGGCACTCCTGCTTCACCAGCAATCGCTTTGGCCAGCAAAGTTTTACCGGTACCCGGACTACCAGCCAGCAAAATACCGCGCGGTACGCGTCCACCTAGACTTTGGTAGCGATCGGGAGCTTTCAGGTAATCGACTATTTCCTGCACCTCCTCTTTCGCTTCATCACAACCGGCAACATCGGCAAACGTTACCTTATTGGCATTTTTTTCCAATAATTTAGCACGGCTTTTGCCGAAGGAAAAAGCACCGCCCTTACCTCCCCCGCTTTGCAGCCTCATAAAGTAAAACCATGCACCGATTAACAACATGACCGGCAAAAGACTGAACAAAACGCTTTGGAATACGCTTGGTTTTTCTTCCGGAGTAACCTTTACACGCACTTTTTTGTCCAACAGCGTCTGAATCAGCTTGTCATCCAAAGGCGCATTGGTAAAGAAGGCGGTTTTATCGGTACGCTCGCCTTTGACGACATAGCCGCCGACTACCGATCCTTCGATGTTCACGTTGTCGATTTCACCTTTATTCACCTGTTCGATGAACTGCGAATACTCAATTTGCTGGCTTTCTTCTTTCTTACCGCTGATTGCATTGAAAGCCGCCATCAGACCGATGGCCAGCGCTGCCCAAACCAGCAGACTTTTAACCGTGTTTCTCACAGAAACAAGCTCCTAAAAATATGAAAAAATAACTTCGGATTGTAGCAGACCGAACCTTCTCTTCAGCGTTTATTTTTACCTAATAGATAAAGTTCACTGGAGCGATTGCGTGAAGCATCGGGTTTGCGCGTCTGCACCGATGCGAATACTTCGCGCATAGCCCGAACATATTCCTGATAACCTGCGCCCTGAAATACTTTAACCAAAAAATTACCGCCCGTTTTCAAATGTTCGCGGGCGAAATCCAAGGCAAGTTCGCACAAATAAAAGCTTTTGGCTTGGTCTGTTACGGCATTTCCCGACATATTGGGGGCCATATCGCAGATTACAAGGTCCAAAGGCCGCCCTGCCAACAAACTTTCAAACTCTGCCAAGACGCTCTCTTCCCGAAAATCACCCTGGATAAACGATACGCCCTCCAAGGCTTCCATCGGCAGAATATCCAAAGCAAACACTTCTCCGTCCTTTCCTGCCAGTCCGACCGCAACCTGCGACCAACTGCCCGGTGCGCTACCTAAATCCGCCAAAATCGTTCCCGGCTTGATTATTTTATCTTTTTCATTTATTTCCAGTAATTTATACGCAGCTCTTGCACGATAACCGTCTTTTTGCGCCTTATGCACATAATAATCGTTAATGTGCTCATTGAGCCAGGCTTTGGAAGATTTAGAACGTACAGCCATATATATTCCGCCTTAATACAGAAGCGGCATATTGTACCGATTTTTATGCTGCCTGTATGCTGCCCGCGCTTTAAAGGGCATTTGAAATCGCGTAAAATACACTTTTATTTTGTACTCAGAGCCTTAAAAATGAATGAAAAATTAAGTACCAAAGACATTTTGGAACTGAAAACCCGCGCCCACCACATCAATCCGGTCGTCATGATTGGTCAAAACGGACTGACCGATTCCGTTATCAAGGAAACTGATGCGGCTTTAACGGCACACGAGCTGATTAAAGTACGGGTGTTCGGCGACGATCGTGCCGAACGCATAGAAATGTGCGAAGCCTTATGCGATGCTGTTGATGCACAACTGGTTCAACATATCGGCAAACTTTTGGTTTTATGGCGGAAAAACGAAGAGCAATAATTTCTCCACTCCTAAACAATTTAAGCCGTCTGCAAGATTCGAAATGCAGACGGCTTATATATTACAGGCTTAATCCATCAAAAAATGGATAAAAAAACCTTATTTCTGTGCCTTCAATTTATATTTGATTGCTCCAAATGCAGCTTTCAGGTTGTAATCCAACACCTCACGCACCAACTCAGGCGTTTCGTTTTCCAAGCTTTTCTGCAACTGGAAGGTCAACTGCACGGCCTGTCGCTGCACCGCCGTTCTTACCATACCGTTAACCGCATCAGTCAAATGCGGCAGCAGACGTTCACCCAATCTCTCCAACAACTCGCTTTCCGACAAACACAAAACAGGACGATTGGCTGGAACGACGGAAGGTTCCAACACATTGACGCAAACAGGAAGTATCTTTTCTCCTTCCTTCTCGTCTCCTGCTCCGCATACCTCCTGCCCTCCTGCTTCCCGCAAAGGAGCGACATGTTTCGGATTCACCCATACAGCAGCCGTTTTAGCAATCATCTCTTCGCCTGCAGCCCCTTGTAAAGCAGTTTGCGCATTAAGCCAATCCTCCTGCAACAAAACCGCCGTATCGGTTTCCGGTCCGTCATATTCGGCAGCTGCCAGATTATGTTCTGCTTCCCACTGCTTCAAATATTCACCCAAAACATAACGTCTGGCCTCCATCTCTTCTTGGCTGTAACGTCCCGGCTGCAAACCGCTTCGTACCGGTTTGGAGACGGTAGTGTCGGCAATCTTCGCCGAACGGTTGCGGCGCAACTGTTTCAAACGGTTTTCCCAACCCTCTCTTCCATCGGACGGATGATGATCGAACAAATCATTCATATTTCTCACACGCTTTCTTTGCTAAGGATTTCAAAGCGGAACTATAATATAAGGATTTTAGCAGAAAACAGAAAGGGACAAAGCCGTGAACACTATCGAGCAACGCTTGGAATACCTGGAAGAAGCCAATGAAGTACTGCGAATGCAGAATAAAGTTTTGTCAACTGCTTTCAAAGGAATGCTTCGAGGCCTGCCGCACGAAACCGCTCAAGATGTCGTAGAAGCCGTTCAGCTGGCATTTGAAGACGAACTGGTTCGCCTGAGTTATGAAGACAGTCCTCATATCGACTTATTTCACGATGTTACCTATTCATTTTTCCGAGAAAAAGAATAAAAACGAATATCCCGTTCCGGAAACCTGTTTTCATTGTAAAATTATGCTAAACTACGTTTCTTAAATTAATTCCCGATTTTAAAGGACTCACACATGAATATGAAAAAATGGCTCTCTGTTGCTTTGGCCTGCTCCGTTTTGACTTTGGGCGCATGCGGTGGGCAAAAATCACAGGAAACCGCCGCTTCCGCACCTGCGGCGGAAGGTAAGGTTTACCGTGTCGGCATGAATGCAGAATTTGCTCCCTTCGAATCTCTTGATGCCAATAACAACGTACAAGGTTTCGATGTCGACTTACTGAATGCGATGGCTGAAGCCGGTGGCTTCAAAGTAGAATACAAACATCAGCCTTGGGACAGTCTGTTTGCTGCTTTGAGCAACGGAGATGTCGATTTACTGGCCTCTGCTGTAACCATTACCGAAGAGCGCAAACAAACCATGGCTTTTACCGATCCTTACTTTGAAATTACCCAAGTAATTCTGGTACCGAAAGGTAAAGACATCAAATCGGTTGAGGATTTGAAACAAGCTAACAAAGTCGGTGTCGTTACCGGCAATACCGGTGATTTGGCTGCTACCAAACTGCTGGGGGCAAACAGCCAGAAAATCGCCCGCTTCGAAAATCTAACTTTGGTAATCAAAGAATTGGAAAACGGCGGCTTGGATGCAGTAGTCAGCGACAGTGCTGTTGTCGGCAACTATATCCGCAACAATAGCGACAAGGGCTTTACAATGGTCCAAGTTCCTGATTTTGAAATTGAAAACTACGGCATTGCAGTTCGCTTGAATGATACGGAAACTCTAACTATGCTGAATGATGCTTTGAAAAAAGTCCGTGAAAACGGTGAATACGAAAAAGTGTCCGCAAAGTATTTCGCAGAATAAAAATCAATTATCAGCCAAAGACCGGAATATCTTTCCGGTCTTTTTCTATACATTATTCCGTTTCTTCTGCACGAAACACTGCGGACAAATCAATTTTATTTAGCCGTATTATTTCGATATTAAAAATGTTATGGTGTTTTCCAATCAAGCACCCATTACTCAAAGCATGCATATTCCATCCGCCTCATCTGACAAAAGCGGCTGCTACCAAAGGTAACAGCCGTCTGCAGCTCAAACATAGCTTTAATCTGCGAAAGGGTGATGCAGCAAAATGGTTTCTTCACGATCCGGACCAGTTGAAATAATCGCGATCGGTGCACCGCACACTTCTTCAATACGTTTCAAATAACGTTTCGCATTTTCCGGTAACTTATCGTACTCTCTCACACCAAAGGTTGTTCCTTCCCACCCCGGCAATGTTTCATAAACAGGCACACATTTTTCTACTGCATCTGCTCCGAATGGTAAGATATCAATCTGTTTGCCGTCAAATTCGTAACCTATACAGATTTTAATTTCTTCCATACCGTCCATTACATCCAGTTTGGTAATGCACATACCGGTAATACCGTTGATCTGGATAGAGCGTTTCAAAGCAGCTGCGTCAAACCAGCCGCAACGGCGGGCACGACCGGTAACCGAACCGAATTCGTGTCCCCGTTCTGCCAAACCTTCTCCCACCTCATCAAACAATTCTGTCGGGAAAGGCCCGGAACCGACACGGGTCGTATAAGCTTTTACAATACCCAACACATAGTCCAGCATATGCGGAGGAATACCTGCTCCCGGTGCTGCCGCACCGGCAGAACAGTTGGAAGAAGTTACAAACGGATAAGTGCCGTAATCAATGTCCAACAAGGTACCTTGCGCACCTTCAAACAATAATTTTTCACCTTTTTGCCCTTTTTCATACAAAATACGAGCCACATCATGAATCATCGGCAGGATACGGTCTTTGAAGCTGCGGATGGTTGACATGGTTTCTTCATAACTAACCGGTTCTGCATGGTGCAGGTTCACCAGCTGGCAGTTGTACAAATCAATATTGGATTTGATTTTTTCAGCTAATTTCTCAATATCGAACAAATCCACCGCACGGATAGAACGGCGTGCAACTTTGTCTTCATAAGCAGGTCCGATGCCTCGACCGGTCGTCCCGATTTTCTTATCACCTCGCGAAGCTTCGCGTGCCTTATCCAAAGCAATGTGATACGGCAGAATCAGCGGACAGGTCGGCGCAATTTTCAATCTGCCTTCAACGTTTTTAACACCCGCCGCATTCAGTTCGTCAATCTCGGCCAACAATGCTTCCGGAGAAACTACTACGCCGGAACCGATAAAACAGTCCAGACTTTCATGCAGAATACCACTCGGAATCAGGCGCAAAATGGTTTTTTTACCGCCGACAACCAAGGTGTGTCCCGCATTGTGTCCGCCCTGGAAACGCACAACCCCACTGGTCTCTTCCGCCAACCAATCTACAATTTTGCCCTTACCTTCATCACCCCATTGCGAACCGATAACTACTACATTCTTTGCCATAATTAAAACCCGTTTTCTTTAAAATGTGAAAGTTCTGGAAATACTTGAAATTACTTTTCAACCAGCCATATGCCGTCTGCATCTTTTTTCAATCGACCTGCAACGCAACCCGAATGATTGGTTTGCACTCCGTAATCAATCACTACGCTTGCTCCGTCGGCACGCAAACGCTCGATGGCTTCACTGGCATTTGCCGCATCGCGGTAATCCACCCAAATCCATTCTCGCTTTTCAGGTTCGGGGAGACGACGCAAAAAGGTTCGCAAATCAAAACTGAATCCCGTTGCCGGACGGGAGCGACCGAAATATCCGCCTAATCCGTCATAACGCCCACCACGTGCCACAGCATCATGGCAGTCGCTGCCGTAAACAGCATACAGCAAGCCCGTGTGATAATTGTCTACACGCAATTCCGACAAATCGATATGTATCTCCCGATTCGGAAAAGCTCTGCAGACGGCTTCCAATTCGTCCAAGGCCGTCGATACAGCCCCCAGCTCGGGCAATATTCTGCGAGCTTCGTTCAATACCTCCCTGCCGCCATACAGACCGCACAAAGCCGACAAGGCCTTACGCCACATCATATCGACTTTCAGGTGTTCCAACAGCTCTTTTACAGCATCGGTATCTTTATCCTGCATCAGTGCCAGTAATTCCCGAGCCTGCCTTTCGGCCAACCCCGCCGCATCCGCCAAAGCACGGAATACGCCGATATGGCCGAGTGAAAGTAAAACCGTACCGATATGGCCGATGCTCATACTTTCCAACATCAGGCCGATTAACTCTATATCGGCTTCTATGCCTTGATAACCGTACAATTCTGCGCCGCATTGGAACGGTTCCCTCGTTGTCAGAAAACCGTCCGGCCGCGCATGCAGTACCGAGCCTGCGTAACACAGACGGTTAATGCCGTTATTGCCAGCCAAAAGATGTGCATCGATACGCGCAACCTGAGGGGTGATATCTGCACGTATGCCGAGTTGGCGGCCGCTGATCTGATCGACAAAACGGATAGTTTTCAAAGAAAGACCGGAATCGATATGGGTCAGAAGAGAATCGCTGTATTCCATTAAAGGCGGATGAACGAGCTCATAGCCGTGCGAACGGAAAATCGCCAACAACCGCTCTTTCGCGCTTTCGAGATGGCGCGCATTATTGGGTAGAATGTCGGCAATATATTCGGGAAGCTGCCAAGACTGCATTGGTATGTATTCCGTTGCCGGTGCAATCGGAAGTATCTTGCACCTGAGTTTTTAAAACCGAACTGTAACATAAAATAACAGCCAAAGACAAACCGTGTTCCCGATTCGTTCCAAGCTGCCCTGAAGAGATTACGGCCAGGAGGAAGTCCTGAGAAATTTCACGCCACCTGCAGACGGCCGGCTTCACCCTAGCAAAAAGAAAACAGCCTGCAAAAGCAGGCTGCGACAACAGGAGATTACTTTTTCTTTGCATGTTTCAACGAATCGATAGCCACCGCCAAAATAATGATGCCGCCCTTGATGATGTATTGCCAATAAGGATTGACACCGATATAACTCAAACCGTAATTAATCAGAGTGAAGATAATCACACCGATAACGACACCGATGACGCTGCCGACACCGCCGCTGAACGATACGCCGCCGATAACGCAAGCGGCAATAGCATCCAACTCATACATAAAGCCGAGATTGTTAGTAGCAGAACCGATACGTCCTGCTTCCAAGAAACCTCCGAACGCGTAAAAAATGCCGGATAAGGTGTAAATACCGAGCAAATTAAGCGTAACGTTCACACCGGAAACTTTGGCTGCTTCGGGATTGCCTCCTATGGCAAAAATATTTTTACCAAAACGTGTTTTGTTCCAAATTACCCAAACCAATACGATTGCCACTAATGCATAAATTGTAATGTAGGATAAACGAAAGCTGCCGAGTTGGACAAATCCTTGCGTAAATGCGGAATATCCTGCATCAAAGCCTGCAATCGGGGCAGAACCGACATGGTCGTAATAAAGCGAATTGATGCCGTAAATGACCAGCATGGTGCCCAAAGTGGCAATAAACGGCGTTACATTCATCACGGTAACGATAATGCCGTTCAGCAGACCGAGCAGTGCTCCGACCGCACAAACCAATAAAATCACCAACGGAATCGGCACAACGTCCATTGCAGGGAAAACCTTATTGATATTGCCCACCGATTGCAACAAAGTAGCTGAAATCACAGCTGCCAATCCAACCTGGCGACCAACCGACAAATCCGTACCCTGCGTAACAATCAAACCCGCCACACCCAATGCAATAATGATGCGGACGGAGGATTGCGTAAGAATATTGCTGAAATTAGTCAGACTCAAAAAGCTGGTATCACGCGAGATAATAACCAGCAAAAGCAGGAGCAGAACAAAATATAAGGCATAATTTTTAAAAAAATCAAAAGCCTTTTGAGAAATCGTTGCATTCATTTATACATAATCCTTTGAATTGGTGCCGTCTGCAGCTTACAAATATTTGGCCGACAGCTGCAAAATTTCTTCCTGATTGGTGTGGGCAGTTTCCACAATACCGGCAACCTTGCCCGCGCTCATTACCATAATTCTGTCGGTAACTCCCAAGAGTTCCGGCATTTCCGAAGAAATAATAATGACGGCCTTGCCCCGGTTGGCCAAATCGGAAATCAACTGGTAAATCTCGAATTTCGCACCGATATCGATGCCGCGCGTCGGTTCGTCCAGCATTAGAATTTCAGGCTGAGTTAGCAGCCAACGTCCCAAAATGACTTTCTGCTGATTGCCGCCTGAAAGCGTACCGATACGCGTTTTCTGATTCGGCGTTTTCACCCGCATGGAGTCAATTACCCACTGTGTGTCTTCTTTCATTTTCCCGTTGCGCAAAAAACCGCCTTTTTCATATTTTTTAATGTTTGCAATCAGTGAGTTGAAACTTATATCCAAACCTGCAAAAATACCTGTGCTGCGGCGTTCTTCCGTTACCAGTGCGAAACCGTTTCTGATGGCTTCGACCGGTGATTTGTTCTGTACTGTCCGGCCATGCACTTTGATGGTTCCTCCGCCACACTCGCGAATTCCGAATAATGTTTCCACTATGTCGGTACGCTTTGCTCCGACCAAGCCGCCGATGCCCAGCACTTCGCCGCGACGGAGTTGGAAAGAAATATTTTGGATAGAGGGTTGGTTTTTGGCAGTCAGATTTTCTACTTCCAACACTACTTCCGCAGGCGTATTGGTTTTTTCCGGAAAACGCTGAGTCAGGCTACGGCCGACCATTTTGGCAACCAAATCGTTCATATCCGTATCGGCCGTTGCTACCGTATCAATCCATTTTCCGTCACGCAAAATGGTAATTTCGTCACAAATTTTAAAAATTTCTTCCATTTTGTGCGAAATATAAATAATACCGCAGCCGCGCTGTTTGAGTTTTTCAATAATGGTAAACAAATGTGCCACTTCCTTTTCCGATAAGGAGGAAGTCGGCTCGTCCATAATGACGATTTTGGCATCGTATGAAAAAGCTTTCGCGATTTCAATCATCTGCATATCTGACACGGTCAGTTTGTCGACTTTCTGATGTGGGTCAATATTGATGCCCAGTTCGTCAAAAATCGCCTTGGTATCCCGATACATTTTTTTATGGTCGACAAACAACCCCTTGGTCGGATACCGTCCCAACCAGAGATTGTCCATTACCGAACGCTGTTTGACCAGATTCAGTTCCTGATGCACCATGGAAATACCGTTTTCCAATGCCTCTTTGGCATTGTGAAAGTCAATCTCTTTACCTAGAAAGCGGATACTGCCTGCATCTTTGGCATAAATACCGAACAAACATTTGAGAAGCGTAGATTTGCCCGCGCCGTTTTCGCCCATCAAAGCATGTACCGAATGTGATCTGACTTGAAGATTAACTCCGTCAAGTGCTTTCACTCCAGGAAACGACTTATGGACATCTGTCATGGTAAGCAAAACGCTGCGGCCGTCTGCTGTGCCTGAGGCGGTCATTACTTTTTCCTTATTTTTATCGCACAGAAACCGACCAGAAAAATCCGGTCGGTTATTGGTTTGGAATATCAATTTGTTTTATTTCAGAAATTGATCGAGATTGGCTTTATCGATACCGACATAGGGAATACGGACGTTGCTGCCTTCCAATTTAACAGTTTCATTGGCTTTGGGATCTTTGCCAGCAGCCAAATCGGTAACCAATGCATAAACTGCTTTGGCCTGCCCTTCTCCGTCATTGAGTACCGTGCCGGTCAGGGTATCCGCCTTAACCATTTGCAGTGCTTCGGGCAAAGCATCGACACCAAAAATCGGCAGCAGCGCATCTTGGGCCTTCATTGCTTCAACCGCCCCCATTGCCATTGCATCGTTATTGGCAATAACCACTTCGATTTGTTTGCCGCTGGGACCGGACAGCCAGGCCTGCATAATATCTTTTGCTTTGGCGGCATCCCACATGCCCGTATCCAATTGCAACTGATTGGTTTTGATGCCGTCTGCATTCAGTTTTTCAACCGAGAATTTGGTACGCGCCTCAGCATCAGGATGACCCGGTTCGCCTTTCAGCAATACATAATCCAACACGTCGTCCTGATTCAAATCCCAATTCGGGTTGGCTTTCCACATTTTAGCAATCAATTCGCCCTGGATTTCACCTGACTGCTTAGGATCGGCACCGACATAAAAAGCTTTGTCATACGTTTTCAACGCTTCTTCGCCGGGATCTTTATTGAAGAAAACAACCGGAATGCCGGCGGCTTTGGCTTTGTCGATAACGGTTACTCCGGCAGCCGGGTCAACCAGATTGATGGCCAATGCTTTCACGCCCTTGGCAATCAAGACATCCACTTGATCGTTTTGAGTCGATTGGTTGTTTTGAGAATCGTTCATCAGCAGCTCGACATTGTTGTGCGCTGCGGCCTCGCCTTCCAATGCTTTGCGCATCAAAGACATAAAGTTGTCGTCGTATTTGTAAATGGTTACACCGATTTTAGGCGCGCCCTCGGCAGCCGGAGCAGCTTTGTTTTCTGCCGCTTTGTCTCCGCCAGAGCACGCTGTCAGTCCCAAAACCGCAGCCAATGCCGCTGCGGCAACTCGTTTTTGAAATTTCATAACAACCTCCGGATTGTTGTGCTTGCTTGAATGTTATCGGATAAGCCGCCCTCGGCATTTGCAGACGGCATTTTCATGCTGCGTCGGCCTGTTTCGGGCACAAATCTGCCGAAAGACGAAACCAACCATTGCGAAGTCTGAATTAAATTTCGGATTTTGTAAATTTAATTGTACCTTGTTTAACGGGACAACCTTTGCTTTATCAGTTAATTCATTGATATTAATCATTTTAGTTTCTATGCAATAATTGCCCCGGCAAACCGCCCGATTCAAGACGGTCGGCCCAATCTATCCAAAACCCATGTTCCTTGATAATATTTTCAACTGTTTTTGCCAATTAAGATTTTTTTTGCAACAAAGCTACATTGTGCATCAAAAAGACAGAAAGTTACATCTTATGTTCAATCCCGAAGAGCATCCGCACCGCCGATTTAATCCTTTGAGCGGCGAATGGGTTTTAGTTTCGCCCCACCGTGCGAAACGCCCTTGGCAAGGGCAGACGGAAGCAGCCGATATTGCCGACAAACCCGCTTACGATTCCGAATGTTACCTTTGTCCCGGCAACGCCCGTATCAACGGAGAAACCAATCCAGTTTACCGGGATCCTTTCGTATTTACTAATGATTTTTCGGCTCTGCTGCCCGACACCCCGCTGCAGACGGCTTCGGAAACACACCCGCTGTTTGACAGCCGGAGCGTACGCGGGGTCAGCCGAGTAATTTGTTTTTCGCCCGACCACGGCAAAACACTGCCGGAATTATCGGTGGAGGAAATCGGCAAAGTCGTCCGTGTCTGGCAGGAACAGTCGCGGGAGTTGGGTGCCAGCTACCGTTGGGTGCAGATTTTCGAAAACAAAGGCTCGGTCATGGGCTGTTCCAATCCGCATCCGCACGGCCAGATTTGGGCCGGCGACTTTCTGCCCGACCTGCCCGAACGTGCCTACAAGATGCAGACGGCTTATTACCGGAAACACGGCCGTGCTTTATTGGACGATTATGCTGCTGAAGAGCTGCTACGCAAAGAAAGAATCGTCGCCGAAACCGAATACTGGCTGGCCGTTGTGCCTTATTGGGCGGCTTGGCCGTTTGAAACCCTGCTGCTGCCCAAGTGCAGCGTACAGCGCATAACGGACTTGAACGCTGCCCAAGCCGAAGATCTGGCCTTGGTTTTGAAATGGCTGACCACGCGCTATGATAATCTTTTTCAAACCAGCTTCCCTTATTCCATGGGTTTCCACGGTGCGCCCTTCGACAACGAAGACCACCCAGAATGGCGTCTGCACGCCCATTTTTATCCGCCTTTGCTGCGTTCGGCCTCCGTACGCAAATTTATGGTCGGCTACGAAATGCTGGCCGAAGCGCAACGCGATCTGACCCCCGAACAGGCGGCCGCACGTTTGGCCGCGCTGCCCCTTATCCATTACAAACAAACCGTCTGAAAAGCTGCAGACAGCATCAGTAAGAAAGTGCCGACCGTGAACATAATTTCCGATTTGCAAACATTATTCCGCCGACAATTTTCCGACGCTCCCCGGCTGATTGTCCGCGCGCCCGGCCGAGTGAACCTGATTGGCGAACATACCGATTACAACGACGGCTTCGTCCTGCCCTGTGCGATTGATTTTGCCGCCTATATCGCCGTTGCCAAAAACAACAGCCGGACGGTGCGTGTGTTCGCAGCCGATTACGGCGAACGCGACGAATTTTCCTTAGACGGCAGCTTCATACCGTCTGGCAAGCCGTGGGCAAACTACATTCGCGGCGTGGTTAGGGCAATGGCCGACAACGGCTTCCCTCTGCCCGAAGGAGCGGATATCGCGGTAAAAGGCAATGTACCGCAAGGCGCGGGCTTAAGCTCTTCCGCCGCATTGGAAGTCGGCATTGCCAAAGCTCTGCAAGCCCTGTTTGGCTTGGATTTGACCGCTGCCGAACTTGCCCGAATAGGCCAATATGCCGAAAACCGCTTTGTCGGCTGCCAATGCGGCATTATGGACCAACTCGCCAGTGCCTGCGGTCAAGCCGGACACGCCGTACTAATCGATTGCCGCAGCTTGGAAACCCAAGCCATTCCGATGCCCGACGGACTCAGCGTGATGATTGTCCACTCCCGCGTCAAACGCGGCCTGGTCGACAGCGAATACAACATCCGCCGCGAACAATGTGAAACTGCCGCAAGACATTTCGGCGTTGCAGCCCTACGCGACTTGGACGAAGCGGCATTTGCAGACGGCAAACAAGGTTTGGACGAAACCGCCGCACGCCGTGCTTTATACGTTATCCGGGAAAACCGCCGCACGCTCGAAGCCGCCGAAGCCCTGCGCCGCAACGACACCGCCGCGCTGAGCCGTCTGATGGCCGAAAGCCATGTCGGCATGCGGGACGAATTTGAAATCACTCATCCGGCGATTGATACTTTGGTCAAGCTTATCAGTGAGATAATCGGCAAAGAGGGCGGTGTCCGCATGACCGGCGGCGGCTTCGGCGGCTGCGTTGTCGCCCTGATGCCGCATCACCTGGTCGACCCCGTACGCCGGCATCTCGCCGCACACTACCAAACCCAAACCGGCCTGAAAGAAGAAATCTTCGTCTGCACCGCACAAAAGGGGGCAGCCGTTATCCCGTATTAGAAATTAAAATCAGAAAGAAGCGATTCAAATACCCGATACTGCGTTTCGGACAAAAAGAAAGACACATTTGGTAAAACACATCAGTATACTATTCGGAACATATTGAGATAGAATCGGGCAAACTCGGCTTTGGATGCGGTGCAAAAACGGTAATGGCAAGCCGTTTCAAATCAGGTTTTATACGGGAAGACAAATTGCATCTGTGCTGCGTACTTGTTTGCAAAATCCCGAGCCGAAGCAAATAATCTGCCGATTTAATTGATGATTGATGAAAGATGCCGTTATACCGTCTGCTGCCGGATAGCCGTACCGGACTGCCAACAAACCTTTTATCTATTTGAATATAAAATGAAAAAAATTTTAACAGTATTATTAGTAAGCTTGCCGACGAGTTCTTTTGTCATCGCGAAACCTGTCAAAACAATCGAACAGGCCGTCTCCATGGTAACCAAATCAGTTGAGAAAAATAATCTGACACCGCTTAAATCAGCATGTCTGATGTTTATGAAAAGCGGTGAAACCAAACACACGTATATGATCGATGTACGGGAGAATCATAATGAACAATGCGGCGGCGACCCCGAAACAGCACCAAGACTGATGAGTTATGAAGTCAACAGGCAAACGGGTAAAATGTGTACGGACAGCGTTCGTTGGGCCGAACGTTTAAAAGCTCAAGATCCTTATGACTTCCAATGTCGGCCAATTAAGTAAGGGCAGACAATAAAAATGTCATCTTTCGCGAACAATAACATTTTTTCGAATACCGTAAAAATACAGATGATGTCAAATGATGTAAAAAAGACAAGCCAATCTGTACTGCACCCTTCCCCAAACGCATAGAAAATGCCGTCTGCACCCCAACTGCCGACGGCATTTCCCACATTCAATTTTCACACATCAATCTTACCCAAGACATAATCAATGTCTTTGTCGCCCCTGCCAGACAGATTCACCAGCAAACGTTTACTGCCGTCCAATTGTGCCGCTCGGCGTAAAGCGTAAGCTACGGCATGCGAAGACTCCAAGGCCGGAATAATACCTTCCTCGCGCGACAAAGCCATAAATGCTTCCAAACATTCCGCATCGGTCGCAGTTTCATAGCGCCCCCTGCCGATGTCTTTCAAATGGCAATGCTGCGGGCCGACACCCGGATAATCCAAACCCGAAGCGATCGAATGCACCGCAGACGGCGTACCGTCTTCCTCTTGTAGGTAATAACAATTGAAACCTTGGATATTGCCGAATTTGCCCAAGGTCAGCGTTGCCGCATGACGGCCCGGCTTGTCCAAACCTTCGCCCGCCGGTTCCACGCCGACCAATTCCACATCTTCATCGTCCAAAAACGCATTAAACAAACCCAATGCGTTGGAACCGCCGCCTACGCAGGCAATCACTTCGTCCGGCAGGCCGCCGTATTGGTTTTGAAACTGCACGCGTGCTTCATGCCCCACAATCGACTGGAAATAAGCCACCATTTCCGGATAAGGTGCCGGACCGACTACCGAGCCGATAGCAAACATACTGTCGTCCGGCTGTCCCATATACGACTCGAACGCACTATCTACCGCTTCCTTCAAAGTCCCTGCTCCGGCAGAAACAGGCACAATTTTGGCTCCCAAAATCTTCATACGCGAAACATTCGGATGCTCTTTCGCAATATCGACCACGCCCATATGGATTTCACACTCCAAACCGAGCAGCGCGGAAGCCGTTGCCAGCGCCACCCCGTGCTGGCCGGCTCCCGTTTCCGCAATCACCTTTTTCTTCCCCAGTTTTTTCGCCAGCAGAACTTCACCGATACAATGATTGATTTTATGCGCACCGGTATGGTTCAAATCCTCGCGTTTCAAGAAAATCTGCGCACCGCGTTGCGACAAAGTACGCGCATGGTAAATCGGACTGGGCCGGCCGACATAAGTCGCCTGCAAGCGCTTCATTTCTGCCAAAAAATCATTATCTTTAACAATACTGCGGAAACCGCGTTCGATTTCGTCCAAAGCCTTGGCCAATTCCGGATGTCCGATTTTACCGCCGTGTTTGCCGAACAAGCCGTCTGCATCCGGCAGCACCATTGCATTTAATTGTTCCTGAACCGTCATGATTTTTCCTAACTATGTAAAGCAAACGTAAAGAAAAGAGTATCGCATTATCTCGTATAACTGGCAAATCCAGCCCGACCGACCGCACATACCGAGTGCCTTCCCGGTCTCAGCACTCGAAACTTAATTCCATTCAATATGAAACAGTTAAATAAAAATATCCCTAAAATCACTCACAAACATTGACAAATAAAACCTAAAAAAAGATAATAAACGCTTACCCAAACGGAGTAATGGCTGAGAGGCTGAAGGCACTTCCCTGCTAAGGAAGCATGTGGGGTCAACCTGCATCGAGGGTTCGAATCCCTCTTACTCCGCCAATTACACTTTGCAATGTTTTTCAAAACATTGCAAAACAAACAAAAAATCCCTAAATGACAATGATTTAGGGATTTTTTGCTTTAATTCCAAACATCTCACCAGACAATTTGAAATTTTATGTGTTTTATGTGGCGATTGATTTGCCAAATAACAAAATACCCATCATCACACTCAAGGCAATTTCATCAAATCCTCCCTCAGTATAAAAACAAATCGGCAAAGAAGATTCAACCGGACGATTTTCGGCGGGCCGCAAAAAAGTTTTGCAGCAAAGTTCGCGACTGTTCGGCACAAATGCCGCTGCAGACGGCTGTGTGTTTGTTCAAACGGCTGTCTGCAAACAGATTCAACACACTGCCGGCCGCACCGGTTTTCGGCTCGGCGGCGGCATAAACTACACGGCTCACGCGGGACTGTATCAATGCGGAAGCACACATTGTGCAGGGTTCGAGCGTTACATACACATCGCAATTTTCAAGACGGTAGTTGCCCAACACGCGGCCGGCTTCCGCCAGAGCGGACATTTCTGCATGGCTGCCGATGTTGTTTGCCGCCACGCAGGCATTGCGACCGCGGGCAATAATGCGGCCTTGATAAACCACCACCGCGCCGACCGGAATTTCGCCTGCCCGTCCGGCCTGTTCGGCTTCCGACAAAGCCTCAAACATCCACCGTTCCATCTCTTCGCGCGGAGGGAAAACAGATATCGGAGGTGAACTTTTCAAAGCCAGATTCAAACTGTTTTTTTCCGCATCGCCGATGTCCGCCACAATTTTCCCCTGTTCTGCGGCATAAAGCTGCCACAAAACACTCCGTGTAACGGTATGTCCTGCCGCTTTAAGCAGCAAAAACGCACGTACGGCACCCGTCTGCCGCACGTCCTCTGCCGTCTGCAGCCCCAAATCGGCCAGCGCTTGCACGGTTTTCGGTGCAAAAGGCGGCGTAGAAAGCCTTTCTTGTTCATTCATGGATACAAAACATCTTTAATCAACGCCGTCTGCACCTTCACCCAGAACAAACCAGCGGTGCAGACGGCAGGATGTTTACGGCAGACAGCCGGCGTAACGCCATTGCCCCAAATCCAGTGCTTCGTCAAACAGATTGATGCGGCCGACAGCCACACGCACCAAGCGCAGACAAGGAAAACCGGCTTTCGCCGTCATGCGCCGCACCTGACGGTTTTTACCCTCGGAAATTTTGATTTCCAACCAAAAATCCGGAACGGTTTTACGCACGCGTATCGGCGGCACACGCGGCCACAACACAGCCGTTTCCTCCGGCGGCAACAGGCGCACTTTTGCCGGTTTCGTTACAAAATCACCCAAGTCCACGCCTTGTTCCAACATCTTCAAGCCGTCTGCAGACGGCACGCCCTCCACCTGGGTCCAATACGTTTTCTCGATTTTAAAGCGCGGATGGGCGATTTCCGCCTGCAAAGCACCGTCGTCGGTCAGCAGCAGCAGACCCTCGCTGTCCGTATCCAAACGCCCTGCCGGATAAAAATCCGGCACATCGATATAACTTTTCAGCGTATCGTGTTTTTCATGCTGCCCGAATTGGCAGACTACACCGTAAGGCTTATTAAAAATAATCAGGTTTTTCATGGATTTTGTAAATTGCAAACCGGAACCGGCCGCGTATTCTACCCTAAATCACTAGCAAAGAAGCAGAAAATCAAGCATAATCGCGAAGTTGCTTATGCCGTCTGAACAGACGGCGCAAGTTTTCTAAAAAGAAAATGATTAACCGTCTAGGAGACACCATGAGTCACATTCAAATCCCGAACGAAGGTCAAAAAATCGTTCCCGGCCAAGCCGTTCCGAACAATCCGATTATTCCGTTCATCGAAGGCGACGGTATCGGCGTGGACATCACTCCCGTGATGAAAGACGTTATCGACGCAGCGGTTGCCAAAGCCTACGGCGGCGAGAAAAAAATCGTTTGGATGGAAGTTTACGCCGGCGAGAAAGCCACCAAAGTATACGGCGACAACGTTTGGCTGCCGGAAGAAACTCTGGAAGCGTTGAAAGAATACTCCGTTTCCATCAAAGGCCCGATGACCACCCCTGTCGGCGGCGGCATCCGCTCTTTGAACGTGGCTCTGCGTCAGGAACTGGACCTGTACCAATGCGTACGCCCCGTACGTTACTTTAACGGCGTACCTTCTCCTCTGAAAGACCCGAGCAAAACCGACATGGTGATTTTCCGTGAAAACACCGAAGATATTTATGCCGGTATCGAATGGCTGGCCGAAACCGACGATGCGAAAAAAGTATTGGCCTTCCTGCAAGGCGAGATGGGTGTGAAGAAAATCCGCTTCCCTGAAACTTCCAGTATCGGTATCAAACCGGTATCCAAAGAAGGTACTCAACGCCTGGTTCGCGCCGCCATCCAATACGCAATCGACAACGACAAACCGAGCGTAACTTTGGTACACAAGGGCAACATCATGAAGTTTACCGAAGGCGGTTTCCGCGATTGGGGCTACGAGCTGGCTCAAAAAGAATTCGGTGCCGAACTGATTGACGGCGGTCCTTGGTGCTCCTTCAAAAATCCGAAAACCGGCAAAGAAATCATCGTTAAAGACGTAATTGCCGATGCATTCCTGCAACAAATCCTGTTGCGCCCTGCGGAATACAGCGTAATCGCCACCCTGAACCTGAACGGCGACTATATTTCCGATGCCCTGGCCGCACAAGTGGGCGGTATCGGTATCGCTCCGGGTGCCAATATTTCCGACAAATACGCCGTTTTCGAAGCCACCCACGGTACTGCGCCGAAATACGCCGGTCAAGACAAAGTAAACCCAGGTTCGCTGATTCTGTCTGCCGAAATGATGCTGCGCCATTTGGGTTGGAAAGAAGCTGCCGATTTAGTGATTAACGCCATGGAAAAAGCCATCGGCGACAAACAGGTAACTTACGATTTTGCCCGCCTGATGGACGGTGCGAACGAAATTTCCTGCTCTGCCTTCGGTAAAGCCATGATCGAACGCATGTAATACGCATTGCCGCCGAAGCGGCAATATCGGGCCGTCTGAAAATCATCTGCATCTGCGCGTGTTTTCAGACGGCCTTTTCATACCGGAAACCGTTTATGCCTTTAACTGCCGCCTTCTCCGAACTCCAACAGCAAAAGCAACACGCCGTAGAAAACTATCTGCTGCAGCGCCGTCCAGATGATTTTTTCTCACAATACAGCCGGGCTCTGGACCAGATGCTGTGCACTATTTTTCCGCATTTTTTCGATAGCGGCTGCTGTCTCTTGGCCGCAGGCGGCTACGGTCGGGGCGAAATGTATCCCCATTCCGATTTGGATTTGGTTTTACTGTGGCCGCAACAGCCGTCTGCAGCCGGAGAAGATGCAGTCGGCTGCTTCTTGCAGACCTTGTGGGACATGAAACTGCACCCTGCACTGAAAAGCGGAACTGCGGCAGAACTGTGTGCCGACACAATCAATGACCTGACGGCGGAAACCGCCTTTCTGGAAGCACGCTTCCTTTGCGGCAGCCGGGATTTGGCGGAAACTTTTATCGGCCAACTTGATTTGCAGCGCAATCCGGCGGTTTTTATCGAAAGCAAGCTCTTGGAAATGCAACTGCGGCACGATAAACAACAAGGCTCGGGCACAGTATTGGAGCCGAATCTCAAAACCTGTCCGGGCGGTCTGCGCGACATTCATACTATGAGCTGGCTGGCACGCGTGCAAGGTCTGCAGCCCGACATCGCCTCACTGATGGCAAACGGCATTCTCACCCGTTCCGAAGCCGGCATTTTAAGCCACAGCCGCAAACAGCTCGCCCGTCTTCGCATCGATCTGCACTTGGCAGCCGGTCGCGAAGAAGACCGTCTGATTTTCGACTTCCAACGGCAGATTGCCGATGCGCGCGGTTGGACTGACGACGAGAGCCGTTTGAAAAGCGAGAAAGTGATGCGGATTGTTTACCGCGCCATCAAAGCCGTCAAACAATTAAACGGTATCATTCTGCCCATGCTGCAAGGTCGCGTATATTCTCGCCTGCCGCGCATCGTTCACGATATCGACAGCGATTATTACCAGCTCGGCAACGGTATTGCCGCCCGCAATAAAAACCTGTTCCGCGAACAGCCGGAACACATCTTCAAAATCGTCGAACTGATGCAGCGACGCAAAGACATTACCTCGCTTGCGCCCAAAACCCTACGGGCATGGTGGGAAGCCGTCCAGCACATTGACAGCGCGTTTTACCGCAATGAGACCAACCGCCACCGCTTTATCGGTTTTTTCAAGCACGGAGCAGGTCTGACCGCAACCATGCGCTTTCTCAATCTTTACGGTGTTCTGTCGCACTATTTGCCCACTTGGGGCAAAATCGTCGGTCTGCTCCAGCACGACTTATTCCATATTTATCCTGTGGACGACCATATTCTGACTGTTTTGCGGAATATGCGCCGCTTTGCCATGGAGCAGTATGTTCACGAATTTCCCTTCGCGTCCTCACTGATGTACCGCTTCGACCGTCCCGAGCTGCTCTATCTGGCAGCCCTGTTTCACGACATTGCCAAAGGCCGCGGCGGCGACCACGCCATAGAAGGCATTGCCGATGCGCAACGTTTTGCCTCCGACCATTTTTTAGATGCAGACGGCAGCGAACTGCTGGCATGGCTGGTAGAACACCATCTGCTGATGTCGATGACCGCACAAAAAGAAGACATTCAAGATCCGGAAGTCATCCGCCGCTTCTGCAGCAAGGTCGGCACTTCCTACCGCCTTCACGCACTCTACCTGCTGACTGTTGCAGACATACGCGGCACCAATCCGAAAATCTGGAACTCTTGGAAAGCCAATCTGCTGGAAAACCTGTTTAAAGCAGCAGAACAGCATTTTGCCGGTGAAAACCCAACCGCCGCCGTCCTGACCGGCCGCCGCCAACAACATGCCGCCGCACTTCTTGCACAGGCAGGATTCGACTCCAAACACCAGCAACGCTTGTGGCGGGCACTCGGTCCGGCATATTTCGTCCGACACGAAACCGGCGAAATAGAATGGCACACCTTTCTGCTGGCAGCAGACTTCGAGCGTCCTCAAACCGCAATACGTCCCTATCTTGATCCTCAAACCTGGCAGATTATGGCGTTTCTACCCAACGCACCGCGCGTATTTGCCCGCCTGTGCCGTATTCTCAGCCGCCACATGCTAGACATCGTCAGTGCACGCGTTTTTGTAACCGAACACGATTACGTATTGGATACCTTCGTCGTCCGGCTTCCCGAGCACGCGGCTCCAACCGATGCAGCACGCATTCAAAAAGCCCTGTTACGGGAATTGGAACAATTCGTCAACGGACAAAGCCGACCTGCAGACGGCATACAGCAAGGTCCCGGCCGCCGCGCACGCTGCCTGCCGATTGCCCCAACCGTACAGCTCAGCCCCGAAGAAGAGCGTCCCGACTGGTATACTTTGGACATTGTTTCCGCCAACCGCCCTTACCTTTTGGCAGACATCGCCGACGTATTCAACGCACACAGCATCAGCCTGCGCTACGCCAAAATCAACACTTTGGACGCGCGCGCCGAAGACAGTTTTCTGCTGTACAGCCGCGATTTGTCTGCTCCAGCCAAACAATTGGAATTAGAAAAAGCCCTGCTCGGTGTTTTAACGGTTTGATCCGACCGAATATAATATAATTATTTTGAAATAATTTTCATTTGCCGAACAAATCTGCAGACGGCATCGAATACCGTTTGCATCACAACAAGGAAAAACTATGAATACGGTTACTCTGAATATTTCCGGTATGACCTGCAACGGATGCTCTGCAAGCATACAGCGCGTATTGCTGGCAGTCGAAGGAGTAAACCGGGTGGAGACCGATTGGCAGCATGGTCGCGCAGAAATTGAATTCGATGCAAATCAAACCAATACGGCAATTTTGATTGAAGCAGTGGAAGATGCCGGTTTCGATGCCGAAACCGCCTAAACATACGATTTTCCTTTATTAAAAATCAAAATATGCACAATTTAACCGATAAGTCCTCCTTGCTCGCCCAACTTCCGTCCCTGCATACTCCGCGCTGGCTCAAAGGCGGCAATCTGCAAACCTTATACGCCAAAGCCTTGCAGCCCGAACCGCCCGCCTACCGCCGCGAGCTGCTGCCTGACCGTTTCGGCACGGATGTGGCCGCATATGACTTTGTCGATGCAGAGAACGCTGATGCACCCTTGGTCGTACTGTTTCACGGTCTGGAAGGCAGCAGCCGCAGCCATTACGCCGCCGCACTGATGCACGCGGTAAAAGCAAAAGGCTGGCACGGCGCAGTAGCGCATTTCCGCAGCTGCGGCGGCGTTGCCTCAAACGCGCTCTACCACAGCGGCGACACGCCCGAAATCGCGCATATGCTGGGCATTCTGACGGCGCGTTACCGCAAAGTATATGCGGTCGGCGTATCTTTGGGAGGAAACGTGCTGGCGAAATATTTAGGCGAACAAGGCCGTCTGAAAAACAGCGGAGAACCCTGTTCCGCCCTGCCCGCTGCCGCTGCGGCCGTTTCCGCACCTGTGGATCTGCCCGCTGCCGGCGAAGCCTTGGAACACGGTTTGCCGCGTCTGCTGTATGCACGCTATTTTCTCAATACGCTGATGGAAAAAGTCCCGCCTCCGGCACGCAAAATCCGTTCGCTGGGCGAGTTCGACAACGCCTATACCGCACCGCTGCACGGTTTCGCCGACAAAGACGATTATTACCACCGCTCAATGTGCAAACCGTATCTGTGCGACATCGACGTGCCGATGCTGCTCCTGAACGCCCGAAACGATCCTTTCCTGCCCGCACGTTTTCTGCCGTCCGAAGACGAAGTGTCGCCGCAGGTTTTCCTCTTGCAGCCGGAAAACGGCGGCCATGTCGGTTTTGTCTCCGGCAGCGGGCGCGGACATCTGGACTGGCTGCCGAGCGTACTGCTGCGCTTCTTCGAGTCGGCCGGTCATGAGGCCGTCTGAAAACGCAGAACCGAGCCGATTATGAACGAAAAAATCCGCCTTTCCATTCGCGGCATGACCTGTCAGGCCTGCGCC
Source organism: Neisseria sp. (assembly GCA_030528455.1). GTDB lineage: Bacteria > Pseudomonadota > Gammaproteobacteria > Burkholderiales > Neisseriaceae > Neisseria. The sequence goes on from JAUMYW010000002.1 coordinate 123,888, forward strand.
GCACGCATTGAAAAAGTCTTGAATAAAAAAGATTTTATCAGCGAAGCAAACGTCAATTTTGCCAACGAAGAAGCACAAATCATCTTCGATAACAGCCGCGCATCGTCCGAAGACGTGATTGCCCTGATTGCCAAAACAGGCTTCACCGCCGCTCTGCCCGATAAAAGGCCGTCTGAAAACAAGCGCGAACAGGCATGGTTCGGCGTACCGCTGCGTTTGTGGCTGCTCGGCGCGGTCAATCTGCCGTTTTTATTCGGCATGGCCGGCATGATGTTGGGACGGCACGACTGGATGCTGCCCGCATGGTGGCAGTTTGCCTTGGCCTGCATCGTGCAATTTTGGCTGGCCCTTCCGTTTTACCGCAACGCTTGGGCCAGCCTGCGCTCAGGTTCGGCCAATATGGACGTGCTGGTAACGCTCGGTACGGTATCGATTTTTACCTATTCCGTCTGGATGCTGGCGGTACACGGCAGCCATGCGGCGCACCATATTTATTTTGAAGCCGGCGTAATGGTGGTCGGTTTTGTTTCTCTAGGCAAATTTTTGGAACAGCGCACCAAAAAATCAGGCTTGGACAGCTTGGGCGAATTATTGCAGCTTACGCCCAAGCACGTTCCCGTCAAACGCAGCGGAACATGGCAAACCCTACCTTCGGACGACATACGCCCCGGCGACCTGCTCCGCGCCGACAGCGGCACGCGGATTGCTGCAGACGGCACCGTCATCAGCGGAGAAGCCTGGGCAGACGAAAGCCATCTGACGGGCGAACCTTTAAGCGAAATCAAACACACGGGCAGCAAAGTTTTAGCCGGATCACTGATTTCAGACGGCAGCATCATCTATCGTGCCGACAGCCTCGGCAGCCAAACACTGTTGGGCGACATGATGAGCGCGCTCGCCGAAGCGCAAGGCAGCAAAGCACCGATTGCCCGCGCCGCCGACCGCGCCGCAGCCGTCTTCGTCCCAACCGTACTGCTGCTTGCACTCGCCGTATTCGCAGCCAACACATGGTTCGCCGACTGGCAAACCGCCTTAGTACGCGCCGTTGCCGTACTCGTCATCGCCTGCCCCTGCGCACTGGGTCTGGCCACACCTGCCGCCGTTATGGCAGGCATGGGCAGAGCCGCACGCGCCGGCATATGGTTCAAAGATGCAGCCGCCTTGGAACACGCCGCCCGTACCGACACCGTCGTCTTCGACAAAACCGGCACACTGACCGCAGGCCGTCCTGCCGTTGCCGCCGTCTGGATTGCACCCGACAGTAATGAAGAACGCCTGTGGCAGGCAGTTTACGCTGCCGAACAAAACAGCAGCCACCCGCTTGCCCATGCCTTATCGCAAGCCGCAGCCGAACGCGGCACGCAACTGCTTCCGACAGACAATCTGCACACCGAAGCCGGTTCGGGCATCAGCGCGGAAGTAGAAAACATCGGCCGCATCAAAATCGGCACGCCCGAATTCTGCGGCATCGCCCTGCCTCTGGAACAGCTTGCCGCCGACAATCCCGTCTGGCAATACGCCGCCCTGACCGTCGCAGTTGCAGACGGCACCGCACTCGGCGCATTCGCCCTGTCCGACACGCTCAAATCCGACAGCCTCCGCGCCGCAGGCCGTCTGAAAAAACAAGGTTTGGACATACACATCATGAGCGGCGACCGCCAAGCCGCCGTTGAACGCACCGCCGCCGAATTAGGCATCAAACACGCACAAGGCCGCATGTCTCCCCGCGACAAAGCCGCCGCCGTACAAAATCTGCAAGCGGCAGGCCGCCGCGTCGCCATGATCGGCGACGGCATCAACGATGCCCCCGCTCTGGCCGTCGCCGACACCGGCTTTGCCATGCACAACGGTTCCGACTTGGCCGTCCGCACCGCCTCGGCCACCTTAATGCGCCATTCCGCCGATCAAGCCGCCGATGCTCTCGCCATCGCCCGCGCCACCTTGCACGTTATCAGACAAAACCTGTTTTTCGCCTTTTTCTACAATGCATTGGGCATACCGCTCGCCGCCCTCGGTCTGCTTAATCCCGCTCTGGCAGGTGCCGCCATGACCGCCAGCTCCCTGTCCGTATTGTTCAACGCCCTCCGTCTCAAACAAATGAAATTAGATTAAACAGCACTCAAAAGAAAGCCGTCTGCAACTTCTGCTGCAGACGGCTGGGTCTTAATGCGTTTAGTTAACACATTGAATGTTTGAAAATTATTGATAACCTGCTGCTTTCATCAGCATAACGGCACGTTTCTGGTTGGTACCCGCCACAGAGACATTGATGACATCTTGTTTGAATTTCCCCCATTTCGCCACTTCCGGTGCAGGCAGAATATCCGGATTGGCAGGATACTCACGGTTTTTATCCGCAAACAGGTTTTGAGCCTCGCTGCCGGACAACCATTCGATAAATTTCTGTGCTTGGGCAGGCTGCTTACTGTATTTCGCCACACCGGCACCGGATACGTTCACATGCGTACCTTTGCCTTTCTGGTCGGCAAAGAAGATACCGACTTTATCGGCAATTGCAGGCTGTTTGTCCAGCAGACGGCCGTAGTAATAAGTGTTCGCAACACCAACATCACACTGTCCCGCTGCAATGGCTTCCAGCATTTTGGTATCGTTGCTGAATGGTGTTACTGCCAAATTATTTACCCAACCCTTGACTACTTCTGTCGTTTTCTTCGGCCCGAAGTTTTGCAGCATCGTACCAACCAAAGATTGGTTGTAAACATTGTTGGAGGTACGCAGACACAACCTGCCTTTCCACTTCGGATCCGCCAGGCCGACATAACCGTTCAATTCGGCCGGATTTACTTTCTGCTTGTTAAAAAAGATAGTACGCGCACGTACGGACAAACCGAACCATTGGTTCTTCGGATCGCGCAAATGTGCGGGAATATTTTTATTCAAAACAGCCGATTGAGTCGGACGCAACAAACCCAGTCGGGTTGCCTGCCACAAATTGCCGCCATCAACGGTAATCAGAACATCAGCAGGACTGTTTTTGCCTTCCGCCTTCATTTTTTCCATCAAGGCATTGGCATTTTTATCAAAAACCAGTTTTACCTGAACACCGGTACGCTTCGCATACACTTCTGCAATCGGACGCAGCAATTCATCCGAACGGGAAGTATATACAACCAATTCGTTAGACATCGCCGGAGCAGCCACCAACAGCCCGAACGACAATGCAAGGATTTTTTTCATAATTCCATTCCCTCTGCTAAATAAATAATGTTAATAAAGTTTAAGAAAACTATTCGACACACTTAAAATTCTAAGCGATTGCCCAAATAAAAACAACATTTATTATCATTTTCTAAATAAAACATCTATCACTCCGTTGCCATATCAGCAAATTGTCTAGATAATACTGCTGCTTTACAAAATGAAACAAACCACCCAATTCCGCCAAAGGCCGTCTGCAACATGCTTTCCCGCTTTATCCGACTGATTCCCGCCCGTACATGGATGATTTTATGCATCGTTCTGCTGCTTATTCCTTTAAGTGTAATCCTAATGGCGTGGAAAGAAACTGACGCAGAAATCTGGTCTTTTTTATTGGAATACCAACTCGGCAAATTACTTGCCAACACTCTGTGGCTGATTATCAGTGTCGGTTTCGGAACAGTCTTTTTGGGTACGACCAGTGCCTGGTTGACCGCAATGTACGACTTCCCCCTGCGCCGCTTTTATTTTTGGGCAATGATGCTTCCCTTGGCCGTTCCTTCTTATGTTCTGGCATTTACACAGCTCGGTCTGTTTGACTATACCGGTCCCGTCAGTACTTTTATGCGGGAACACTGGGGATTTGCCGAAGGGCTTCCCGATATCCGAAACGGCTTCGGTCTTGCTTTGGTAATGAGTCTGACCTTTTATCCCTATGTTTATCTTTTGGCCAGAAACGCATTTTCCAGCATGGGCAGCCAGGCATTGGAGGCCGGAGCCTCACTCGGACTGACCCCTTTGCACTCCTTCCTGAAAATCGCTCTTCCTATGGCAAGACCTTGGATAAGCAGCGGCATGATTTTGGCTCTGATGGAAGTATTGGCTGACTTCGGTACGGTTTCCGTATTCAGCTACAGTACATTCACTACAGCCATCTATGAAGCATGGTTTGATTTTTTCTCTATCGAAACCGCCAAACAACTTGCTTCGATTTTAATTTTGGGTGTCTTTTCCCTGCTGGTATTCGAGCAGCTTTCGCGCGGCAACCGCAGATTCACGCCCTCTGGAAAAGGTCGGCAGTACATACGTAAAAATCTTCACGGAACACGGGCTTTTGCCGCCTTCCTGTTCTGCAGTATGATTCTATTAGCTGCTTTTCTCATTCCATTGATTCAACTGTCGGTTTGGGTGGTAGAAACCTTTAATGACGGTTTCAATATCATTTTATGGGAACAAGCCTGGCATTCTTTTACCGCCTCACTTGCGGCGGCAGGCTTGGTTACCGCCGTTGCACTGCTGCTGGCTCTGGCAAAACGTGCGGACAAAAGCCGCTTTGCCGCTATAGCAGCCCGTATCGCCACTTTGGGCTATGCGGTTCCCGGTTCGGTACTTGCCGTCGGCGTTTTCGTCCCGATTGCCGGTATCGACAACTTTCTGATTGATTACTTCGGGCTTCCCGAAGAAGTTGATGCCGTTTTCAAAGGCACTTTGGCCGTCATGATGATTGCCTATTTAATCCGCTTTCTTGCAGTCGCTTATTCTGTTTTGGAAAGCGGTCTGGAACGCATCAGTCCCAATCTTGCCGAAGCCGCCCGTTCGCTCGGCCGCAACGGAAGCAGTACCGTCCGACTCATTTATCTGCCTCTGCTCAAAGGATCGCTCGGCACTGCCATGCTGATGGTCTTTGTCGACGTAATGAAAGAAATGCCGATTACCCTGATGACCAAACCGTTTGACTGGGACACACTTTCTGCACGGGTTTATTCCTTTACCAGCGAAGGATTGTATGCCAATGCCGCACTGCCCGCCCTACTGATTGTTCTGACGGGTCTGCTGCCCGTTATCCTGTTCTCGCGCAACAACAACCACTAACCTGCTTGGATCCGGTCTTTATGTTGAATGTTTCCGATTTAACCGTTGCCTTTGGCAGACACATTGTTTTACAAAACTTCTGCTTGGAACTTGCAGACGGCGAAACAGCCTGCCTGCTCGGTTCTTCCGGCTGCGGAAAAACCACAGCCTTACGCGCCATTGCCGGCTTCGAAACACCGCAAAGCGGAAAAATCATTCTGAAAAACCGCAACTTATTGAATATTCCGCCGCACAAACGCGGTATAGGCATGGTATTTCAAGATTACGCGCTGTTTCCGCATCTGAACATTTCCGACAACATCGCTTTCGGCCTGCACAGACAAAACAAAACCGAACGTGCAAAACGTGTCGGCGAACTCTTGGAGCTGATTAATCTGCAAGGCTGCGCCAAAAAATATCCCCACCAGCTCTCGGGCGGCCAGCAGCAGCGCGTCGCACTTGCCCGCGCACTCGCACCGAAACCCGACTTGATTTTACTGGACGAACCTTTTTCCAACTTGGATACCGATTTGCGCCACCGCTTGTCTAAAGATGTCCGCGAACTGCTCAAACAGCACCATACCACCGCCATATTGGTTACACACGACCAGCAAGAGGCTTTTACCATCGCCGACCGCATCGCTGTGATGCAGAACGGCCGTCTGCAGCAATACGGTACCGCCCGAGAACTGTATAACCACCCGTCATCACCCGAAGTAGCGGCTTTTATCGGACAAGGCTCGCTGCTAAACGGTCGGATTACCGTCGATCGACGGATAGACAGCGGATTGGGCATGCTTGATTTGCCCTTACCGCAAGATGCAGACGGCATAGTCCGTATTTTTGTCCGCCCGAACGGTCTGCATCCGGATTCTTCCCTTCCGACAGTAGGGCAAATCCGCGATGTCGAATTCAAAGGCAGCTGTTGTACGGCTTCTGTAATTTTGGACAGCGGCGAGAAGCTGCTGCTGGAACTGCCGCCGGATACAGGTCTGCAATGCGGCAACCGAATCGGAGTGGCACTCAGCCGCCCCGCTGCCGTGTTCCGCGCTTAACTTCTCACCCCCCATTAATCCGTCAAACCAGAAACGGCAGACTTCTTGCAAGCCTGCCGTTTTTTCATGGATATATCTCAATAAACATTTATCAGTCTTCGATACCGTCGAAATTGCTGTCGGTCAGCTGGTTGGGTACTTTCACAATCAGGCCGTCCACTTCGCCGATTGCCTCGACATCCTTGTTCGGATAATCGAGCTGGTGCAGGAAATGGCGGATACAGTTCAAACGCGCGCGTTTTTTATCGTCTGATTTGATAATCGTCCAAGGCGCATCACCCGTATGGGTATGGAAGAACATCGCATTTTTCGCTTCGGTGTAGTCGTCCCAACGGTCGAGCGACTGAATATCCACCGGCGAAAGTTTCCAGTGTTTCAAGGGATCGTCGCGGCGGGAAATAAAGCGGCGCAGCTGCTCTTCGCGACTGACGGAAAACCAGAATTTGAACAGTTTCACACCGCTGGACACCAGCATGCGTTCAAATTCGGGCGTTTGGCGCATAAACTGCAGATACTCGTGAGGTTCGCAGAAACCCATCACACGCTCCACGCCTGCACGGTTATACCAGGAACGGTCGAAAAACACCATTTCGCCCGCTGTCGGCAGATTTTGGATATAACGCTGGAAATACCATTGACCGCGTTCGGTTTCGGTCGGTTTTTCCAAAGCCACCACGCGCGCACCGCGCGGATTCAGATGCTCCATAAAGCGTTTGATGGTACCGCCCTTACCCGCCGCATCGCGGCCTTCAAACAGGCTGACGATGCGCTGGCCTGACTCTTTCACCCAACTTTGCACCTTCAACAATTCGATTTGCAGCAGCTTCTTCTCTTGTTCGTAAGTTTTGCGGCTCATCCGTTTGCGGTAAGGATAGCTTTCGGGCAAGGGCGCGTTGGCGGCTTCCTCGCCCTGTCCTCTCCCTTGGTGTTTCAACACCTCTTCCTCAAAAATCTGCAAGCGGTCTTTCTGATCGCCCAAATCTACTTTTTCAAACGGTTGCAACTGTTTGCTCATATTCTGCTCCTTTCTTTTGCATAACTTGTCTTTCCGTAATATTTTACCGCAAAAAGTCGGGAAGCAATGCGGGGCAAATCAAACTTTTTTTGTATAATCGTGCTTTTGTTTCCGCTTTTTCGCCATGCCTTATTTTGCCCTGCTCGATGATGCGCTGACCGGATGCGCCGTACTGTACCGCCGCCATATCCGGAGCGATTTTATTTCTCCGAATGCTACGGATACTCTGGACGGAATCCTTCGGCAGGGCTGGCAGCAGGGTCTGCATTCGGTTTTGTTTGTCGGATATGAATTCGGTCTGCCGCTGAATGCGCTGCCGCCATCGGACAAACCGGAACGCAATGAAACTTTGGCGGTTCACTGGTTTGCCGACAAAGCAAATATCGGCCGTACCGAAGAGTGGCTGGCGGCACAAACCGTACATGCAGACGGCTTGTGCGGCATCAGCCGTCCGCAGCCGTCTGTCGGAAAAACGCAATATCTGCAAGACATTTCCGCCATTCGAGAAGCCATCGGACGCGGGGAGACTTACCAAATCAATTATACGTTGCGGCTGCATATGCAGGCTTACGGCAACCCTGTCGCACTTTACCGAAAATTGCGCCAACCCGTGCCTTACGGTGTGTTGGCACATCTTCCCGCCCAACCTTCCGGCGATGCGTCGGCGGTCAGCCCTGATGACGGAAACCTTGTTGCAGACGGCATCTGGACGCTGTGTTTTTCACCCGAACTGTTTCTGAATATCGGTACGGACGGCATCATCCGCACCGAGCCGATGAAAGGCACTGCTCCGTTTTTGGGCGACGGTCTGGACGACCGGCGTGCCGAACAATTGCGTGCCGACCCGAAAAACCGTGCGGAAAATGTGATGATAGTCGATCTGCTGCGCAACGATTTGGGTAAGATCTCGCGCACGGGCGGCGTGGCCGTCCCCGAACCGTTCAAAGTATCCCGGTTCGGCAGCGTGTGGCAGATGACCTCCGAAATCACTGCCCGTGCTGCAGACGGCATTACTGCCGCCGATATTTTCCGCGCTGCTTTTCCCTGCGGTTCGATTACCGGCGCGCCCAAACGCATGAGTATGAGCATCATTGAAAATTTGGAATACGAAGGCCGCGGACTCTATACCGGCAGCATCGGGTTTCTGGAACCGTGCAGCGGCGGCTTGGGATTTTCCGGCACGCTCAACGTGGTTATCCGCACGCTGGAACTGCGGAAACGTGAGAACGGCCTGTTTGACGGCGTATACGGTGTCGGATCGGGCATTGTAATTGACAGCAACGCTGAAGCCGAATACGAAGAATGTGCTTGGAAAGCACGTTTTCTCAATAACTTAATGCCCGACTTCGGCATATTCGAAACCATGCGCTGCGAACAGGGCCGCATCGCTCTGCTCGCCCGGCACGAAAGCCGTCTGCAGACTGCCGCCGGCACGCTCAACCTGCCCGAACCGCACGACTTTGCTTCCCGTGCGGCAGATTATGCCGCCGCACTGCCGCAAGGTATCTTCCGTATCAAGGCAGAATTGGCTGCAGACGGCATCAAACTGTCGCACGCTCCTTTAAACGGTCTCCCGCAAGCGTTCGCCGTAATCTCGGACACACTCGCCGAGCCCGATTATCTGAGCCGTTTCAAAACCACCCGCCGCAGCACACTCGATGCGGTCTGGCAGAATGCAGAAAAACAAGGCGCATTTGACGGACTGATATTCGATGCAGACGGCTTTCTGCTCGAAGGCGGACGCAGCAACGTTTTCGTCCGTACCGGCAGCCAATGGCATACGCCTCCGGCAGACGGCCGTATTCTGAACGGCATTATGCGGCAGGAAATTTTGCGCCGCCCGCAAGATTATCTCGGCACTCAGGCGGTACAGGAAAGCCGTATCAGTCTCGAAACCCTGCTCTCTGCCGACGAAATCCGCCTGAGCAATGCTCTGCGCGGCGTGTTTGCCGTCCGCCTGCTGCCCCCCCGTTGCTGCATCTGATTACTCGGACGGGCCTGAGTCGTGCCCGTTCCGAAACCCTCAGCAAAACGCCCTGCATTTCCGATATGCAGGGCGTTTTTCATGATGTTCGCCATCTCTGCGCAAACAGCCCTTATGCCCAAGCCGTCTGCAGCTCCCAATCAAACCGACTGCAGCAAACGCCGTGCCTCCTCAATCACCGGTTTGTCAATCATTTTTCCGTCGAGTGCGAACACTTCCCCGCCTGCACGCTCATATTCGGCCAACACCCGTGCGGCAAACAGCAAACGCCCGTCCGAACCCTGTTGCACATCTCGCGCCACCGCCACCTGCCTCGGATGCAGACACAAAGTCCCCCTGAATCCCAAGTCTCGGCCGAACTGCAGATATTCCCTATATCCCTCATCATTTTTCAACTCCGGATAAATCCCTTCTACCGGCGGATGCAGCCCCTTTGCCGCACTGTGCAGCACCAAATCGGCACGCAAACGGTCCAACAGCATACGCCCGGCCTCGCTTTCCCTGTCTGCACCTACTTGCGCCAACAAATCCAGACAACCGTAAGTCAGAGCCGACAAACCCTCTGCCGCTGCAATATCTGCCAACCCCAGCCAGGCACGACTGTCTTCAATCATAGCGATTACCGGTTTCCCGCAAGCCTCAGCAGCAGCTTCCACACCAGATGCCGTCTGCACCTTGGGCAGGAAAACACCGGCCAGACTGCTTATTTGACCCAACACCTTCAAATCATCGGCGAAAAAGCCGGACTCCTCACCGTTAATCCGCAACCAAACCGGACGCTGTTCTCCGTCCAGCCGCCGCACGGTCTGCCTCCGCACTTCCGATTTCATTTCCGCCGCAACCGTATCTTCCCAATCGATAACCGGCGCATCCGCTCCGCAGCCAAAAGTCTTGTCCAACAAATCCGGACGCGTGCCAGGCACAAACAGCCATATATCCCCTGTCGTTTTTTGCATTGTCTCTCCCGTATATTGCAGCGACAGAATATTATCTGTCTCTGTCCGACATTATTTCTTCATCAGCCATGCCAGAAATAGCGTACGATATGAAAAAATACCGGTGCGGCGAAACATACCGAATCGACCCGGTCGAGCATACCGCCGTGCCCGGAAATCATTTTGCCCCAATCCTTCACGCCGTAGCTGCGTTTGATGGCAGACATCACCAAACCTCCGGCAAAACCGGACAGGCAAACAATCAAACCGGTTGCCGCAGCCTGCCAAACGCCAAACGGCGTAATCGGTGCCAGCAACGCCGCCAAAAGAGTGGCAGAAACAATCCCGCCGACCGTTCCCGACACGGTTTTCGACGGCGACAGACCCGGCATGATTTTGCGTCCTCCGAGCAGTTTTCCCCAAACATATTGCAGCACATCGCTGGCCTGAACCACAATAATCATAAAAATCAGCAAAAGGATATTGTTTTCGCGGGCAAAACCGTCCAATTCCAAAAACAGCAGCGCAGGAACGTGCGACAAACAGAAAATACAGGCCATCGCCATCCACTGCGTTTTAGCAGTGCGTTCCAGAAAGGCCCCGGTATCGCCGCTCAAACCCGCCACGATAGACAACAGCAAAAAGCCGTACACAGGGATAAAAATCGAAAACATACCGTACCACTGATCAAGAACGAAATAATATTGCAGCGGCAGTAAAACATAAAAACAGGCAATCATGCTGTTGTAGTCGGTGAAGCGGCGGTAAACCAGCGTCATAAATTCGCGCATGGCTGCAAAGGAAATCAGGCAGAACAGCAAAGTCGTTCCGACACGTCCCAAACCAAAAGCCAGCAACAGTACGAAAATCATCAGCCACCAGGCATAAATCCGCGCATTCAGATTACCGACTACTGCATTATCCGCACCGTAACGGCGTTTCAAAGCCTGTCCGATTACACTGGCCAACAGCAATACGGCGAATACGCCGAGAAAAATATACCCGGCAGCGGGAGGCCAGCCTCCTTGCGCTACCGTCAAATCCCACTCATTCATCTTCCTTCCCTTTCACATTCTGCACCGTCCGGCGGTTCTGCAATCCGGCTGCAGACGGCATGCATTCATGTTCGGCCTGACCGCCTGCCGTTTCTGTTCCGGTCGGCAATATCTGTTCCTTGTCCGGGCTGTTTCTATACGGTTTAACAGACGGCAGCAGCAGAACCTGCTGACACATTTTGTCCTGTTCTGCTGCCGCAGCCTGCGTGTCGGGCGGAGCCAAAGCCAGCAGGGCATCGCGCGTGCGCTTTAAAAAGTCTTCCTTGCTTTCGCCCTCCTGCAAACCCAGCGGCTCGCCTACCGCCACATCGCACAACAAAGGGACGGGCAATATTCTGCCCTTAGGAAGAACCTTATTGATATTATGTATCCAAATCGGCACAAATTCGGTTTGCGGACGGCTGTTCGCCAAATGGAAAATACCGGATTTGAACGGCAGCAACACGATTTCATCACTGGTATTGCGCGTACCTTCCGGGAAAATAATCAACGAATTTCCGGTATCCAGAGCGTCGCGCATTCTCTCGACCACGGCTTGCGGATTATCGCTTCTGCGCGGAATCAGAAGGGCATTGAACACATTCTGGCTGATAAAACGCCGGATACGGCCGCGCTCCCAATAATCGGCACCGGCTACCGGCCTCGTGTGGATACGCCAGCGGCGCGGCAGCGAAACCCACACCATCACAAAATCGCCGTGGCTGCCGTGGTTGGCATAATAAACTTTCTGTTTCGAACCGAATCCCAAATCGGCGGCGGCTTTCGGACGTATGCCGGTAATAAACGAAATAAACAGGCACAATAATTGGTCGGTCAGCCAGGCCAAACGTTTTTTTATCATATTTTTCATACTGTTATCTCTTTTCTGTTCCGACATCGGCTGCAGACGGAACTTCCTGTGCTGCACGCCGGTTCAAATCAACAGCCATCATTCCTGCACGGCGGACACAGGTCAGCACGCTGCCCGAAACAATCAGCAGCAATGCCGTCTGCAAAACAAACTGCGTACCGTAAGCCGCACTCTCCCAGGCACCGGCAATGCAGGCGGCGGTCAAAACCGCCATGCGGTGCTGCTTGGCCATCGGCCCGGCAAACCGCTGCGGCAGCCCCAAACTGCCGCCGAACACGCGTATGTAAGCGGTTAATGCCGCCGCCAGTGCCGCCAGCCAGCCCAGCCAGCCCCAGTCAACAGCATATCCCAAGGCGATCAGGAATAGGCTGTCGGCAATACGGTCGGGAAATTCGTTGAACATTTCTCCGGTCGGCGTTTTCCGGCCGCCTTCCACCGCCACCATACCGTCAAACAGATTGCACAGCAGACGCAGCTGGATACAGACGGCACAGGCAAGCAAAGCCGCCGGATGCGCAGACGGCAACAATGCCGCACCGATGGCGGAGAATACAACGCCCGCACAGGAAATGCGGTTGGGTGTGATAAAACTGCAGGCTGCCAACCGTCGGGCGGCGGCCTGTATCAGGCGGTTCTTTCGCGAAGCCAGAGGGCGGCGGTTGCCGGTATTGTCCAATTCTGTTTCTCCGTCAGTGAAAATCCGATTGTTTTCCAAGCCGGGGGCAGACGGCATCATTTTTGCCAACCCGTCAGAAACGTTCCAATTCAGGAAAGCGTCCGATAACCGAAGGAGTACCGGAACGGCGGCTCCGGTATTCGGTACAACGTGCTTTGACCGGCAGGGCTTTGTCGGGATTGAGCAGGCAGTCCGGGTCGAAAGCAAGCTTCACGCCCCACATTCTGCTGCGTTCTTCATCTGAAAACTGGCTGCACATACCGTCCAGCTTTTCCACGCCCACACCGTGTTCGCCCGTAATCGTACCGCCCAAACGCACGCATTCCTCCATAATGTCGCCCCCGAAGGCTTCTGCCGCCGGCCATTCGCCGTTTTGGTTGCTGAACAGAATCATCGGATGCATATTGCCGTCGCCCGCATGGAAAACACTGATGCATTGCAAACCGTAATGTCCGGACAGTCTGCCTATATAATCGAGCATATCGCCGATGCGGCGGCGCGGAACGGTACCGTCCATGCAGTAGGAGTCGGGAGCCAGACGGGCGGCGGCGGGAAAAACGGCTTTGCGGGCCGCCCAAATCGCCGCGCGTTCGATTTCATTGCGCGAAATCCGAACGGCCGTTGCGCCGCCGTTGCGGAAAATCGTTTCCATACGGGCGGTTTCTTCTTCCACTTCTTCCACCGAGCCGTCCGATTCGCATAATAAAACCGCTTCGGCCTTTCTGTCCAAACCGGCCTGCAAAAAATCCTCCACCGCCCGCGTGGCGGCTCCGTCCATCATTTCCAGCCCCGAAGGAATGATGCCTGCCGCAATCACGTCCGCCACCGCAGCACCCGCTTTGCCCATATCGTCAAACGACACCTGTATCACTTTCGCCGTTGGCGGCAAAGGCAGCAGTTTCAATACTGCCTCGGTCAGCACACCGAACATGCCTTCGCTGCCGACAAACAGGGGCAGCAGATCCAATCCCGGCGCATCGGGCGCGGTACCGCCCAACTCGATAATCGACCCGTCCATCAGAACCGCACGGATTTTCAACACATTATGGGTAGTCAAACCATATTTCACACAATGCAGGCCGCCGGAATTTTGTGCGATATTACCGCCGATGGTGCAGGCCAGCTGGCTGGACGGGTCAGGCGCGTAAAACAAGCCATAAGGAGCGGCTGCCTCGGACACCGCCAGATTGCGCACGCCTGCCTGAACGCTGGCCGTACGTGCGACCGGGTCGATGTTTAGAATACGGTCAAACGCCGCCATTGCCAAAACAACACCGTCCGGGACGGGTTTGGAACTGCCGGTCAGCCCCGTTCCCGCACCCCGCGCCGTTACAGGCACACCCAAACGGTGGCAGGTTTTCAATATCCTGCTCACTTCTTCTTCGTTTTTCGGCAGCACCACGGCCAAGGGCATCTGACGCGCTACCGACATGGCATCGCATTCATAGGCCGCCATTTCGGCATTTTCGGTCAGCAGGTGCAAATCCGCCCATTCCCTGCGCAATCCGGCCAGCAACTCCTCCCTTGCTTCTGGGCTCAATGGCTCTCTTTGCGGTGCTTCGGTCATTGCAGGCTCCAAAAGCTGTTTGTTTGAAACGGCGTATCTTAACACAAACCTGCACAGAGCCTGAAAAGCGGCGGCTCCCCCGTTTTCCCACAGCGTTTTCCTCCCGCACGGGCGAAATCAAAACTGCCGTCTGCAGACCCAAGCTGCAGACGGCACACAAAGACAAAACCGCACAGGAACCTGCGCGGTTTCCGACAACCGGCTTGCGAGAATTTAAAGCTGCGAGGCTTCGGCGGCACGACATACTGCAGGGTGGCGCACCATTGTTTTCGAAGCCGTATTCCGGTTCTGCAGACGATACGCAATGCTGCAACGCTGCGCGGCATCTGTTCCCCATACTGCTTCCAAGCCGCCCTTCTGCGCTATGCCGCGTACCCAGACGCGTCCTCCCTGCACCACATAGCCGACCCTGCGGTCGTTTTCGTACACTTCCGCTCCCAAAGGCGGCATCACGCCTTCGGGCTGCAACGCCAGCATCACCGGCCGGCCCGAAACTGCGCCAAACCGTAACACCGGTACAAGATAACGGCGCGGCACGATGCGGCGCACCGGTTCGTCGATTTCGATGCTGTCTTTCAGCGGCCGCCCGTCCAAAGCGATGCGGTTGTAACGGTAGGCATTCAGCCCGCCGACTACGCCGTTGCCGAGATAGTCGAGCCGCTGCCGCGAAGAGCCGACACGTACTCCCGCGCCGCCCGGCACGTGTACGACTGCAAAGGTTTCGTCCAAATCGGGTACTGCTGTAATGCCGTAGGAATGTGCCACAAACGCACCGTCGATACGGTAGGAAAGCTGGCGGCCGCCTCTGTTGTCTCCGCCGAAACCCGCTCCCAGGCTTGCGAACGGCAGACGGTAGGCTGCGTTCGCACTGTAATGCCTGCGATTACCGGCAACCGCCAGCGATGCGCTGTAATTCAAATTCCGCGAGACTGCCGACAGCGATACATTGCGGTAGATATCGTCTGCCGGGCTCCGGCCGATGCCGACACTCGACATCATATTCCGATACCGCTCTCCGGAACCCGTCTCCAACGGCAGACTCAAACTCAAACCTATACTGTTGCGGCGTTCCGCCGTATCGTTCAGGCGGCTTCGCGAAACATTCAGGCGGTATTGCAGGCGTTGCCATGCATTGCCGTATACCAGTTGGTATTCGTGCTGCCGACGACCCTGTCTGTGCTGCGTACTGATACCGCTCAAATAAAGCGTGCCGTATTTCCGCCCCAGTTTCTGATTCAAAGAAATGCTGTACCGCGACCTGATGCCGTCTGCAGACGGCTGCCCACCCTGCACCTGCTGCATACGGTAACGGCCGCTGCCGCCGTAATAAGCGGTTTTAATATTCAGATAAGTATCCGAACGGCCGATGTGTTTGCTCCACGATGCTTCGATACTGCTGCTGCGGGTATGTTGCGGCAATTTTACCTGCTGCTGCGACAGGGACAATTCGCCCAACCCCCATTTCGTATTGACCAAAGCCGATATGGAAGCATCCGTATAGCGGCGGGCAGCCGTCAAACCGCTTTTCACAGTCAGATGGTTACTGACACCGTATTGCACGCCGCCCTGCACCACCGGCACGTCCGCCCCTCTATCGCTGCCGCGCAGATAACCGGCGGCCGCCCGATAGGCGAAACGTCCCGGACGCAGCAAACCGTAATGCTGTGAAAAAGGCAGGGCGAAACGGCGGACTTCCCCGTTGTCTTCGGTGATTTCCACTTCTATATCGCCGCTGCCGTAGGCGTTCAGATTGTCGATGGAAAATGCACCGCCCGACACGGTGGTTTCATAAATCAGGCGGCCGCCCTGTCTGACGCTCACGCGGGCGTTGCTCCGCACCGTGCCCTGAATCAGCGGTGCGAACGCCTGTTGCGATTCCGGCAGCATCTGCTGTTCCGAATAAAGCATCAGACCGCGCAAAGGCAGAGTGTCGCCGCTTTCGTTCCGGCTGTAGAAATCTCCCAATACTATGCGGCTGTTCCACGCATCGATGTCGCGGGTCAGATAAGTTTCGCTGCTGAGGTAACGCCCCTTCCCTGCGCCCGAAGTGTAATGGCCGCTGTGCCGCAAAGCCCACATACTGCCCGATATGCCGGCACGCACACCCAAATACCGGCTGGCGGAACGTTTGCCCGCATAGCTGCTGCGGTATTCGTTGAAATGATAGGCGGCAAAAGCCGCCGGCGACCCTGGCAAACGCAAAGAAGCAGCTACTTCGTCTGCCGGACGCGTAATCTGCAAAGCCTGCGGCACGGCTACATCCAAACGCAGGCGGCCGATGTCGAATTTCCAATCCGCTTCGGGCAGCAGCGTCTTCGCGGCAACGCAGCCTTCCGACGGCCACTCCGGCAAACGGCGCAACTCCAATTCGCGCAACCAGTCTCCGGCACACAGGCCGTCTGCACCTGCCGCATCATCGAAACGCACGGACAATTGTTTCACATAGCGGCCGTTCAGATACAGATCGACCCGGTATTTTCCCGGTAAAACCGCCCCGGGTCTGCCGAATCTCGAAATGTCCGCCGCTACCGAACCTGCGGTGCGGTGCAGCAGCGAGCTGTCAAACTCCACTTCTTCGGCAGCCGCCGCCCCGCTCTGCATCATGACGGCAGCAGCAGCCGAAAAATACATTGTCAGACGGGGATAAACGCACGGTTTCATCTTTGTCTCCCTAATTCTTCTCCGGCAAAGCCGCTTCTTTCAATACAAAGCCTCCGTAATCGTTAATCACTTCCCATTTCACCTTGCCGCCCGCAGCCGCGTCTCCTCTCAAACGGAAAGTATGCGAAGCAAACGGTCCGATCATGGCAGTGTCCTGCACAGCAACCGTTCTGCCGTCCTTTTCTGTTCCGACAAACGAGAAAGTCAGATAATAAGGCGTGGGATTTTCCGCAAGCAGTTCCCGTCCCTGCCGCCGCCATTTCACTTTCCCGTAAGCTTCGTATACCGGATAGGCCAAACCGGCCGGACGGTAAAAAAATTTCAAACGGTGGGTAAAGCTCAAATTCAGCATATTCTTACCGGCACTGCCCGGCTGCTTGGGCGGAATTTCCATCACATTCAGATAAAACAGGCTTTCCCTGTCCTGCGGCAGCGGTTCGCCTGTATACACAATCCGCAATACCTGTTCGCGGCCGCCTTCCACCCGGCTCAACGGCGGAGTCAGCACAAAAGGAACTTCCTGTCCTCCGTCCTTCCCGTTTTCCACCCAAGCCTGCACCAAAGCAGGCTTCTTGCCCCGATTGACCGTATTGACCTCAATCAGCGGAGCATCTCCCGGATACACTGCACGGGTGCCGATTACCGCCACATCGGCCGCCGCATAAAACGGCATCAGCAACAAAACCGCCCAAAACATCAATTGTCGATACATCTTTCTCCTCCGTCTGCCGGTTTTGCATCCGTCCCGACAACTGCAGACGGCATACGGCAAAAAACACCCGTCCTACCGGACAGCTCGGACAGGACGGGAAGCAGTCAAACAACTCTTATTTGTACTCAATCACAAAAGGAGTTGCAGCAGATACCTGACCGGCAGTAATCGGCAGATTCTGACCGGCGAACAAACGGGCTTGGAACACCAATTGTGCACGGCCTCCGGCAGTATCTGCCTCACTAAAGGCAACCGAAGTTGCATTTTGCCCTTCTTCATCAAAATTCAAAGGCGCACCGTCTTTGTTCAACAACTGTACGCCGATATTCTCGGCACGCTGCTCTTGGGCAGCCGTATTGGACAGCACACCCAAATTGCTGTGCAGCGGATTGTTAGGCGCAAAGCGTACGCTGATCGCCTCTTTACCCGGATTGGCTTTCGCCAACACGCTGCCGGTAGGACAGCCTTCCAACTCGATCGTAAAATTCCGCTTTTCGCCCACATTGTTTTCCAGATCATTGCTCTCAACCGTAGGAAGAGTAACCTGAATATCCTGAGAAGCCGCAGCAACCGCACACGTGCTGGCCAGAACTTCGCCGGTGAAAGATACCCGTCCGCCGGTTTGCGCAACCGTGCCGTCAGCCCAAACCGAAGCTGCCGCAGCAGCCAATCCCAAGGAAAACATCATTTTTTTCATTGCAAATTCCTAAAAACAAATATCCAAACAACGGTCAAACCGTATCCAAAAATAACACTGCTCTCGTTAAAATTGACATTACAGCTAACAGAAAACACCTTAATTTGGCATTTCATACTGCAGTGCGGGTTGAATTATTACTCCAACGCAAAAAAAAAAAACAAGTTTTTTTACAATGTCAATATTTTTTACACTTTAATGCGGAAATTTACCAAGCCGCAAAATCAAACCACCCTCCGCAGAAAAAAGCATCTGCCGACCTATGCCGTCTGCATCCGAATCACCTCCTGCCTCCTTCAAAACCGATTTCGGCTTGAAAGCCCCATGAAAAGCACGGATAATTCAGCCCGTCTCGCAACCCACTCAGCAAAAGGCATAAAAATGTCATCACAAGCGGCAAACGCCATCCGTTTTCTTTCCGTCGATGCAGTTCAAAAAGCCAATTCCGGCCACCCCGGTGCGCCGATGGGCATGGCCGAAATGGCCGAAGTACTGTGGACGAAATTTTTAAACCACAACCCCACCAATCCCAAATTCTGCAACCGCGACCGTTTCGTCCTTTCCAACGGTCATGCGTCAATGATTCTTTACAGCCTGCTGCACCTTACCGGCTATAACGTATCGATTGAAGATTTAAAAAACTTCCGCCAATTGCACAGCAAAACCCCCGGCCACCCGGAATACGGCTATACCGACGGCGTGGAAACCACCACCGGCCCCTTGGGGCAAGGCATTGCCAACGCAGTCGGTATGGCTCTGGCCGAAAAAATCCTCGCCGCCGAATTCAATAAAGAAGGCCTCGATATCGTCGACCACCACACCTACGTATTCATGGGCGACGGCTGCCTGATGGAAGGCGTATCGCACGAAGCCTGTTCGTTAGCCGGCACTTTGGGCTTGGGCAAACTGATTGTGCTCTACGACGACAACAATATCTCTATCGACGGCAAAGTCGACGGCTGGTTTACCGAAAACATTCCGCAACGCTTCGAAAGCTACGGCTGGCATGTGGTGCCGAATGTAAACGGCCACGACACCGCCGCCATTCAAGCGGCCATCGAAGCAGCCAAAGTCGAAACCGGCAAACCCTCCATCATCTGCTGCAAAACATTGATCGGCAAAGGCGCGGCCACTAAAGAAGGCAGCCACAAAACCCACGGCGCACCGTTGGGCGCAGAAGAAATCGAAGCCACCCGCAAACATTTGGGCTGGAATTACGGCCCGTTTGAAATTCCGCAAGACGTTTACGCCGTGTGGAACGCCAAAGAAAAGGGCGCGAAACTCGAAGCCGAATGGAACGAAAAATTCGCCCGTTATCAAGAACAATTCCCTGCCGAAGCCGCCGAATTCGTGCGCCGCATGAACGGCAGCCTGCCCGAAAACTTCGATGCCTACCTGCAGACGGCTTTAAAAGAGGTCTGCGGCAAAGCCGAAAAAATCGCCACCCGCAAGGCCAGCCAAAACAGCATTGAAATCCTCGCCAAAGTCTTGCCCGAATTGGTAGGCGGTTCCGCCGACCTTACCCCGTCTAACCTGACCGATTGGTCGGCAAGCAAAGCCGTAACCAGCGAAAACGGCGGCAACTATATCCACTACGGCGTGCGCGAATTCGGCATGGCCGCCGTCATGAACGGCATGACCCTGCACGGCGGCGTGAAACCCTTCGGTGCCACCTTTCTGATGTTCAGCGAATACGCCCGCAACGCCCTGCGCATGGCTTCATTGATGAAAATCAACCCGATCTTCGTGTTTACCCACGACTCCATCGGCCTCGGCGAAGACGGCCCCACCCACCAACCCGTCGAGCAAACCGCCACCCTGCGCCTGATTCCCAACATGGCCGTATGGCGGCCGTGCGACACTGCCGAATCGCTGGTGGCATGGGCGGAGGCCGCCAAAGCCGCCGACCATCCGAGCTGCCTGATTTTCAGCCGCCAAAACCTGCCGTTTATTCCGCGCAACCAAGCCCAACTGGATAACATCAAACGCGGCGGCTATGTCATCAGCGAAGCCGAAAACGGTCAAGCCCAAGCCGTAGTAATTGCTACCGGCTCCGAAGTTGAGTTGGCTTTGAACGCTCAAAAAGCATTGGCGGAACAAGGCATTGCCGTAAACGTTGTTTCCATGCCTTCCACCAACGTATTCGACCGGCAAGATGCCGCCTACCGCAACAGCGTGCTGCCGCAAAACCTGCCGCGCATCGCTGTTGAAGCAGGCGTTACCGACGGTTGGTACAAATACGTCGGCCTGAACGGCACTGTTGTCGGTCTCGACCGCTTCGGCGAATCGGCTCCGGCAGACGAGTTGTTCAAGCTGTTCGGCTTTACGGCAGACAATGTTGTCGAAACCGTTAAACGCGTATTGGCATAAGTACCGAACAGCAAACACAGCAATAATGCCGTCTGCACACCAAGCTGCAGACGGCATTGTTTTCAACAAACAGCCGGTTGCTATCTTGAAACTCCTTGCCGTACAGATATTTTTCCCGGCACGCCACAACAAAACCGTCCGGAACATTCCGTTCCGGACGGTCATATCCGAACCTTCAAATTGCTTCCAATCAACTGCAGACGGCACCGGCTATTGCACGGACTCGCGGTTAAGCAGGCGGCCCAAGGGTTTCAACTCCACCGACTGCCCTTGGCTGACAATCCATTTATCTTCCACACGCCAAACATTGCCGCCGTCTTCCAAACGGACATACCAATGTTTTGCATTGGCCAAAGGCTCGAAACGGGCGGCAAATTCCGTTTTATTCCCCGACGGCGGCAAACCCGTATCCTTCAAATCAACTGTTTGATCGTAAGCCTTTTTGGCCGGATGCAGAAAGGTCAGCTTTAAAGGAGAAGACTTGTCGAAATCCCCGCTGACAAAAACTTTGGCCGCATTGCTGTCGGGCGAAATCA
The DNA here is from genome assembly GCA_030528455.1 of Neisseria sp. Taxonomy (GTDB): domain Bacteria; phylum Pseudomonadota; class Gammaproteobacteria; order Burkholderiales; family Neisseriaceae; genus Neisseria. The sequence goes on from JAUMYW010000002.1 coordinate 145,011, forward strand.
AAACTTGTGCATGAATATTTCTGCCGACAGCCTCCCTGTCTCGTTTCAAGTCCAAATCAATATGTTTGCCGTCTTTATAATAATCGTCGCTGACCAAATCGGAATTGCTGGTTTGGGCAATATATAAGGTTACAAATGCGGCAATCACAACCAATACGGGACCCGACATCAGAATCCACGGCCAAGGCTCTTTATACCAGACTTTGGAATGTTGCTGTTCCGTCACGTTTTATTCTCCAATAAACGAAGCATTTTCTTTAATTACCCTCACATCGCTGCCGTCTGCATCTGCTGCACGGTAGCCGAATTCAAACTCGATAGGATGACTGCCTTTGTCGGCATATTCCGGAATCGTCGACACCTGGACAGGAACCGTTACCGTTTCGCGTGCAGGCACCAGCAGACCCTCTTCCGGCAAACCGGTCAGCACAATATCTTCAAAACCGCTGACCTTGGCCGTCAGCATCTGATCGCTTTCATTATTGTTGATGATACGCAGATTGTAGGCATTTTCCAACCAGCCTTTGGAGTTTTCGCGCACCATTACACCCCGGTCCTTAATAATATCGACATGCAGCGTATCCCGGGTTGCAATACCGACCAGCAAAGCACACACAACGGCAAACAATACCGCGCCATAACCCAAAACACGAGGCCGCAGCAGGCGTTTCCTGATGTCTTGCTCAGTGTATTCGTGTTTCAAAGCACTTTCGGTCGTATAACGAATCAAACCGCGCGGATAATTCATTTTGTCCATGATTTCGTCGCAGGCATCGATGCAGGCGGCACAACCGATACACTCGTATTGCAGACCGTCGCGGATGTCGATGCCGGTCGGGCATACCTGCACACACATGGTGCAGTTGATACAGTCGCCCAAAGACCGATCTTTCGGATCAGCATTTTTCTTACGGGCACCCCTGGGTTCGCCACGTTCCTCGTCATAAGAAATAATCAGCGTGTCTTTGTCGAACATCGCACTCTGGAAACGGGCATACGGACACATATGCAGGCACACCTGCTCGCGCATGATATGTCCCATAAACCATGTCATAAAGCCGTAGAAACAAGCGGCAAACAGCGAACCGCCTCCGACATTCAAACCGTCAAACAAATTGGGCACAAATTCGCGGATAGGCGTAAACCAGCCGGCAAAAGTAATGCCCGTCCAAGCGGCAACGGCAAACACCAGCAGATATTTGACGGCCTTGATACGGATTTTGCGGAAATGCCAAGGTTCTTTATCCAGTTTCAAACGTTTGTTGCGGTCGCCCTCGACCAAATGATCAATCCACAACATAATTTCGGTATAAACTGTTTGCGGACAGGTATAACCGCACCACAAACGGCCTGCAATAGTCGTCCACCAAAACAGACCGAAAGCCGAAATCATCAGGATCAGAGCCAGATAAATCAAATCGCCCATACCGAGCGACAACCAGAAAATATAGAAGTGCCGTTCGGGAATATCAAACAGCACCGCCTGGCGGTCTCCCCAATTGAACCAGGGAATAATATAAAACACAAACTGTGTTGCCAAAACAGCCAAAATCCGCAAATTGGCAAAACGGCCTTTGGCTAATTTCGGGTGAATACGTTTGGCTCCTTTATAAAGCGAAACAACCTGCTCTTGCGGCTTGGCAGTAGGTTTGTTGTTGTCCGACATTATAGTATTCCTTAAAATTATCATTATCCTAATTTAACGGATTATACACCCTTGCAGACGGCATACTGTAATCCAAGTCAAACAATCGGCAATATTTCCCTCAGGCATGAAAGGCCGCCCGAAAACAGATTCGGACGGCTTTTATACTAAACCTTTCAAAACTGGTATGATTCGGCTCTATTAAACAACCCAAGATAAAAGGTCAAAGATGGGCAACCAGCAACCAGCAACCAGATTATAAATGAGAATTACAATAAAATCAATATATTAAAACTAAAATCCCTCTTTCCCGAAGTCTTTTGCGAAGACCGAATCGACTGGGAAAAACTCAAACTTATTCTCGGCGAAGAAAACCTCGCACATCACAACGAACGCTACCAGCTCAACTGGGCAGGCAAAAGCGAAGCCTACCGCACGCTGCAAGTGCCCACATCCAATACCCTGATTCCCTGCCGAGCCGAATCGGTGGATTTCGACGGCACGAACAATCTCTTTATTGAAGCCGAAAACCTCGAAGCCCTGAAAATCCTGCAAAAAGCCTATGCCGGCAGCGTGAAGATGATCTATATCGACCCGCCCTACAACACCGGCAGCGATTCCTTTATCTATCCCGACAAATTCAGCGAAACCCGCGAAGAATACGCCCGCCGCGTCGGCGACAAAGACGGCGAAGGCTGCCTGAAACGCGACGGCGTATTCCAAGGAGCATGGCGCAAAAACAGCAAAGAAAGCGGCCATTATCACAGCAACTGGCTTTCCATGATGCTGCCGCGCCTGCATCTGGCGAAAACCCTGCTGCGCGACGACGGTGTGATATTTATCTCGATTGACGACAATGAACAGGCGCAATTGAAACTGCTGTGCGATGAAGTGTTTGGGGCGGAGAATTTTGTTGCAGAGCTAGTGTGGAATAACGGCAGAACATCCTCTGCTCATTTTACTCATTGTCACGAATATATTTTTTGTTATACAAAAAATAAGGAGGGCTTGGGTTTATTCCAATATTCAGGAAAAGATGTTATTTCGGATAGAACAATTAAAAAGCCAGGTGAAAAAAACCCTGAATCTACGATTTTCTTTCCAGCCGGCATGGATTTTGAATGTGAAGACAAAGTTTTCCCTAGCCATTTTGGGGGATCAGAGCCAGTTGCAATTATAGATGGGGTTTTACAAGCTCATAATGGTAAGTTAGCAGAGCCTGTAAAGATTAAAGCCGCATGGGCAATGAAAGACATGATTCAGTCATGGATAAATGGGGAAGAAGTAATCGATCAAAAAGGACAGAAAATTCTTAGATTTTATTTTAAATCTAATGGTGTTTTGCAATATGAGAAAAGTAAAGGAACTTTTCACCCAAGAACTATTGTAGATGGTTATTCAACCAAACAAGGTAGTAATTTAATAAAAAGTTTGTTTGAAAATAACGATTTATTTTCTTTCCCGAAGCCAGTGGGCTTGCTTCAATTTTTGATTCAGACAATAACTATACAGGACGATCTAATTCTCGACTTCTTCTCCGGCTCCGGCACCACCGCCCACGCCGTGATGCAGCTTAACGCCGAAGACGGCGGCAACCGCCGCTATATCTGCGTGCAGCTTCCCGAAGAAACCGACGAAAAATCCGAAGCACGCAAAGCCGGTTTCGACACCATCGCCGAAATCGCCAAAGAACGTATCCGCCGTGCAGGCAGGCAAATCCGCGAACAACACCCCGAAAAAAACGTTGATACCGGTTTTAAAGTATTCAAGCTGGCCGAAAGCCATTTCAAACAGTGGCGGCCGTCTGAAAACGCTGCAGACGGCATCGAGGCGCAACTGGCCATGTTTATCGACCCCGTTGCCGAACATGCCGAACCGCTGAATATGGCTTACGAACTGATGCTGCGTTTGGGCTTGCAACTCACCTGCCCCGTTACGCATGAAGATGATGTGTTTTGGATTGACGATCAAGACAGCGGCAAACACATTGCCCTGCTGCTCACCCGTGCCGATGAAGCTTTGATTGATGCGGTGATTGCCAAACAACCCGCCAAAGCCGTTGCGCTCGACCGTTTGTTTGACGGCAACGATGCACTGAAAACCAATACCGTATTGCAGATGCAGGAAGCCGATATTGTATTTATATGCGTATAAGCATGTAGGCCGGATTGCTGCAGACGGCATCAAAAAGCCCGTTTAATTGCTCGGGCTGGACGGGAAAGACAGTATCTACCGACTCCGTACGGCGCAACAGATGATTTGAAGAGAAAACGATATGGAATTGAAATTTGAAACGCTGAATTACCAGCTTGATGCGGTCAATGCGGTTTTGCGCCTGTTTGAAGGGCAACCGAACCGCAAACGGGATTTTGAATTGCAAAGCGGTCCGAGCGGCCGCTTTGTGGCAAATGAGTTGGTTGTGGATTGGGAAACCATAGGCCGCAACCTGAATACGGTACAGACCGAAAAGGGGCTGCCTGAAACCGACATCGGCGAACACGGCTTGAATTTTTCGGTAGAAATGGAAACGGGTACGGGCAAAACATATGTTTATCTGCGCACGATTTTCGAGCTGAACCGGCAATACGGCTGGACAAAATTCGTGATCGTCGTGCCGAGCGTGGCCATCCGCGAGGGGGTGTTGCAGACTTTGCGCAGCACGCGCACGCACTTTGCCGAAATGTTTGATAAACCGGTGATGAATTACGCAGAGTACAGCAGCAGCCGTTTGTCGGCTTTGCGCTCCTTTGCCGTTAACGACAATATTGAAATTTTGGTGATCAATATCCAGTCGTTTGAAAAAGATTTGAATGTGATTAACAAAGAAAACGAAAGCGGCGAAGCGCCGATCACACAAATCAGCCAAACCTGCCCCGTAGTTATTATCGACGAACCGCAGAATATGGAAACGGAAGGCCGTCTGAAAGCTTTGGAATCACTCAATCCGCTGTTTACATTGCGTTATTCGGCCACCCACAAAGAAGGCCGCCACAAAATATACAGCTTAAACCCCGTGCAGGCTTATAACTTGAAGCTGGTGAAGCAGATTGAAGTGTTGTCGGTGCTGGCTGAAAACGATGTCAACGGTGCGTTTGTGGAATTGCTGGAAGTGTTGCAGCAAAGAGGCCGTCTGAAAGCGAAGTTAAGCATTCATTATCAAGATAAGAAAGAAACCAAGAAAAAAACCGTTACCGTGCAATCGGGTGATGATTTGTTTGAAATATCGGGCGGCAACGAAGCATACCGCCACGGTTATATGGTTGACGGTTTGAATATGGATACTCAGGAAATCGCCCTTTCAAACGGCCGCATCATCAGCCGCGACAATAACGGCGATGCCGTGCGCGACGAAGTAATGAAAATGCAGATACGCCGCACCATAGAAGAGCATTTGCATAAAGAAAAACGCCTGAACCCGCAAGGCATTAAAGTGCTGTCGCTGTTTTTTATCGACAAAGTGGAAAACTACCGCACGGCGGCGGGCGAAGCAGGCAAGTTTGCTTTGTGGTTTGAAGAGATTTACACCGAACTTTCGGGCGGAGAAAGCCCGGAAGGCGTACACAACGGCTATTTTTCGCAAGACAAACAAGGCCGTCTGAAAAACACCAACGGCACAACGCAGGCCGACAACGACACTTACCATCTGATTATGCGTGACAAAGAAACGCTGCTCTCGTTCGACAGCCCTTTGCGCTTTATCTTTTCGCATTCCGCCCTGAAAGAAGGCTGGGACAACCCGAACGTGTTTCAAATCTGCACGCTTAACGAAAGCAACTCTCCGATTAAAAAACGGCAGGAAATCGGGCGCGGCCTGCGTTTGGCGGTCAACCAAAACGGCGTGCGGGTGCGCGATGAAAAAGTGAATATCCTCACCGTGATTCCCAACGAAAGCTACGAATTATTCGCCGCCACGCTGCAAAAAGAATATGAAGACGAATGCGGCATCACATTTTCCTGCGACAACATCAAATCCGCCGACAAACGCACAAAGCTTACCTACCGCAAAAATTTCAGCTTAGACCCGAAATTCCTCGAAATCTGGAACAAACTGCAACACAAAACCCGCTACCGCGTGCAATACGACACGGCCTGCCTGATTCAGACGGCCTCCGAAGCCGTAAAAAAGCTGCCTGTAATCCAAAAGCCGAAAATCCGCTGGCAGAAAGCCGATATACACCAATCTGCGACCTACGGTATTGAAACCACGGAAACCGCCAGCAAAAGCCATGATATAGATGTGCAGTGGGCGATACCCGACATACTCGGCGAAATTCAAAAGAAAACCGGTTTAACGCGGCGCACAGTATTTGAAATCATCAAACAATCAAGCCGTCTGAATGATGCCGCCAACAACCCGCAGCGTTTTATCGACCTTACCGCCGAAAAAATCAACCAAGCATTGCAAAGCGTGATGGTGGAAGGAATCCGCTATCAAATTGTTGAAGACAGCCGTTATAGCCAAAGTCTGATCAGAAAACTGCAAGAAATGGAAAAAAGCGGCATGGAATTCTATGCCAATTCCTTCACATTCAAAGTGGGCAATCCTGAAAAAACCATCTATGCCGACTTTATCCCGCTGGATTCCGATACGGAAAACCGCTTCGCCCGCGATTGCGAAAACTACAACGACGAAGCCGCCGGCAAAATCGCTTTTTATTTCAAACTGCCTTCTTGGTTCAAAGTGCCGACACCGATTGGAAACTACAATCCCGATTGGGCGGTGGTTATGGAGCAGGCCGAGAAAGTCTATTTTGTGGCGGAAACCAAAAATACCGGCAAAGGCATACAGAGCGGTGTGGACGAAAGCAAACTGCACCTTGAGGAAGCACTGAAAATCGGTTTTGCCAAAAAATATTTTGCAGAATGTACCGGTTTGAAATATCGGGTTGTTCAGAAAGTTAGCGAATTGAAAGCCGATGAATAAGAAATAACCGTTCCGCTGTTCGAGTAATCATAGAGGCCGTCTGAAAAAAATGAACTGTCCCCCAAATCTTAAACATAAAAGCCTTTTCAGACGGCCTTATATATTACAAGCTTATATATTACAG
>JAUMYW010000022.1 GCA_030528455.1 Neisseria sp.
CAAGCGCACCGGCAGCTTCGTATGCCGCATCATCCAAGCTCGCCGCCAAACCGGCTCCGCGTTCTACCACTACATCAAAACCCAGTTTTTGCAACTGGGTTACGGTTGCAGGAGTACATGCCACACGGGTTTCACCCGGCGCACTTTCCTTCGGGACACCTATTCTCATTTTCGGACTCCTGATATTCATCACTAAGTAGTTTAATTACAAAACACAAATTTAATAAAAACTACATTCCATTCTTTATAAACGAAACGACGGTCATATGACAACCATAAAAAACACCAAACAATTGGCAATTTCTACAAAACAATATGCTTTTCCTGTGAAAAATCTTAGAAACAGCATAAAATAGACATTTTCCCAATCATTATTTCCAAAACAAACCAACAGGAAAACACCATGAGAATTCTGCATACCATGCTGCGTGTCGGCAATTTGGAACAGTCGCTGAACTTTTATCAAGATGTATTGGGCATGCAATTGCTGCGCCGCAAAGACTATCCCGAAGGCCGCTTTACTCTGGCGTTCGTCGGCTACGGCGAAGAAGCCGACACCACCGTACTCGAACTTACCCACAACTGGGATACGGAAAACTACGATTTGGGCAATGCCTACGGCCACATTGCCATCGAAGTAGACGACGCTTACGCCGCTTGCGATGCAGTACGCAGCAAAGGCGGAAAAGTCGTCCGCGAAGCCGGCCCGATGAAGCACGGCACAACAGTGATTGCTTTCGTTGAAGATCCCGACGGCTATAAAATTGAGTTTATCCAGAAAAAAAGCGGCAACGACTCGGTAAATTACAATTAAATTAACCGGCTCCCCTCCCGACAAACAAGCCGTCTGCACAACCCACGCTGCAGACGGCTTAATATATTACAGGCTCAAAGTAACTTCACAAAACTTCACAATATCTTGTAATTTTCAATTTGCAGCCGACACATATATTACGGCAATTTAAAAACACAAGGCGATTAAACCGCTAAAATAACCTTTGCGGAACGCCTTGTGCCTTTGCGGAACGGATTGTTTAAAAAACTACTTTAAAACAAAACGTTACAACCTGATTTTTAAGAAATGTTACTTGATTCGCATATCGCCGGTTTCAACAAAACGCTGGTGCCAAGAAAGGGCTTCGGCAAGAATATGCGGTGTATGCAAGCCTGCCCCGGCTTTTTCCGCACGGTCGAAATAATCACGCAACTGGTCGCGGTAATCCGGATGTGCACAGTTTTCGATAATCAGTTTGGCGCGCTGGCGCGGAGATTTGCCGCGCAAATCGGCCATACCCTGCTCTGTTACAACAAACATCACATCGTGTTCGGTATGGTCGTGGTGAGACACCATCGGTACGATGCAGGAAATCGCGCCATCTTTGGCAACGGAAGGCGATACGAAGAACGAGAAGAAGGCGTTGCGAGTGAAGTCGCCCGAACCTCCGATGCCGTTCATCATTTTCGTACCCATCACATGAGTAGAATTCACATTGCCGTAGATGTCGGCTTCAATCATCGCATTCATGCCGATAATACCCAAACGGCGGATCAGCTCGGGATTATTGGTATATTCCATCGGACGCAAAATGATTTTGTCGCGCAAAAATTCGATATTGTCGTTGAAACGTTGCAGGGCATCAGGGCTGAACGACAATGCGGTAGCCGAAGCAGATTTCATCTTGCCCGCAATAATCAGATCCAACATGCCGTCCTGCAATACTTCGGTATAACCGGTCAAATCGTCAAACGGCGCGTCCAGCAAGCCTGCCAATACGGCATTTGCCACATTGCCTACGCCTGACTGAAGAGGCAGCAGGTTTTTCGGCAGGCGGCCGGCTTTCACTTCGTGGCTGAAAAAGTCGATGATTTGGGCTGCAATGCGTTTGGAGTTGTCGTCGGGATCGGCAAATTTGCTGTTGCGGTCTCCGCTTTCGGTCAGCACGACGGCAACGATTTTATCCAAATCGCATTCCAAATAAGGCGAACCGATACGGTCAAAAGGACCGGTCATCGGAATCGGTTGGCGGTGTGGCGGTACGCCGATGTCGAAAACGATGTCGTGCATGCCTTCCAATTTGGCATTTTGTGCGGCATTGACTTCCACAATCACTTTTTTCGCGGCTTTAACAGCTTCGTTCATGTGGCCAATACCCATTGCCGGAACGATTTTGCCGTCTGCAGTAATGGCTGCGGCTTCGATAACGGCTACGTCAAATTCGCCGTAGAAACCTTGGCGGATTTGTTGCTCGACATGCGACAAGTGCATATCTTGGTAAGCCGTATTGCCGGCATTGATACTGTTGCGCAAAGCAGGATCGGATTGAAAAGGGCTGCGGAAACTTACGCAGCCGGCAGCAGCCAGCACACCGTCGCATTCGGGCGCGGTGGAAGCCCCTGTAACCACACCTACGGCAAATGCTTCGCCTCTCGCATGGGCGGCTTTTGCGCGTTCGGCAACGGCGGTCGGTACGGCTTTCGGATAACCTGCACCGGTAAAGCCGCTGACGGCCAGGGTCATACCGTTTTGAATAAATTCTGCGGCCTGTTCCGCAGACATGATTTTATTGCGCAAACCGGCATGCTGTACGCGTTCTGCTGCTTGATTGCTCATAAAGTATCTCCTCTGACATTAGTCGTTCAACGGTAAAAAATTGTCGGAAATATATAATAAAGGTTTGCTTGTGTAAAGCAATCCGTCCGATTGGCGCGGGCTTGCGGCTGATTTTTCAGACGGCATGAAAAGCTTGGGTTTTAAGGATATAATGGGCGGTTTTGATAATTTCCGGAAACTATTTTATGAAAACGCTTTTCAAATTTTCTGCAACCGCGCTCTGCTGCGCCTTGGCTCTGGCCGCCTGCAAGCAGGAAGTCCGTACGCCGAACGCGGCTTCCGCAGGCCAAACCCAAGCCGAATCTCTGGGTACGCTGCCGCAGCAGGCCAGCTATGCCATCGGTGTGGAAATCGGGCAGACTTTGAAACAGATTGAAGACAACGGCACGAAAATCGATTTGCAGCGCTTTAACGAAGCTGTGGAAACAGTGTTGGCGGGCAGAGCGCCGGTGTTGAGCAACGAGCAGCTTTCCGAGGTGATGATGAAATTTCTGACCGAGGAACAGCAGAAAGCGCAAAGCCGTGCCGACAAAGCCGCTTCCGAAAATCTGGAAAAAGGCAAGGCCTTTCTGCTTGAAAATGCGAAAAAAGACGGCGTGAAGACCACGGCTTCGGGCTTGCAGTATAAAGTGAACAAAGAAGGAACGGGCGCGTCGCCGAAAGCAACGGATACCGTTCATGCCGTTTATGCCGGCCGCCTGATTGACGGAACGGAGTTCGACAACAGCCGCGGCGAAGCGGTGGCCTTTCCGCTCAACGGCGTGATTAAAGGCTGGACGGAAGGTTTGCAGCTGATGAAGGAAGGCGCGGAATATACGTTCTACGTTCCGGCCGATTTGGGCTACGGCGAACGTGCTACCGGCCGCATTCCGCCGCAATCGGTGCTGGTATTCGATGTCAAACTGGTCAAAGTAGAAAAATCCAAATAATCCGACTGCAGGATGCCGTCTGCAGCTTTCCCTGATGCAGACGGCATTCCGTCTTGCTTTTTTTAATACATCACACAAATCATGAACCACACCGTTACCCTGACTTCCGGTCAAACCGTCTTCAGCGCAGAAGAACACGAAACCGTCCTCCAAGCAGCCATGCGTCAAGGTCTGAACCTGCCTCATTCCTGCCAAAGCGGAATTTGCGGACAATGCAAAGCACAACTGCTAAGCGGCGATGCTGTTATGGGAAAACATTCCGAACAGGCTTTGAGTGCGGAAGAAGCAGCCGCAGGCAAAATCCTGATGTGCTGCAGCAAACTGCAATCCGATGCCCGATTGGATATTCCGGGTTACAACGGCGGGCTGCCTCAAATCCGCGTATCGCCCGCCCGTGTTTCCTCCGTAGAATACCGCGCCGACACCGCTCTGATTAATCTCGCCCTGCCCAAAGCCCCCCGCTTCGAGTTTCTCCCCGGACAATACATCGAAATCCAAATGAAAAACGGCACGCGCAGCTATTCGATTGCCAGCAGCGCGGCCGACACCGAACATCTGCAACTGCACGTCCGCAAACGCGAAGGCGGGCTGTTTTCCGAACTGCTGTTCTCCGAAGAGCCCGTTATCCGCGAAAAAACCGTGATGCGTATCCGAGGCCCGCTCGGTACGTTTACCCTGCAAGCGCATGACGGCCCGATTATCCTGCTTGCTACCGGCACAGGCTATGCACCCGTCTACAGCATTTTGCAGCAGCTGGCAGACGAAAAACGCAGCAACCCCGTCCATCTCTACTGGGGCGGCCGCCGTTTGGAAGATTTGTACTTGATAGAAGAAGCCGCCGCTTTGTGCCGCGAAATCGGCGCAAAATTCACTCCTGTTTTATCGCGTGCAGACGATGCTTGGGCGGGCGCACGCGGCTACGTCCAAGAACACGCGCTGGCCGATTATCCCGATTTGTCCGATTGTCAGGTTTACGCCTGCGGCTCGACCGAAATGGTTGCCGCCGCGCAAAAACTGCTGACCGGGCAAGGCCGTCTGAAAACGGAAAACTTCTTCTCAGATGCTTTCACACCGGCAGCCTGATTACGACCCGACAAGCCGTCTGCAACTTGGTCTGCAGACGGCTTTCACTTTCTCAAAACGCCCCAATCGTTTAAAATACGCCCTATTTGACCCTATAACCGCACGGGAAAAACCATGTTAGACATCCAACTTCTGCGTAACGACACCGCCGCCGTCGCCGGCCGTCTGGCCGAGCGCGGCTACTCCTTCGATACCGAACGTTTCAACCGTCTGGAAGAAACCCGCAAAGCCCTCCAAATCCGCACCGAAGAACTTCAAGCCTCACGCAACAGCATTTCCAAACAAATCGGCGCACTCAAAGGCCAAGGCAGACACGAAGAAGCCCAAGCCGCCATGGACGAAGTTTCCCGTATCAAAAACGATTTGGAACAGGCAGCACAAAATTTGGAAGCCGTGCAAAAAGAATTGGACGGCTGGCTGCTGGGCATTCCCAACCTGCCGCACGAAAGCGTGCCCGTAGGTGCAGACGAAACCGAAAACGTAGAAGTGCGCCGTATCGGCACGCCGCGCACATTTGATTTTGATGTGAAAGACCATGTCGATTTGGGTGCGCCGCTGGGTTTGGATTTTGAAACCGGCGCGCAACTTTCCGGCGCACGCTTTACCGTGATGAAAGGCCAAATCGCCCGCCTGCACCGCGCATTGGCACAATTCATGCTCGACACGCACACCGCCCAACACGGCTACACCGAGTGCTACACGCCCTATATCGTGAATGATTCCGCCCTGTTCGGTACTGGCCAGCTGCCGAAGTTCGGCGAAGACCTGTTCCACGTTACGCGCGGCGGAGACGAAAGCAAAACCACCCAATATCTGATTCCGACTTCCGAAGTTACCCTGACCAACACCGTTGCCGGCAGCATCGTGCCATCTGAAAAGCTGCCGATCAAACTGACCGCACACTCGCCCTGCTTCCGCTCCGAGGCCGGTTCGCACGGCAAAGACGTACGCGGCCTGATCCGCCAGCACCAGTTCGACAAAGTGGAAATGGTTCAAATCGTCCGTCCCGAAAAATCCTATGACGCGCTCGAAGAAATGGTCGGCCATGCCGAAAAAATCCTGCAACTGCTGGAACTGCCCTACCGCGTGATTACCCTCTGCACCGGCGATATGGGCTTCGGCGCGGCCAAAACCTATGATTTGGAAGTATGGGTGCCCGCACAAAACACCTACCGCGAAATTTCGAGCTGCTCCAACTGCGAAGACTTCCAAGCCCGCCGTATGAAAGCCCGCTTTAAAGACGAAAACGGCAAAAACCGTTTACTGCACACCTTAAACGGCTCCGGTGTGGCAGTCGGCCGCGCCCTGGTTGCCGTCTTGGAAAACCACCAGCAGCCGGACGGCAGCATTTATATCCCCATCGCCCTACGTCCCTATTTAGGCGGAACCGACAGATTAAACGCTTAATCTTCAAGACAAAAACAATGCCGTCTGCATCTTTTTATGCAGACGGCATTCTGATACAAACCGACACTATCTTCTTTCTTGCACTCGTCCGAATCGGGATTGGCGACAAATACTATCCGTATACATGATGCGCCACATTAGCAGGCTCATCGTTGAAAACGTTCGACAAGCAGCCCAAACAACCAATCAGGCAGAAAAGCGTCCTGCCAAACGGTATCGTCCTGCCGGAAACCACAGCCG
>JAUMYW010000012.1 GCA_030528455.1 Neisseria sp.
CCGATTCCATGAAAGCCGCCATCGACGAAACCGAACGCCGCCGCGAAAAACAGATAAAATTCAACCAAGAACACGGCATTGTGCCGAAGCAGATCACCAAACAGGTAAAAGACATCATTGACGGCGTGTACCACGACGATTCAGGCAGCGTCAAAGGCAAAGGCCAAGCAAAAACCAAAGTGAAAGTGGGCGAAATCCACACCGAAGAAGACGCGATTAAAGAAATCGCCAAACTCGAAAAAGCCATGCAGCAGGCGGCAAGGGATTTGCAGTTTGAGGAAGCAGCGGTGTTGAGGGATAAGATTCGGGGGATTAAAGAAGGATTGTTGTTTGGGGCGGAGTAAAATGAGTTTGAAAAAATGTAAATAAAATATTCTATATTATTGCGGATATTGGCAATTTTGCTTGGGCTTGCAAGCAAGCTTTTATGGTAGTACGGACGAACTGAAATATAAAACCGATTACAAAAATGATATTCTGAATTGTAGGGAGTCCGTTTTTTTGTTTGATTCCGCAATATATAAGCGTGATAATCGGATTTCGATTGTTCAGCAATGCAAGCAAGGAGAAAATCATGAGAGTATCCGTTCCCGGTTTGGAAAACGGTGTGTTTCCCGACAAATACGGCAAGCGCGGTACGCAGTTCGGTAAAAACGAGATGCCGACTTTGTCTGTGCCGTTTGAAATTTCCGATGCGCCGGAAGGTACGAAATCATTTGCCGTGGTATTGGACGATAAAGATGCGGTAACGGCTGCCGGTTTTGTGTGGGTGCATTGGCTGATTGCTGATTTGGAGCGCACTGTTGTGGCGGAAAACGAGAGCCTGACGGCAAAAGATTTTGTACAGGGGGCCAACAGTTGGGCGAGCGTATTGGGCGGTCTGACTGTGCAGGAGGCAGCCTGTTACGGCGGTATGGCTCCGCCTAACTGCCTGCACCGCTATGATTTGACGGTGTATGCATTGGACAGCAAATTGAATCTGCCCGAAGGTTTCCGTTTTAATGATTTGCATTATGCGATGCAAGGGCATATTCTGGCGCAGGCAACCTTCACCGGAACGTATGATGTGTAAGGGTCGGCGATAACGGAACGAACCCTAAATATAAGCCGTCTGCAGCTGCAGACGGCTTGTTTTGTATCGTCAGGAATTTTGCATACAGTACGGCAGATTCATACTGAGAAAGAAGAGCCGCAGCCGCAGGTGGTGGTGGCATTCGGGTTGCGGATAACGAATTGCGAACCGTGCAGGCTTTCGGTGTAGTCGATTTCCGCGCCGATCAAGTATTGGTAACTCATCGGGTCGACCAGAAATTTCAGACCGTTTTTTTCGATTTCAAAATCATCGTCGTTTTTGATTTCGTCAAAAGTGAAGCCGTATTGGAAGCCCGAACAGCCGCCTCCGTTAACAAATACGCGCAACATCAAATCGGGATTGTTTTCTTCTGCAATCAGGTCGGCTACTTTGGCGCAGCAGTTTTCGGTAAAGATGATGGGGGTTTCTTCTGACATGGTGTTTCCTTTATAGGGGATTGTCCGGATATTGTCGCTTAAACGTGATATTCGGGCAAGGTAGGGATAGTTTTTCTGTTTTCAAGCAGAGGTGGTGTATGGAACGAAGAAAAGAGGCCTGAATTTTTGTGCAATTCAGACCCTGATGCTGCGGGCAGCCGGGTTATCCGTATGTTTGCGGGCAATATCAGATGCGGCAGATGGTGGAAACGGGTTGTCCTTGGTGGTTGGTCAGGCCGAAAACAGCTTCTTTGTTTTTCTGATGCCATTCGATTTTTCGGTCGGCTGAAACATAGAGTTCGCCTGATGCCGCCCGTGTACGGTTCATCGGAATGATGTCGCGCTGGCTGCCTTTTCCGTGGGCAATCACAATGCGGTCTGCGTTTTGGTAGTGTACCAAAACATCGCTGCCGTTGTCGCATTTGAATACGGCGGTATCGGTTTGCTGCTGTACGCTTTGCTGAATGCTTTGGGCGGCAGCACCAATGCCTTGTTTGGCTGCATTGCCGACAGGATTGCCTGTGCAGGCAGACAGCATCAGAATCAGAGCGGCAGAAGCGGAAAGATAAATTTTTTTCATGAAGAGTTTTCCTTTTATCAAAATGTTAGGCCGCAATTTTTATCGGCGGCATTTGGATAGTAGGGTAAGTTGGGCGGTTGCCGCAATTGCCTTTAACGCTGTTTTACGGCTTTTGAAATTCGGCTGACATTTGTATTCGGAGGAGGGAGAAGGGGAAAGCCGTCGGAACTGGTGTGATCGGACGGCTTTTGTTTGGTTGTTTCGTTGTTTCAGTTGTTTGAATGAATGCTGCAGACGGCAACGGCCGTCTGCAGGCAGCGGTTTATACTCCGTATACTTTTACACGCTCTTCCAAGGCTTGGAAGGTTTTTTCTCCTGCGGGTGAACTGATGCCGCCGAATACCAGTTGCGCACGTAACGTCCATTCTGCAGGAATATTCCAAGTGGCGGCAACTCCGGCATCAATCAGCGGATTATAGTGTTGCAGGTTGGCTCCGATTTCTACTGCGGCCAGAGCCGTCCATAAGGCATATTGGTGCATGGCGTTGCTGTGATCGGCCCAAACCGGGAAGTTGGCGGCATAAGAAGGGAATTTTTCTTGAAGGCTTTGTACAACAGTTTGATCTTCGAAAAACAAGATACTGCCGGCAGCGGCTTTGAAACCGTTCAATTTGGTTTCGGTCGGCGCAAATTTGTCGGCCGGAACGATTTCTCGTAAGGCATTCAAAGCGATGTCCCAGAGTTTTTCGTGTTCTTCGCCGAATAAAACCACCAGGCGGGTGGATTGCGAATGGAAGGCAGACGGCGTGTGCTGCGCGACGTGTTCGACAATGCGGACGATTTCCTGATTAGATACAGGCAGGTTTCTATTTAGGACGTAAACCGAACGGCGGGTTTCGGCAATGTGCTGTAAAAGGGATAAATTGTTCATAATGTCTTTCTTTATTAAGGTTAAGCTTCGCTTTGGGGCAGAGTTCCTTGAGCGAACAGGGTATCGGTTAATGAAATCCAGGTACTTTGTTCGGTTTGGCCTTCTTTTCTGCGACCGAAAATTTGGACGGCGGTATTGCCTTCGCTGTCGAAGGCTTCGATACAGGTAACGAAGCCTTCTTGTATCGGACGGCGTACCACCCAAGTTTCAGCAATTTCGTCGTCTTTCAAATGCATACTGAACCCTTCTTCTTTATCATCGAGGATATTCAGATAGCCGCGTGCACGGACGACATTGTGTACTTTGCCGGTTTGAATTTGTACGACACCGCCGTTGCCGGCAAAAATCATGATTTCCAAACCGATTTGTTGGATATGTTCGAGGACGTTTTGCCAGACGGTGTTGTCGAGACGGCGGCAGCAGCCTTCCGGTGCGTGGCGGTAGGCCGTACGGCGGTCCAGTTTGAAATTTTTCAGTATACCGCCGAAATCGTGAATGTCTTTCAGGTTTTGCCAGGCAGTATGGAAAGCATCTGTTTGGCTGCCGTCCCATTCGATTGATGCGGCGGCGGGTGTTTCGGCTGCTTGGAAAACGGGAGGATTGTCGCAGCGGAATGATTCGACCAAGGTATGCCATTCGTTTTCCCTGCCTTCTTCTCGCAGGAAAACTTTTTGCATGGCACGGCCGGCTGCATCATAAAATTGAACGGAGCGCGTTGTTTTGCCTTGGCTGTCTTTGTTTTCGACGGCAAATGCGTGCTGCCAGCGCGACAGGAACAGGCGCAAATCGATTTTCCCTACATTCAGGGCAATGCCGCCGTTTTCCCACAATTTGAGATTTTCGTAAACGCCTTGTTTTTCATGTACGCAGATGCGGTTGCGCATAATGCATTGTACTCGTCCCAAATTGTGCAGCTTGTTCAGGATATCGGCAATCTGTGTGCCCAAATAGACGGTATCCGGCGAGTCGGCAATCAGTTCGCCTTCGCTGACACCCAAATCGGCGGCTCCTTCCAAAGTAAAATACATACCTCGTTTTTGTGCTTTGTTGTGTTGGTATTGTTGCCACAAGTTCATATCGACTCCTTTATCGTGTTTGTTTTGGGTTGAAAAGAGTAAAGGAGCGGCCGGTTCCGTTTGTTGTCCGATTGCCGTTCCGGTACGGGCGGCATATCGTGTTTGTCGTTTTATGCGTTATATGGAAGTATACGGCAGGAGTTTGGCAGATAATAGTGTAAAAAACTGCCGATACGGGTTTTTATATGGAAATCGGCAGGAAAGGGTGCAGACGGCATGCGTTTGGAATGACCGATGCCGTCTGCATCCGGGTTATGGGGCAGAAAACGTGTTGCACTGACGGTGGTCGCCGCTCTCGAAGCCGCGTCGGAACCATGCCATGCGCTGCTCGGAAGAACCGTGTGTGAAACTGTCGTGTACCACATAGCCTTGGCTGCGCTGCTGCAAACGGTCGTCCCCCACGGCTTCTGCCGCTTTCATGGCTTCTTCAATGTCTCCCGGTTCGAGAAGATTTGCTTTTTGTGCGTATTTTGCCCAAATGCCGGCATAGCAGTCGGCCTGTAATTCCAGTTTGACAGACAGAGCATTGGCTTCTGCTTTGGAGCGTGCCGATTGTTGCGCCTGGTGTATTTTGGGCAGTGTGCCGAGCAGGTTTTGTACGTGGTGGCCGACTTCGTGTGCGATGACGTAGCCGAAAGCAGTGTCGCCCGATGCACCGAGTTTGGTTCTCATATCTTCGTAAAACGACAAATCCAAATAGATTTTTTGGTCGGCAGGGCAGTAAAACGGTCCCATTGCCGCCTGACCGGTGCCGCATGCCGTACGTGTACCGCCGGTGTACAGCACCATGGTTGCCGGTTTGTATTTTTCTCCGTAACGGGCGAAGTACTCGTGCCAGGCAGTTTCGGTGTCTTTTAAAACCACTGCGGCCAGTTCTCCCAGTTGTGCTTCGTACTGTTTGTCGAGTTTGGAGGGTTGGGACATTTCGGCAGGACCGAATGACGGCGTGCCGACGATACCGGACAAATCTACGCCGTAGTACGCACCGACCAGCAGTACGATAATGCCGAGAATACCGCCTACGGGGCCGCGTCCTCCTCCCCCTTGTCCGCGGCGGTCTTCGATATTGGAACTTTGCTGCCGTCCTTGCCAACGCATAAATGTTTTCCTTATAAAAAATGTTTTGGATTGTTGCCGCCGTCGGGCATCATGTAAAGATAAAATCTTAATTGTCTGCAGACGGCACTGTTTGCATTTGCCGTCTGCAGCCTATTCCCAGGAACGTTTTATTTTATCCAACTGGCGGCGGTCGCGCTTGGTCGGACGACCGTCGGGATAGGCCGCACTGATGCGGCTGGCCTGATCGAGCAGCTTCTGCTGTTCGCGTGCTTGGGCAACCGCTTCGTTTTCGAAGTAGAGCAGACGCGCTTCGGGTGCGGGACGGCGTTGGTGGTTCAACGCCAAAACCGTCAGCTCGTGCGGCAGTGAATTGAGTGTCAGATGAACGATGTCGCCCGGTGAAATATATTTGCTGTTTTTAATTTTGGCACCGTTGACCAACACGCGTCCGAGTTCTATATGTTTTTGCGCCAAGGCACGGGTTTTGAAGAATCGGGCAGCCCATAACCATTTGTCGAGACGCATTTCTGCTGCATTCTGTTTATCATTCATAGAGAATAAATCCGAAAATCACAGCCGGTAAGTGTAGCACATTCCGAAATCTAGATTTAAAACTCTAAATTTGTATCAAAAGCTGCCGCTTCGGCTTGCCAGTCAGCCGTTTATCGCGTACATTGCCGTCTGCAGATTGTAAATTGCAAACTGCCGTACTGCGGTGCAGACGGCAGATATTCCGATTATAAAAAGCGAGTGTTTGATTTATGAAACCCGTCTTTCTCGACTTCGAACAGCCGATTGCCGAGCTGACCCATAAAATTGAAGAGTTGCGTTTGGTTCAAGGAGAGTCCGCCGTGGACATTACCGAAGAAATCAACCGTTTGCAGAAAAAAAGCAACGAGCTGACCAAAAACATCTACGCCAAACTCACACCTGCACAGGTTTCCCAAGTGTCGCGCCACCCTCAGCGTCCTTATACTTTCGACTATATTGCCGCTTTGTGTACCGACTTTCAAGAACTGCACGGCGACCGCCATTTTGCAGACGATGATGCCATTGTCGGCGGTTTGGCTCGTTTTAACGGTCAAAGTGTGGTTGTTATCGGTCATCAGAAAGGCCGCGATACCAAAGAAAAAATCCGCCGTAATTTCGGTATGCCGCGCCCGGAAGGTTATCGGAAAGCCCTGCGTCTGATGCATTTGGCGGAAAAATTCCGTTTGCCCGTATTGACTTTTGTCGATACTCCGGGGGCGTATCCCGGTATTGGAGCGGAGGAACGCAACCAATCCGAGGCCATCGGTAAAAATCTTTACGAGCTGACCAAGTTGAAAGTGCCGGTTATCTGTACGATTATCGGAGAAGGCGGATCGGGTGGCGCATTGGCGATTGCCGTGGGCGACTATGTCAATATGCTGCAATATTCCACTTATTCTGTTATCTCTCCGGAAGGTTGTGCGTCGATTCTGTGGAAAACTGCGGAAAAGGCAGCCGATGCGGCAATGGCTTTGGGTATTACGGCCGACCGTCTGCACAAATTGGGTTTGGTTGATACGGTGATTGCCGAACCTTTGGGCGGTGCGCACCGGAATTATGATGAATTGATGAAAAGCGTGAAAAAGGTGATTGCCGACCAGTTGCGTCAAGCTCAGGATATGCAGTTGTCCGATTTGCTCGACCGCCGATTCGACCGCATTATGGCTTACGGTCAGTTTGTTGAAAAATAAGTGGCAAAATCCGATTGTAAAACCGCATACTTCATGGTTTGAAGTATGCGGTTTTTTATAGCGGCGAGTTGAGTCGGAGCTCACTCGCCTTATTTTTATGCAGATTATTGTCCTGCTTTGATTTTTTGCCATAAGGCAACGGTTTGTTTTTTCGCTTCATCGCTCATTTGCGGCATCACGAAACCGTTTTTCATGTCTTCTTCATTCGGGAAAATCGAACGGATTTCAACCAGTTTCGGATCCATCAGTTTCTGAGCAGGCAGGCTGGCAGGTGCGAAAGTTACAAAATTGCCGTTGCGTGCTGCAATTTCCGGATCCAAAGTCCAGTTAATGTATTTGTGTGCATTGTCTACATTTTTCGCATCAACGGGAATCAGCCAAGATTCAATCCAGAAACCCATGCCTTTCGGTGTCAGAACGTCGATACCGACTTTGCTGCCGACCTCTTCAGAGCGTTTTTTTGCCATGTTCAAGTCACCACCGTTGCCGGCTGCCAAGCAGATGTCGCCGCGTGCCAGTTCATCGATAACGGACGGACTGAAGCGTTTGACATCTTTGCGGATGCCTTTCAGAACATCAGCAGCTGCTTCGATGTCGGCAGAGTTGCTGCCGGCAGGATCTTTACCCAGATAATTGAGAATAATCGGGAACATTTCGCTCGGCGTATCCCACAGCGCGATGCCGCAGCCTTTCAGTTTGGCAGTGTATTCTGGTTTGAACAGTAGATCCCAGCCGTTTTCAGGCAGTTCTCCGCCCAAGGCTTCTTTGCCTTTGGCTGTAATGGCCAAAGTATTGGCACCAGAGAAGTAAGGTACGGCGTATTTGTTGCCCGGATCTGCCTGTTCCAGCATGGTTAGCAGGGTGGGATTAATGTGTTTGTAGTTGGGAATCAGGTCTTTATTGACTTCTTGGTAAGCACCTGCCTGTAATTGGCGGGGAAGGAATGCAATGCCTGGAACAACCAAATCGTAGCCGGATTTCCCGGTGAGAACTTTGGCTTCCAAGGTTTCATTATTTTCGTACAGGTCGTAGTTCAGTTTCAGGCTGAATTTCTTTTTGAACTCGTCAACCGTTTCTTCGTCTACATAGTTGGACCAGTTGTAGATGTTCAGTGCATCGGTTTGAGGGAGTGTGGAAACTGCTTCCGAAGCGGCCGAGGCGGTGTCTTGTGCAGGCGTTTGCGCTTGGTTTTCTGTTTTAGAACCGCCGCAGGCAGTCAGGGCGAGGGCAATCAGAGCGGCCAATAAAGATTTTTTCATAACGGCGTATCATTCCTTTGTTGTGATAAATGAAAGACATACATGCTTTTGATGCGGGCATGTATGTCTGAAATATTGTAATGGAGTCTTTACGGAAAATCAAAGACTTTTAACAAAATCGGTTTTCCGGGCAAGCCGTCTGCAGCTTGGCGGCAGCTGCAGACGGCTTGGGTCGGATAGGGTTAGCAGAGTTCCAGGGTTGCGGCAATGCCCATGCCGCCGCCGATACACAGTGTTGCGGCTCCTTTTGGTGCTTGGCGGCGCTGCATTTCGTGCAGCAGGCTGACCAGAATGCGGCAGCCGGATGCGCCGATGGGGTGGCCGATGGCGATGGCACCACCGTTGACATTGGTTTTTTCAGACGGCAGTTCCAATTGGCCGCATACGCCCAAGGCTTGGGCGGCAAACGCTTCGTTGGCTTCAATCAGGTCGAGGTCTCCGACTGTCCAACCGCTTTGGGCCAGAGCCTTCTGCATGGCGGGAACGGGGCCCAAGCCCATGATTTCGGGTTCGATGCCGGCGACTGCGGTGGCTTTGACTGCGGCCAGCGGGGGCAGACCCAGTTCGGCGGCTTTGGCGGCGGTCATCAGCATAACTGCGGCTGCGCCGTCGTTCAGGCCGGATGCGTTGGCGGCGGTAACGGTACCGTCGGGTTTGAAGGCGGGACGCAGTTTGGCCATGCTTTCGGCTGATGCGTTGTGTTTGATGTATTCGTCTTCAACGACGGTCAGCGGCTCGCCTTTGCGTTGCGGAATGCTGACCGGTACGATTTCGGCTTGGAAACGTCCGGCTTGTTGGGCAGCGGAGGCGCGCTGCTGCGATTGCAGGGCGAAAGCGTCTTGTGCTTCGCGGCCGATGTTGAGTTTTTCGGCAATGTTTTCGGCGGTAATGCCCATATGATAGCTGTTGTAAACATCGGTCAGGCCGTCTGAAACCATGCTGTCGGTGAGGGTGCCGTTACCCATTTTCCGACCTTGGCGAATGTCGATGAAATGCGGTGCTTGAGACATCGATTCCTGACCTCCTGCGATGACGATTTCATTGTCGCCGCTCAAAATGCTTTGTACGGCCTGGCGGACGGCATAGAGTCCGGAACCGCAGACGACGTTTACGGTTGCCGCAGGAACGTGCAGGGGAATGCCGGCTCCGACTGCTGCCTGGCGTGCCGGATTTTGTCCGACTCCGGCGGTCAGTACGTTGCCCATTATCACCTCGCTGACGGTTTCCGGCCGGATGCCGGTTTCGTCAAGCAGTGCACGGATAACGACACTGCCCAGCTGCGGTGCAGACAATGACGAAAGGCTTCCTAAAAAGCTTCCGACCGGCGTACGTTTGGCAGCAACAATGACAACAGTTTGATTCATGAGGATACTCCTTTGCAGAAATGGTTTTTGGAATGAGGACGATTAAGGAACGGCGGAAAGGGTTACAGGGTTTTTTGAAAACGCCAAATTCGCTTGTCCTGCTGGGTGAGGAAACGCTCGAAAATAGCAGCAGAGGCAGAAAGACTGCGGTTTTTGCGGCGGTAAAGGCAGAAGTGCCGTTCGATATGCGGGTCGTGCAGCGGACGCATGGACAGGCCGTTTTGGCGCACCCATTCGGCAGCATAAGGTAGACAAAGGGTTAGACCGAGTCCGTTGCGCGTCATACTGAGTGCCGTAGACAGAAAATTCACCTGGTGGTCGGATGACATCATTCTCTGAGCCAGATGATCGGGTAAAACGGCGGCAAGACGGAAAGTGAACGGGCCGTTCAGGGTAATCAGGGGTTCGTGCAGCAAATCTTCCCAAGTAATGCGATTTTTTTCGGTCAGCGCGTGATTTTCAGGCAGGACGATATGAAAAGGGAGAGAAAATAATTCGCAGGCTTCTATATCGTCGGGCAGTTCGCGTTCCGGACCTATACCGAAATCAACTTCGCCGTTTTGTACTTGCTGTAAAACATGTTCGACGGAGCAGTCCAACAGCTGCAATTCGATTTCCTTCTGTTCTTTTTTAAATTCAGCCATCAAAAGCGGCATTACGGAAGCTGCAAGCAGTTGTGAAACAGCCAGCCGAACCTGACCGTGCCGCCCGCTTTTCAGACAGGCAGCTTCTTCTGAAAACAAATTGATTTCATTGATGATTCTTTTTGCCGGAGGCAGCAGTTTGCAGCCTGCCGCAGAAAGATGCAGTTGGCGGGTCGTACGGTCGAACAAGCGGATGTCGAGTTGGCTTTCCAATTCTTTAATCAGGCCGCTCAAAGCCGATTGTGTCAGATGAAGCTGTGCTGCTGCGCGGGTAAAGCTGCCCTGCTCGGCAGCGGCGACAAAAGCTTTAATTTGTCTGACGCTTATATTCATCACTTTTTCCGTTGAATAGATGAGAAAAAACTGTTTGTGTAACAAATAAACTGCATTTTATGATGGCTGTCAAGCATTCTTTACCGGACAGTATGCAGGATTTGCTTATCAAACGTATTGCAATATTTGCAGATAGATTATAGGAGAAAAAAATGGCTGATTTATTTGAAAATCCGATGGGTTTGTGCGGTTTTGAGTTTGTAGAGTTTGCCTCGCCGCAGCCGAATGTGTTGGAACCTCTGTTTGAAAAAATGGGCTTTACACTGGTGGCCAGACACCGTTCTAAAGATGTACTTCTTTACCGTCAGGGCGGTATCAATTTTATTGTAAACCGCGAGCCGAACAGTCATGCTGCATATTTTGCCGCAGAACACGGGCCGTCTGCATGCGGTATGGCATTCCGTGTGCGCGATGCGCAGGCGGCATACAAGCGTGCTTTGGAATTGGGGGCTCAGCCGGTTGATATTCCGACTTCCGTTATGGAACTGCGTCTGCCTGCCATTAAAGGTATCGGCGGTGCGCCTCTGTATCTGATTGACCGTTTTGAAGAAGGCCGGTCTATTTACGATATTGATTTTGAGTTTCTGCCGGATGTCGAGCGCAATCCGTTCGGTTACGGTATGAAAATCGTCGACCATCTGACCCACAATGTTTATCGCGGCCGCATGGATTATTGGGCGGGCTTTTATGAGAAACTGTTTAACTTTAAAGAAATCCGGTATTTCGATATTAAAGGAGAATATACCGGCCTGACCAGCCGTGCAATGACTGCACCGGACGGTCTGATCCGTATTCCTTTGAATGAAGAGTCCAAACAGGGCGGCGGACAGATTGAAGAATATCTGATGCAGTTCGGCGGCGAGGGTATCCAGCATATTGCCTTGTTGAGCGACAATTTGCTGGAAACTATCGATCGTTTGAGAGAGGCCGGCGTTCCTTTGATGAGTGCGCCGAGAGACACTTATTACGAAATGTTGGAAGAGCGTCTGCCGGGGCACGGCGAGCCGGTAGCGGAACTTCAGTCGCGCGGTATTTTGTTGGACGGTACGACGGAAGGCGGTGTTCCGCGTTTGCTGTTGCAGATTTTTTCGGAAACTCAGTTGGGTCCCGTGTTTTTTGAATTTATCCAACGCAAAGGAGATTACAGAGAAGGTTTCGGTGAGGGTAATTTCAAGGCCTTGTTTGAGTCTTTGGAGCGGGATCAAATCCGCCGGGGCGCGTTGGAAGTATAAACAAGCAGGTGCAGACGGCATCGGAGTGATGCTGTCTGCATATGCCGATATAGGAGAAGAAAGATGTCTTTGACGCAAGGAGTGCATCACGTTGCCTACCGTTGTAAAGACGCAAAGGAAACGGTCGAATGGTATCAGAAGCATTTGGGAATGGGATTTGTGTTGGCGATTGCGGAGGATAAAGTGCCCTCAACCGGCGAACTCGACCCTTATATGCATATTTTTTTGGATGCGGGCGGCGGCAATATTCTGGCGTTTTTCGAGTTGCCGACCAAACCGGAAATGGGACGTGATCCGAATACGCCGGTATGGACGCAGCATTTGGCCCTGAAGGTGGAGAGCATGGAAAAACTGCTGGCCGTCAAAGATAAGCTGATTGCAGAAGGTGTTGATGTTTTGGGGCCGGTCAACCATACCCTGTTTCATTCTATTTACTTCTTCGACCCGAGCGGCCACCGTATCGAACTGGCCTGTGATGTCGCGACCGAGAAAATGAACCGGGCCTTGGATAAAGTAAAATGGGATATGCTGAACGAGTGGGCTCAAACCAAACGTGCGCCGCAGCATGCCCGTTGGATTCACGACGGTACCGAGCCGCCGGAAGTTTAAAGGTTTTTGGTTTTGCCGTATTGCGCGAAGCCGTGTTTTCAGAAGGTTGTCTGAAAACAGAAGAGAAAGACACAATATGAAATTAGCAACTTTGAAACAAGGCGGACGCGACGGGCGTTTGGCCGTAGTCAGCCGGGATTTGAGCCGTTACGTTCTGCCGGACATTCCGACTCTGCAGACGGCTTTGGATGATTGGGAAAATGCCTGCTGCCGTCTGCAGGCAGTGTATGATGATTTGAATGCCGATCCCGCGAAAGGCGAGCCGTTCGATCCGGAGCAATGCCATTCTCCTTTGCCGCGTGCTTACCAGTGGGCGGACGGTTCGGCCTATCTGAATCATGTGGAGCTGGTGCGTAAAGCCCGCAATTCGGAAGTGCCGGAATCATTTTATGACGATCCTTTAATGTATCAGGGCGGTTCGGACAGCTTCATTGGTCCGCGCGACGAAGTATTGGCCAAGCCGGAGTGGGGCATTGATTTTGAGGCGGAAGTGGTCGTGGTCAGCGGTGATTTGAAACAGGGCGCGACTCCCGAAGAAGCGGGTAAGGCCATCCGTCTGCTGATGCTGGTAAACGATGTTTCTTTGCGCGGCCTGATTCCTGCCGAGCTGGCCAAAGGCTTCGGCTTTTTCCAAAGCAAGCCGGCCAGTGCCTTCAGCCCCGTTGCGGTTACGCCGGACGAATTGGGCGATGCCTGGAGGGATAACAAAGTCCATCTGCCGCTGCGGGTGAAATTGAACGATAAACTGTTCGGTTTTCCCAATGCCGGTCAGGATATGACTTTCGATTTCGGACGCCTGCTGTCGCATGTTGCCAAAACCCGCGATGCCGAAGCCGGAACGATAGTCGGTTCGGGTACGGTTTCCAACAAACAGGATAATCTGTACGGCTCTTCTGTGGAAAACGGTGGCGTGGGCTACTGTTGTTTGGCCGAAGTCCGTATGTATGAAACCATTGAAACCGGTGCGCCAAAAACGCCGTTTATGCAGCACGGCGATACGGTTGCAATCGAGATGCTGGATGCAGACGACAACAATATTTTCGGTACGATTATCAACCGCGTGAACACGCAATATTAAACTATCTGAAACTGTCCGGCCGTCTGCAGCTTCCGAAACCAATAACCTGCAGGCGGATCGGAATCCGGCAGGCAGAACAACAAGCTGTAACCGTCAGCAGCATATAAGAGAGGAAAACAATGAGTGAGAAACTGTTGCAGATGAAGCCCCGCGAGGCGGTGCCGATTGCAGGGGCGATTGTTGCCGTTATGGGCATTACGATGATCGGTTTGGGGTGGGTGCCGCATTTGTCGATTATTTTGGTGATGTGTGCCTTGCTGGTGTACGGTTGTGCCAAGGGCTTGAGTTTTAAAAACATGCAGTCGGAAATGGCAAACGGAGTGGTGTCCGGTATCGGTGCGATTTATCTGTTTTTCTTTATCGGCCTGCTGGTGGCTGCACTGATGATGTCCGGTGCGATTCCGACTTTGATGTATTACGGTTTTGATTTTATTTCGCCCCGATTTTTTTATTTGTCGGCTTTTATCTTGTGTTCCGTTATCGGTATTTCGCTCGGCAGCGGGTTCACAACCTGTGCCACGGCGGGCGTTGCCTTTATGGGCATGGCCGAAGCGTTTGATGCCAATCCTGCTATTGTGGCCGGTGCAGTCGTATCAGGTGCGGTATTCGGCGACAAAATGTCGCCCTTGTCCGATACCACCGGTATCGCGGCATCTGTGGTCGGCATCGATTTGTTCGAGCATATCCGCAATATGATGTACACAACCGTTCCCGCATGGATTCTGACTGCCGTTTTCCTGTGGTTTCTGACCGGAAACGTTGCCAATGCGGATTTGGCGGATATTGTCGCCATGCAGCAGAAGTTGGTAGAGAGCGGTTTGGTGCACGGTTATGCTTTGATACCGTTTGCAGTGTTGCTGATTCTCGCTTTACGCAAAGTCGATGCGGTTTATACGATTATCGCAACGATTGTAACGGCACTGGCGGTTACTTACATTCACAGCAGCCCGACATTGGGGCAAATCGGTTCTTGGTTTTTCGGCGGTTACAAACCTGCCGAAGGCTTGGATTTGGGAGCGGTCGGGCGGCTGGTTTCCCGAGGCGGTATGGAAAGCATGTTCTTTACCCAAACCATTGTGATTCTGGCTTTGAGTTTGGGAGGGTTGCTGCATGGTTTGGGTATTCTGCCGGCACTGATGGCAGGTATCAGTCATCTTCTGACAAATGTCGGACGTGCAACGGCAACGGCGGCTGCAACAGCATTCGGCATCAATGTCTTAATCGGCGAACAGTATTTGAGCCTGCTCCTGACCGGCAATACCTTCAAACCGCTCTATGACAAGCTGAATCTGCATCCGCGAAACCTGGCACGTACGATAGAAGATGCCGGTACCGTTATCAATCCTTTGGTTCCGTGGGGCGTGTACGGCGTATTCTTGGCAGGCATACTCGGTATTCCGGTTATCGATTATGTGCCTTACGCATTTTTCTGTTACCTCAGTTTGGTTCTGACCTTGATTTACGGTTTCACCGGTTTGACCATCAGTCGCAAAGAAGAAGCATAGCAAAGCATTGCCGTCTGAAAATCGTATTTTTCAGACGGCCCTGATATGCCGCTTGCAAGCAATCAAGAAAGGGATGCGATGAAACTTTATTCCTATTACCGCAGTTCGGCTGCTTACCGCGTGCGTATCGCACTGAATTTGAAACAGCTTCCTTACGAAATTTCGACCGTTCATCTGCTGCGCAATGGAGGAGAACAGAAAACCACAGAATATGCGGCTGTGAATCCCCAGCAGCTTGTTCCGACTTTGGAAGACAAAGGGCTGCTGCTGACACAATCGCTGGCGATTATCGAATATCTGGACGAAGCTTATCCGAAAACCCCGCTGCTGCCTGCCGACAGTGCGGGGCGGGCCAAAGTGCGGATTCTTTCCCACTTGATTGCTTGCGATGTGCACCCTTTGAACAATCTGCGTGTTTTGCAATATCTGAAAAATTGTTTGGGAGTGGGCGAACAGGATAAAAATACCTGGTATGCCCACTGGATCCGACAAGGGCTGGAGGCTTTCGAACAGCATTTGAAAGAGCCGTCTGCAGGCCGTTTCTGCTACGGCGACACTCCGAGCATGGCCGACTGCTGCCTGATTCCCCAATTGTATAATGCCAGACGTTTTCAAATCGATTTAAGTCCTTATCCGAACATTCTGCGTATCGAACAGGAGTGTGCCGGACTGCCTGCTTTTCAAACTGCCGCACCGGAAAACCAGCCGGATGCAGAATAAGATACTGTGAGCTTTTCCCGCATTTCCTTGAATCCGTAATATGTAAGTTAAGCGATATGGACGGATAAAACATTCAAGCTGCCGTCAGACGAATCCGGCGGGTTTGTCTGTCAGACATTCCGATCGGAGTATTTGTATTCTTAATCGAATTTCTTCTTTGATTTTATTTGACAGATTGTTTCATATGAGAGGTTTGGTTGAATAAAAAAACAACCAATAAAAAACAACAAAGGGGAGAATGAACCGTGTTTCGTTATTTAACCGCTTTAAACGTTCGTTTGGTACAAAACTGGCTGCCTTCGCCGTTCGTATTCTGTATTGTATTGACTGTACTGGCATTTGCCGCCGTCATGGGTGCAGGCGGGCAAGGGCTGAATGAAGCTGCAGGTTTTTGGGGAAAGGGCTTGTGGTCCTTATTGGGTTTTTCGATGCAGATGGCTTTGATTCTGGTAACCGGCCACGTGCTGGCAAAAGCACCGTTTATCGGCCGCCTGTTAGACGGTTTGGCCGCCAAAATCAACAGCCCGAAAATAGCCGTGTTTGCAGTAACGCTGGTTTCTTTGGTGTGCTGTTGGCTGAACTGGGGTTTCGGTTTGATTGTCGGTGCGGTATTTGCGAAAGCTCTTGCGAGAAAAGTGGACGGTGTCGATTATCCTTTGCTGGTTGCATCTGCATATTCCGGTTTTTTGATTTGGCACGGCGGTTTATCCGGTTCGATACCGTTAGCATTGGCCAGTGAAGGTTCGGATTTGGCGAAAATGAGCGGCGGTGTGGTCGAAGCTGCCATTCCCGTAGCGGAAACCCTGTTTTCCCCATTGAACCTGTTTATTGTTGCGGCTTTGTTGGTTGGCTTGCCGGTGTTGAATATGCTGATGACTCCGGATAAGCCTGTAATTGCAGATAAAGCCAAATTGTTTGAGGTTGAACCCGAATTGCCGCCGCGCAGTACTTTGGCACAAAAATGGGATGACAGCCGTTTGATGGTTTTGCTTTTAGTGGCTTTGGGTGCGGTATATTTATACGGTTATTTCAGCAAAGCAGGATTCAATCTGGCTTTGAACGTTGTCATTGCCTTGTTTTTATTTGCCGGTCTGCTGGCACATGGAACTCCGGAACGTTACGGCAGAGCGGTGGAAGACAGTGCGAAAGGCATTGCGGGCATTGTTTTGCTGTTCCCGTTTTACGGCGGCATTATGGGTTTGATGACAGGGGCGGCAGAAGGTCAGACGTCTTTGGCAGTTTCCATCAGTCAGGCTTTTGTTGCGGCATCATCTGAGCAGACTTTCCCGCTGCTGGTTTTTTGAGTGCCGGTTTGGTGAATGTTTTTGTTCCGTCCGGTGGAGGGCAGTGGGCTGTACAAGGACCGATTATGCTGCCTGCGGGCACGGCTTTGGGCATCAGTCCGGCTGTTTCTGCGATGGCGGTGGCATGGGGTGATGCGTGGACGAATATGATTCAGCCGTTTTGGGCATTGCCTTTGTTGGGGATTGTCGGTTTGGATGCCCGTGCGGTGATGGGTTATTGCCTGATGGCTTTATTGTATTCGGGTTTGGTTATTGCTTCGGCTTTGATGATTTTTGTTTGAAGCCATTGAAAAAGTAAAACAGATTCAAGTCCGGAGATGGTTGCAGACGGCCTGTCATTTTTTGTGGCGGCATAGGCAGCTTGGGAAATTCCTACATTGGCAGGTGTAGGAATTTTTGTTTTGAAAAGAAGGTGTTTTGATAATTATCCAGTATTTATCGGATAATTTGATAAATAAATCAGAAAATACCGTTTGTATGCTTAAAAAGAACAAAGTTTAATTTCCTTTAAATATTTTGGAGATTTGCTTACAAAGCATTGCAGATTCAGTGTGCGACCAAAAGGAGAGGGAGATGAAATTCAAATTATTGTTTTTGGCGTTATGTTCGGCTTTGTTTTTGAATGCCTGTTCGGAAGATATCGGTTCCTCCGGCAGTCCGGCGGCTCCTCTGGCCGATGGAGAAAAAGTGGTATTGAAGGTGGCTCATTTCTGGCCTTCGGCAGCCATGTCGCAACAGAAAATTTTGGAACCTTGGTGCGGAAAAATTTCTAAGGAATCAAATGGTCAGATGAGCTGCCAGTTCTACCCGTCCATGCAATTGGGCGGTACGCCCCCCCAATTGATTGATCAAGTTGCAGACGGCATAGCGGACATTGTTTGGACTTTACCCGGCTATACGGCCGGCCGTTTCCCGAGTATGGAGGTGATGGAGCTGCCGTTTCTGACTAAAGACGGTGAAAAAAGCAGCAGGGTTGCGTGGCAGATATATGAAGAATTCGGTAAAAAAGATTTTGAAGCAGTCAAACCTCTGGCATTTAATGTGCATGACCGAGGACAAATTCATAATAACGTCTTGCCGATTGTTAAATTGGAAGATTTTAAAGGTTTGAAACTGCGTGCCCCGACCCGACTGACCAACAAATCGCGGAGGTTTGTCGAAGAAACTGTTTGAAACGGCCAATGCGTTTCTAGGCCATTACAGGGGCGGAGCAGCCATTAGTGCAGTAGGTGCCTGTGCCGGTTTCGGTGCGATTTGCGGCTCTTCGCTGGCAACGGCGGCAACGATGGGGCAAGTGGCGTTGCCCGAATTGAAACGTGTCGGATATTCGGATGCGTTGGCGACAGGCACGCTTGCAGCCGGCGGTACATTGGGCATTCTGATTCCGCCGTCCGTGGTGTTGGTGATTTATGCGGTATTGGCCGAACAAAATATCTCGGCAATGTTTATGGCTGCTCTGGTGCCGGGTGTTATTGCAATGTTCGGTTATATGGCGACGGTTGCGGTATATGTCCGCTTGTTTCCCAGGAGCGGTCCGGCCATGTCGGCAATGGCATGGAAAGAACGTGTTGTTTTGCTGAAAGGCGTATGGCCTGTAATAGCGGTGTTTGTTACCGTTATTGGAGGAATTTACGGGGGCTTTTTTACACCGACCGAGGCTGCGGCAGTCGGGACGGTAGCTGTAGCGGTTTTGGCATTGGTAACACGGGAATTAGATGGTAACGGTTTGCTTCGTGCGTTGACGGATACGGCTTCGGCAACGGCAATGATTTTTATGATTTTGCTGGGAGCCGATGTATTAAATGCTTTTTTTGCTTTATCACAGATGCCGTCCGGTGTCGCAGAGTGGGTAATCGGCACTGGTATGGGGCCGTTGACGGTTTTGTTTGCAATTATCCTGATTTATTTGCTGCTCGGCTGTGTGATGGACAGTCTGTCGATGATTCTGCTGACGGTTCCGGTATTTCTGCCGGTTGTGATGGGAATGGATTATTGGGGATTGGGAGATGCGGATAAAGCGATTTGGTTCGGCGTATTGGCGTTGATGGTGGTCGAAATTGGTTTGATTACGCCCCCGGTAGGAATGAATATATTTATTATCAACAGTTTGGCAAAAGAGGTGCCGATGAAGGAAACGTATAAAGGCATACTCCCTTTTTTGTGTGCTGATGTGCTTCGGATTGTATTATTGGTCTTTGTCCCCGGACTGACACTGTGGTTGGTTCATTTTCTGTCCTGACTTTTTTGATGGCTCTGGAATGCAAAATGCCGGTGTCGGGCGGTCTGGAAATTTTAGGGAACATTTAAGGTGGAAATTATGTCTATACAATATAATCTTACCGGTAAAACAGCATTGGTAACCGGTGCTGCCAGCGGTATTGGTAAGGAAATTGCAGAACAGTTTGCCGCCTCGGGAGCGGCAGTAG
Source organism: Neisseria sp. (assembly GCA_030528455.1). Lineage (GTDB taxonomy): Bacteria > Pseudomonadota > Gammaproteobacteria > Burkholderiales > Neisseriaceae > Neisseria. Next base: position 19,291 of record JAUMYW010000012.1, read on the forward strand.
GTGTGGCCGATTGGAATAAAGATGCGGCAGAGAAGGCGGCCGCCGATATTCGGAGTAAAGGCGGTCGGGCATTGGCGATTGCGATGAATGTTTGTGACGAGAAGGAAGTTGCAGACGGCACTAATCGTTTGGCCGAGGCGTTCGGACGCATTGATATTCTGGTTTCCAATGCCGGTATCCAGATTATCAATCCGATTGACAAACTGGCGTTTTCCGATTGGAAAAAAATGCTGGCGGTCCATTTGGACGGAGCATTCCTGACGACACAGGCTGCTTTGAAACATATGTATTCAGACGGGCTCGGCGGTACGGTAATCTATATGGGCTCCGTGCACTCCCACGAAGCATCGCCGTTGAAGGCACCGTATGTAACGGCCAAACACGGTTTGCTGGGTTTGTGTCGGGTGCTGGCCAAGGAAGGTGCGGCACACAAGGTTCGTTCGTATGTGATTTGTCCCGGATTTGTCAAAACCCCTTTGGTCGAAAAACAGATTCCGGAACAGGCTGCGGAGAAGGGTATCAGTGAAGAAGAAGTGGTAAAGAAGGTGATGCTTGGCAATACGGTCGACGGAGAGTTCACTGCGACCGCAGACATCGCACAGCTGGCTTTGTTCCTTTCAGCCTATCCGAATAATGTTTTTACAGGACAATCTTTTATTGCCAGCCATGGCTGGTCGATGAAATAAAACTTACTTGAAGGAGAAATGATGAATAAACTTTATCCCGATGCGGCCGCCGCATTAAGCAGTGCGGTTGCAGACGGCCAAACGGTAGCTGTCGGCGGCTTCGGCTTGTGCGGCATTCCCGAAGCATTGATTGCCGCCTTGCGCGACAGCGGAGTAAAAGACTTGACCTGTATCAGCAACAATGCCGGTGTGGACGGCTTCGGCTTGGGTCTGTTGCTGGAAACCCGCCAGATAAAAAAAATGATTGCATCTTATGTTGGCGAAAATAAAGAATTCGAGCGGCAGTTTCTGTCGGGAGAATTGGAAGTCGAACTGACACCGCAAGGAACACTGGCCGAAAAACTGCGGGCGGGCGGTGCCGGCATTCCGGCGTTTTTTACCAAAACAGGCGTAGGAACGCAGGTTGCAGACGGCAAAGAAATCCGCGAATTTGATGGTGAGGAATATGTATTGGAACATTCGCTGACTGCTGATGTTGCGTTGGTGAAAGCTTGGAAAGCCGACAAGTCGGGTAATCTCGTATTCCGAAAAACCGCACGCAATTTCAATCCCGATGTGGCGACTGCCGGCAGGATAACCGTTGTCGAAGTAGAAGAGCTGGTGGAAACCGGTTCGCTCGATCCCGACCAAATCCATCTGCCGGGTATTTACGTACACCGCATCATTGTGAATGCGGCACCGGAAAAACGCATCGAACAACGTACCGTAAGAGAGGCATAATATGGCTTGGACACGCGAACAAATGGCGCAGCGCGCCGCCAAAGAGCTGCAAGACGGCTTTTATGTCAATTTGGGCATCGGTTTGCCTACTTTGGTGGCCAACTACATTCCGGAAGGTGTAAACGTGATGCTGCAATCGGAAAACGGGCTGCTCGGTATCGGAGCGTTTCCGACCGAAGACGAATTGGATGCGGATTTGATTAACGCCGGCAAACAAACCGTTACCGCTATTCCGGGAGCAGCATTTTTTTCCAGCTCGCAGTCTTTTGGCATGATTCGCGGCGGCAAAGTGAATTTGGCGGTTTTGGGTGCGATGGAAGTTTCCGAACAAGGCGACTTGGCCAACTGGATGATTCCGGGAAAAATGGTTAAAGGAATGGGCGGCGCGATGGATTTGGTGGCCGGTGTGCAGCGCGTGATTGTATTAATGGAGCATACGGCGAAAAACGGCGCATTCAAAATCAAAGCGCAATGCGATTTGCCTCTGACAGGCAAAAAAGTAGTCAATCGCATAATCAGCGATTTGGCGGTATTGGACGTTACGCCGGAAGGCTTGCAACTGGTCGAACTGGCCGACGGTGTGAGCTTTGAAGCTTTGCAGGCTGCAACAGGGGTGAGTATCCGACAATAAGAAGACGGATGCTTTCAGATTGTTTCGTCAAGCCGTCTGCAAGTTGCAGACGGCTTTTCTGTCGTATCAGAAAAAATGATATTTCTAATCAGGTAATTGAGGAATGTTCGGCAAGAGAGGATGCTGCTTCGATTTCGATTTCGGAGAAACTCTCTGCCTGAATAATCCGTATCAATCCTTCTTTTGCCAATTCCAGCAGTGCGATGAAATTGACCACGACATAAGCTGCGCCTTGTTCGGGCGAGAACAGCGATGAAAAGTGGCAGGAACCGTTTTGCAGACGGCGCAATACCGCACTCATTTGGGCACGGACGGAAATGGTTTCTTGTACGACTTCGTGGTTGCGGTTGTGTTCGGCACGGGACAAAATAGCCAGCCAGGCCTGTGTCAGATCGGCAATCTGTACTTCGGGCAGGCGGGCTTCGACGGCGATTTCCAGCGGCAGATAGGCCCATGCAAAATCGCGTCCGGCACGGGGCAGGGCATCGAGGTTTTGGGCAGCCAGTTTCATTTGTTCGTAGGCCAACAGGCGGCGAACCAGTTCGGCACGCGGGTCGGAGGTTTCTTCATCGGCAGAAGGTTCGGTTTGCGGCAGCAGCAGCCGCGATTTGATTTCGATTAGAACGGCAGCCATCAGCAGATACTCTGCCGCCAAATCAAATTGATGTGCTTCGATTTGAGAGATGTAGTGCAGATATTGCTCGGTGATTTTGGTCATCGGAATATCCAGCACGTCGATGTTCTGCTTGCGGATAAGATACAGCAGCAGATCAAGCGGCCCTTGAAAACTGGTGAGTACGACTTTCAGCGCATCTGGGGGGATGAACAAGTCGGACGGCAAATCGGTAACAGGTCGGCCGAAAATCCAAGCAAGTTGCGGTTTTTTGCCGGGAGGAAATCCGCTGTGCGTGTTTTCAGACGGCATGGGATTTCCTTTTAAGGCGTGCAGACGGCTTGGGCGGCCAGATGGTTGATGGCGGCCTGGGCGCAATAGAGACCGAAGGTAGCGGTAACCGGCATACTCGCACCGTAGCCTGCGCAGGACAAACCCTTCGGTGCGGCATCGGCGGAGCAGGCATCGGCGGTCTGCGGCGGCGTGATGCTCTCGGTGGAAAATACGCAGGGAATATGCATTTTTTGCGCCGTGTCGCGCGGGAAGCCGTAGCGTTTTCGTAAAGTGTAGCGCAGATTGGCCAAAAGAGGGTCATGAGTAACCCGGCTCAAATCAGCGGTTTGGATAAGGGCGGGGTTTTTTTGTCCGCCCGCTCCGCCGCTGACCGAGAAAGCCTGTTTGTTCTTGACGAAATACGCCGCCATTGCTGCTTTAATGCGGATTTGGTCGATGGCATCGATAACAAAATCAAAGCCGTTTGCAAATAAGGTTTCCAAATTGCTTTCATCGACAAAATCTTCGATTTCCGTTACTTCGCATTGGGGATTGATTTGTAGAATGCGTTCGTGCAGTGCGGTAACTTTGGCTTTGCCGAAATCATCAGTCAGCGCGTGGAGCTGGCGGTTGACATTGGACTCGGCAATATTGTCCAAATCAATCAGAGTCAGTTTTCCTATGCCCGAACGTGCCAGTGCCTCCACCGACCAAGAGCCGACACCGCCTACACCGACTACGCAGACGTGCGAACGTGCAAAAACGTCCAAGGCGGTTTGTCCGTACAAACGCGAAATGCCGCCGAAGCGGCGCGAAGAAACATCAGATATGCTCATTGTGGTAAATCAAGAGAAAACAAAAAAAGCCCGCCGATGCGGTAAAACAGCATTATACTATGCTTCCCGACCCGCATTACACAAGGAGAGAAAGATGTACAAACATTTGGTGGTGGCTGTCGACGGAAGCGCAACTTCGGCAGACGCTTTGGAGCACGCCTGCCGCGTAGCGTCTGCACTCGGCTCTGTGCTGACTTTGGTGCATGTGGCCAATCCGGCAGAATATATGGCACTTGCTCCCGAATTCCTGAACAAGGAAAGTTACGAGGAAGCTGCCATCGAAGGCGGACATGAAGTTTTGCAGAATGCCCTTGTGCAGGCAAAAGAATTCGGTATTGCCGAAGCAGCCGTACATCTTTTGGTTGCAAACAAAGGAGCGCGGGAAATGGCGCAGGAGCTGGTCGACTATGCCGACGGACAAGGCGCGGATTTGCTGGTGTTGGGTACGCACGGCCGAACGGGTTTGATGCATCTTTTAATGGGCAGTTTTGCCGAAACCGTCATGAGGCAGAGTCATCTGCCTCTGTTGGTGGTCCGCAGCAAAGGCGAAAACGCATAAATCCGCCGACAAGGCAGTGAACAATAACCATGCCGTCTGTACGCTTTGCAGACGGCATGGTTGAGAAACGGCTGCAGACGGCATCGGAAGTTATCCGCAACGGTAGAACAACTCCGCCATAGCAGCCAGGCGCAACGTATCGTTACCGAAACGTTCGCTTTCTATGCCGCGCAGGAAGGCGATTTTTTTTGTGCTGCGGTACAGTTGGCGGCGGATTTCCGGCGGCAGTAAAGCTTCGTGATTCTGCCACGCGGCCACAGTTTCACACATCAAGCCGCGCTGTTTCAGCCAGATGACACTTGATTGCAGGTAGCAGAGCCAGTCGCGGATTTGGCAGTTTTCCAAACTCATCACGCTGCCCGGGTCATCCTCAAAATCAATAAACCCGATATTGCCCTGAGGCATACGGATAATATTGCGGACGAAAGCCTGGCTCAAATAACTTCCCTTCGCATGAACGGCAGCAAGTGCATACAGACCGTCCTGCCAGCAAACTATCGGATCGGCAGCGTGTTCCAATTCGTTCAAGAGCGTCGTATCGCCCAAATGGGAGAACAGCAGGCCGCCCTTCTGTTGTGCCAAAAGTTTGGGGGCGGGAATGCCGAGCACGGCAAAATGCTGCAGACGGCATGCTTCGGTATCCAAAGCCGTTTGTCCTCCGAGATTGGGAACGGGCTGAAGCGCACCCAGTTTCAAACGGCGAGACAGCATACCGAGCAAAACATAACGCCATTGCGGTACGGTTTTGCCGACCTTTCTCAGCCAGACTTTTTCGCCGTTTTCCAAAATATGGCAGGCGATGGTAGTGTGTTGGCGGGGTAAGAGACGCGAAAGTGTTGCGGCATAATCAATCGGGGTATCGAAGCTCATTGTTCGGATAAAATGAATAGGAAATCAAGTAAAGCGGCTATTGTAACCAAAGGCCGGAATGTGTGTTAAGGGAAAACACGAGAAATATGGAATATATGTAAAGTAAAAATAATTAATTTTATTTAAACTCATCATCTTATGTTTATTGTTGAATTTTTTCTGGTATTTTGCTGGACAACTTTTAAAGAAAGCTGTATAGTTCGTGATTCTTGATTCACGGCACTAACGAAGCGCAGTGAGGCACGCACCCGTAGCTCAGTTGGATAGAGTATCTGGCTACGAACCAGAGGGTCGGGCGTTCGAATCGCTCCGGGTGCGCCATGAAACATCCGCGCCCATCGTCTAGCGGTTAGGACATCGCCCTTTCACGGCGGTAACCGGGGTTCGATTCCCCGTGGGCGTGCCAGATTCAAACGCTCTGCTTTTCGTAAGCAGGGCGTTTTTTATTGTCTGTTTTTTTGAGACGGTTTTCCCGGCAGAATGGATGCGGTGCTGCGTGAGGTTTGACGCTGAGACGGCACTGCGGGCTGTCAGGCGGTGTCGGTTGGAGGAAAAGGTAAATATGTTTCGGAGTATTCATGTGCCGGACGGTGAAATATTGTTTGAGCGGCAGCCTCAAAGCCGGGCTGAATTTGCAGACGGCTTGGAGGATTTGCGGCGGCGGCAACGGGAATTTGCTGCTTTGCCGGTAAACCGTCGGACGGCCGAACTGTTGAAATTTGCCGACCGTTTGCAGGAAAAGAGCGATATTCTGGCGGAAATGGTTTGCAGGGAAGTCGGACGGTGTTTGCGCGAGTGTCGTGCGGAGTTGGATAAATCAATCGGGCTGATTCGTTATTATGCGCATTTGGCTCCGGAATTGCTGGCACATAAAACGATTGCGACGCAGGCGAGTTTGAGTCAGGTGCGTTTCGAGCCTTTGGGGGTGGTGTTGGCAGTGATGCCGTGGAATTATCCTGTCTGGCAGGTGCTGCGTTTCGCGATTCCGGCTTTGTGTGCGGGCAACGCCTGTCTGGTAAAGCCTGCGCCGAGTGTGGCTAGGGTGAGCAAGGCCCTGTTGGACTTGGCGGATAATCTGCCTTTGCAGGCTGCCTGGCTGGCACATGACGACATTGAAGAAGCCGTGGCAGCCTGTGATGCGCTGGCGTTTACCGGCTCGACCGCGACAGGCCGGCATTTGGCTGCTTTGGCGGGAAAATATCTGAAAAAATCGGTGTTGGAGTTGGGCGGCAGTAATGCGTTTATTGTGCTGCCTGATGCGGATTTGGTGCAGGCGGCCAAGGATGCCTGTTATTCCCGTTTCCGCGATGCGGGGCAGTCGTGTAACGCGGCCAAGCGGATTATTGTTGCAGACGGCATTGCCGATGAGTTTATCGCTTTGTTTTTGGAAGAGTGCGCCAAATTGAAAACGGGCGATCCGATGTCGGAGGAAACCACGCTGGCACCGCTGCACAGCCGCCGTTTGCGCGATACGCTGCACGAACAGGTGCTTGATGCGGTTGCCAACGGGGCGGAAATTTTGTGCGGCGGAGTGCTGCCTGAAGGTCGGGGGAATTTCTATCCGGCTACGGTGCTGGACAAAGTCAATTCCGAATGCCGCGTGTATCGTGAAGAAGTGTTCGGGCCGGCGGCGGTGCTGTTGCGGGCGCGTGATGCGGAACATGCTTTGGTTTTGGCCAACGACAATCCTTTCGGTTTGGGAGCGAGCATCTATACTGCGGACGAGGCAGAGGCCTGGCGTTATGCCGAACGTTTGCAGACGGGAGCGGTGTTTATCAACCGTCATACCAGCAGCGATTTGCGTTTGCCGTTTGGCGGTGTCAAAGCATCGGGCTACGGGCGGGAATTGTCGGAGTTCGGTTTGTACGAATTCGTGAATGTGAAATCTTATTGGCAGAAATAAAGTTTTTGCTGCTGGTTTTGAAGTTTTTCAGACGGTCTGCCGTCTGCAGCTGTAAGGATCGGGATATATGGATTGGAAAGTTGGTTTCGAACGTTTTCTATCGTCAGAATGGGCGGCCAAAGCCGATGTGTACGGCCGTCTGATGAGGGCCGACAAGCCTATTGGTACGCTGCTTCTGTTGTGGCCGACTTATTGGGCTTTGTGGATTGCTGCAGACGGCTTTCCGCCACTCGGTATTCTGGCAGCGTTTACGTTTGGAACTTTTCTGATGCGTAGTGCAGGCTGCGTAGTGAACGACTATGCCGACCGCGATTTCGACGGCGCGGTCGAGCGCACGAAAAACCGGCCTTTTGCACGCGGCGAAGTCGGCAGCGGCGAAGCCCTGAAGCTGGCAGCGTTATTGTGCCTGCTTGCGGCTCTATGTCTGCTTCCTTTGAACCGTCTAACCTGGCTGATGAGCCTGCCCGCATTGTTTCTGGCGGTAACTTATCCTTTTACCAAGCGTTTTTTTCCGCTTCCGCAACTGTATTTGGGACTGGCATTTTCATTCGGCATACCGATGGCTTTTGCCGCCGTACAAAACCAAGTTCCTGCCTCTGCCTGGTTATTGTTTGCTGCCAATGTTTTGTGGACGCTGGCTTACGACACCGTTTATGCAATGGCCGATAAGGAAGACGATTTGAAAATCGGCATCAGAACATCGGCAGTTACATTCGGTGAAAAAGATGTTTCGGCAGTTATGCTCTGTCATGCGGGCTTTACGGTTCTGATGGCGGCAAACGGTCTGATAATCGGTGCCGGGTTGTACTATTGGGCAGTACTGCCGTGGATTGTGTTCTGCCAATGGCGGCAGTATCTCGCTATCCGTACGCGTGACCGGCAAACTTGCTTTACCGTGTTTTTGCAGAACAACCGTATCGGCGCGTCCTGGTTTGCCGCCATTTTCCTGCATTACTGGTGGGGAGCAGGCTGATGCCGTCTGCGGTTGTCCCTATATTGTTGCAGTGCTGCAGACGGCATGAGTGTGATTGTAATCATGTATTTGGAAGAGGTTGTCCGGTTTTTGGGAAAAAAAGCATCGGTGCAGATTGAGATTGCCCGGAACAGTCGGTAAAATCCGCTTTTGAATTTATTTTTTCAGAGTTTTCTATGAACTTGATTGGCAGCATCCTTCCCGCTTCACATTGCATTTTGGATTTGGATGTCGGCAGTAAAAAACGTCTGTTTGAAGAAATCGGCAAACTGTTGGAAAGCAACAACGGCTTGTCGCGCACAGATGTTTTCGAATGCCTGTTTGCCCGAGAAAAACTCGGTTCGACCGGTTTGGGGCAGGGGGTAGCCGTTCCGCACGGCCGTCATGCTTCTGTCAAACAGGCTGTCGGCGTATTTGTCCGTTTGAAAGAACCGGTGTCTTTTGACGCACCGGACGGCAAACCCGTATCGTTGGTGGCGGCTTTGCTGGTGCCGGAAGATGCATGTTGCGAACATTTGCAGGTTTTGTCGGAGTTGGCAGGCAGATTTTCAGCCAAAAGCGTTCGTGAAGCGTTGCAGACGGCACAATCGCCGGAAGCCGCGCACAGCATTTTGACGGAATAATGAGAATGCCCAGTATTTCCGTTCGTCGTCTGTATCAGGACAACCAGTACAAATTGCAGCTGGCATGGGCGGCCGGTACAGCAGGGGCGGATAACCGTATCGGCGTTGAGGCCGACAAGCCCGTTTTGGCGCTGGTCGGCCATTTGAATTTTATCCATCCGAACCAGGTTCAGGTTATCGGTGCTGCGGAAGCCGAATATTTCAGACGGCTCGATGAACAAAACCGTCAAGCCGAGTTTGCCGAACTCTTTGATTTGCAGATGTCGCTTGTTGTTGTGGCCAACGGTCTGCCCGTGCCGGTCATGCTGCGCGACTACTGCCACACGCGCAATATCCCGCTTCTGACTTCCAAGCTGGAAAGTCCTTATCTGATGGATGTTTTGCGGATTTACCTGCAACGTGTGCTGGCCGTTTCCACCGTCAAACACGGAGTGTTTCTCGATGTGTACGAAATCGGTGTGCTGATTGCCGGACAATCCGGTTTGGGCAAAAGCGAATTGGCTTTGGAATTGATTTCGCGCGGCCACAGCCTGATTGCCGACGATGCGGTCGAACTGCACCGCACCGGTCCAGAAACACTGGAAGGCCGCTGCCCCGCCATGTTGCGTGATTTTCTCGAAGTACGCGGCCTGGGTGTGCTGAATATCCGGCATATGTTCGGTGAAACCGCTATCCGTCCGAAGAAAAAACTCCAGTTAATCATCAGTATGGTGGCGGCAGACGACGATTATATGAAACAGCTCGACCGTTTGAGCGTGCGGACCGAAACCGAAACAATTTTGGATGTGGATATTCCTTCGGTTACACTGCCGGTGGCAGTCGGCCGCAACTTGGCTGTATTGGTGGAAGCGGCAGTACGCAATTATATTTTGCAGTTGCGCGGAAAAAACAGTATGCGCGAATTTTTGGAACGCCATCAAAGCATGATGCGCGAGAGCGAAACCGATTATGAAGATTGTTCTGATTAGCGGCTTGTCCGGTTCGGGAAAATCGGTAGCTTTGAATTTATTGGAAGATATCGGCTTTTACTGTGTCGACAATCTGCCTTTGGAGATGTTGCCCGATTTGGTGCGTTATCACGGTCGTAGCGGCAATGTTGCCAATCTGGGCGTGAGCGTGGATATCCGTTCGGGTGTAAAGGCCGACGAGGCCCGCAAGCAAATCAAAGTACTGCGGGAACAGGGACACCATGTGGAAATCCTGTTTCTTGAAGCGGCAGAAGATGTTTTGCTTCGCCGTTTTTCCGAAACACGGCGAAGCCATCCTTTGGCGGCGGAGGCGTTGTCTTTGCCGGACAGTTTGCGTTGCGAGCGGGACAGATTGTTTCCTTTGCGCGAATCGGCGTATTGCGTAGATACCTCAAAGCTTACGGCGCAGCAGCTCCGTTGTGCCGTACAGCGTTGGCTGGACAGTGAACGCAGCGGCTTGATGCTGGTGTTGGAGTCGTTCGGTTTCAAATACGGTGTGCCGGTCAATGCCGATTTTATGTTTGATATGCGCAGCCTGCCCAATCCTTATTGGGATACGGTGCTGCGTCCGCTGACCGGGCGTGACACCGCCGTGCAGGATTATTTTGCCAAGCAAGAAGACGTTGTACGAATGGTTGACGATATTGCCGGATTTCTGCTGCGTTGGCTGCCTTCTATGGAAACCGAAAGCCGCAGTTATGTTACTGTTGCCATCGGATGCACAGGCGGCCAGCACCGTTCAGTTTATGTTTGCGAACAACTGGCAGGCCGTCTGCAGGAGCGTTACGGCGTTCTGGTGCAGCACCGCCAGTTATCCGAATAATTCATTAACGGATAAGCCTTGCAGACGGCTTAATATCAGGCTGTCTGCAAGGCTTATCCGATTTCAGAAAGTTGAGTCTTATGGCTATCCAATGGTATCCCGGCCACATGCACAAGGCGAAAAAAGCCATTATCGAACGATTGAAAAGTGTCGACATGGTGATTGAAGTGCTGGACGCACGTTTGCCCGCGTCAAGCGAAAATCCGCTGCTGGCCAAGCTCTCGGCCGACAAGCCCAAGCTGAAAATCCTCAATAAGCAAGATTTGGCCGATCCCGGGCGTACCGCCTTATGGCTGGCTGCCTTTCAAAGCCGTCCGAACACCAACGCTATCGCCCTGGATGCGTCCGAACGGGGGACGGTACAGAAGATTGTTCAAGCCTGTCGCGGATTGCTGCCCAACCGTAAAGGATTGGACAAGCCTTTGCGCGTATTGATCTGCGGTATCCCGAATGTCGGAAAATCTACCTTAATCAATGGCATGATCGGTAAAAAATCCGCCAAAACCGGCAATGAACCGGGGATTACCAAAACCGAACAACGCCTGTTTCTGGCAGATGATTTTTGGCTATACGATACACCGGGCATGTTGTGGCCGAAAATCATCGTCGAAGAGAGCGGCTACAATCTGGCGGCCAGCGGCGCAGTCGGGCGCAATGCCTTGGATGAAGAAGTGGTTGCTTTGGAATTATTGGACTATCTGCGCCGCCATTATCTGTCTTTGCTGCAGGCGCGTTACCAAGCCGACAAAAACGAAAGCAGCCATTGGCGCGACGAAGAATGGCTGGAATGGGTTGGCAGAAAACGCGGCGCACTGCTCGGCGGCGGCCGCATCAATTATCAAAAAGCCGCCGAAGTCGCGCTGACTGATTTTCGTGACGGACAAATCGGCCGCATCACGCTGGAAACCCCCGCACAATGGGAAAGCTGGCTGAAACAGGCGCAGAAAAACGAAGCCGCGCTCAAAGCCGCCCGAGAACAGCGCAAAGCCGAACGCCGGGGCAAGGTGCCGCCGAAAGAATCATAGAAACCCATAAAAGGTGTCTGCTGCAGACGGCATATTGTCTGTATCAGTCTGATGTTGGGGAGGTAGGGTTTTGCTGCTTTTTACGCTGTTTCGAGAGTACTTGTTTCTTTTCTGCTTCGTATGCCTGTATTGAATCTGACTTGGTTTGTCTTGTTAAATCAATCTGTTATTGAAGATATTTTGTATGATTGTTATCTTTCTTTGGAAGATAACAAATTGTTTGATGCGGTGAATTTTTTTAGCGAATAAGGGCAATTCGGTTTTCATAAGAGAAAGACGAGCCAGGATTATTAAACGTATTTTGCGACCGTATAAATATGAGGCTGTTCTGTAAGGACTTATTTAAATTTTATTTAAAAATATATTGAATTATAACAATAATTAAGACAGGTTTTCTGTATACTTATTCACAGAGTCTTTTGGTTGCCGTCGAGGATATCGGGAACAATATCCGTCCGCAGAAAGTATCGTTTAAATTTTTTGATAAAACAAACAACTTGGAACATACATGAAATCCCTTCCGAACACACTTTTGAAAACTGCCCTGCTGATTGCTGTTTTTTATGCGGGTATGCGTGTACAGGCCTTTTTATATGATGATCTGTGTTTGGATTTGGGCGGCGGCAGAAATCCTGAAAATTATCCGATTTGTGTAATCGAACAATCGGCGGATTTTGCGGTTGACGATAATTGATGAGGCAGGAAAATATATAGAGCCGTCTGCAAGTTTGACTGCAGACGGCTCTATACTTTTTAAGCCCGGATTACAATACTTTTACAATGCTTTCGCACAGGTAGCGGATATTGTCTGCCGTAATACCCGCCACATTGATACGGCCGGAACGTACGGCGTAAATGGCAAACTCGTCTTTCAGGCGGTCAACCTGTTCCGGCGTCAGGCCGGAGAAAGAGAACATGCCGTTTTGTTTCACGATAAAGCCGAAATCTTTTTCCGCGCCGAATTCTTTCAATAAATCGACAAATTGCTGGCGCATTTCTTTAATGCGCCCGCGCATTTCGTCCAATTCGGCAATCCACTGCGCTTTCAAGTCGGCATCTTTCAGCACCAAAGCAACGGTTGCACCGCCGTGTGAAGCGGGGTTGGAATAGATGGTCCGGATAATGCTTTTAACTTGACTGAATACGCGTTCGGCACCTGCTTCGTCGGCGGCAACAATCGTGAATGCGCCGACACGCTCGTTATACAGGCCGAAGTTTTTGGAGTAAGAGCTGGCAATCAGCAATTCTTTGTTCAATTTGGCGAATGCGCGCAGACCGCAGGCATCTTCGTCCAAGCCGTTGGCAAAACCCTGATAGGCGAAGTCGAACAAGGGCAGCCAGCCTTTTTCCGCCGACATTTTAGCCAAAGTTTCCCATTGTTCGGGAGTCGGATCGATGCCGGTCGGGTTGTGGCAGCAGCCGTGTAAGAGAACGACATCGCCTTTTTCGGCACGGCCCAAGTCTTCAATCAGGCCGTCCCAATCCAAACCGTGGGTGTTTTTGTCGTAATAGCGGTAGTCGCAGATATTCATGCCGACTGCGTTGAAAATAGCATTGTGGTTCGGCCAGGTCGGAGCGGAAATCCAAACATTTTGGGCGTGGGTATGGCGTTTGATAAATTCTGCCGCTATGCGTAATGCGCCGGTGCCTCCCAAGCTCTGTGCGGTTTTCGCACGTTTGGAAGAAATGATTTCATGTTTTTCGCCGAACAGCAGGATTTGGGTTTGAGCATTGTATTCGGCAATGCCGTCAATGGTCAGGTAGTTTTTGCTGTTTTCATTTGCCAGCAGACGCTTTTCTGCTTCTTTTACGGCACGTACAATGGGAGTTTGGCCTTGCGCGTCTTTATATACGCCGATGCCGAGATTGACTTTTTCTGCACGGCTGTCGGCTTTAAATGCTTCGCCCAAACCTAAAATCGGGTCGGCAGGCGCGGCTTGGATATGTTCGAAAAACATGGTTTTCCTTTCTGGGAAGGGAATAGAGGGAAAAGTAAACGGACAAATGTTTATCTTACGCTTTTTAACAGTGATTGGAAACAGCAAATACCGGGCAGAGGCTATAATTATGCCGTCTGAGTGTTGATGGAAAAATTGAGGGATGTTGAGATGAAGAAAATTTTGTTGCTGCCGTTGCTCGGCACTTTCTCCGCTGTGGCGGCCGAGCCCTTAAATTACAATGTCGTGTCGTTTTCGGAACAGGCGAATGCAACAGTCGCACACGATTTGATGACGGTTACACTGGTTGTGAGGGAAGAAGGACGGGACCGCCGGTCGGTCGGCAATACTCTGACACGCCGTTTGAACACCGTACAGGCCAAGATTGCCGAAAACCGGATTCTTCGGGCCGAACTGATCGGCCGCAATATACAGCCGCGTTATGAAAAAGGCAAAATCGTGCGCTGGAACGACACGGCTTATATCAAAGTGAAAAGCAAAAATTTTCAAGCTTTGAACAAATTGGTTGCCGAAGTACAGAACGAGGCATTGCTGAATAATCTGTATTTCAGCGTATCGCCGGAAAAACGCAGTGAAACGGTTAACGAATTAAGCAGCCAGGCTTTGAAAAACTTCCGCACGCGGGCCGATGTCGTCAGTAGTGCGCTCGGTTTCTCGGGCTACAAAATTATTAATATCAATATTAACGGGAATTTCAATTCGAACGTGTCAGCTAAAATAATGCGTGCCTCAGCCCCTGCCGCCGTGACGGCTTATGATGCTGCGTCGGAAATGACCGCCGAACATCCCGGTTCGGAAGAAATATCGCAAATTGTCAGCGGAACGGTTCAGATGCAGTAAACTGCTGCAGACGGCTTGGAAGCGAAGCGGGAAAATGAAATTCTGGGTCAAAGTTTTTTAATCAGAAACAACAGGTGAAAATATACGATGCAAAAAATATTGGGTGCGTTTTTACTTTCGCTGGGCCTGCTTCAGCTGCCGGCCTGTACCGCCGTTGCAGATATGGCCGGTTACGATTCGCAAACACTCAACCGGCAGGCAGAGAAAAACTATATGCAGGCGGTTCGGGAGGCCCGCAGCAAAGGATTGGTGGATAATTCTTCACCGACGGCCCGCCGTATTCTGGCAGTGTTCCAACGCATGAAACCGTATGCAGAACAGGCCAACCGTACGGGAATTCCGTTTCAGTGGCAGATGACGGTTATCAAATCAGACGAACTCAATGCTTGGGCCATGCCCGGAGGGAAAATGGCGTTTTATACCGGCCTCGCAGAACAATTGAAGCTGAGTGATAGCGAAATCGCCGCCATTATCGGTCATGAAATGACGCATGCGCTGCACGAACACGGCAAGCGCGATGTCGGGCAGAAAGTCTTGACGGGTCTGGCAGTCGAATTGGGAGGTCGTGCCGTTCAAGGTTATACCGGCTGGTCGGCGGATACGGTGGGTTTGGCTGCCGGTATTTTGGGTGAATACGGAGTGGACAAGCCGTTTTCGCGCAGTCAGGAATACGAAGCCGATGCAGGCGGTCTGATGCTGATGGCGCAGGCCGGCTACCATCCGGAAGCTGCTTTGAGTGTTTGGCAGAAAATGAACCAGCATGCCGATAACAATAGCATTCTGCATACCATTCTTTCCACCCATCCGGCAAATAACGACCGCTTGCAGGCCATGCGCAAACTCATGCCGAAAGCACTCGAAACCTACCGTCAAAGTCTTATAAAATAAAGACACATGCCGTCTGCAAACAGATGCAGACGGCATGACCTTATTCCTATTTGCATAAAATTAGTTTATGATATGAAAATTACTGTAAATCTATAAAACGTTTGCAGTAGTATTTTTCAGAAGAAAAAACCACCAAAAAGGAACAAGAGATGTTAGAAGCCTATCGCAAAGCCGCCGCAGAGCGCGAAGCTCTGGGCATTC
>JAUMYW010000013.1 GCA_030528455.1 Neisseria sp.
GCTGGATGGAGAACGATTCTGCTGCGGCCATATCCGGCTGGAAATAGCCTTGCGACTGCCAGTTTTGATAATGTTTGGCTTCGATTTCGGCGGGATTATATTTGTCTAACATGGTTTTATATGCGGATAAAAAGTCGAAAAATGCTGAATTATAACGCAAAGGCCGTCTGCAGACGGCATCAGGGTCGGCCGGTGGCAGGGCTGATAGTGAGGATTTCGCAGCCGTCTTCGGTTACCAGGACCTCATGCTCCCATTGGGCGGAGAGCGAACGGTCTTTGGTAACCACCGTCCAGCCGTCTGCCAGAATCCGCAGATGGCGTTTGCCTTGGTTGATCATCGGCTCGATGGTGAAAATCATGCCGGGTTTCAATTTCATGCCTTGGCCTTTTTTGCCGTAGTGCAGGATTTGCGGATCGCTGTGGAAGTTGCGGCCGATGCCGTGTCCGCAGAACTCCTGAACAACCGAATAGCCGGCGTTTTCGGCAACGGTTTGGCAGGCGTGGCCGATGTCGCCCAAGGTTGCTCCCGGTTTGACGGCGGCGATGCCGGCCATCAGCGACTGGTGGGTAACATCGATCAGACGCTGCGCCTGCGGGCTGATCTTGCCGACGGCGAACATGCGGCTGGAATCGCCGTGGAAGCCGTCTTTTTTGATGGTAACGTCGATATTGAGGATGTCGCCTTCTTTGAGCGGTTTGTCGTCGGGAATTCCGTGGCAGATGACGTGGTTCACCGAGGTGCAGCAGGATTTCGGGTAGGGCGGATTGCCGTAGTTTAGCGGCGCGGGATAGCCGCCCTGTACGTTGACGTGGTAATCGTAAATCAGGCGGTCGATTTCGTTGGTGGTAACGCCGGGTTTGACGAATTGGCCGATGTAGTCGAGTGCTTCGGCGGCCAGGCGGCCGAGTTCGCGCATTTTTTCGATTTCTTCGGCGGTGTGGATGATGACGGCCATAGTGCTGTCCTTTTTCAAAATTCGGTTGGCTGGTCGATGCCGTCTGCAGACGGCTCGGGATTAGAAAAGTTTGCGTACTTCCGCTTCGATGTCGGCCGCACGCATAAAGGTTTCGCCGATCAGGAATGTGTGTACGCCGTGCGAACGCATAAAGTCCGCGTCGGCTTTGTTGCGGATGCCGCTTTCGGTGATGACGGTTTTTCCTTCGAGCGCGGGCAGCAGGCGCAGCGTCTGTTCGAGACTGACCTCAAACGTCCGCAGATTGCGGTTGTTCACGCCCCACAGCGGCGTGTTCAGATTGCGGCATTTTTCCAGTTCGCTTTCGTCATGCAGTTCCAGCAGAACCGACATGCCCAATTCGTGTGCGGTGTTTTCAAAATGTTCCAAACGCGCCTGGTCGAGCGCGGCGGCAATCAGCAGAACGGCATCTGCGCCCCATGCGCGGGCTTGGTGGATTTGGTATTCGTCCACCATAAAGTCTTTGCGCAAAACCGGCAGCGCAACGGCTTCGCGTGCCTGGCGCAGATAATCGGGCGAACCTTGGAAATAGGGTTCGTCCGTCAGCACCGACAGACAGGCCGCGCCTGCGCGTTCGTAATCCGCCGCGTGGTCGGCAGGGCGGAAGTCGGCACGAATCAGACCCTTGCTCGGGCTGGCTTTTTTGATTTCGGCAATGATTGCAGGCAGATTTTGCGCGTGTTTGGCATGAATGGCGGCGGTAAAGCCGCGTGCAGACGGCATATCGGCAGCCATTGCTTTGATTTCGGCCAAAGGCAGGGCGGTTTGCGCCGCGCCGACTTCCAGCCGCTTGGTTGCCAGGATTTTTTCCAGAATATCGCTCATGATGTGTCGGTTCGGAGGTTTGCGGGATAGAAAACCCGTTATTATAACACTTGCCGTCTGCAACTTCGCGGCGATTGTGCCGCTGTTTTGGAAACGGCGACCGACACGGATTTTGCAGAAACTTCGTTTTGGTTTCGCAGAAAGCGGTGCTTTTCAGACGGCCTCCGATTGGACGGTGTTTATGCGGAAAAGGCTTGATATGCCAAAGAAATCAATTGCTGCAATTCCTTGTTGTCCGGAAGCAGACTGAGAAGGATTCTGTTCAGAAGGATAGTGTTCGGAGGGCAGGAAAATGCCGTCTGAAAAACCGTGTTGCGATTGAAGTTTGCGGTATACGGTTTTTCAGACGGCCTGTGCGGACGGTTTTAATGCAGATGGCTCTGCCCGCTCATTTCGCGTTCCCATTGGATGCGGTAGGCCGTCAGTTCGTCATGCTGCGGCAGGCGGATGTTTTGCTGTTCGGCGGCATCGAGCAGGTCGGCCAGCACTTCGGCAGGTTCGATTTCGAGACCGTAGAGCTGTTCGTCAAAATCAACGCCGACCAGTGCGGCTTCCTGATCCAGTCCGATAAGCCAGTCTTCCATGAAAATATCGAGCGGAATGCTGCCGATAACGTAGTCCGCCCACTCTTCGCGGCGGCAGGCTTCGGCTGCTGCACCGTCTTGCCAGAAGCAGTAAACGGGCACGGGTTCTCCGGTGTCGTCGTCGTAATAGGCGGACGGGCATTCGGCGATTTCTTCGCCGTCTGCCGGACCGAGCGTGTACACGGTGCGGGTGGCGATCAGGGTGCGGATAAATTGATTGTAGGCTTCGTCTTCGGGATGCGGGAACATTATGCTTCGTCCTCGTCGGTTTGGCCGTCTGCAGCTTCGCCGCCCATTACGGCTTTGATTGCCTGATACAGGGCGCGGAAGTTTTTCGGCGGTTTGTTCTGTTCTTTTTCTTTGCGGGTGTTGCGGATGAGGGTGCGCAGTTGGCCGATGTCGGCGTGCGGGTGGTCGGCGACGAAGGCGGTCAGCGCGTCATCGTTTGCCAGCAGGCGTTCGCGGGCTTGTTCGACCCGTTGCAGAAAGGCGTTGTGCGCGCTGTTTTCGCCTTTCAGACGGGCGAGAAAGTCGCGTATCGGCTGCGGGTCGGTGTCGCGCATCAGGCGGCCGATGTATTGGGTTTGGCGTTTGGTCGCGCCGTTGGAGGTGATTTTTTTGTATTCGCGCACGGCTTCGTACAGGTCTTCGGGCAGGCCGATTTTTTTCAGGGTTTCGTTCGACAGCTTGGTCAGTTCCATGCCCAAATCCTGCAATTCGTTCATGCGTTTTTTCATTTGGGTTTTGCTTACCCATTCTTCGTTTTGTTCGCTCATAATCGCTACTCTTTTGTTAATCGGTGCATTTTAGCACAGCTATCCGGCTAAACAGGCTGCCGGAAAGTCGGTAAAATGCGCGGCAAAGCCGATTGTGCGCGGCAGGCCGTCTGCAGCCGGCCGCGTTGTTTACAGGAAAATTTATGTTCAATCATTCTTCTACCCAACTGATGGAGCTGTGCGCCCAAACGCTGGATATTGCCAAACAACAGGGGGCGACGGCTGCCGAGGCCGATTTGAGCGAATCTCTGGGCCAGAGCGTGCAGGTGCGTTTGCAGGACATCGAACAAATCGAGCATCAGCAGGACAAATCGCTGGACGTTACCGTGTATGTCGGCAGGCGCAAGGGCCGTGCCAGCACCTCCGATTTGTCGCCGGCGGCTTTGGAGGCGACGGTTCGTGCGGCCTTGGATATTGCGCGCTATACGGCGGAAGACGAGTGTTCCGGCTTGGCTGATGAGGAAGAAATGGCCGTTCGGTTCGGGGATTTGGACAAATACCACGAATGGGATCTGTCGGCGGCGGAAGCAGCCGAGTCGGCCAAACGCTGCGAAGCGGCCGCGCTTGACAGCGATGTGCGTATCTGCAATTCGGAAGGTGCGGAAGTGCATACCGGCCATTATCAGTTTGTGTACGGCAACAGCCACGGCTTTTTGCAGCACCAGCAGGGCACGCGCCACAGTATTTCGTGCAGCGTGGTGGCCGAAGATGCAGACGGCATGCAGCGCGATTATTGGTACGATCTTGCCCGTTCGCGCGAAGAGTTGGACAGTCCCGAGGTTGTCGGACAAACCGCTGCCGCGCGTACCGTACGCCGTCTGCAAGCACGCAGCGTGCCGATCGGCAGCTATCCCGTCATTTTTGACAACACCGTTTCCGGCGGCTTAATCGGCCATATTGTCGGCGGTTTGAGCGGCACTTCGCTGTACCGCGAAAGCAGCTTCCTGTTGGGCAGTTTGGGCAAACAGATTCTGCCCGATTTCCTCAGCCTGCGCGAAGAACCGCACATTCCGCGTGCTTGGGGCAGTTCGTATTTCGATGCCGAAGGTGTGGCGACCGAACCGCGCTTTGTGATTGAAAACGGCATTGTGCAGGGTTATTTCCTGTCGTCTTACAGCGCGAGGAAGTTGGGCATGAAAACCACCGCTAACGCGGGCGGCGCACACAATCTGCTGCTCAACAGCACCTGTGCTGCGCAGGCGGACTTGCTCAAACAGATGGGAACAGGCCTTTTGGTAACCGAACTGATGGGGCAGGGCGTGAATATGCTGACGGGCGACTATTCGCGCGGTGCGGCCGGTTTTTGGGTGGAAAACGGTGTGATTCAGTATCCGGTGGAAGAAATCACGATTGCCGGCCGATTGCAGGATATGCTGCTGGACATTCAAGGCGTGGCTGATGACGCACTGCGCCGCGCTTCGCACAAGGTCGGTTCGATTTTAATCGGCAGAATGATGGTGGCGGGACAATAGGCTGTTGTCTGCCGGATAAAAATATGCCGTCTGCAGCTTGGTGTGCAGACGGCATATTGGTTTTACGGTTTAGGTTTTTGCCGGTTTTTCGGGGCGGACCCAGCCGTCTATGGTGGTTTGTCGGGCGCGGGCAAGGGAGAGTTTGCCTGCCTGACAGTTTTTGGTAATCACGCTGCCTGCGCCGGTGGTGGCTTTGTCGCCGACGCTGACCGGTGCGACCAGAACGGTGTTCGAGCCGATGCGGACTTCGTCGCCGATGATGGTGCGGTACTTGTTCACGCCGTCGTAGTTGGCGGTAATCGTGCCTGCGCCGATATTGGTTTTGCGGCCGATTTCGGCATCGCCGATGTAGCTCAGATGATTGGCTTTGCTGCCTTTGCCCAGCACGGCGTTTTTCACTTCGACGAAGTTGCCGATATGCACTTCGGCATCGAGTTTGGCGTTGGGGCGCAAACGGGCGAACGGGCCGATGCGGGCATCTTCGCCGACTTCGCAGCCTTCGAGGTGCGAGAAGGGGGCGATTTGGGTGCCGGAAGCGATTTTGGCGTTTTTAATCACGCAGTTGGCGCCGATTTCTACGTCGTCGCCCAGTTCGACATCGCCTTCCATCACCACGTTTACGTCGATCACGACATCTTGGCCGTGTTGCAGACGGCCTCTCAAATCGAAGCGGGCGGGGTCGCGCAGGGTAACGCCGGCTTTGAGCAAGGCTTGCGCCTGATTGTGTTGGAAAATGCGTTCCAATTCGGCCAGTTGGACTTTGTTGTTTACGCCGGCGGCCAAGTAAGAGGCGGAAACCTGCACGGGATGTACGGCGATGCCGTCTGAATTGGCCAGTGTAATCAGGTCGGTTAAGTAGTATTCGCCTTGGGCGTTGTTGCTTTGCAGAGCGTTCAGCCATCCTTCGAGCTTGGCGTTGGGCAGCACTAGTATGCCGGTATTGATTTCTTTCACGGCTTTTTGGGCGGCATCGGCATCTTTTTCTTCGACAATTGCCACTACTTTGCCGTTTTCCCGAATGATGCGGCCGTAGCCTGCCGGATTGTCCGAAATGTCGGTCAGCAGGCCGACTTCTTTCCCGGCGGCTTCGAGCAGTTTGTGCAGGGTGTCGGCATCGGTCAGCGGCACATCGCCGTAAAGTACGAGAGTGCGGCCTTCTTTGGGCAGGTGCGGCAAGGCTGTTTTGACGGCGTGGCCGGTGCCGAGCTGTTCGGTTTGTTCCACCCAGTTTACATCGGCTTTGATACGTTCGCGCACGGCTTCTCTGCCGTGTCCGACTACCACGCTGATGCTGTCGGGATTCAGGCTTTGTGCGGTTTCGATAACGCGTTGAACCATCGGTTTGCCGCCGATTTCGTGCAACACTTTGGGCAGCTTGGAATACATGCGCGTGCCTTTGCCTGCCGCCAGAATCACAATATGCAGATTGTCCGCCACGGTTTGCTCCTCAAACGGTTTTATTGCCAATGTACGCCGCGCACGGCTTTTTCTTCCGCTTTCTGCTGCTGCGGTTTCAAAACGTGCTGTTCGGGACGGAAGCGGTTGTTTTTCATATTGTGCGAATAGGTGCCGTCTTCATAAACCACGCGCGTGCCGGCTTCGTATTTTGGGCGCAGCGAAGTTTTGCCTTCGGCGGTTGTGTAGGTTTCCAAAGCGCAGCCGGACAATGCAGCCCATGCTGCCAAACCAATCATCAGTCGCATGACGTTTCCTTTTTTGAAAGTGGATTGCCGAATAATGCAAACCGCTTATTCTAACGGATTTGCCGCCCTTGTGCTTGATGCCTTGTTTGCTGGTCTGGCGGTGGTTTGCAGACGGCATCAGTCTGCTGTCAAGCTGCGTCGCTCTGCCCAGGCGTACAATTCGGCCATGTTTCGGGCGGTGCCGTCTGCAAACGGCAGTTCGTGTGCCTGCGGGCCGAACAGGACGGTAGTCATACCCAGTTGTTTGGCTGTGTGCAGATTGCCTGCGCTGTCGTCCACCAAAA
Source organism: Neisseria sp. (assembly GCA_030528455.1). GTDB lineage: Bacteria > Pseudomonadota > Gammaproteobacteria > Burkholderiales > Neisseriaceae > Neisseria. The sequence continues at coordinate 6,619 of JAUMYW010000013.1, forward strand.
TGCACTGTTCGGGCGGTACGTCAAGCTGTTTGCAGACGGCATGATAGGCTTCGGACTGGGGTTTGCAGGCAAAATCCAAGTCGTCCGTGCCGAACAGTGCTTCAAAGGTTTCCGACAAACCCAACCCGCCGATCAGTGTACGTACGTAAAACCCAGGTCCGTTGGAAAACACGGCTTTGCGGCCGTGCAGACGGCTTAACAGCGTTGCGGTACCGGCTTCGGGCACCAGTTTCGGCAGGATTTCGTCCATCGGGTGGCTGAACGCGAGAAAATCGCGCAGGCTGATTTCGGGGTGGTGCAGGCGCAAACCGGTCAAAGTGGCACCGTATTCGTGCCAGTAATGCGCGCGCAGACGGTCGGCTTCCGCTTCGCCGATGTGCAAACGCCGTTGCAGAAAGACCGTCATGCGGCGGTTGATCAGGTAAAAAATACCTTTGTCGGCGCGGTGCAGGGTATTGTCCAAATCAAACAGCCAAATTGATGTTTTCATTCAAATCTTTATTCATTAATCGCTTTTTGCTATGATACGCTGTTTTAACGGAATTTGTCGGAATTTAACCATGAAACGTTGGTTGTGTGCGGCGGTGGCCGCCTTATTGTTTGGAGGGGTACAGGCGCAGACGGAAGTGCGTTTGGCGGTGCACAAATCGTTCAGCCTGCCCAAAGATGCGTTTGAGGCATTTGAAAAAGCGAATGATGCCAAGGTGTCCGTTATCAAAGCGGGCAGCGGCAACGAAATGGTCAACAAGCTGATTTTGAGCCGCGCCGCGCCGATTGCCGATGCGGTTTACGGTTTGGACAATACAACGATTCTGAAAGCCGGACAGGCAGGTATTTTGGCCGGCGATATGGTGGCGGTGGATTTCGGCTACATTACTTTGAACTACGATAAAGCCTGGTTTGCCAAGCAGCAGCTTCCTCTGCCGAAAACTTTGGCGGATTTGGCCGAGCCGCAATACCGTAATCTTCTGGCTGTACCGAATCCGGGTATGTCTACGGTCGGTTTGGGCTTTTTGCTGGCGAATATCGAGGGGTTGGGTGAAAAAGCGGCATTTGACTGGTGGGCGAAAATGCGGGCAAACGGTGTAAAGGTTACGAAAGGTTGGAGCGAGGCTTATTACACTGAATTTACGCAAAACGGCGGCACGCGGCCTCTGGTGGTCAGTTATGCTACCAGTCCGGCGGCGGAAGTGTTTTACAGCAAAGGCAAATACAGCGAGCCTCCGACCGGCAATCTGCATCTTAAAGGCGGCGTGTTCCGTCAGATTGAGGGTGCGGCGGTATTGAAAGGGGCGAAGCAGCCCGTGCTGGCGGCCAAGTTGGCGGCATATTTGAGAACGCCTGCGGTGCAGAAGGCCGTGCCGTCGGAAATGTGGGTTTATCCGGCAGTGAACGGTACGCCTCTGCCCGATGCATTCAGATTCGTGCAGCCCCCGGCAGCAACCTATAATCCGAGTGAACAGCTGATTGCCAAACATCAGAAACGCTGGGTTAGCAGGTGGATTCGCACGGTATTGAAATAGTCCCGCAAAAGGATAATGCCGTCTGCAGTTGCAGACGGCATATTTTTTATGCGGCACAATCAGCCGGTGCGTTGCAGCACTTCGGCGGCCAGTTCCTGATAGGCGATGCTGCCTTTGGCTTTCGGGTCGTATGCCAGTGCCGGCATGCCGTGGCTAGGGGCTTCGGCCAGACGGATGTTGCGCGGGATAACGGTGTCGAATAATTTGCCGCCGAAATGCTGCTGCAATTGTTCGCTGACTTCGGCAACCAGGCGGCTGCGGTTGTCGAACATGGTGCGCACGATGCCGAAAATATCCAGTTGCGGATTAATCGCCTGACGGATTTTGCGCACGGTGGCCACCAGGTCTGAAATGCCTTCCAAAGCATAATATTCGCATACCATTGGCACAATCAGGCCTTGGGCGGCAACCAGGCCGTTCAAGGTCAGCAGGGTGAGGGTGGGAGGGCAGTCGATGAACACGAAATCATAATCTTCCGCCACCTGAGCCAAGGCGTTTTTCAAACGCATTTCGCGCGCGATTTCCTGCACCAGCTCCACTTCCGCACCGGCCAGGGCGCGGTTGGCGGCCAGCACGTCGTATCGGCCGGTTTCGCTGTACAGACGGGCATCGCTGATTGGCAGGCCGTCAATCAGGACTTGATAAACGCCCTGCGCCGCCCCGTTTTTGTCTATGCCGCTGCCGGTGGTCGCATTGCCCTGCGGATCTAAATCAACCAGCAGCACGCGTTTGCCCGAGGCGGACAGAGATGCCGCCAGATTGACTGCCGTGGTGGTTTTGCCTACGCCGCCTTTTTGATTGGCGACTGCAATGATGTTCGCGCTCATAAGGTTTGAAAAAAGTCTGACTGAAAAGACGGGATTGTACCGTTAAAGCACGGTTTTGGATATGGCGCAAGGGCGGCCGGGCCTGCTGCAGACGGCATCAAAACCGCTGATTTCAAGCACCCAAAAGCCCGCCGCCGCCTTTGTTTGCCTACTTTATTGGGCGAAACAAAAAGTAAGAAAGCCGCGCGGCTTGAGCGCAAAGCTCGAAGCCTCACAAAAGCCCGAAGCCGCTGCAACCAAAGCTGCAGACGGCATCAGATATGGTTTTGCCATGCCGTACAAACCTCCAGAATGTCTTCCCCGAATTTGTCGGCTTTGGCTTCGCCCAAGCCGTACACCCGAGCCAAGTCGCTACGGTTTTGCGGACGGATTTGCACGATGCTCTGCAAGGTGCGGTCGTGGCAGACAACGTAGGCCGGTACACCGTCCTGTTTGGCGCGGCTGCTGCGCCAAACACGCAAAGCCTGCCACAGACGCTCTTCCCGTTCGGTACGCAGCCAGTTGGCCTGTGTCGGGCGTACGGCGGTTTTGCTGCGTTTGAGCGGTTTGAACAAAATATTGCCGCCGCCCTGCAAAACCGTACGGGCCGCCTCGGTCAGATACAGGGCATGATAACGCTGCGGATCGGAAGCCAGCAGCCCCAGTCCGATACACTGGCGCACGACGCTGCGCCATTCTTTGTCGGACAAGTCTGCACCGATGCCGAAGGTTGAGAGTTCGTCATGGCGGTTTTGCCGTATCCAGTCGTCCGTTTTGCCGCGCAGAATGTTGATGATGTAGCCGGTGGCGAAACGCTGGCCGCTTCGGTACACGCAGCTCAACAGTTTTTGTGCCAAAACGGTGCCGTCGAAACGGTCGGGAGGGTGTTGGCAGTTGTCGCACCGGCCGCAGGGCTCGCTTGCTTCGCCGAAGTGCTGCAATAAAAGCTGCCGACGGCATCGGACGGTCTCGCAAACCGCTAGCATGGCATCGAGCTTTTGCAGTTCGATGTTTTTTTGAAACTCGTCTGCCGATGCCGTTTGAATGCGCTCGCGCAAGAGCGTCCAATCGTTCAGACCGTAGCACAGCCAGCTGGCGGCAGGCAGGCCGTCCCGTCCGGCGCGGCCGCTTTCCTGATAGAAGTGTTCGATGCTTTGCGGCATATCGAGATGGGCGACAAAACGGACATCGGGCTTGTCTATGCCCATGCCGAAAGCGACGGTGGCGACGACAATTACGCCGTCTTCATAGCTGAAACGCTGCTGCGCCGCTTCGCGCTGCTGCATAGTCATACCGGCGTGGTAAGACACCGCATCAAAGCCGTTTTCGCGCAGAAACGCCGCCGTATCTTCCACTTTTTTGCGGCTCAGACAATAAACAATACCGCTCTCGCCGCGCCCCTGCTGTTTCAGAAATTCCAGAAGCTGCTTTTTGCCGTTGTTTTTTTCGATGATTTGGTAATAAATGTTCGGACGGTCGAAGCTGGAAACGAATTCGGCGGCATCTTCCAGGCGCAGATAGTGCTTGATGTCGGCACGGGTTTCCGCATCGGCGGTGGCGGTCAGCGCGATGCGGGGTACGGCGGGGTAGCGGTCGGCCAACAGTCCGAGCTGGCGGTATTCCGGGCGGAAGTCGTGTCCCCACTGGCTGACGCAGTGTGCCTCGTCCACGGCAAACAGGCTGACCCGGGTATGGTCGAGAAAACGCAGGAAACGTTCTCCGACCAAGCGTTCGGGCGAAACATACAGCAATTTCAGACGGCCTTCGTTAATGCCGTCTGCAATCGCGCGGACTTCGTCCGGTGTCGTACCGCTGTGCAGCGCGGCACACTCCACGCCTGCCGTCCGCAAACTGGCCACTTGGTCGTTCATCAACGCAATCAGCGGCGACACCACCACCGCCACACCTTCGCGCAGCAGCGCGGGAATCTGGTAGCACAGCGACTTGCCGCCGCCGGTCGGCATCAGCACCAGCAGACTGCCGCCGTCGGCCAGCGTTTCGACAATTTCCGCCTGCCGTCCGCGAAATTCCGGATAGCCGAACACATCGTGCAGAACAGCCAGCGCGCGCTGCTTGGTCATAAATCGTTTTCCGTTATAATAAACGGCTTATTTTATCCGTTTTACGGCCTTCCCGTCAGCGTGCAGACGGCATGCCGTCTGAAAAGGAATACCATGAACATCAGATTTTCCCTGCTGTGCGGCACGGCTCTGCTGCTGTCTGCCTGCGCCGCAGGCCCGAACGTTGCCGGCAACTGGAAGCACATCGGCAATACCGGCAACGGCAATATCCGCGTTTACATCGATCGGGACAGCATCCGCAAAAACGGCGCAAGCGTTGTCTTCCGCGACCGCAAAGTCGTTCAAAACCCCGAGCGCGAGCGCTACGTCAATATGCCTGCCTATAAAACCGCAGTCGGCACATGGGAGATTCATTGCACGCAGAAAACCTACCGTCTGAGTTCCCTGCAACTGTTGGCGGAAGACGGCAGGGAGGTGTTCGGCCGAACCTATCCGGCAGCCATGATTCAGGCCACCGCCATTCCGGCCGGATCACTGGCCGAAGTGCAGCGGCAAACCGTTTGCGACCGATAAGCAGCAGTTAGGCAGCAGCTGCGCCGGTTTTGCCGACAAATCCCGAATAATCCGCTATAATCCGCCCGCATGCCGCCACCGCAGACAGTCGCCGCGCAGCTTCGGCTGCGGGGAGGAAAGTCCGGGCTGCACAGGGCAAAATGCCGGCTAACGGCCGGGCGTGGCAACACGACGGAAAGTGGAACAGAAAGCGAAACCGCCGATGGCTGTCTGAAAACGGCACAGGCAAGGGTGAAAAGGTGCGGTAAGAGCGCACCGTGCACTTGGCAACAAGGCGCAGCAGGCTAAACCCCATTTGCAGCAAGACCAAACAGAACGCATTGACGCGGCCCGCCGAGCGTTCGGGTAGGTTGCTTGAGCCTGTCGGCAACGGCAGGCCTAGAGGAATGACTGTCCGCGACAGAACCCGGCTTACCGCGGCGACGGCGTGCCGTCTCTTTTTATGCCGTCTGCATCTTTACTGTGTGCAGACGGCATTTATCCGTCCGCCTGTAAGACGGTGTAGTCCGATTGTGCTATGATGCGGCTGTTTTGCCCATTGTGTGAATTTTAAGGAGTCATCATGGAACTCGTCTTTATCCGTCACGGACAGAGCGAATGGAACGCTAAAAACCTGTTTACCGGCTGGCGCGACGTCAAACTTTCCGAACAGGGCATCGCCGAAGCGACTGCTGCCGGACAAAAACTGAAAGAAAAAGGCTATCAGTTCGACATCGCCTTCACCTCCGTACTTACTCGCGCCATCAAAACCTGCAACATCGTTTTGGAAGAATCCGACCAGCTGTTCGTTCCTCAAATCAAAACCTGGCGGCTGAACGAACGCCATTACGGCCAACTGCAGGGTTTGGACAAAAAACAAACCGCCGAAAAATACGGCGACGAGCAAGTCCGCATCTGGCGTCGCAGCTACGATACCCTGCCGCCGCTGCTTGACCCGCAAAACGAATTTTCCGCCCATAACGACCGCCGTTACGCCCATCTGCCTGCCGATGTCGTGCCGGACGGCGAAAATCTGAAAGTTACCCTCGACCGCGTATTACCTTTCTGGCACGACCAAATCGCCCCTGCCGTATTGGGCGGCAAACGCGTTTTGGTCGCCGCCCACGGCAACAGCCTGCGCGCGCTGGTCAAACACATCGAAGGTATTTCGGACGAGGATATTATGAAAGTCGAAATTCCGACCGGACAGCCTTTGGTATACAAATTGGACGACCGGTTACAGGTATTGGAGAAATTCTATCTCTGATGCCGGCTGCAGACGGCCGACTGTTGCAGCTGTCTGCAAACCGCCGCTTGCCGAATGTTCTTGCAAGCGGCGGGCTTTATCACTAATATCATTTTTTCACACTTAACATCCAACTGAAAGAAAAAGGAAAAAACCATGGCCTACACACTGCCCGAACTCGGTTACGCCTACGATGCATTGGAGCCGCATTTTGACGAAACCACCATGAACATCCACCACAGCAAACACCATCAGGCTTATGTTAATAATGCTAATGCCGCATTGGAAAGCTTGCCTGAATTTGCTGCCCTGTCTGCCGAAGAACTGATTGCCCGTCTGTCTGAGCTGCCCGCCGACAAACAAACCGTGTTGCGCAACAACGCCGGCGGCCACGCCAACCATTCTTTCTTCTGGAAAAATCTGAAAACCGGCACCGTTTTGCAAGGCGAATTGAAAGCCGCCATCGAACGCGATTTCGGTTCGGTAGAAGCCTTCCAAGCCGAGTTTGAAAAAGCCGCCGCCACACGTTTCGGTTCCGGTTGGGCATGGCTGGTTGCAGACGAAGGCCGTCTGAAAGTCGTTTCGACCGCCAACCAGGATAGCCCGCTGATGGGCGAAGCCGTTGCCGGATGCAAGGGTACGCCGATTATCGGTTTGGACGTTTGGGAACACGCCTATTATCTGAAATTCCAAAACCGTCGTCCCGATTACATCAAGGCGTTTTGGAATGTCGTCAACTGGGACGAAGCCGCCAAACGCTTCGAACAGTTCGGCAAATAATCCGTTAAACAGAATGCCGTCTGCAGCTTGAAGATGCAGACGGCATTGTTGTATCTGTCGGGAGGTTATCGGGCGGCTTGGGGTTGATGTAAGGGAACTTCCGCCCAGCGTCGTATTGCCAGTAAAGTCCATTGAACGACCCAGCCGACACCGAAAGCAAATAACAGTGTGCCGATACCGACCGTTCCGCCCATCAGCCAGCCGATTAGGCAAACCGCTGCTTCCAGCATTGTGCGGACGCGGCCGACCGGCCAGCCGAAATGGCTGCACATGCCGACCATCAGGCCGTCTCTCGGTCCCGCTCCCAAATAGCAGGTCAGATAAAATGCCGAAGCGGTGCCGACCAAAAGAATGCCGATCAGACAATATATTATCCGGAGCCATAAATTTTGCGGAGCTTCCAATAGAGATACGGTTGCCCCCAAAGCGGCGGCAATAAAAATGATGTTCAAGACTGTGCCTAAGCCGGGGCGTTGCTGCAAGGGAAGCCACAGCAGCAACACCAATGCACTGATACCGAAGGTCGTCCAAGCCAAAGGCCAAGCCGTCTGCAAAGCCAAACCTTGTGCCAACACCGTCCACGGTGTCGATCCCAAAGCCGCCAGCACCATCAGCCCGTCGCCTATGCCAAAGATCAGCAGGGCAGCCGTCAACATGGTAAACGATAATTTTGTCGGCGGCCAAGCCTGCGGCGAAGACCAAGCCGTTTGCGGCAAGATTCTTTGTTTTGTCATGATGCTTGTTCGCTTTTGTTTCGGCTGCAACGGAATCGGCAGGCATCACAGGTGTGTTTAGGCATCGATGTTTTGTGCAATCAGCGCATTGTTTTCGATAAAGGCGCGACGCGGTTCTACTTCGTCGCCCATCAGGGTAACGAATACCTCGTCGGCGGCGATTGCGTCTTCGATGCGGACTTTCAGCAGACGGCGGACTTTCGGATCCATGGTGGTTTCCCAAAGTTGTTTTTTGTCCATCTCGCCTAAGCCTTTGTAGCGTTGGATGGTCAGACCTTTTTGTGCGGTTTCCATCAAAAAATCCAAGGCTTGGCCGAAGTCGGTAACGGTTTCGGTTTTTTCACCTTTAATGATTGCTGCACTGCCTCGTACTACGCCGTTTAAAGCCTGCGCGGTGCTCAGCAGGGTTTGATAGGCTTTGCCGTCGAGGAATTTCCCGTCCAAATAGCTGACTGTTTGGTTGCCGTAGAGCTGCCGGGTGATTTTGATGAAGTGCTGGCTGCCGTCTTGCGAATCCACGCGTTGCAGGGCAACTTGCCGAGCGTCCAGCAGGGGTTCGAGCAGGGCGATCGCTGTATCTGTGCCGTCTGCAGACGACAAGTCCAAACGCTGAGGTATTTTGGCCAAGGTTTCCAATACCACGCTGTCGATCACGCGGCCTTCTTGGGCAATCACGCTTCGCGCGGCCAGATAATGTTTTGCCAAAGCCAGCAAATCGCCGCCTTCCCACACGCGACCGTCTGAAATCAGGCGTGCTTTTTCCAAGGCCAGGCTGAGCAGCCATTGGTCTTTTTCCGCATCGTCTTTCAGATAACGTTCCTGTTTGCCGTATTTTCCTTTGTACAGAGGGGGTTGGGCAATGTAGACATAGCCGCGTTCTATCAGCTCGGGCATTTGCCGGTAGAAGAACGTGAGCAGCAGCGTACGGATATGTGCTCCGTCCACATCGGCATCGGTCATGATGATAATGCGGTGGTAACGCAGTTTGTCGGGATTGAATTCTTCCTTGCCGATACCTGCGCCGAGCGCGGTAATCAGCGTGGCGACTTCCTGACTGGCCAGCATTTTTTCAAAACGTGCTTTTTCCACGTTCAGGATTTTGCCTTTCAGCGGCAGAATGGCTTGAAACTGACTGTCGCGGCCGCCTTTGGCCGAACCGCCTGCCGAATCGCCTTCGACCAGATAAAGCTCGGACAGAGCCGGATTTTTTTCCCGGCAGTCGGCCAGTTTGCCCGGCAGGCCTGCGCCGCTCATCACGCTTTTACGAGTCATTTCGCGGGCTTTGCGAGCCGCTTCGCGGGCGCGGGCTGCTTCGATGATTTTGCCGGTAATGATTTTGGCATCGGCCGGATGCTCTTCCAAAAATTCGTGCAGAGCCTGCCCCAAAACTTCATTGACGACAGGGCCGATTTCGCTTGAAACCAGCTTGTCTTTGGTTTGCGAAGAGAATTTCGGGTCGGGTAGTTTGACCGACAAAACGCAGGTCAGACCTTCCCGCATATCGTCGCCGGCGGTGTCGATTTTGGCTTTCTTGGCGATTTCGTTCGCTTCGATGTATTGGTTGATGGTGCGCGTCATGACTTGGCGCAGTGCGGTCAGATGCGTGCCGCCGTCGCGTTGCGGAATGTTGTTGGTGAAACACTGTACGCTTTCTTGGTAACTTTCGTTCCACTGCATGGCGCACTCCACCGTCATGCCGTCTTTTTCTCCGATGGCGTAGAACACTTTTTCGTGCAGCGGTTTTTTACTGCCGGTGATGTATTTGACAAAGCCGGTTACGCCGCCGGATTCGGCAAAGTTTTCATGTTTGCCGTCGCGTTTGTCGAACAATTCGATTTTCACGCCGTTATTCAGGAAAGAAAGTTCGCGGATGCGTTTGGCCAGAATGTCGAATTTGTATTGAACCAGTCCGAAGGTTTCTTCGCTGGCGAGAAATTGTACTCGCGTGCCGTGTTTTTCCGGACTGCATTCTCCGACTGCTTTCAAAGGTGCGACTGTTTCTCCGCGGCGGAATTCGACGAAATGTTCTTTGCCGTCGCGCCAAATGGTCAGTTTCAGCCAGTCGGAAAGAGCATTTACGACGGATACGCCGACTCCGTGCAGACCGCCGGAAACCTTGTAGTTGTTGTTGTCGAATTTGCCGCCTGCGTGAAGAATGGTCATGATGACTTCGGCGGCAGAGCGGCCTTCTTTCGGATGGATGCCGGTGGGAATGCCTCGTCCGTTGTCTTCGATGGTGATAGATTCGTCGGTGTTGATGGCGACTGTGATATTGTTGCAGTATCCGGCAAGTGCTTCGTCGATGGCGTTGTCTAAAACCTCGAATACCATGTGGTGCAGGCCGGAGCCGTCTTGGGTGTCTCCGATATACATACCCGGACGTTTGCGGACGGCTTCCAAACCTTCCAATACCTGGATGCTGTCTGCACCGTATTCGTGTTTTTGCTCGGTCATAATATTAATCTTCCGGTCATTTAAAAGCGGAGGCCGTCTGCAGGAAAATCAGGAATTTGTGCAGACGGTAAAATTTGTGCATTATACCTGAAGCGGTTGTGTTTTTCAGCGGAAATCGTGATTCGGTATCGGTCGGATTTGTCCTGTAATTTTGTGAAAGTGTTTGTAAATAAAAAATTTCCTGCTTGAAATAAGAGGGGACAGGCTTGATTTGTGTTAGAACTGCAAGCCATGGCTTCGCGGTAGTGTTCAAATATTCATTGGATAGGAGAAAAAAATGAAAAAAGAATTTGATTTGCAAAAGGAAGTTTTGATGAACGATATCCGCTCGGTATTGGAAGAGGTGGAAACGCTGTATCAGGAGGGTGTGGAACAGGGTACGGAAGAGGCAGCGGCTTTACGCGGCAAGTTGAAAGATAAATTGGATGCGGCCAAATCGAAGTTGGCAGTGTTTGAAGAGAGGGCTGCCTGCAAAGTGAAGGAGGCAGCCAAACAGGCCGATCAGTTGGTTCAGGACAAGCCTTATTATGCGATGGGCTTTGCGGCTCTGGCAGGTTTGGTGGTCGGTGTGCTGTTGAACCGTCGTTAAAATTAATCGGATGCCGTCTGCATGGTAGCTTGCAGGCGGCATTGCCGTAAAGGAGGTTTATGGGTGTAGGAAACCGTATCCGCCGTTACCGTATGCTGTTTGACAAAGGGGCGGATTTGCTGGCTTTGCGTTTGCAGCTGTTGCGTTTGGACTTGGTCGGCCAGTTGGCGGCAGCTGTGGTGGCTGTGTCTGCGGCTGTATTTGCTGCGGCTCTGTTTCTGTTGGCCGTTATCAGCTTGTTGTTCGGTTTGAACGAGGTGTTGGCGGACGAGATGAGACTTTGGGTATTTTTCGGTATCGCCGGTTTTTGTTTGCTGTTGATTATTGTCTTGTTTGCATATGCCAGGACGGTGTGGCGGCGCAGTAGTGCGCGGCTGGCCGAAACTGTGAAGGGGGTGCAGCAGGATATTGCCTATTTGCGGGGTAAGGGGCGCAACGTTGGTGAAAGGGAAGGGTTGTGAGCCGTGATGAGGAGCGTGAATTGCTGCGTTTGCGGGCTCAGTTGCTGAGGCTGCAGATTACAGCGGAACGCGTGAAGCAGCGCAGGGAGCCGTCCCGTTTCGAATATTGGTCGGGTTGGGTTGATATTGTGCCGTCTGCAGCTGTATTGTGGAAGCTATCGAGATCTTGGCCGGGCAGTAAGTTAGGCTGGCTGCCGTTTGTTCTGTGGCTGTTGAAGCGTTGGCGCGGCAGATAGTTTTTTGATTGGCCCGATAATCAATATGCCGTCTGCTGGAGTTGCAGACGGCATATTTTACGGTATGTGGCGTTTAGGAAACGACTTCGCCGTTTTTACGTTGGTTTTCGATGCTTGTGTTCACATACCACTGTTGGGCAATGGTCAGCAGGTTGTTTACGACATAGTAAAGTACCAAGCCTGCCGGGAAGAAGAAGAACATCACGGAAAATGCCAACGGCATGATTTTCATCATTTTTGCCTGCATCGGGTCGGACGGAGGCGGATTGAGCGTGGTTTGGAACCACATGGTTGCCGTCATCAGAACCGGCAGGATAAACCAGGGATCTATACGGCTCAGGTCAGTAATCCAGCCCAGCCAGGGAGCCTGGCGCAGTTCTACCGAACTGAAAATAGCCCAGTACAATCCGATAAATACGGGGATTTGCAGCAGCATCGGCAGACATCCGCCCAAAGGATTGATTTTTTCTGTACGGTACATCTGCATCATGGCCTGCTGCATGCCGAGTTTGTCGTCGCCGTATTTCTTTTTCAGGGCTTCCATTTTCGGTGCGAGCGTGCGCATCTTGGCCATCGATTTGTATGCAGCATTGTTGAGCGGATACAAAATGATTTTGACGATGATGGTTAGCAGTACGATTGCCCAGCCCCAGTTGCCAGTAAAGCCGTGCAGTTTTTCCAGCAGCCAGAAGAGGCCGGTGGCGGGCCAGTGTACGCGGCCGTAGTCTTTAACCAGTTCCAGATTATCGGCGATTTTGCTGATTTCGGCGGTACTTTGCGGACCGGCATAGAACTGCATCGGGAAGCTTTGTGCCGTACCGGCGGCAATGTCGGGCAGCGGAACGTTTACGCCTGCCGAGTAAAGTTCGTCGTCGCGGCGTTTGATATCAATCGCACATGAGCCGGCTGCGCAGACACTATTGCCGTTTTTGGGCTGCAGAATCCAAGCGGACATAAAGTAGTGCTGTGTCATGCCGACCCAGCCGCTATTGGTTTTGCGTTCGTATTCTGCTTGGTCGCGGCCGCTGGTGTGGTCATCGTCCAAATCCCCGAATTCCACTTTTTGGAAGTCTCCGGCGGGCGTGTAAACCACGGGACCGGTATAGCTGTACATGAAAACACCTTCGCCTTCGGGAGCTTTGTTATCGCGCAGTACGCGGTAGGCGGCGGCGGCTTTCAGGGGTGCCGTGCTGTCGTTCCGTACGTCGAAACGTACGTCAATCAGATAGCTGCCTTTTTTGAAGGTATAGACTTTATCGATTCTGACGCCTTCAGGCGTAGCCGCACTTAGGCGGATTTCCGCGCTGTCGCCTTGGAGCGAGTACTCTTTTTGCGGAGTAGTAAAGCTCAGGCCTTTGGTCAGGCTTCTACCTGAGGAGTCAATCAGGTCGGCTTGGGCGATGTAAGTGTGCTCTTTGCCGTCTGCAAACAGTTGGAAATCTTTGCTTTCGTCTTCTGCTGCGTTGTATTGCAACAGCGTCATGCGGCGCAAGTCGCCTGTTTTTTCGTCGATAACGGCTTTAACGGTGTCAGTCGTTACAGTAACGGGAGCGGTTGCCGACAAGGCTGCTTCAAGGGCTTTTTGCGGTACGCTCTGCTGGACAGCCGCCGTTTCGGGGCCGGATTTAGGTGTTGGGAACAATTGTTCCCAGCCTATCAGGATAAGCAATGCGACAGCAAAAAACATGGTCATTCTTTTGAAGTCCATGGTGGTAGTCCTGTGGTTGGTCGGAGTGAAAAGCCGAGAGCATAGCAGAACTGCGTTGCAGACGGCAGTTTATTTTGAAACGGCACGGCAGCTGCCTGTGCGGTCACGGCAAAGGGTCATGGCCGTGGCTGCCGAAAGGGTGGCAGCGGGCAATTCTTTTCAAGGCCATCCAGCCGCCTTTGACTGCGCCGTATTTTTGTACGGCTTCTAGCGCATATTGGGAGCAGGTCGGCACGTACCGGCAACGCGGCGGAATCAGCGGGCTGATGCAGCAGCGGTAAAAACGAATCAGCAAAAGCATCAGTTTGGCGGCCATTTTATTTTCTCAGCAGAAGTTGTCTGAGTTGGCTGGATACCTCTGCCGATTGGTCACGCCCGAAACTCCGCCGCACACGGATAATGTAGTCGCGTGGCGGCAGTTCGCTGCGGTGCCGGCGGAACCATTCGCGCAGACAACGTTTCATATAGTTGCGTTTGTTGGCACGCTTGGCGGCCTTTTTGCCGACTACCAAGCCGAGTCTGGCATGTCCCAAGCCATTGTCTTGCGAACGCAGAATATGCAGTAGCGGCGAATTTTGCTGCTTTTTTAAAGCAAAAACGGAAGAGAAGTCTTCCGTTTTCAATAAGCGGTACTGCTTGCCGAAGCCCTTATCCAAAGGAAGTTGGAATCAGACAGCCAAACGTTTGCGGCCTTTTGCGCGGCGCGCAGCCAAAACGGCACGGCCGCCACGTGTTTTGGAACGAACCAAAAAGCCGTGGGTGCGTTTGCGTTTGGTGACGGAAGGTTGGTAAGTACGTTTCATGATGCGTCCTAAAAAATAGTCTGAAAAGATTCAAACGGCTGATTACAACCTAAAAACGGGCTTTTGTCAATCAATATAATGCATTGACGGTTTGTTGAAGCAGAACAGTGCGCTGTCGGTACAACATGCGGCAGTAGGCTTGTGGATAAGATGGTTTGTGGCGGTTGTGGATAATTTTCTGTATAATCCGCAAGCCTTTTCCGTGCTTTGCCGGCCCGTGTTGCGGACGGCCTTAAGTTTCGGCTTTGATTGTTTTTTTTGATTGGGGGCGGGTATGGATTTAGCCGGGTTCTGGCCTTTGTGTCTGCTGCGTTTGCAGCAGAAGATAAGTGCGCCGCTGTTTGAGCAGTGGATTGCGCCGCTGACTGTGGGCGAAGAAAACGGTGTGTGGGTAGTTTACGGGAAAAACCAGTTTTTCGTGAACATGTTGAAAAGCCGTTATGCCGCTGAAATCGAAGCTCTGCGCGAAGAGCTTGTGCCGCAGCAGGCTCCTCTGCTGTTTAAGGTCGGCAGCGGACGGCATTATGTGCCCGCTGTTGAAGATGGGGCGGGTAATTCGGCTGCAAACGGCATAATAAAAGTGCCGGAAAGGGTTGCGGCATCGAAAAAAGAAAACGGCAGTGCCGCCGATACTGCTTTGTTTCCGGTTGTGTCTGTATCGGCAGCAGACGAAGAACCGGGAGTTGGGCGGAATAAAAAGCGTAAAACATCTGCTTTGGATATTGTCTCCAAATATGTCGACGAAGCGTCGCAGCATCGGGCTGCAGACGGCACAGATAAGTCGGAGGTTTTGGAGCCGCTTGGAAAAATCGTTTTGCCGCAAGATAAAGAGCAGCGTGAAAAAGGCGAGAAGCGTTTCAGACAGACTAATCTCAACCCGGCTTATACTTTTGAAACATTGGCAGAAGGCAAAGGCAACCAGATGGCTGCCGCTGCGGCTAAAGCGATTGCCGGTCGGCCGGGGGGCAATTACAACCCGTTTTTTCTTTACGGCAGCACGGGTTTGGGTAAAACCCATTTGGTACAGGCAATCGGTAACGAATTGCTGCGTCTGTCGCCCGACGCCAAAGTACATTATCTGCATGCCAAAGAATATACCCGCGCTGTGATGAGTGCGTATCAGAACAAAAGTTTCGATTCGTTCAAGCAGCAATATCTGCGTTACGATCTTTTGATGGTGGACGA
The DNA here is from genome assembly GCA_030528455.1 of Neisseria sp. Classification (GTDB taxonomy): domain Bacteria; phylum Pseudomonadota; class Gammaproteobacteria; order Burkholderiales; family Neisseriaceae; genus Neisseria. The sequence continues at coordinate 21,717 of JAUMYW010000013.1, forward strand.
TATCCAGTTTATCAAAGGCAAAGAACGTACGATGGAAGAATTCTTCTATCTTTATAATCACTTTCATGAAAATCAGAAACAGTTGATTCTGACCTGCGATGTGCTGCCGTCGAAAATCGACGATATGGACGACCGTCTGAAATCGCGTTTTTCCTGGGGTTTGACTTTGGAGTTGGAGCCGCCCGAATTTGAGATGCGTGTGGCTATTTTGCAGAAAAAAGCCCAAGCGGCTGGCGTGAAACTGCCACCCGAGGTGGCTGACTTTATTGCCGAATATGTGCGTTCCAATGTGCGCGAGTTGGAAGGTGCTTTCAAACAGGTGGAGGCGCGGAGCAATTTTGAAAACCGGCCGATTGATATCGACTTGGCACGTACCGCATTGGCCAATATCATTGCCGGTAACTACAAACCGATTACGGCAGATTTGATTGTGGATATAGTGTGCCGGAATTACAGTATCAGGCCGTCCGATCTGACCGGTAAAAAGCGTACGCGCAATATTGCGCGGCCGCGCCAGATCTGTATGAGTCTGATGAAGGAGCTGACGGCTTTGAGTTATCAGGATATTGGTCAGTTTCTTGGCGGCCGTGACCATTCTACGGTTATCCACGGCGTAGAAACTGTGGCAGGGCTGCGCGAGGAAGTGCCGGAAATCGCGCAAGACTACGAGAAGTTGTTGAAATTGATTCAAAATTGATAAACAAAGGATAAAGTTATGTTGATTTTGCAAGCGGAACGCGATGCTTTGCTCAAACCTTTGCAGGCGGTTACCGGTATTGTCGAACGCCGCCACACGCTGCCGATTCTGTCAAATGTGCTGTTGGAAAACGTACACGGGCAAACCAATATTCTGGCAACCGATTTGGAAATCCAAATCAATACGCACGGTCCGGCCAGCGAAACCGAAGACTTCCGCATCACCACCAACGCCAAAAAACTGCAGGACATTCTGCGCGCGCTGCCCGAAGGTTCGCTGGTGGCTTTGGATTGGGCTCAGAACCGTCTGACCTTAAAGGCAGGCAAATCGCGTTTTGCCCTGCAAACCCTGCCGGCGGAGGATTTTCCTCTGATGAGTGTCGGAGCGGAAGTCAGTTCGGCGTTTTCTCTGTCGCAGGAGGCTTTGAGAAATATGCTTTCGCAAGTGCAGTACAGCATGGCAGTTCAGGATATCCGCTATTATCTGAACGGTCTTTTGATGCAGACCGAAGGCAACCAGCTCCGTTTGGTGGCGACTGACGGCCACCGTCTGGCTTATTCGGCCAGCACAATTGATGCCGATTTGCCGAAAGCCGAAGTGATTTTGCCGCGTAAAACTGTTTTGGAACTCTTTAAGCTGCTGAACCAGCCTAACGAATCGGTTACAGTCGAATTGTTGGAAAACCAAGTACGCTTCCGCTGTAACGATACCGTCATTGTCAGCAAGGTAGTGGACGGAAAATTCCCTGATTTCAACCGCGTGATTCCTTTGGATAACGATAAGATTTTCCTGTTGAACCGTTTGGCATTGCTTGGTGCCTTGGAGCGTGCGGCGATTTTGGCCAACGAAAAGTTCCGAGGTGCGCGCCTTTTGCTGAAACCGGGTTTGTTGAGTGTGGTGTGCAGCAACAGCGAGCAGGAAGAAGCGCGCGAAGAGTTGGAAATCGCGTATCAGGGCGGCGAGTTGGAAGTCGGCTTCAACATCGGTTATCTGATGGACGTGCTGAGAAATGTTCATGCAGACGAAATGCAGCTGGCGTTCGGTGATGCGAACCGTTCGACTTTGTTTACCGTGCCGAATAATCCGAATTTCAAATACATTGTGATGCCGATGCGGATTTAAGATTTCAAAGGCCGTCTGAAAAAAAACTGATTTTCAGACGGCCTGTTTTAATGACTGGAGACACTTTATATGAAAATGTTGAAAACTTTTGCCGCCGCCGTTTTGTCTGCTTCCGTTTTGTCTGCCTGTGCGCACCAACAGCCGCAGGAAGCGGCACAAATTGCGCAGACTTTCCGGTTCAGTCAAGCTGAAATGCACGACATCGCCAATCCGAAAAAATTGTCTTGGCGCATTTTCTATGCCAAACCGTCCGAAGGTGCGGATGCTGTTTGGTTTGATGCAGTCAAACGCGGTGACTTGCCAACGGTCAGACGCATGGTGGAAAAAGGACAGAATCTGGAAGCGAAAGACGAAGCCAGCTTGGGGCAAACTGCTTTGGGTTGGGCGGCTTTTATCGGTTATGAAGATATTGTCGATTATTTGATTGCACAAGGTGCGGATTTGCACGCGACTGACCGCGGCGATGTATACAATGTTTTGAAATCCGCCGTGCTGGGCAAAAATACCGCCATCGTGAAAAAGATTTACACGCTGCTCAAAGATGAAACCGATTTGAATGACCAAACGGTGGAGAGCGACGGCGAAACGCTGATTATGGTGGCGGCCAGCAACAACCGCATCGAAACCGTAAAATATCTGCTTTCGCTTGGAGCCAATCCGAATTTGGTAACGACACAGACCAATCGAAATGCTCCGTCATATAATCAGAGTGCCCTGTCTTATGCCTGCGTGCGCGGTCATAAAGAAATGCAGGATTTGCTGATTTCCCGGGGCGTTATCAACCACCGAACGGGCAAGTCGAGCTGCGAATAAATCCGAAAGGCCGTCTGAAAACAGGACGGCTTTTTGGCGTCCGGCCGCGATTGTGCGCCGCTTGCCCGAGCGGTCGGGCGGAGCTTTATCTCTGCATGACGGGTTGTCGGGAAACGGATATAATGGGCGGAATATGCTTGGAAATGTGTATGCAGGCATTTGCGTTTTTTCAGAGGAATTTATGTGTGATAGTTGCTCCGCGCAGCTGGTCAGGCGCAGCCGCCACCGTTTTGAGTGGCTGCTGTTCGGCTCGGCAGCGTTTCTAACCGTACTGGTTTTCTCGGTTGCTTTGGCGTTGTCGGTGTACAAACAGGAAACGCTGAGTGTTTTGAAGGAAGCCGCCGTCGCCGAATATCGGGCCGACCGTTACGAGCAGGCCGCCGATCTGTCTGACGAAGAAATTCTGGCAAAATTGTCCGAAGACGAACGGGAAGTCATTGCTGCGGTTGAAGATTTGGAAACCCCGCTGGTGCTGCTTGCGCCTTTCGGATTGATTTTGTTCATTATTTATTCCGTAGGCAAGGTTTATGGCGTGGCACGGGCAAACGGTATCAAGGTCGGAGCGAATCAGTTTCCCGAAGTGCATCGGATGTGGGTGGAGATGTCGCAGAAACTGGGGATGAAAAAAGTTCCTGAACTGTATATCCAAAACGGCAACGGAACGCTGAATGCGTTTGCCACCTGTTTGCCCGGTTACCGTGCTTTCGGCGTGATTTATTCCGATATTCTCGAACGCGCGCTGGCCAATCGGGATGAAAAAAGCCTGCGTTTTATTTTGGGACATGAATTGGGGCATATCCGTTTGAGCCATGTGGCATGGTGGTACAACGCGCTGACGGTGGCGGCCAATCTGCCGGGCATCAATTATTTTCTCGGCCTGCCGTTGAGCCGTTCGCGCGAATACGGTTGCGACAAACTGGGTTATGCTTTGTCTGAAGACCGCGAGCAGCACGGCCTGCTGATGTTGGCGGCGGGCAAACACCTTTACCGCCAAGTCGATCGGGAGGCGTATGAAGCCGATTATCTGTATACGCGCAGTTTCTGGGCAGTCGTGCATAATTTTTTCGGCTCGCATCCGAACATCAGCTGGCGTATCGCAGCTTTGCGTCAAAATCGCCACGGAGATTTGCTGCTGCCCAAGAAAACGGGTAGGCAATAATGTCTGCTGACATTTCCGAGGCCGTCTGAAAAACGGCGGAAACCGAAAAACGTAAAAAACGGCAGAGTGTTTCACATTCTGCCGTTTTACCGTCTGATGCGGCGGTTAAATCCGCTTGCAGGATTTACACGCCCTGTTTCAGGCTGGCTTCGATAAAGCCGTCCAAATCGCCGTCAAGTACGGCTTTGGTGTTGCCGACTTCGTGGCCGGTTCGCAGGTCTTTGATGCGCGAGGAATCCAAAACATAGGAACGGATCTGGCTGCCCCAGCCCACATCGGATTTGCCGTCCTCCAAAGCCTGTTTCTCTTCGTTTCGCTTGCGCATTTCCAATTCGTAGAGCTTGGATTTCAGCATTTCCATCGCAGCGGCTTTGTTGGCGTGCTGCGAGCGGTCGTTCTGGCACTGTACGACAATGCCTGAGGGTTCGTGGGTAATGCGGACGGCGGAGTCGGTTTTGTTGATGTGCTGGCCGCCCGCGCCCGATGCGCGGTAGGTGTCGATACGCAAATCGGAGGGATTGATTTCGATTTCGATGCTGTCGTCCACTTCGGGGTAAACGAAAACGGATGAAAACGAAGTGTGCCGTTTGTTGTTGGAGTCGAACGGCGAGTAGCGTACAAGACGGTGTACGCCGGTTTCGGTACGCAGCAGGCCGTAGGCATATTCGCCTTCCAATCGGATGGTGGCGCGGTTGACACCGGCGATTTCTCCGTCATCCTGTTCCAAAATTTCGACTTTGAAGCCTTTGCGTTCGGCATAGCGCGTGTACATACGCAGCAGCATACCCGCCCAGTCTTCTGCTTCCGTGCCGCCCGCGCCGGCGGTGATGTCGATGAAACAGTTGTTCGGATCGGCCGGCTGGTTGAACATCCGTTTGAATTCGAGTTCGGCCATCTGGCGTTCCAGCTCGGCAACGTCTTCCTGTATTGCAGCGAAGCCGTCTGCATCATTTTCTTCTACTGTCATTTCAATCAGCATGCGGTTGTCTTCGATGCCGCTTGCGATATTGTCCAAAGTTAAAACAATGCCTTCGAGAATTTTGCGTTCTTTGCCGATTTCTTGTGCTTTTTTCGGGTCGTTCCATAATTCGGGATCTTCCGACAGACCGATAACTTCTTCCAAGCGTTCTTTTTTGCCTTGGTAGTCCATATAGGCGCGGATGTCGGTGCTGCGCTGTTCAAGGTTGTTTAAGGTATTGTTTAACTGATTGATGATTTCAGCTTCCATGATGTTCTTTTCCCAGTTTGGTTTCAGGCGCGTATTGTAAAGGATTTGGTGCGGCTTGTGCGTGTGCTGCATGATTTGTTGTGTTTGGAGACGGTGGAAAATGGTTTGTAAAAATAGAGGGTTTGGTGTGATGGGTGAAAAAAGTTTTAGTAAATATTAAAAATGAGATAATATTTTTCATTTATACATAAATGAGGTGTTGGAGGAAGGGTATTATGGAAGTTCCTTTATTGACGATAAAAGCACGTGAAGCTTGGTTGATTGCTGTGGCGATTGTGGCGGCTTTGGGCGTAACGATGATTGTTTTGGGCTGGGTGCCGCATTTGTCGCTCTTGCTGGCGGTGTTCGCCCTGCTGCTTTTGGGCCGTCTGAAAAAGCAGCCTTTCGTTTTGTTGCAGGGACGTATGGCGGACGGCGTGATGTCGGGCATAGGGGCGATTTACCTGTTTTCCTTTATCGGTTTGCTGGTGAGCGCGCTGATGATGTCGGGTGCGATTCCGACTTTGATGTATTACGGCTTTGATTTGATTTCGCCGGATTGGTTTTATGTGTCGGCGTTTGTGTTGACTTCGGTGGTCGGCGTGGCCATCGGCAGCAGTCTGACGACTTGTGCGACTGTCGGCGTGGCGTTTATGGGCATGGCGAATGCGTTTGACGCGCAGGCGGCGGTAGTGGCCGGTGCGGTGGTATCGGGCGCGTTTTTCGGCGACAAGATGTCGCCGCTGTCGGATACCTGTTCGATTGCGTCTTCGGTGGTCGGCATCGATTTGTTCGACCATATCCGCAATATGATGTATACCACCGTCCCTGCTTGGATATTGACCGCGCTGTTTTTGTGGCTGATGTCTTCGCATACGGCCGATGCGGATTTGAACAGCATTACCGCATTGCAGGCCAGCTTGGAAAACAGCGGTCTGGTACACGCTTACTCGCTGCTGCCGTTTGCCGTGCTGGTGGTGCTGGCGGTGATGAAGGTAAACGCGATTTATGCGATTTCGGCAACGATTGCGGTGGCTTTGGGCTTGACCTACCTGCACAGCAGCCCGTCTTTGGGCGACTTGGGCGGCTGGTTTTTTGCGGGCTACAAACCGGCTGAAAACCTGGATTTGGGCGTGGTCGGCAAGCTGGTGTCGCGCGGCGGCGTGCAGAGTATGTTTTTTACGCAGACGCTGGTGATTCTGGCTTTGAGCGTGGGCGGCCTGTTGCAGGCTTTGGGTATTCTGCCCGCCCTGCTGGAAAGCGTGCGTCATTTGTTGGGCAAAACGGGCAATGCGGTGTTTGCGGCGGCGATGACGTCTTTGGGCATCAATGTTTTGATCGGCGAACAGTATTTGAGCCTGCTGCTGTCGGGCAACACTTTTCTGCCGGTGTTCCAAAAACTCGGCCTGCATCCGCGCAATCTGGCACGCACGGTGGAAGACGCGGGAACGGTGGTCAATCCGCTGGTGCCGTGGAGCGTGTGCGGCGTATTTATCAGCGGCGTGTTGGAAGTGCCGGTGCTGGATTATCTGCCGTATGCGTTTTTCTGCTATCTCTGCTTGCTGCTGACCGTGCTGTTCGGTTTCACCGGCATCACGCTGAGCCGCACCAAACCTGCGGAATAAGTGCGGTGGCATGACGAAAAAGGCGGACGTTCGTTCCGCCTTTTTTTGTTTGAACCTTCCTTGAAGCCGGTTTTCAGACGGCATCGCGCGCCCGATTTGACGGCAGACGGCGATGCCGTTATCTTTGCATAACTTTACTTTGAGGCCGTCTGAAAAAGGCGGCGTGTTTTTGACCGCAGGAGAGCCGGCTGCCGGTAGGCCGCCAACCCGAATGCGGAGGGCAAAAAAATCATGATGAAACTTCCTTTCGCTTCTTCACATTTGTCCGCCGCCGTAGCCGCTTTGCTGGTGTCTTACGGCAGCAGCGCAGTGATTATTTTCCAAGCGGCCAAGGCATTCGGCGCGACGGATACGCAAGTCGTTTCGTGGTTTACCGTTATCGGGCTGGTGTGTGCCGTGCTGACGGTTGTTCTGAGCCTGCGTTACCGCGCGCCTGTGATGATGGCGTGGTGTACGCCCGGCGCGGCGATGATGGTGTCGCTGACAGGCATTCCGCTGTCGGACGCTGTGGCGGCCTTCATGTTTGCCGGCGGCATGATGTTTTTCGCTTCGGCCAGCGGTTTTTTCGACCGTTTGGTCGGCTTGATTCCGCCGACTTTGGCTTCGGCGATGCTGGCGGGGATTCTGGTCAATTTCGGCAGCCGCGTGTTTGCTGCGATGAACGTGCAGACGGCTTTGGTACTGCTGATGCTGGCCGTTTATCTGCTGGTTAAAATCCGCTGGCAGGGATACAGCATTTTGTGGATGCTCTGTGTCGCGCTCGTTTACGGAACGTTTGCCGGACTGCTTGACTGGTCGGCGGTCAGACTGATGCCGCCGGTGTTGGAGTGGGTGTCGCCGACTTTTCATTTCGGCCATATCGTCAGCGTGGGCGTGCCTTTGTTTATCGCGTCGCTGGCTGCGCAAAACGTTCCCGGCATGGCGATTTTCCGGGCATACGGTTTCGACAAAGTTCCGGCCGCGCCTTTGGTGGGTTCGTCTGCCGCCGCTACATTTCTGTTTGCGCCGTTCGGTGCGTTTATGGTGAACCTGGCGGCCATCAGTTCGGCCATCTGCATGGGCAGCGATGTGGACAAAGATCCAAGCCGCCGTTATCTTTCAACCGTTTTGCTCGGCGCATTGTATGTTTTACTCGGTGCGGCAGGCGGCGTAGTGGTTTCCCTGTTTGCCGTACTGCCGGAGGAATTATTGTTCGCTTTGGCAGGCATTGCTGTGTTTGCCACTTTGCAGAACAATCTGATTAACGCAATGCGTGATGAAGATACGCGTGAAGCTTCGCTGATTACGATGCTTGCCAGCGCGTCCGGTTTGTCGCTGTTCGGTATCAGCAGCGCATTTTGGGGTTTGGTATTCGGTTTGGCGGTTTACCATTTGAACCGTTGGACCGCGCGTCAGAAAAAGAGTTGAATGCCGTCTGCATCTTGGTTCTGCAGACGGCTTGATACAGGAGAACGAATATGAACAAACAGCAGTTGGCCGACAGTCTGCCTTTGGAGCTGCAGACCATTTGGCAGAAAACCGAAAAACCGTTTGTCCGAATCATAACGGAACGTGCCCGGGCACCGTTGCCGCCGACTGCCTCCAAATTCGGCGGCGTACCCTATATGCCGTACGGTTCGGCTTATCCGGAATGCAGAGGCGAACCGCTTTACCTTCTGGCACAAATCAATTTCGCCGAAGTCCGCCGCGCGACAGGTAGTCTGGTTTCAGTCGGAAATGCCGTGCTGCCGGAACAAGGTGTATTGCAGATTTTTATCGCAGGAAACGATTTGTACGGTTTGGATTTCGACCGTCCTTATCCGCAGAAAGGAAGTACCTATCAAGTCTGTTTTTACGAACACGACGGTCTGCCCGAAGATGCCTCCGCCGCAGCGCGTGCCCGGAATATATTTGAAAGTCTGTTCCGCAGAAACAGGCAGGCAGAGACGGGATTTCCAAACAACCGGACAGAAGGCGGATTATTCAGTTTCGTGAAATCCTTATTCCAACAGCCGGGTCGTCCGGAAGTTGCCGCGTCTGGGCTGCAGACGGCAGGAGAAGCAGTGTTGCCGCTTTACGGCGAATACGCCCTGTATTTCGAACGCGACAGCGCAGGTCTTTCGTCGTCTGACGAAGTGGAGGGCAGACGCTGGTTCGGAGAAGAAGGTTTTTGGGCTTATTGCGAACGACTGGCGGCAGACGACGAAGAAGCCGAACGGATTTTCAACGGCTTTGGGGAAATCGCGCCGATGTTCGGCCATCAGCTTTTCGGCTATCCGAGCTTTACGCAATTCGATGTGCGCGATGCCGACAGTAAAGAAGTTCTGTTGCTGCAAATCGGTTCCGAATACGATGACGGCGGGCTGTCTGGCATCATGTGGGGAGATGCGGGCATCGGCAATTTCTTTATCGCGCCGGAAGATTTAGCCGCCAAACGTTTCGACAGGTTGCGTTACCATTGGGATTGCGGTTGAGCGGCAGATATAGAAGCCGCGCACCGCCCGCGTTATAATAGCCGTCTGCAGAGGCCGTCTGAAAGTTGCTCAGCAAATTTTTCAGGCGGCCTGTTTACCGAAGGCCAGTTATGAACCGCAAAACAAACAATCCCAAACATCAAAACCAAATCCGCATCATCGGCGGCAGCTGCAGAGGGCGGAAAATCAGTTTTCCCTCGGCAGACGGCCTGCGCCCGACTCCGGACATGGTGCGCGAACGCCTGTTCAACTGGCTCGGACAAGACCTGACGGGATGGAACGTATTGGATCTGTTTGCGGGAAGCGGCGCGCTTGGCTTGGAAGCAGCCTCGCGTAACGCCAAACAAGTCATTTTAGTAGAGCAGAACCGCCAAGTCGCGAAAAACCTGCAAGGACATGCCCAAATATTCCGTTTGGCACAAGCAGAAGTCTATTGCGGCGATGCCTTTGCCTACCTGAAACAGGCAGGAACATCGTTCGACCTCGTGTTTCTCGATCCTCCCTTTGCCTGGCAGGCATGGAAAGAATTGTTCGGAATATTGCAACGCCGCTTGAAAAACGGCGGCAAAATCTATATCGAAGCAGGCACTTTGCCAGATTTGCCGACCAATTTCGTATTGCTGAAAGCAGGAAAGTCAGGCATGAGTCGTTTTCTGCTGCTGGAGAAGCACCCACTGAGTCCAAATCAAGACGAATAACCCAACCATATTTGTAAGAATGATTATCTCTAATAATTAATTCATATAAAACAAAAAAGTACAAATATGCTATAATCTCCGCCCTTTGAATAAACGCAAACCCAAAATATAAAAGGATAAAACAATGTCGCTATTTATTACCGATGAATGCATCAACTGCGACGTGTGCGAGCCGGAATGCCCGAATGATGCCATTTCTCAAGGCGAAGAAATCTACGAAATCGAACCCGGGCTGTGTACCCAGTGTGTCGGTCATTACGATGAACCGCAATGCCAGCAGGTATGTCCGGTTGATTGTATCTTGATTGACGAGGAGCATCCCGAGAGCGAGGAAGAACTGATGGAAAAATACTACCGCATTGTCTCAGAAAAATAAAATCTTGATAAAATATGTATTTAGAGAGAAGTGGGTGAAAAATAAAAAATAACGCTTGACTTGATTTCCGGTGCTGTTTAATATTGCACCTCTCTTCCGGTGGGATTCCCGAGCGGTCAAAGGGGGCAGACTGTAAATCTGTTGCGAGAGCTTCGAAGGTTCGAATCCTTCTCCCACCACCAATCATCCAATGACGTTGGAGCAGGCGAAAGAGTAAGTGCGGGTGTAGCTCAATGGTAGAGCAGAAGCCTTCCAAGCTTACGGTGAGGGTTCGATTCCCTTCACCCGCTCCAATAATCATAAGCCCATGTAGCTCAGGGGTAGAGCACTCCCTTGGTAAGGGAGAGGTCGGCAGTTCAAATCTGCCCATGGGCACCAAAATCCCTTAACTTTTTACAGATAGGAAATTTTGCCATGGCAAAGGAAAAGTTTGAACGTAGCAAACCGCACGTAAACGTTGGCACCATCGGTCACG
>JAUMYW010000023.1 GCA_030528455.1 Neisseria sp.
CACCATCAACTTCGGCCCGCAGCACCCGGCGGCGCACGGCGTATTGCGTATGATTCTGGAGCTGGAAGGCGAAACCATCGTTCGCGCCGACCCGCATATCGGCCTGCTGCACCGCGGTACCGAAAAGCTGGCAGAAACCCGCACTTATCTGCAAGCCCTGCCTTATATGGACCGCTTAGACTACGTTTCCATGATGGTCAACGAACAAGCATATTGTTTGGCGGTAGAAAAACTGACCGGTGTCGAAGTGCCGATCCGTGCCCAATACATCCGCGTGATGTTTGCCGAAGTTACCCGCATTCTGAACCATCTGATGGGTATCGGTTCGCACGCGCTCGATATCGGCGCGATGACCGTATTCCTGTATGCCTTCCGCGAACGTGAAGAGCTGATGGACTTATACGAAGCCGTATCCGGTGCGCGTATGCACGCGGCCTACTTCCGCCCCGGCGGCGTGTACCGCGATTTGCCCGATTTCATGCCGAAATATGAATCCAGCAAATTCCGCAATGCCAAAGTGTTGAAAAAGCTGAACGAATCGCGCGAAGGCACGATGCTCGACTTTATCGAAGCCTTTACCGAACGCTTCCCCTCTTGCGTGGATGAATACGAAAGCCTGCTTACCGACAACCGTATTTGGAAGCAGCGTACCGTCGGTATCGGCGTGGTTTCTCCCGAGCGCGCGCTGCAAAAAGGCTTTACCGGCGTGATGCTTCGCGGTTCAGGCGTGGAGTGGGATATCCGCAAAAAAGCACCGTACGATGCCTATGCCAATGTTGATTTCGACATTCCCGTCGGCGTAAACGGCGACTGCTACGACCGTTACCTCTGCCGTATCAACGAAATGCGCGAATCCAACCGCATCATCAAGCAATGCGTGCAATGGCTCAAAGCCAACCCCGGCCCCGTGATTGTCGAAAACCACAAAGTCGCTCCACCCAAACGCACCGAAATGAAAATGGGCATGGAAGACTTGATCCACCATTTCAAACTGTTTACCGAAGGCATGCACGTGCCCGAAGGTGAAACCTATACTGCCGTCGAGCACCCCAAAGGCGAGTTCGGCATTTACATGATTTCAGACGGCGCCAACAAACCCTACCGCCTGAAAATCCGCGCACCCGGCTTCGCCCACCTGCAAGGCATGGACGAAATGGCACGCGGCCACATGTTGGCCGACGTGGTGGCCATCATCGGCACGCAAGACATCGTATTCGGAGAGGTAGACCGCTAATGTTATCCGCTGAATCTTTAAAACAAATTGATGTTGAGTTGGCCAAATATCCCGCCGACCAACGCCGCTCCGCCATCATGGGTGCATTGCGTATCGCCCAAGTAGAAAAACGCTGGCTGACGCCTGAAATCATTGAATTTGTTGCCAACTATGTCGGCATCGCACCGGCTGCCGCCTACGAAGTGGCCACTTTCTACAATATGTACGACCTGCATCCGGTAGGCAAATACAAGCTGACCGTCTGCACCAACCTGCCCTGCGCCCTGCGCGGCGGAGTGAATGCCGCCGAATACCTGAAACAGAAACTCGGAATCGGCTTCGGTGAAACCACTTCAGACGGCCTCTACACCTTAGTGGAAGGCGAGTGCATGGGCGCGTGCGGCGATGCCCCCGTGATGTTGGTGAACAACCACAAAATGTGCAGCTTTATGACCGAAGAAGCGATTGAGAAAAAATTGGCGGAGTTGCAGTAAAGGCTATCTGAAAGGCTTTCAGATTATTATATAGAATAAGCTTAGCAGTAAGATTGATTGATATAGGAAATGCGATGAGCAGCGTAGATTATCATGTATCTACCACTATGCTGGATTGGATAGCTGAGAACCAAGCTACTGACAGAGATGGCTTGGCAGAGCTTCTCGCACCTAAAAAACGTCAAAAATTTCTTGAAGGTATTATTAACCAGAGTCAAGCCGACAAACTGATTAAGATGGCGAATATCCCGTTTGGCTTTCTGTTTTTGAATCAACCGCCGTCTGAAAATTTTGGAAAGCCGTATTTACCTGATTTCCGCACTGTTCAGGATAGAGAACCGTTGTCTGCCGATTTCTATGCGGTATTAAGCGATGTCGAAGACAAAGTTGATTGGTATCGAAATTATTTGCGCAAAGCCGATAGGCTACCTGAAAGTTTGCCGTTTGTTGGCAAGTTTGGTTTGAGAGATAAAGCAGAAATAATTGCTACTGATATTGCAATAACTATTGGTTACGATGTCAGCGAGCGTCGTAAGCTTAATAAAGATAGTTATTTTGGTTATATTAGTGGATTGTTGGAGCAAGCTGGAATTTTGGTATTTAAAAGTGGAGTTGTCGGTGGTAATCCGCACAGAAGTTTAAATGTACGGGAGTTTCGTGGTTTTGCTATCGCAGACAAGCAAGTACCTGCTATTTTTATCAATGGAGCAGATGCCTTTTCTGCTCAATTGTTTACCCTATTGCATGAAGTAGCACATATTTGGTTGGGAGAAAGCGGGATTTCTAATCCAGACCCAACTAGTGAAAGTAAAACTGAGCAGCTTTGCAATCATGTTGCTGCGGAATTTCTTGTTCCAAGTCAGGAGTTTATGGCGGCATGGCAATCCGAAAAAAATATTGAAGAAAATTTACAAACTCTCGCAAGGCAATTTTATGTTAGTACGTATGTTGTCGCTATTAAAGCGTATCAGAAGAGGCTGATAACAAAGCAAGAGTGGCAGAAGTTACGCCAAAAGATACTGAATACACCAAAAAAAGAGAGTGGAGGTGGTAATTCTTATGCCACCATTCCGGTGCGTAATAGTAAGAGCTTGACTCAGGCTGTTCTTGGGGCGGCAATGAGTAAAGAAATATTATTAAGAGACGGTGCAAAATTATTAAATACTACACCAGCGACAATGGTTGAGCTTTATAAGCGGAATAATAAAGGAAAAGGCTGATGACGCGCTATTTGTTAGACAGCAATATTTTCATTCAGTCATCTTTCTTAGAGTATCGCTTCTCTTTTTGTGGCGGTTTTTGGGAGTTATTGAAAACACTGCATTATGCGGGGAGAGTGTTTTCTATCCGCGCAGTTAAGAAGGAGTTAACCAAGAAAGATGATGAGTTGGCACAATGGATAAATACACTGCCTGATGAATTTTTCCATGATGAAAGAATAGAAGCTGTTCAAGTTCATTATGGAAGTTTAATGAATTGGGCAGTCAACAATCCACAATTCAGTGATACTGCTAAAGCTAGATTTGCTTCAGAACATGCTGACCCATGGCTAGTTTCTTATGCAGCAGCAAATGATATGAAAATCATCACACATGAAAAATATGAACCTAATGTTAGAAAATCAGTAAAAATTCCAAATGCTGCTAAGCAAGTTGGAGTGGAGTGTGTGGATTTATATGATTTTTTAGAATCGGTTTCAGAAAATAATTTTCAAATGAAAGTTTAGTTAAGTAAGTTAAGTTTTAAGCTGACCACACCGTTAAAAGCTGTCTGAAAATCTTTCAGGTAGTTACCAACAAACGAAGTAAATCCAAAATAGGCAAACCAAATGGCTATTTATCAATCAGGCGTGATTTTTGAGAACGTCGATACCCATAATC
>JAUMYW010000014.1 GCA_030528455.1 Neisseria sp.
AGATGTCGGCAACGATTTGGTCGATTTTCGGGTCTTGCGCGGTTTCAAAAGCCAGTAATGCTTTCAGCTCGGCTTGGAAGTCGGGGGATTGGGTGGAAAGGTGTTTCATACTTTTATGCTTTCTTCGGGATGCGGACGGCCAGCGGGCAGGCCGTCTGAAAAATTAATCTTTGCTGACAAAACGTTTGTTTACGCGCACGCGTTCGCCGCGTCCGGCTTTTTTGATTTCCAGCCATTCGCTGTAAACGGCGTGAACCAAATCGCGCGGCGTATCGAAGCCGTAGGCTTTCGGGTCGATGTGGCCCAGCTGCTTTAAGACTTCGCTCAGGCGCGCCCAGCCGTCGCTGTCGGCGGCGGCATCAACGGTTTGTTGGATTTGCGGAATGAGCTTCGCAAATCGGGCTTTGCCGTTTTTGTTGGGGCTGCTGCTTTCGGCGGCGGATTGGCTCGGTTTGGCCGAAGAGCGTTTGTTTTCAGCAGGTGTGTCGGCAGAAGTGTTTTCAGACGGCTTTCTGTTTTCGTCTGAAAGTCTGCCGTTTTTTTCTGCGCCTGCGTGGCGGCGCATCTGCATCTGGTTGTTGGCATCGGTACGGTGTTCGAACAAATCCAAAGATTTAATCAGTTCGGAAAGCTTGCTGAAACCGTAAAGACGCGGGTCGAAATCGGGATGGGTTTTGTTGATGTAGCTGCCGATGGGGCCGAGATTGGCCCAGCCCAAATCATCGGCATTTTCGCGTACGGCGCGGGTAATCATTTTGACCATGGCAGCGTGCGCATCTGCATCGCCGGTATGTTTGTTCGCGCTGCTGTTTCTGTTTTTGCCGCTGTTTTGTTTTTCGGGGCGGAAAATTTCGGTATAGATGAATTTGTCGCAGGCTTGGCGGAAAGCTTCGGGTGTTTTCTTTTCGCCGAAGCCGTAAACGGTGAGGCCGCTTTCGCGCAGACGGCTGGCGAGGCGGGTGAAATCGCTGTCGCTGGAAACGATGCAGAAGCCGTCGAAATTGCCGCTGTACAGCAAGTCCATCGCGTCGATTACTAATGCCATGTCGGTGGCGTTTTTGCCTTTGGTGTAGGCAAACTGCTGCACGGGAATGATGGCGTGCGGCAGCAGGGCGGCTTTCCATTTGTTCAGGCCGTGGCTCCAGTCGCCGTAAATCCGCTTGACGCTGGCAATGCCGTATTTGGCGATTTCGGCAAGCAGGCGGTCAATGATGTCGGCGGGAGCGTTGTCGGCATCGATTAGGACGGCCAGTTTTTTATCTGAGATGTGGTTCATTTGCGGTCGGCCTTATGCTTGCAGACGGCTTGTGAGAAAGCATCGATAACGGGCTGAATCAGCGTGTGTTTGACTTTCAGTGCGGCTTTATTGACAACCAGACGACTGGAAATGTCGGCGATGTGTTCGACTGCTTCCAAACCGTTGGCTTTCAGCGTGCCGCCGGTGGATACCAAATCGACAATCGCATCGCTCAGGCCGACCAGCGGTGCAAGTTCCATAGAACCGTAGAGTTTGATGATGTCCACATGCACGCCTTTTCCCGCGAAATGTTCGGCGGCAATGTCGGGATATTTGGTGGCCACGCGCAAACGGTTGCCCGGCTGCGATGCGGCGGTGTAATCGAAACCTTTGCGCACGGCTACCATCATGCGGCATTTGGCAATTTGCAAATCCAGCGGCTGATACAGACCGTCGCCGCCGTGTTCGGTTAAAATGTCTTTGCCGGCGATGCCGAAATCCGCCGCACCGTATTGTACATAGGTCGGCACGTCGCTGGCGCGTACAATTACCAAGCGAACGTTGGGCAGATTGGTGCCAATAATCAGTTTGCGCGAGCTGCCCGGCTCTTCAAGCGGAACAATACCTGCGGCGGCCAGCAGCGGCAGGGTTTCATCAAAAATACGGCCTTTGGACAAGGCGATGGTCAAAGTGTTTCGGGGCATGTTTGAGGCTCGGAAAAAGCCCTCTGCCGCACGGAATGAAGCTGCAGACGGCTTGAAAGGTTGGAAAATTATTTTATTTTAACAAAATTCTGATGTCTTCGGCGATTTGCGCAGCTTCTGAACCATAGGGTTCGAATACTGCCGTTTTACCGTTTTTATCCAGTAAATATGTGCCTGCAGAATGGTCGACCAAATATACTTTTTCCGATATTTGCTTTGCTTTGGCAGACATGACCCGGTATTGCTGTTTGATTTTTTCAATATTTTGTCCGCCAGCAGCGGTCAGGCCTATGAAGTCGGGATGGAACTGCTCGGCGTACCGGCCGATAAGTTCAGGCGTATCGCGATCAGGGTCGATGCTGACAAATACGACGGCAACATCTTTTGCCGCTTCTCCGAGTTCGGCCAGTACATCGTTATAGGTTTGCAAAGTCAGCGGGCAGATATCGGGGCAGTGTGTGTAGCCGAAGCTCAGAATGACGGCTTTGCCCTGCAGACGGCTAAGACCGAATGTCTGTCCTTTGCCGTCGGTCAGCACGAAATCACCGCCGATATTGTCCGAACGGACATCACTGCCGTTAAAGGCAGGGGCAGTTTCGGCTGCCGGTACGGGATTTTGCGGCTTTATGGTTTGGCTGTCGGGAGAACAGGCACACAGAAAGGCCAGCAATACGGCGGTATAAAACAATTTGTCTGTCATTGTGCAGTAGTCAAAACCAGGAAAGCGGTATCTTAACCGATTTTGAGACGGTCTGAAATGCGGGAAGTTTTTTGGGGTTGTTCGTAGTGAGGCGACGTTAATGTTTTTCAAATAAATTCCTATTAATTCATAAGTTTGTATTTTATGGTGCATTGAAGTGGAGAAATGGGGTTTACAAGACCCGATAAATCCTTATAATGGACATCTTTCATATACCGCCCAGGTGGTGAAATTGGTAGACACAGGGGACTCAAAATCCCCCGCCGAAAGGTGTGTCGGTTCGAGTCCGACCCTGGGCACCAAGCAATGCTTGGTGAAATTGGCAGAACAAATATTCCACCTGCCCAGGTGGTGAAATTGGTAGACACAGGGGACTCAAAATCCCCCGCCGAAAGGTGTGTCGGTTCGAGTCCGACCCTGGGCACCAGATTATGATACAGGCTTCAGAATATTGAAGCCTGTATTTTATTTTTTGTCCTCCGTGGACAGCGGTTTCTTTTAAAAACCCTGAAATAATTGTTGTTTCAGGGTTTTTGATATGATGCCGCTGCCGCTTTGATGTGAGGCAAGTTTATAGGAGGGGCGGTAGGCTGCCTTGCAGGGCAGGATGGCTGTATAGCAAATCGGTAAACGTTTTACGGATGCGTCCGATAGCAGCCTGATTGCAGGCTTCAAAACGCAGCACCAGAACAGGTGTGGTGTTTGAAGCACGCATTAAGCCGAAGCCGTCTGCAAACTCGACGCGCAAACCGTCTATGCAGATGATTTCTTCTGCGTTGTCAAATCGTGCCGTGCCGGCCAGTTCGGCGATAATCCGGTGGCCGTCTGCACCTTCGGGCAGGGCGATGTTGATTTCGGGGGTGGAAATGTTTTGCGGCAGGGCGTTTAATACGGCGGAAGGATCGTTGTTGCGCGACAGGATTTCCAGTAGGCGGCAGCCTGCGTAAAGACCATCATCGAAGCCGAACCAGCGTTCTTTAAAGAATGTGTGTCCGCTCATTTCGCCGGCTACCAGTGCGCCGTTGTGTTTCATTGACGATTTGATAAAGCTGTGGCCTGTTTTTTCCATCAGCGGTATGCCGCCGTGCTGTTTAATCCACGGTGCGAGCAGGCGGGTGGATTTGACATCGAAAATCACGGTTGCGCCGGGGTTGCGGCTTAAAACGTCTTGTGCAAACAGCATCAGTTGGCGGTCGGGATAAATAATGTTGCCGTCTTTGGTTACTACGCCCAAGCGGTCGGCATCGCCGTCGAAAGCCAGGCCGATTTCGGCTTCGCCTTCGGCGAGTGCGTGAATCAGGTCTTGCAGATTGGCCGGTTTGGCCGGGTCGGGATGGTGGTTTGGAAAGCGGCCGTCCACTTCGCAAAACAGTTCCTGAACGTCGAAGCCCAAAGCCCGGTAAAGTCTGCCTGCAAATGCGCCGCCTATGCCGTTGCCTGCGTCTACGGCGATTTTCATGCGGCGTGCGGGACGGATGTGTCCGGTAATGGCAGCGATGTAGTCTTCGGTAATGTCGGCTTGTTTTATTGATGCCGTGCCGGAAACGAAATCGTCTGCTTCAATCAGGGCGAGCAGGCTTTGTACGGCTTCTCCGGCCAGTGTGTCGCCGCCGAGCATTATTTTGAAGCCGTTGTATTCCGGCGGGTTGTGGCTGCCGGTAATCATGACGCCGCTGCCGCCGCAGCGTTGTACTGCTGCGAAATAGAGCATTGGCGTGGCGACCATGCCGATGTCCAGAACGTTTATGCCGCTGTCGTTCAGACCGCGCGCGAGCTGTTGTGCCAATCCGGGGCCGCTCAATCGGCCGTCCCGACCGAGGGCGAGTTGGGAAATATGGCTGCGGGCTGCTTGTGTGCCGATGGCGCGGCCAATCAGATAGGCGGCTTCGCCGGTGAGGGTTTGTCCGACAATGCCGCGGATGTCGTAGGCTTTGAAGATATTGCGGGCGATGGTGTTCATGCTGGGTCTTTCGGAGAAGAAAATCACCTGCAGACGGCATATGCTGTCTGCAGATTGTTTACATGCCGGCAGCAGGGCCGACTTTCAGGATTTGTCCGATGCGGACGGTGTTGTTCTGAATGCGGTTGGCCGCAGCAAGCTGCTGTACCGACATATTGTAACGTTTGGCGATATTGTACAGCGTGTCCCCGGCTTCGACACGGTGTCTGTTGGCTGCTGCCGAAGTTTTGTGTCGAATCAGGCTTAGCAATTCGTCGTTTTCTTCCCTGCCGGCAGAAGCTGCAGACGGCATGGCCTGAGTATGGGCAGGTTGATGCGTTTTGGCTGTCGGGATAATGGCGGAATCGGTTTGTTCCCTGTGCTCCTGTTCTGCCATCGGGGGCAAAACGGCCGAGCTGTGCGGTATATTTGCTGCCGGTGCGTTTGTATGTGCTGTCTGTAGCCGGGCGGAGGTGTTTTGTTCCGTAGGACCGCCTGCATCGGCAAAATTAACGGTTGGGACAGGCAGCGTTCGGGTTGTATTGTGTTGCAGCGGCGGTACGGTTTGCAGTTTGTTGTCGTTCGGATTCCGGTCAGTGTCGAGATGGCTGAAACTCTGCTGTTCCTGCGGGGCGGAGGAGACAAAATTTTTGCTGACCAAAATGCTGTGCCCGGCCGGGATATTGTTGGTGCGCAGACCGTTCAGGCTTTTCAATTCGCCCACGCTCATGCCGGATTCGGCGGCGATATCGCTGATATGGGTTTTGCTGTAAGGCGTGTAAACATGCCATGAAAGCAGGCTGTCTTTATCGGCGTTTTGAAAATTGCGTTCGAAAGTTGAAGCATTGGCGGCGGGCAGCAGCAGTTTGCGTCCCTGCTTGGGCAGATAGACGGGGGTTTTGAATGCCGGATTCAGTTTTAAAAATTCCGCTTCGCTGATTTGCGCCAAGCGCGTAATCGCGCTGATGTCTATAGGACGGTTTAAATTGACAGCTTGAAAATAAGGTTTGTTTTCAACATCGGAAAAGCGGATGCCGTAGGCATTGGGATTGTTGACGATATTGCGTACGGCCAAAAGTTTCGGAACATAATTCCGGGTTTCCGCAGGCATTTTCAAATTTTCGTATGTAGGCTCCAATCCCTGTGCCAAGGCACGGTTGATGGCACGCCCGACATTGCCTTCTCCCCAATTGTAGGCGGCCAGTGCCAGAGACCAGTCGCCGAACAGTCGGTGCAGATATTCCAAATAATTCAGAGCGGCATTGGTTGCCGCATAAATATCGTGGCGGCCGTCATACATCGGTGTTTGTTCCAGACCGTAATGACGGCCTGTGGCCGGCATAAACTGCCACAGGCCGGACGCGCCTACATGTGATTTGGCTTTGGTAACGAAAGCACTTTCGATAAACGGAAGCAGAGCGATTTCCGCAGGCATATTGCGTTTGGCCACTTCGTTGCTGATATGGTACATATAGGGTCTGCTGCGCTCGATTGTCCGGCTGAAATACGCACGGCTGTTCATGAATCTGTTTTCGTGGCGGCGGATGAGGTCGGAATTGACTTCGCTCATGCGGAAATTGCTGCGCAGCTTGTTCCAGACGCTGCCGCCTGAGGTTTGGAGGAAAACGGCAGCAGCGGGAGGGGGGTCCAAAGGTTTGGCGTTGAGCTGCATGAAGGCCAAACCGACCTGCTTGGGCACGTGATGGTGGTGTTGTGCGTAGGAGAAGGAAAATAAAGACAAGCCGGCGATGGTCAGGGCCGATTTCGGAATAAGGGACATAAGTTCAGCCGTACTGTTCGAACGTAGCTTTTGATGGTAACTTGCCGCTGTAAAAACCGTCAAGCAGGGGCGGCGTAAAGTTGGCGAAAAACATCCGGTCGGATGCCTATGCCGTCTGCAGCATTTTTGTCCGGCTGGACTACGGTTCGGTTTTCACGGCAGAAGGTGTGCCGATGGAAATCTTGCGGATGATGACCGGTTTCAGAGGCACATTATGCAGATAAGTCCGGCTTGCGGTGGGTGTTTTGCCTATATTCCGAACAACGTCCATGCCTTTGACGACTTTACCGAAAACCGTATAACCGTAACCTTGAGGTGTTTTATTCTGATGGTTGAGGAAGCCGTTATCGGCAAGATTGATGAAAAACTGACTGGTGGCGGAATGCGGCTTGGCCGAACGGGCCATGGCAATGGTGCCCGTAAGATTGCGCAAACCGTTGTCGGCTTCGCTGTTGATGGCTTTTCCGGTTGTTTTTTCATTCAAATCGGCAGTATAGCCGCCGCCCTGAATCATAAACCCGTCAATGACGCGGTGGAATACGGTTTGATTGTAAAACCCTTTTCGGGCGTAGTTGAGGAAATTGGCAACTGTTTCGGGAGCACGTACTTCGTCCAGCAGCAATTCGACGGTGCCATAATCGGTTTCGATGCTGACAGGCGTTGCAGCGGAGGCAGTGTGACAGGAGAAGGCGGCGAGTATGAAGCAGAGCGTGTAAAGTTTCATATTGTCGTTTGAAGGGATAAAAACCTGCTGGCGGATTGATTATTTTAAAGGGATTTTCCCGAATAGACAAAGGCTTGGCAGAATCGCCAAGCCTTTTGTATTTTGGTCGGAGTGAAAGGATTCGAACCTTCGACCCCTTGCACCCCATGCAAGTGCGCTACCAGACTGCGCCACACTCCGACTGTTGGAAAAACGGGATTATATGTTTTATCCTGGATGCAGGCAAGTCCTTATTTGAATCGGATGGGGATTGCCTGTGTTGAGGGTTAAGCGATGTCGGGCGTGCTCACGCGCACGTCGGCATTCTGGGCGCGGTGGCGCAGAGCATGATCGATCAGTACCAGTGCGAGCATGGCCTCGGCAATCGGGGCGGCACGCAGACCGACGCAGGGGTCGTGGCGGCCGTGGGTGGCGAGTTCGACGGGATTGCCTTCGATGTCGATCGAGCGGCGCGGGGTGGCGATGCTGCTGGTGGGCTTGACGGCGATGTTCACGGCAATATCTTGGCCGGTGCTGATGCCGCCCAAGATGCCGCCGGCGTGGTTGGACAAGAAGCCTTCGGGGGTAAGCTCGTCGCCGTGTTCGCTGCCGCGTTGGGTGATGCAGCCGAAACCTGCGCCGATTTCCACGCCTTTGACGGCGTTAATCGACATCATGGCATGGGCGATGTCGGCATCCAGTCGGTCGAATACGGGTTCGCCCAAGCCGACGGGTACGTTGCGGGCTTCGACGGCGAGTTTGGCACCGACGGAATCCAGCGATTTGCGCACGCTGTCCATATAGTGTTCCAACTCGGCAATCTGGCTTTGGTTGGCGGCGAAGAAGGGATTGTTGCCGATGTGTTCGTAGCCTTCGAAGGCGATGGTTTTTTCGCCCACTTGGGTAACGTAGGCGGTGATTCCGGTGCCGAACTTTTCTTTCAGCCATTTTTTGGCAATCGCTCCGGCGGCAACGCGGGCTGCGGTTTCGCGGGCGGAGCTGCGGCCGCCGCCACGATAGTCGCGGATGCCGTATTTGTGCCGATAGGTGTAGTCGGCGTGGCCGGGGCGGAATTGTCGGGCGATGTTGCCGTAGTCTTTGCTGCGTTGGTCGGTGTTGCGGATGAGCAGGGCAATCGGTGTGCCGGTGGTTCGGCCTTCAAACACGCCGGAAAGGATTTCCACTTCGTCGGCCTCGCGCCGTTGGGTAACGTGGCGGCTGGTGCCGGGTTTGCGGCGGTCGAGGTCGGTTTGGATGTCGGCTTTATCGAGGGAAAGTCCGGGCGGGCAGCCGTCGATGATGCAGCCCAATGCGGGACCGTGGCTTTCTCCGAAAGTGGTTACGCTGAAGAGTTGTCCGAAGGTGTTGCCTGCCATTGCGGTTTCCTTGTGTGGGGGGAAATTCAAAGTTTTTAAGTGTAGCATAAACGGGCGGTTTGACGGTGTATGCCGTGCCGTCTGCTGGTTCTGTTGCACTTGGGGCGGGTTGCAGACGGCTTGGGATAGTTAGCGGCGCGGTTCGTTGGCAATGCCCATCAGCAGGGCAAGAACGAACATGATGGAAAGGGTGGCTGTGCCTCCGTAGCTGACAAGCGGAAGGGGAACGCCGACAACGGGCAGAATGCCGCTGACCATGCCCATATTGACGAAGGCATAACAGAAGAAGGTCATGGTCAGTGCGCCTGCCAGTGTACGGCTGTACAGTGTGTGTGCGGCGGAGGCGATATACAGCCCGCGTCCGAGTATGGTCAGGTAAATCAGCAGCAGCAGAATGTTGCCGATAAGACCGAATTCTTCACCGTAAACGGCAAAGATAAAGTCGGTGGTGGATTCGGGAATGTAGTCGAGATGGGTTTGCGAACCGTTGAGCCAGCCTTTGCCCCATATGCCGCCCGAACCGATGGCAATCATGGATTGCAGGATGTGGTAGCCTGCTCCGAGCGGGTCTTTGCTGGGGTCGAGCAGGGTCATGACGCGCACTTTCTGATAGTCGTGCATTCCGTAGTTCCAAATCAGCGGCAGGGAGGCCAAAAGACCGGTTATGGCAGCAAAGATGACTTTCCAAGGCAAACCGGCAAAAAAAACGACAAAAATCCCCGAGGCCATAATCAGTGTGGCGGTTCCCAAATCGGGCTGTTTCAGAATCAATATGCCGGGAACGGCAACCAAGCACAGTGCGATGAGATAGTGTTTCCAATTCAGGCTGCCTTCATAGCGTTGGAAAAACCAGGCAATCATCATCGGCAGGCCGATTTTCATGATTTCCGAAGGCTGGATGCGTGCTACGCCGAAATCAAGCCAGCGTGTCGAACCGTTGACTTTGATACCGAAAAAATGAACGCCCAGTAACAGTATGATGCCGAGCAGGTACATAGGCGGAGCGAAACGGGCCAGTGTTCGGGGAGGAATGCGGGCAACCAGCCAGAGCAGGGCGAAACCGAGAACGGTGTGCAGGGTTTTGTTTTCCAGCTGGCGGATATTTTGGCCGTCTGCAGAGTAAAGCAGGAACAGACTCATGATATAGATAACCATCATGGCGTAAAACAGCCAGGCATCCATAGGCTGCCAGAATATTCGCTTGGCTTTATGCAGCAGATTTTCTTGCATCAAGGTGTGTCTCCCGAAGGGAAGTTTGAAGCTGCAGACGGCATGGCAGCTTCCTCGGCGGCAATGCTCTGGTAGGCTTTTTCAAAGGCGGAAGGGTGCTTTTGCCGACTGCGGCTGCCTTCCAGCAGCGGATTGGCAGTTTGCTGTCTGCCCGCTTCGCCGACCGGAATGGCTGATCCGTCCTTACCGGACAATTGAAGCAGGTAATAGTCGCTCAGTTTCCGTGCCAGAGGGGCTGCATTGGCCCCCCAGCCGCCGTTTTCCAGAATGACGGCAATGGCGATTTTCGGTTTGTCTGCCGGAGCGAAGGAAACAAACCAGGCGTGGTCGCGGTGCTGTTCGGCCAATGCAGCGGCATTGTAAGTTTTGCCTTGTGCGATTTTGACGACTTGGGCCGTACCGGTTTTGCCGCCCATGCTGTAAGCCAGGCCGTGGCCGATACGGTGGGCGGTGCCTCCCGGTTTCAGCACCTTGACCATTGCATGTTTGATATATTCGAAATTACTGCGGCCGAAGGGGAGTCTGCGTTCCGGCTGCGGGTCGATAAGGGTAATCTGCCGGCTTTCGTGATCGAGCAGTTCTTTAACCAAGTGGGGACGGTAGACAACCCCGTTGTTGGCAAGCATGGCGGTTGCGTGTGCCATTTGCAGCGGCGTGTAGGTGTTATAGCCTTGTCCGATACTGACCGATACCATCTCGGACGGTTTCCAGCGGCGTTTTTCGGGCGGCAGTTTGGCAAACCGTTTCTCCTTCCATTGCGGAGAGGGCAGTACGCCCCGGTATTCATTCGGCAAATCGATGCCTGTGGGTCTGCCCAAGCCGAATTCCGCCAAATAGGGATAAAGTTTCTCGATACCGGTTTCGTAACCCAAACGGTAGAAAAACGTGTCGGAAGATACCTGAATCGCCTTACTTAAGTCGGCAGAACCGTGGCCGCTGCGTACCGAGTCGCGGAACAAATGCCTGCTGCCGGGAATGCTCCATGCTCCGGGGGCGGGATAAACCGTGTTCTGCCCGATTTTGCCGCTTTCCAGCAAAGCCATGCCGATAAACGGCTTGAAAGTCGAGCCGGGAGGATAAAGGCCTTGCGTAACGCGGTTAATCAAAGGACGCTGCCAATCTTCGTTCAGACTTTTCCATGTTTCGCTGTCGATACCGTCGATAAACAGATTGGGATTGAAGGAAGGATTGGAAATATAAGCCAGCACGCCGCCGCTTTGCGGATCGACGGCAACCAGTGCGCCGCGCCGTCCCGCCATCAGACGGTCGGCTTCCTGCTGCATTCGGATATCCATTGAAAGTTTTAATGTCTGGCCGGTTTTCGGGGCTACGGTTTTCAACACCCGGACAATATTGCCGTAGGCATCTTTTTCCACTTCCTGATAGCCGGGAGTTCCGTGCAATTGGCGTTCGTAAAATTTTTCCAGGCCCGATTTGCCGATATGCGTGCTGCCCCGGTAGAGCGCGGTCAGATTGTCTTTGTCGAGATTCTGCTGATCGCGGTCGCTGATGCGGCCGATATAGCCTACGAAATGTGCGGTCAGTTTGCCGTAGGGATATTCGCGGAAGGTGCGTGCATTGATTTCTACACCCGGGAAGCGATAGAGCTGTGCGGCCAGTCTGGAAGCTTCATCGGGTGTCAGTTTCATTTTCAGCGGAATTTTGTCGTAGGAACGGAAATCCGCACGGAATTTCTTAAAACGTTTCAAATCGGACGCGGTGATGTCGGCATATTCCTGTAATGCGGCAATGATATCTTCCATTTTGCCGGCAATACGGTTGGGGACGATTTCCAATGAAAATGCCGGATAGTTGTGTGCCAGAACAATGCCGTTGATATCGACGATTTCTCCGCGAATCGGCGGCGTGGGAATCAGTGAAAGGCGGTTGGTGGCCGCCCGTGCGGCATATTCCTCATGTTTGAAAACCTGCAGGTAGACAAAACGCGCCGACAGGCCGAGAAACAGGATCAGGATAAAGGCAAACGCCAGCAGCAGACGCAGACGGAAATCCTGACGTTCGTTGAGACTGTTCCGGTGCGTTGTATTACGTTTGCGTTTGCGGAAGGAAAAACGTTTCATCTGCGTTGGTGGTGCGAGTGGAGAAGGGCCAGCATAATTTTATTGAGCAGTGGCCAAAGCAGGGCACCGACAACGGGGGAGAGCAGACCGCCAAAGCCGCCGAAGCGGTGTTCGGCAAGCAGTCTGGCAGCAGTAAGCAAAAGCCAGTTGCCGCATAAGGCGATACAGATGATGGCAGACTGTATGCCGTAGCTGTGCAGCAGTATCTGACGCTGGTAGCTTTGAACGGTAAAAGTCATCAGAGTATAGGAAAATGCATGCAGACCGAGCGGGGTTGCCGTCCCGATATCTATCAGCAAACCGAGTATGAAAGCGGAACCGATACCCACAGTATGATGGCGGTTCAAACTCCAATACAGCAGAATCAGTGCGCTGAATTCGGGCAGCCAGAAAAAGAAGCCGTTATCCAGCGGAATGAAATCAAGCAGCAGGGAAGCAAAAAAACTGATGAAAATCAGATTTTTCGGCGATCGGTTGTAGTAGTTTTCCAAATCGTTCATATTATCTGCCGTCGGCGGAAGCTTTTGTTGTTCCGTTGCCGGTGTCCGGGAGGGAGCGGTCGGTTTGGGACAGTACCAATACATATTTGCTGCGCAAAGGTGAGGACAATATATGCAGCTCGGTTTGATAGTAGGGCGTACCGGGAATGCGTTCGGCTTTATCGACTCCGGCAACCGGAATACCTAAAGGGTAAACGGAATCCAATCCTGAGGTAAGCAGGATGTCGCCGGTCTGTAAATCGGCATCAGTAGGGAAGTAACGCAGTTTGACCGAATTGCCGGTACCGTAAAGCAGGCTTCTGACACCCGTTCGGGCAACGGTTACCGGAACAACGGTTTGTGCATTACTTAATACTGTTACTTCTGCATTGTAGGGGCGGACTTGGGTAAGTTGGCCCAGCAGGCCGCTGTGGTCGATAACGGCATCTCCTGCCTGCAGGCCGTCGCGGCTGCCTTTGTCGATAATCAGTTTGTCGGAGAGAGGGTCTTTTCCGTTGGAAATCACTTCGGCGGTGATGCTCGGTCCGATATTCCGGGCTTGCAGACGGCTCAGGCTGCGCAATTCCTGCCACTCTTTGAATTGGGCGGCATACAGATGGTTCTGGGCTTTGAGCTGCCGGTTTTCCGACTGCAGACGGCTGTTTTCTTCCAATAGGGCATTTTGGCGGCGCAAAAGACTGTTGCCGTATGCGTACAGGCGGATCGGCTGGTTGGCCAGCCAGAGCAGCGGATGAAGAACGGTTGTCGCGTGGTTGCGCAACTGTTGGACGGCGGAATAGCGTGTATCCAAAACCATCAGGGCAAGCGCGGCCAACAGTAAAATGACCAGCTTGCCCGAAGGGTGCAGACGGCTCCGGGTAAAACTTAAAGGTTCTGACATGGTGCAGACGGCATGGGCATCGGTATGGCGGATTAACGGTTAAGGATTGACGACAAATACGGAGGTCAGTTTGCCGATCATATCCAAAGCTTTGCCGGTGCCGCGCGCCACGCAGGTCAGTGGGTCTTCGGCAATCGTTACAGGCAGGCCGGTCTCTTCGGCCAGCAGGCGGTCGAGACCTTTCAGCAGAGCACCGCCGCCGGTGAGTACCAGACCGCGGTCGGCAATGTCTGCGCCCAATTCGGGCGGAGTCTGCTCCAAGGCGTTTTTTACCGCCTGTACGATTTGGTTCAGCGGCTCGGTCAGTGCCTCCAATACTTCGTTGGAAGTAATCGTAAAAGCACGGGGAATCCCTTCGGCCAGATTGCGACCTTTGGTTTCGTATTCGCAGACTTCCATGCCCGGGAAGGCGGAACCGATGTTTTTCTTGATTTTTTCAGCGGTATCTTCGCCAATCAGCATACCGTAGTTGCGGCGGACATAATTGATGATGGCTTCGTCGAAGGCATCGCCGCCGACGCGGACGGAATGGGAATATACCAAACCGGACAGTGAAATCACGCCGACTTCAGTGGTGCCGCCGCCGATGTCGACCACCATGGAGCCGGTCGGCTCCTCAATCGGCAGACCCGCGCCTATGGCGGCTGCCATAGGCTCTTCAATCAGATTGACAATGGATGCGCCGGCTGCCAACGCGGAGTCGCGGATGGCTTTGCGTTCTACTTGTGTCGAACCGCAGGGCACGCAGATAACGATGCGCGGAGGAGCGGCGAAACGGCTGTTGTTGTTTGCCTTTTTGATAAATTGTTTCAACATTTTTTCGGTAACGTTGAAGTCGGCAATAACGCCGTCTTTCATCGGGCGGATGGCCTGAATGGAAGCGGGGGTGCGTCCCAACATACTTTTGGCTTCGCTGCCGACGGCCAGAATAACGCTTTTGCCGTGTGCGGGGTCGTTCTGGATGGCGACAACAGACGGCTCGTCTAATACGATACCTTTGTTTTTGCTGAAAATCAGCGTATTGGCAGTGCCGAGGTCGATGGCGAGGTCATTGGAGAAATAACGGGTGAAAAAGCGAAACATGAAAATTTCCTAAAATGGTTTCAGCAGTGTCTGGACGGCGGGCGGATGGCGGTTGCAGACGGCCTGTGCAGCGTGTGTTCGGGAAGTGCCGAACTTCTGATTTGCCTGAAAACGCCATGCCGAATACATCGGTTTTCGGTTATAATCCCGCGATTAAAACGAATAACGCGCAATCATACCTTAAATCAGGGGGGTTGCTAATCAAAATTTGAGGATTTTTTATGGCTCTTACTTTATCCGATGTGGAGAAAATCGCCAAATTGTCGCGCCTGACCCTTTCCGAAGCGGAGCAGGCGCAAACTTTGCGCGAGTTGAACGATGTATTTGCCTTGGTGGAGAAAATGCAGGAGGTGGATACGGACGGTATCGAACCGATGGCGCATCCGCATGAAGCGGCTTTGCGTCTGCGCGCAGATGCGGTAACGGAAACCGACCGCGCCGCCGAATATCAGACCGTTGCGCCGGAAGTGTGCAACCGTTTGTATATTGTGCCGCAAGTGATTGAAGAATAACGAGTTGCAGACGGCTTGGGGCTGTCTGAACAATGCAGGACGAGAGAAATGATTTCCTATACTTTGAAACAGGCTTCCGATTTGCTGTGCAGCAAGCAGGTTTCCGCTGTCGAACTGGCACAAGACTATCTGAACGCCATTGATGTGCGCAATCCGGCGATTAACGGCTATATCGCGTTGGATAAAGACTTGACGCTGGCCGAAGCGCGTGCGGCGGACGAACGTATTGCAGCAGGCAAAGCGTCTGCGCTGACCGGCGTGCCGATTGCCTATAAAGATATTTTCTGCCAAAAGGGCTGGCGTTCGGCCTGCTCCTCCAAAATGCTGGACAATTTTGTCGCGCCTTACACGGCAACCGTGGTGCAAAATCTGTTGGACGAAGGCATGGTAACGCTGGGCCGCACCAATATGGACGAATTTGCCATGGGTTCGACCAACGAAACCTCGTTTTACGGCGCAACCAAAAATCCGTGGAATACGGAACACGTTCCCGGCGGTTCTTCCGGCGGTTCGGCGGCGGTTGTGGCGGCGCGTCTGGCACCTGCCGCGCTCGGCTCGGATACCGGCGGCTCCATCCGCCAGCCTGCATCGCATTGCGGTATCACGGGGCTGAAACCGACTTACGGCGTGGTTTCGCGTTTCGGCATGGTGGCTTACGCTTCGAGTTTCGATCAGGCCGGCCCGATGGCGCAGACCGCTGAAGATTGTGCCATTCTGCTCAATGCGATGGCGGGTTTTGACGAGCGCGATTCCACCAGCTTGGAACGTCAAAAAGAAGATTACACGCGCGATTTGAAGCTGCCTTTGAAAGGTTTGAAAGTCGGCCTGCCCAAAGAATATTTCGGTGCGGGCAACAGTGCGGACGTGCAGACGGCTTTGCAAAGCGCAATCGATTTGCTCAAAGCGCAGGGTGCGGAAACGGTGGACGTTTCCCTGCCGCAAACCGAATTGTCCATTCCGGCTTACTATGTTCTTGCTTCGGCGGAGGCCAGCACAAATCTGTCGCGTTATGACGGTGTGCGTTACGGTCACCGTGCCGCGCAGTTCGGTAATTTGGAAGAAATGTACAGCAACACCCGCGCCGAAGGCTTCGGCAGCGAAGTCAAACGCCGCATCATGATGGGTACCTACGTTTTGAGCCACGGCTACTACGATGCCTATTATCTGAAAGCGCAGAAACTGCGCCGCCTGGTGGCAAACGATTTTCAGACGGCCTTGGCGCAATGCGATGTCATTCTCGCGCCGACCGCGCCGACCGCCGCCCCCAAACTCGGCAGCGATATCAACGATCCCGTGCAAATGTATTTGAGCGATATCTACACCATTGCCGTCAATCTGGCCGGTTTGCCCGCCATGACTCTGCCGGCAGGTTTCGCTGCAGACGGCATGCCGGTCGGCGTACAGCTGATCGGCGGCTATTTCGCAGAAGCCAAGCTGTTGAACGTGGCGCACCAAATGCAGCAAAACAGCGACTGGCATACCAAAGCACCGAAATGATGCAGACGGCATTCGTTTATCCCGGCTTCAAAACGTTTTACAGCCGTACCGGCTATTTCAGCGAGCAGTATTTCAAGTTCCGCGTCCGCAGGTATTTGTTCCGCCGTGAAGTCGCCGCATTCGAGCAGTTTGTAAACAGTCTGGCCGCTTACCGCAGCTTTTTCGCCGATTATCCGAGCGAAACCTATCCGCTGCTGCACACTTTTATCGACAAACGCTTTCATGCAGGGCAGCGGCTGGCCGCCATGCAATACGATTTGCAGACGGCCTTGCAGACATTCGGCAAAGAAGTTTGGCAGAAAATGTGCCGCAGCGAAGCCGTTTTGCTGGCAGATCTTTCCGAAGAATTGGGTGTTTGGCTGCATCGCAACGATAACTGCACCGATGAAGGCTGGTGGGCGGTTTCACTGAGAAATTCAGACGGCATCAGACTGTATTCCGCAACATTCGCCTTCGTGCCGGACAAACGCCTGCTGATTGCTTCCGTACAGGGGCCGGCCGGAGAGCAAAGCCGCGAAACCGTCCGTGCTTTGACCAAACAGCTCCACGGCCTGCGTCCGCAGCAATTATTGCCGCAAGTGGTGCAGCAGTTGGCCGTTTTATGGAGAATGAACGGCGTTGTCGGCATCAGTCAGGATAATCAGGTCAAGCTGCGTTGGAAGCTGAAAAAGCGCGTAACCATGAATTACAACGACTTCTGGCAGGAGGCCCAAGCGGTGCGGGGTGCAGACGGCTATTGGCACCTGCCCGAATGCGCCGTCCGCAAAAGCGAAGCCGAAATCGAAAGCAAAAAACGCTCGATGTACCGCAAACGCTATGCCATGCTGGACGGGATGTTTGGGCAGATGGAAACAAATTGTTCCTTACTTTTTGTTGTCGAAGAAAGATTTGAATACTCAGTATAGAAAGAAATCAAGATGACCTGGGAAACCGTAATCGGACTGGAAATCCATGTCCAATTGAATACCAAATCGAAAATTTTCAGCGGTGCTTCTGCTGCTTTCGGTGCCGAGCCGAATGCACATGCCAGTGTGGTGGAATGTGCTTTGCCGGGCGTGTTGCCGGTGATGAACCGCGAAGTAGTGGAAAAAGCCATCAAACTCGGTTTAGCTTTGGATGCGACAATCAACCGCAAAAACGTGTTCGACCGTAAAAACTATTTCTACCCCGATTTGCCCAAAGGCTATCAAATCAGCCAGTTGGATTTGCCGATTGTGGAACACGGCAAATTGGAAATTGTAGTAGGTGATGAAGTCAAAATCATCAATGTAACCCGTGCGCATATGGAAGAAGATGCAGGCAAATCGGTACATGAAGGTTTGAACGGTGCAACGGGCATTGATTTGAACCGCGCCGGCACGCCTCTGCTGGAGGTGGTTTCCGAGCCGGAAATGCGTTCCGCCGCCGAGGCTGTGGCTTATGCCAAGGCTTTGCACGGCTTGGTAACGTGGTTGGATATTTGCGACGGCAATATGGCGGAAGGTTCGTTCCGTATTGATGCCAACGTATCGGTGCGTCCGAAGGGGCAGCAGGAATTCGGTACGCGCCGTGAAATCAAAAACTTAAACTCTTTCCGCTTCTTGGAGCAGGCGATTAATTATGAAGTGGAAAGCCAGATTGAAATTTTGGAAGACGGCGGTAAAGTGCAGCAGGCAACGATGCTGTTCGACCCCGATAAAGGCGAAACCCGCGTGATGCGCCTGAAAGAAGATGCGCACGACTACCGCTATTTCCCCGACCCTGACTTGCTGCCGGTGATCATTTCCGACGCGCAAATGGAACGCGCCCGCAGCGAAATGCCCGAATTGCCGTCTGAGATGGCCGCACGCTTTATCCGAGATTTCGGCGTAAGCGAATACGATGCGCGTCTGCTGACGGCAAGCCGTCTGCAGGCCGCTTTCTTTGAAACCGCCGCGCAAACCAGCGGGCAAGGCAAGCTGGCAGCCAACTGGATGAACGGAGAATTGGCGGCAACCTTGAACAAAGAAGGTTTGAGTCTGTCGGAAAGCCCGATTGATGCATTGCGACTGGCTGCTTTGGTCGGCAAAATTGCAGACGGCACTTTGAGCAGCAAATTGGCGAAAACCGCGTTTGAAAAAATGTGGGAAGAGCCTGAGGTTTCGATTGAGGAAATCATCGAGAAGCACGGTTTGAAACAGATGACCGATACCGGTGCGGTTGAAAAAATCATCGACGAAGTGCTGGCGAACAACGCCAAGTCGGTGGAAGAATTCAAATCAGGTAAAGACAAGGCGTTTAATGCCTTGGTTGGCCAAGTGATGAAAGCCAGCAGGGGCAAAGCCAATCCGCAGCAGGTACAGGAGCTGCTGAAAGCCAAATTGTCTTAAACAACGCTTGAGCCGTCTGAAACCGCCTGACTTTCGGGCGGTTCGGCACATGGCAGAAACGGATATTCCATGAACAAACTGATTGCGTGCGCGGCGGTACTGATATTGGCCGCCTGCGGTTTCCATTTGAAAGGACAATCGCCTTACAGCCGTTTGCCCTATCAAAACTGGTACATCGGCGGCGGAGAGATGCAGCAGGCTTTGGAAGACGCGCTGATTCGTGCCAAAGGCAGGCCGTCTGCAGCCCGAAGTGCCCAAGCCTCGGTGGTTTTGGAACAGATAACGCCTCGTCGTGATGTGCTGACGGTTACCCGTGCCGCTTTGATTAACGAATATATGCTGGCGTTGGATGTGCGGATTCAGGCCTATCGAGGCGGAGAGGCGTGGGGCAAGCCGTTTACCGTCAGCGTACGCCGCAATATGGCTTATGCCGACAGTCGGGTTTTGGGCAAACAGGAAGAAGAAGCGCAAATCTGGCAGGAAATGCAGCGCGACGCGGCCGAACAGATTGTGCGCCGTCTGGCATTTTTGGACGCACGCTGATGGCCGTCTGCAGCATTGAAAGTCTGGCGGAACCGTCCGCAAAACCTTTACAGCCGCTGTATCTGATACACGGTGAAGAAGATTTGCTGCGTGTGGAGGCTTTGGACGGTCTGCGTGCATCGGCGAAACAACAGGGTTATCTGCGCGAAGTCTATACGCCCGAAACACAGGCCGATTGGGACGAAGTTTTATCATCGGCAGACAGCATGGGGCTGTTTGCCGACTTGAAACTGCTGGAAATCCATATTCCGAACGGCAAACCGGGCAAAGCAGGCGGCGAAACCTTGCAGCGTTTGGCAGAAAATCTGCCTCAGGATACGGTAACCGTTGTCATGCTGCCCAAGCTCGAACGGGCGCAAACCCAAGCCAAATGGTTTGCCGCGCTGGCAGCAGTCGGTACAGTGGCGGAAGCCAAAGCGATCGGTTTGAATATTTTGCCGCAATGGATAGTAAGCCGTCTGCAGCAGTACGGGCTGAAGATTGAAGCCGACGCTCTGGCCCTGTTTGCGGAACGTGTGGAAGGCAATCTTTTGGCAGCCAAACAGGAAATCGACAAACTCGCCCTGCTGTATCCCGAAGGCACAACGTTGGGCGTGGAAGAAGCGGAACAGGCCGTAGCCGAAGTGGCGCGTTTTGACGTTTTCCAACTGGCGGCAGCTTGGATGGGCGGCGATGCCGCGCGTGCGCTGCATTTGCTGGACGGTTTGCAGGCGGAGGGCGAAGAACCGGTTTTGCTGTTATGGGCTGTGGCCGAAGACATCCGTACCCTGCTGCGTCTGGCGGCGGTGTTGAAACAAGGACAGAGCGTGCAGTCCGTTCGCAACAGCCTGCGCCTGTGGGGCGAAAAACAAACGCTCGCACCCTTGGCGGTCAAACGTATTCCCGTGCCGAAACTGATTGCCGCTTTGCAGGAATGCGCCCGCATCGACCGTATCGTCAAAGGTGCGGAAGAGGGCGACGCTTGGTCGGCATTCAAGCAGCTTGTCGGCGGTTTGGCCGTCTGAAAACCTCAGGCAGAAAAGGAAAACGATGGCAGGAGGATGGAAAAGAAAAATCTGATTTATGCACTTTTCCGTGCAAATCCGATTGTGCTGTTGCTGTTTGAGCAGTAGTGAAGAATTTAAAGAGAAATTAAATCTCATTTCGTTTACGGCACGCCGCCCGAAGAAAATTGTTTTGATGATGAGGCGGAAACAATCAAAGTTTTGACTGCCGGGTAAGGGCATCTACTGCTGCCGAAATTTCAAAAATAAAGTTTTGCGGTGCAGTTTGCGTTTTGCCGTATCCAAAGCGGCAAAATCGGTTTACAATTCCGCCTTTACCAGATTTAACCAACCGATTGAATAATAAAGAAAGCTGTTATGGAACCCAAAATGTTTGTCAAACCGGCCATCCGCATCAGCCTGATTGCGGCAGTGATTACCGGTATTCTGATTTTGTTCGGCGTAACCTGGTGGATTGCGCTGTTGGGCGTTTTGGCTGTTTTGGCCGTGTTCGCCTTGCTGGCGTGGTATTTTTTGCGCCGCCAGCGCCGTCAGTTTGTCGAGCGTTTGAAATCCTTCAATATCGACCCGGAAAGCGGCAAAATCCATCCGGCCGACCTGCGCCGCATGTACAACAGCGGCGGTCAGGCGAAGAAAGATGCGGTAACGATTTACTGTATGGCCAACAAAAACTGCCCTGAATCCGAAGCGCACAAGGCATTTAAAGAAATGTCGGTTTACAACCGAGGAGCACAGGTCAAAGCCGTTCAGGAAATGCAGGCGCAGCAGAAAAAAGGCAAGGGAAAAGGCAAGGGCGGCTTCCGTTTTTAATCCGTCTGCCGAACCATTGTCCTATCAGGATAAACGCAATGCTTATGCATTGCGTTTTTTTATTTGCAGACGGCATCAAGAGATGCATTGCCGAATACTTTAAACAGTCGGATTTTCCGGTCAAAGGATGCAGTTGTTTTCCGATGTCTCCGGAATCGTCAACATGGCTGCGATAGGGATTGCGGATTGCCGTGTACTGATAGGAAATGATTGTGGAATGCAGATAAACTTGAACGGTGGCCGATGCTGATAATCATACTGTCGGGCAGACGTTCCCGAATCAGACGGTAAAGTTGTGCTTCGCTTGACTCGTCCAGTGCAGAGCTTGCCTCGTCCAGCAAAACCGTATGTGGCCGGTTTAACAATATTCGGACAAAAGCGATACGTTGTAACTCGCCGGGCGACAACTTGTGCTGCCAATCGTCCCGGATATCCAATTTATCTGTAAGATGGCCGAGCAGGCACTCTTGCATGGAGGCAAGCAATTCTTTGCGGGAGGCATGTATATCCGGATAACAAATCGCTTGTTCGAGGGTTCCTTCCGGAACATAAGGGCGTTGCGGTATAAAAAATACATCGGCAGCAGGCGGAGTATGTACATGGCCGCTGCTGCCGAACGGCCACAGTCCGGCAAGACTGCGGAGTAGGGAAGTTTTGCCGCAGCCGCTACTGCCTTGTATCAGTAAGGAGTCGCCTGCACGGATAGCAGTATTGACGGGGCCGATCAGAACGCTGCCGTCTGCACGGTAGAGCGTGAAATCTTTTAATATTAAATTGTTTGAAAGACAGTGTTGAGCCGAGCGGGCGGCAGGATGGCTGTTAAGATCGCTTAAAAAACCGTATAAGCGTTCGAGTCTGGCGCGATAGACTGTGAATTCCTCGTAGAAAAGACGGAAAAACGATAAGGCACGTTGCAGGCGGGCAAAAGATTGGACGGTTTGCTGGATGTCCCCGATTTTGATTTGGCCTGCAAACAAACGAGGAGCCTGTAGAATAATCGGCAGAAGTTGTACGCCTTGGCTAAACATATCGTTAAATCCGCCCAAAGCAACGCTTTGCCGTGCAATGCGCCACCGGTTGCGGATAATGGCCGCAAAGCGTTCGTCAAGCTGCTTTCTTTCGCGAATTTCACCATCGTAAAACGCAATGCTTTCGGCATGGTTGCGGATGCGGATAAGCGAGTAGCGGTAGTTGCCGTTGAGTTTTTCATTATTGTAATTGTGCTTGATGAGGGGATGGCCAATCCACATTGCGATTGCAGTAGCCAAGAGCACAAAAGTAAAGACGAAAAAAACAATGCCGTGGGGAATATCAAAGCCGAAAATATGCAGAATGCCGGCCAATCCCCACAATACCACGGCAAATTCGATGGAAGAGACAACGGAATGAATCATGCCGCGGATAAATTCCACGGTAGATTGGATGAACTCCTGAGCATCCTGCTGAATACGTTGGTCGATATTGTCCGGAGCATGGCGGCGCATCTGCAGGCGGTAGTAATTTTTGCTTTCAAGCCAGCGTTTCAGCAGTACGGCGTTGAGTTTTTCCGACCATTTGATGGCAAGGGACTGATCGAGGAAGTCATTAATAACCCCGTTAAATGTCCGCAGCAATACAACGCTTACATTCATGGCAGCGAACATCCAAAAAGCATGTATATTCAAATCCTGCATCGAACTGTACAGACCGTTGGACATAAACGTACTCAATACGTTTAAGCGGACTTCACTAAGCAGCAATACCAGCATCAATAGCATCAACAGGCTGATTTTAAAAACGCTTTTCCGATTCAGGCAAGGCCGGAGGATATAGGAGAATTCTTTACCGAAACGGGTTTTGCCTGCCAGAAAAGCCAATACGGCCAAGGTGATGCAGACAGCTGCTGTGGTATTTAACAGCCATAAAGGGGTAGCGTAGAGCTCGGTTTGCCATTTTTCCATCATGCGGTTTGGAGGGGGTAAATTGGAAATTTGCTTCGAAAAATAGGATAAAAGAGCTTGATTGTTTCTAAAAGCTGCTTGCAAATATTGTTGAAATGATACACTTATTTACAAAAAGCATTATAAAACTGACAAAATTTATCCCAAGAAAAAGGTTGTTGATTATAATCTGTAAAAAATTAAATGAAAATTATTTTTATTATTGATTTTTATATTTCAACAGATTTTGTTTAGCGTATACGGGAGATACGATGAATATCAACAAACCTTTGGCTTTGTTGCCTCTGCTGGTGTGTCAGGCATGGGTGTATGCAGAAGATATGCCGCATCAGATAGATATCAAACCGGTGGAAATACGGGCTAAGAGTGTTAAGGCATTTTCCGAAGCAACTGATGCCCATTTGCGAGATGGTGCCAATCTCGGTCTGTTA
Source organism: Neisseria sp. (assembly GCA_030528455.1). Taxonomy (GTDB): domain Bacteria; phylum Pseudomonadota; class Gammaproteobacteria; order Burkholderiales; family Neisseriaceae; genus Neisseria. Next base: position 23,299 of record JAUMYW010000014.1, read on the forward strand.
GGTTATCGGAATACGTTTACTGCTCCGATTAATGTGGTGCGCTATGATGAAAAGGCGTTTTCCGATAAAGCACCGCGCAATATTGTTGATGTTATTGCGAAAACCGATTCTTCAACGATGAACTTTGGCGGTGAAACCAATACCATCAGTGGTCTGTACGTGCGGAATCTGCAAATTGATGCACGCCAATTCAGTGTCAACGGATTGGCAGGACTCTATTCTACTTATAACTCCCCGGCCGCCGCCGTCGCCTCTGCCCAATTGATTAAAGGTGCATCGACGGCGGTCGTGGGTATGGATGCAGAGGGCGCATCGGGTGCATCGGTCAATATCGAAACCAAACGCGCAGGAGATGAGCCTGCTTATATTGTTGGTTTGGGATGGTTTGGTGCCGGCCGTATGCAACCTTCTTTCGATATCGGCCGCCGCTTCGGTAGCAATAAAGAATGGGGTGTTCGTATCAACGGTGTGTTCCGCAAGGGCGATATGCCGCGTAAAGATTCCACTGAAAACAATAAAGAGTTGGCAGTAGGTGCGGATTATCGCGGCGAAAAATTGAAAATCGGTACAGATTTGATGTACACCAAACGTGCCACCGAAGGCGGGCGCGCCAGGATTCAGGATATGCAGACGCTTTGGACGGTGGAAAACGGCTTTACGATGCCTGCTGCGCCAAAAGGAAACGTTAATCTGATTCCGAGATGGTCTGCTCAAACAACCGAAGATAAAACGGCGATGGCAACTTTCGAATACGCTGCCGATCACGGCATCACTTATTCGGGCGGCCTAGGTTATATGGAGTCGGCCTATCAAGGCTCGTTTACCCAGTTGGCAGCCATGGTTCCGGGCGAGAAGTACCGCACCTCTGGTAACTGTGCTTCGGGTAGCGGGGCTAAATTTACTTATACGGCCAAGGAGGGGGATTATTGCGGGGCAGCGTCACGAGCAATCGACTATGTGAGCCGCACTTCCAGTGCCACTTTGAAAGCACGTGGCCACTTTGATACGGGCGCGGTATCGCACCAATGGAGTGCGGCGTTTGATTATGTCAAACGTCATCGTGATTTCCACCGTAGTATCCCGGCAGCATCCAGCCGCTTCATCAGTAATCTGTATGCACCGGAATTTCCGGCTGCGCCGGTATTCGGTCCGCTCAGTGATCAAAACGTGCATGAAACTTTTGCCGCCCCTAGCTTGGCTGTAGCCGACACAATGAGTTTTTCCGATGGAAAATTACGCCTGACGATAGGCGGACGCTTGCAATATGTCCAACAGACCAATCATGAAAGTTCGTCTAACAAGCAAGAAAACAGTGTGAGCAAACGTGCAATCAGCCCTTTATTGACGGCAGTATGGCAGCCGGAACCGAATACGGTCGTATATGGTAACTATATGCGTGATTTGGAGCCGGGGAAAATGATTGACAATGAAGATGCGGTAAATAACGGACAAACGCTGGCGCCAGCAAAAACAAGCCAGGTGGAAATCGGTGTCCGTAAAAACTGGAACGGCGGTTTGCTGACAACCAGTGCGGCGGTTTATCGCATCTTCCGTCCGAGTGCTTATCTGAACAGTGAGAAGGTGTTCGGATACGGCGGCCGGGAACGCAACAGCGGTTTGGAATTGAATGTGTATGCCAATTTGCTGAATAAAACTTTGCGTCCGAGTTTGGGCATCAGTTTCCTGCGTGCGGAATTACGTGATTTCAAGGCGTTTAACAGCGATGCAATTTACAACGGCACCCAACAGGTGACCAGTCCGCGCATTATTGCCAAAGCGGGTGTCGAATGGGAAACTCCGTTTGTCAAAGGTCTGACGCTGAATGCGTATGCACAACATTACGGCAAAAGCTATATTAATGCCGCCAATACCTCCGGCCTTCCTTCGTATACAACGGCCGATATCGGTGCGAAATATCAAATTCCGGTGGGTAAAGGCAGGCTGACGGTACGCAGTGCGGTTGAAAACGTCTTTAACAAGGCTTATTGGCAAGTACAGCGCGGCCGTTACGACCGTAGTTTTGCGGTTTTGGGTATGCCGCGTACCTTCTGGTTGAAAGCGGATTACGCGTTTTAAGGAATATGGTGTTAATAGCCGTCTGCAAGTGGTTTTGCAGACGGCTTGTTTTATTTTCGGCGGCCGCTGATTCTGCGACCCAGATGGCGGACGGCTTTTTGCAGCAGATAAGTGATAATGAGTTGTTTGATGCGTTTGTTCATAAGGTTCTCCGAATAATGGATAAAGCAGGGCATGTGATTGGTTTTTGCATCCGTTCGGCAGGCTTGATGGCTGGGCAGGGCATACTTTATGAAAATATACCGCTGTTGCCGGATTCGGGAGTCCGGCCTGCTCAACTGCCGCGTGACCCTTACATAAGGGCGGCGAGCCTTCTTGCAAGCAAGCGTTTCGCTGTTTTACAAAATTTGAGAATGGGTTGGCGGAAAAATGCCGTCTGCAGCTTGGGGGGGCTGCAGACGGCATGGCTTTAGGGTTTAGAGCAGGACTTTTTCGATACCGCCCCGGTTGGCCTGTTCGACAAACTCGTTCTGCCAGTTTTCGCCGAGAATGGTTTTCGCCATTTCTACCACGATGTAATCGGCTTTAATCGGATTGTCGTCTTCGTAGCGGCTCAGACCTTGCAGGCAGGCAGGGCAGGAAGTGAGCATTTTGACTTCGCTACCGTCCTGTGGGAGTTGTTTCAGGTTTTTCCCGATTTCCTCCTGTTTGCGGAATTTGACCTGGCTGGCAATATCGGGGCGTTTGGCGGCAAACATACCGCTTTCGCCGCAGCAGCGGTCGCTCAACACCACTTCCTTGCCCAGCAGCTCGCCCGCCATTTTGGTCGGGTTCATGGTTTTGATCGGGCTGTGGCAAGGATCGTGGTAGAGATACTGCACGCCTTGGATACCGTCGAGCTTCACGCCTTTTTCCAGCAGATATTCGTGAATATCGATGATGCGGCAGCCGGGGAAAATATCCTCGAACCGGTAATCCGCCAGGCTGTCGTAACACGTTCCGCAGCTGACGACGACGGTTTTGATATCGAGATAATTCAGCGTATTGGCCATGCGGTGGAACAAAACACGGTTTTCCGTAACGATTTTCTGCGCTTTGTCGGCATCGCCGCCGGCGTTTTGCGGATAACCGCAGCACAGATAGCCCGGCGGCAGAACGGTCTGCACGCCGATATGGTAGAGCATGGCCTGAGTGGCCAGTCCTACTTGCGAAAACAGCCGCTCCGAGCCGCAGCCGGGGAAGTAGAACACCGCTTCGCTGTCTTCCGGCAATGTGGGATTGCGGACTATCGGAATGGTTTTGCTGTCTTCGATGTTCAGCCAGGCGCGGGCGGTTTTAATCGGCACATGGCGCGGCAGCGGACGGTTGATGAAGTGGACGACCTGTTCCCTGATGCCCGATCCGCCCGTGGTGGCTTTCGGTTCGTTTTTCAGACGGCCTGCGCCGATGTGGAACTTACGTCCCAAATCGTAGCCCAGATTTTGCAGTTTGAAACCCGCTTTCACTACGCCCGTGCGCAGTCCGTTTACCGCGCGCGGATCTTTGGCGTTGAGCAGAGCCATGCCGGCGGCAACGGCGGGATTGAACTTGCGTTTGCCTGCTTTGCGCAGATAGTTGCGGATGGCAACGGTTACATCGCCGAAGTCGATATTGACCGGGCAGGGTTTCACACAGCGGTGGCATACCGTGCAGTGGTCGCCGACATCGTTCAATTCGTCAAAATGTTTCAGCGAAACGCCGCGCCGCGTCTGCTCTTCGTACAGGAAGGCTTCGGTCAGGAGGCCGACACCGAGGATTTTGTTGCGCGGGCTGTAGAGCAGGTTGGCGCGGGGAACGTGGGTCGAGCAGACGGGTTTGCATTTGCCGCAGCGCAGACAGTCTTTCACCGATTCGGCGATTGTGCCCAAATCCGATTGTTCCATAATCAGCGATTCTACGCCGAGCAGCTCGAAAGAAGGCGTGTAGGCATGGCGCAAATCCGCGCCGCGCATCAGTTTGCCCCGGTTGAAGCGGCCCTGAGGATCGACTCGGGCTTTATAGTTCCAGAAAGGCTGCATTTCTTCATCGGTCATAAATTCCAATTTGGTGATGCCGATGCCGTGTTCGCCGGAAATTACGCCGTTTAGGCTGCGGGCGAGCTTCATGATGCGCTCGACAGCTTTGTGAGCCGTCTGCAGCATTTCGTAATCGTCCGAATTGACGGGGATATTGGTGTGGACGTTGCCGTCGCCCGCGTGCATGTGCAGGGCGACGAATACGCGGCCGCGCACCACGCGGCTGTGGATTTTGCCGAGAGCCTGTATGATTTTTTCGTCTGCCTTGCCGCTGAAAATTTCCGTCAGCGGCACCATCACATCGCTTTTGACCGACACGCGCAGGCGGAAATCGCGGAAAGCGATAAAGCAGCTTTCTTTGTCTTCCGCTTCGGGTGCGGCTTGTGCAGCACTGCCGTAAAGAACTTTATAGTCGGCCAGAGGTTGGTCCATATTGTCGAGCAGCCACTGCCAGCGGCCGCGCACGGCGGCAACATGGTTCAGCGCGTGTTCGGCGCGGCTGCCGAGCAGTTCGGCACTGGGCAGATCCGTGTCCATTTTGTCGACAGGCAGTCTGCCGTTCAGATAGTTGATCAAAGCATCGCACAGCGCGAGTTTGTTTTTAATCGACAATTCGATATTGATGCGCTCGATGCCGTCCGAATATTCGCCCAAACGTTCCAGCGGAATGACAACGTCTTCATTGATTTTGAACGCATTGGTATGGCGGGCGATGGCGGCGGTACGGCTGCGGTCGAGCCAGAAAGTTTTGCGGGCTTCGGGCGTAACCGCGATAAAGCCTTCGCCGTCCCGTGCCTGCGCCAGCTTGACGATATGTTCCGCCGCTTCGACAACGGCGGCTTCGTCGTCGGACACAATATCCGCCAGCAAAACCATTTTCGGACGGCCTTTGCCCGCCGCTTTGGTGGCATAGCCGACCGCGCGAACATAACGCCAGTCCAAATGTTCCAAGCCCGCCAGTTTGACGCTGCCGTGTCCCAGAAGATAATCGCGGATTTCTACGATGGACGGCGTGGCGTTGGCCACCGTGCCGAAAAATTCCATACACACGGTGCGGATGTGTTTCGGCATGGTATGCAGCACAAACGCCACGCTGGTGATGATGCCGTCCGTACCTTCTTTCTGCACGCCCGGCAGGCCGCTCAAAAATTTGTCGGTAACGTCTTTGCCCAAGCCCACTTTGCGGAACTTGCTGCCGTCGATTTCCAAACGTTCCGTTTTGATGATGTTGATGCCGTCTGCATCTAAGGTATGCACATTAAAGAGCGCGGTTTCCTCGTCGTGGATTTTGCCGAAGTTGTGGCGCACGCGCTCGATTTTCAGCCATTCGCCCTGCGGGTTCACCATCTTCCAATAAGCCAGATTGTCCAGCGCGGTGCCCCACAGAACCGCCTTTTTGCCGCCCGCATTCATCGCCACATTGCCGCCCACGCAGGAAGCGTCGGCAGAAGTCGGATCGACCGCAAACACCAGTTTCGCCGCGGAAGCCGTTTCCTCCACGCGCCGCGTAACCACGCCCGCGCCGCAGTGGATAATCGGATGCGTGCCCTCCAAGCCGGGCAGCGCGGTGTACTGTACGCCGTTGTGTTTGTCGAGTTTTTCCGTATTGATGACCGCGCTCATTGCATCCAGCGGCACCGCGCCGCCGGTATAGCCCGTGCCGCCGCCGCGCGGAATAATGGTCAGATCCAGCTCGATTAAAGCCTTCACCAGCGGAGCAACCTCCGATTCGTGGTCGGGATTGACCACCACAAACGGATATTCCACGCGCCAGTCGGTCGCATCGGTAACGTGCGTAACACGTGCCAAGCCGTCAAACATAATATTGTGTTTTTTCGTGATTTTCGACAGCCGCGCCAGCACCTGTTCGCGCTTGGCCTTCGTTTCCGCAAAGCTGTTGTCGAAACGCGCAACCGCCGCTTCCGCCGCCAGCAGCAGTTCGTCTACCTGCGGATTATTGTCGCGGCGTTTTTGGATTTCGTTCAAACGGTGGCGCATCTCGCGCACCAGAGCCTCGCGGCGTTTCGGGTGTTCCAGCAGATCATCCACCAGATAAGGATTGCGCACCACCGCCCAAATATCGCCCAAAACCTCAAACAGCATACGCGCCGAACGCCCCGTTCTGCGCCGGCCGCGCAGCATTTCCAGCGTGTTCCACGCCGTTTCGCCCAAAAGGCGGATAACGATTTCTCGGTCGGAATAGGAAGTATAGTTATACGGAATTTCGCGGATGCGTTGCGGTTTGTTCATAATGGGAATATCCGTTTTGGTGTTCGGTTTGGGAGGGCGGCGGCCGTTTGTAAAATTGTTCTGGTGTTTGAAGGGCGGCCTGCCGTACGGCATAAAGAAAAGCATTGTAGCCGATTTTCCTGCGTAAAAACAGGTTAATCCGATGCTTTTTTAACTGTTTCGGAGAGCTGCAGACGGCATGGCGGCACAGGCCGTCTGCAGCTTTCTGCCGTCTGCACGGGGAGAGCTTGGCAGCGGGCGGAAATCTCCGTATAATGGCGGTTTCTTTTGGCGGGTCTCCCCACATGGAGATTTGGAGCAACGGGTCAGGGGCGGAAGCCAGCAGCCCACTCCGGAAAACCAGTGCTGGGGGTCGGGCTCGCCGCCTTATCTTGAAAAGCCGCATTCGTCTTCGGGCGGAATGCGGCTTTTTTTATTTGTATTTCTTCCGCACCGCCGGCGGAATTCCGTTTTCCGCCGACAACAGTGTATGTTTTTCGCATCATTGGAAACCGACTCAAACTGACTAATAAGTAATTGATATATATGTAATTTATTTCTCGGGGGGGGGGTATTGGCTGCCGGAAAGTCCCCGCTTCGGGACAAACGGCATCAGGCGGTGTGGTAGAATGCGGTGGGTTCTGAAAAGCAATCCGCCGGAAGGTCGGGCGGATTTCAGATGTTCAGTCTGTTTGAAAAGTTGTACAAACATGGTTTTCGTATGGTTTTTCAAACAGATTTTTTCAGATTTTTCTTATTGATTTAACAAATACACAAGATTGATTTTTTTATGAATAAGATTTTCAAAGTCATTTGGAACCACGCGACGCAGACTTGGGTG
>JAUMYW010000024.1 GCA_030528455.1 Neisseria sp.
TTACCGCCCAACTGCTGTTGTGCGTATGTACTTATTGTTTGTTTTGTTATGCCTGCCTGAAAGATTTTTCAGACGGCCTTTCAGGTAGCCTTGAGGCCGTCTGAAAAGCGTTTTTTAAAGTATTTAAAATGCTTCGCCGTATTGGATTCGAACACCTTTAACGTTTTGTAGGTCGGATTCTTGAATCCGACATTTTTCCGAGTTGCAACCTTGTTGATGTCGGATTCAAGAATCCGACCTACGGCCTGCTGCCCGTTATTTCTCCGCGCCAATCATGGCTAAAAACTCATGCTCGGTGAGTTTCGGCGTATCATTAGCCAAATCGTAATACGGTGCTTTACAGTCGATAAAAATTTGGCTTTCCAACTCAAAATCGGCGTTATCGGCAAACAATCCCGCATTGATGTAATAATCATCGCCCACCTGCACAAACAGATACGTACCGCATTGCTTGCAAAAGCAGCGTTCCGCCCATTCGGACGAGCGGTAGCGGCCGATATGTTCGCCGCCGTGGATTTCAGGTGTTTTAGCGGTTACGGAAAAATTTGCACCGCTACCCCAAGTACGGCATTTACCGCAATGGCAAGCGTGCAGTTTATTCTCGGCTTCAACTTTCATCGACACTGCACCACACAGACATTTGGCTTCCATTTTTGCTTCCTTTCTTTGTTTGCAGACGGCCTTTCAGGTAGCCTTTTATTCTTTGTTGGGTTTTCAAGCCAAGCTATCCACTGAAATTTTGCCGTTTGGATTCACAAACGTTTCAGGTGGGCTGTAACGATTTTGTTGGGTCAAGACCCAACCTACGTTTACTACGGCTTACTCTTGCTAATCTCGCTCACGATAACCATCAACATAATCGTCATGACATGTCTCACACAGGACATCATCTCCACCATAATATTCTGCAGTTGGGCTACCACAATTATCACATTCCGTTCCTTGTGGTATGGGAGGATATTCTTCATTTATACCCATACAGTCATTACAAATATTTTGCTCACAATCAAATTCGTCATCTTCAATTTCTTCTTGGCATTGAGCACAATACTGACTCATTTTTAACTCCTTGATTCACGGCAAAGATTAATTATTAATTTTAAAAACCCGATTTACAGCAGCCCTTACTGTAACTCCGCCAATTTTGCTTCAATCGCCTCTTCGGTCATAAAGCTGCACATTTTGTGGTTGTTCACCAACATCACGGGGGCATCGCCGCACGCGCCCATGCACTCGCCTTCCACTAAGGTGTAGAGGCCGTCTGAAGTGGTTTCACCGAAGCCGATTCCGAGTTTCTGTTTCAGGTATTCGGCGGCATTCACTCCGCCGCGCAGGGCGCAGGGCAGGTTGGTGCAGACGGTCAGCTTGTATTTGCCTACCGGATGCAGGTCGTACATATTGTAGAAAGTGGCCACTTCGTAGGCGGCAGCCGGTGCGATGCCGACATAGTTGGCAACAAATTCAATGATTTCAGGCGTCAGCCAGCGTTTTTCTACTTGGGCGATACGCAATGCACCCATGATGGCGGAGCGGCGTTGGTCGGCGGGATATTTGGCCAACTCAACATCAATTTGTTTTAAAGATTCAGCGGATAACATTAGCGGTCTACCTCTCCGAATACGATGTCTTGCGTGCCGATGATGGCCACCACGTCGGCCAACATGTGGCCGCGTGCCATTTCGTCCATGCCTTGCAGGTGGGCGAAGCCGGGTGCGCGGATTTTCAGGCGGTAGGGTTTGTTGGCGCCGTCTGAAATCATGTAAATGCCGAACTCGCCTTTGGGGTGCTCGACGGCAGTATAGGTTTCACCTTCGGGCACGTGCATGCCTTCGGTAAACAGTTTGAAATGGTGGATCAAGTCTTCCATGCCCATTTTCATTTCGGTGCGTTTGGGTGGAGCGACTTTGTGGTTTTCGACAATCACGGGGCCGGGGTTGGCTTTGAGCCATTGCACGCATTGCTTGATGATGCGGTTGGATTCGCGCATTTCGTTGATACGGCAGAGGTAACGGTCGTAGCAGTCGCCGTTTACGCCGACGGGAATGTCGAAATCAACATTGGCATAGGCATCGTACGGTGCTTTTTTGCGGATATCCCACTCCACGCCTGAACCGCGAAGCATCACGCCGGTAAAGCCTTTTTGCAGCGCGCGCTCGGGAGAAACCACGCCGATACCGACGGTACGCTGCTTCCAAATACGGTTGTCGGTAAGCAGGCTTTCGTATTCATCCACGCAAGAGGGGAAGCGTTCGGTAAAGGCTTCGATAAAGTCGAGCATCGTGCCTTCGCGCGATTCGTTCAGCTTTTTCAACACTTTGGCATTGCGGAATTTGCTGGATTCATATTTCGGCATGAAATCGGGCAAATCGCGGTACACGCCGCCGGGGCGGAAGTAGGCCGCGTGCATACGCGCACCGGATACGGCTTCGTATAAGTCCATCAGCTCTTCACGTTCGCGGAAGGCATACAGGAATACGGTCATCGCGCCGATATCGAGCGCGTGCGAACCGATACCCATCAGATGGTTCAGAATACGGGTCACTTCGGCAAACATCACGCGGATGTATTGGGCGCGGATCGGTACTTCGACACCGGTCAGTTTTTCTACCGCCAAACAATAGGCTTGTTCGTTGACCATCATGGAAACGTAGTCCAAGCGGTCCATATAAGGCAGGGCTTGCAGATAGGTACGGGTTTCGGCCAGTTTCTCAGTACCGCGGTGAAGTAGGCCGATATGCGGGTCGGCGCGAACGATGGTTTCGCCCTCCAGCTCCAAAATCATACGCAATACGCCGTGCGCCGCCGGGTGCTGCGGGCCGAAGTTGATGGTG
>JAUMYW010000015.1 GCA_030528455.1 Neisseria sp.
TGATTGCTGAAATTGCTGTTCGCGTTGCTGCTCGCGTTGGAATTGCTGTTGTTGGCAGAGGCGTTAAACGGAATGCAATATGCTTCATCAGAAATTCACTTGTGTTGGTTCTTGAAGATGGGAGGGTTGTAAGAAAACGTTAAAATCATGTCAAAGGATTTTGAGGTGAAAAGTAGAATTTTTATACCCCTTTGCTCTTAATTTTTCGCAACTTAAATTAACAGAATTTAAATAATGAAATTTTGAGAGGGGTGGCGCGAGTGAGCGGAATATGCACTTGACCCGCTCTACAGCATTTCGGGGAAATTAAACTGATGGATTTTTTATCGAGACTGGCCTTCGGTTTCAACAAAAAGCTGCCTGTGGTGCTGCAAACCGAAGTGGCCGAATGCGGCTTGGCGTGTTTGGCCGCTATTTTGTCCTATCACGGCTTTCATACCGATTTACGCACCTTGCGCCAAAAATACAGCCTTTCACTGAAAGGCGCGAATCTGGCCGATATTGTCCACTTTGCTTCGCAAATGAACCTGACTTCGCGGGCATTGCGTTTGGAGCTGGACGAACTGCCTAATCTGCAACTGCCCTGTATCCTGCATTGGGACTTGAATCACTTTGTCGTGCTGCGTTCAGTATCCACCGACAGCATTACCATCATGAACCCCGCATCGGGGTTGCAAAAAGTCAAAATGGACGAAGTGTCGCGCCGATTTACGGGTATCGCGCTGGAACTGTTCCCTAATACTCATTTTGAAGAAAAGACCGAAGCAAAAAAAATCAAAATCCTTCCCATGCTTCGGGGTGTTATCGGCATCAAACGTTCATTGTTTCAAATGCTGCTGTTGGCTGCTTCGCTGGAAGTGTTCGCATTGGCCAGCCCCTTTTTCATGCAATGGGTTATTGACCATGTGATTGTTGCTGCCGATAGAAATCTGCTGCTGACCCTGACCATTGGCTTTGGTATGCTGATGGTGTTGCAACACCTTATCGGTCTGCTGCAATCATGGGTGGGTATGCATCTGTCCACTACACTAAACATTCAATGGAAATCCAATATTTTCAAAAGATTGCTAGATTTACCAAACGACTATTTTACCAAACGGCATTTGGGAGATGTGGTTTCCCGTTTCGGCTCTATTGACACCATTCAAAGCACCTTAACTTCGACTTTCTTCGTATTGGTGCTTAATAGCCTGATGGTGATATTTACCCTGTTGCTGATGCTGCTTTACAGCCCGCAATTATCGGCGGTCGTTATGGTTACTCTGGTTATTTATATCCTTATCCGGTGGATTTCCTACTACCCTTTGCGGAATGCCACAGAAGAAAACATCGTCCACGCAGCCAAACAAAGCTCCTACTTCATGGAAACCGTGCGCGGTGTACAAACCGTCAAACTCTTTGACAAGCAACATCAACGTCACAATACTTGGCTCAATCTGTTCGTGGATACGATTAACACAGGGCTGACCACACAAAAATTATCCATGATGTTTGGATTTGCCAATCAGATGCTGTTCGGGATGGCCAATATCTTAATTATTTATTGGGGGGCAACGTCCATTTTGGACGGGCTGTTTACCGTTGGCATCTTCATGGCCTTTCTGTCTTACAAAGGCCAATTTGAAAGCCGCATCGGTTCACTAATTGACCAATACGTTCAAATTTTAAGATGCTGGGGCTGCACGCCGAGCGGCTTGCCGACATTGTGTTGACTGAAACCGAAAGTGAATCTATCGAATACGAGAATGTTCCCCAAATTGAAGGCGAAATCCATATACAGGTTCAAAATGTTGCATTTCGATATGCAGATAACGAGCCATATGTTTTGGAAAACCTTAATCTGGAAATCCATCAGGGAGAATCTGTTGTTTTTACAGGTGCATCAGGTTGCGGAAAATCCACATTGATGAATATCCTGACAGGCAGCCTGAAGCCTGAATCAGGTACGGTAACGGTAAACGGTCATAATATCCATCGTCTGCCTCCTTCATTTATTAGGGGATTGAGCGGAACGGTTATGCAAGATGATGTTTTGTTTGCTGGGTCAATTAGTGAAAATATTTCTTTTTTTGATGAATCCCCCAATCAGGAATTGGTTGTGTTTTGTGCACAAATTGCAATGATTCATTTGCAATGATTCATGATGAAATCATGCAGATGCCGATGGGGTACGAAACCCTTATTGGGGATATGGGTAATGTACTTTCTGGAGGACAAAAGCAGCGTATCATATTGGCAAGGGCATTGTACAAACAGCCTAAAATCTTGTTTTTGGATGAGGCCAGCAGCCATCTGGATAGTAATAATGAGAAACAAATCAATGCCAATCTGAAGCATTTGGGTATTATTAAAATCATGGTTGCCCATAGAAAAGAAACTATCGATTCGGCTGATAGGAGAATTGATTTGGAGAAGAGAGATAGTTAGTTTTTGATAGTATATAGGGTTTTCTATAGATAAAGCCCCTCAATAACAATAACGAGGGGCTTCAGGCATTTTAAAAGCAGCGAGTTTGTGCAAAAAGCACAGAATACGCACTGAATTTCAGAAACTAAAATAACCAAGTCTTTGAAATCAAAGACTTGGTTCTTAGATTTGGTGCCCAGGAGAAGACTCGAACTTCCACACCCGTGAGGATACTAGCACCTGAAGCTAGCGCGTCTACCAATTCCGCCACCTGGGCTTTCAAAGCTGTTTTTCTGGCTGCTTTCTTTTCGCTGTGTCAGAAAACGTGTATTATAGTCGGAAATGAAAGAAAGTCAACTACTGAAAATGAATAAAATGCAGAGAAAAATTCAAGTTGTTAAAAATCTTAGAAAAAAAGATCCTTTCTTGGCACGGGAGCAGTTGCGATATGAGCAGCCTTTGCCGAGCCGGGAGTGGATTCGGCAGATTTTGGCGGATAGTAAAACGGTTTTGAATGTGGCGGAACTGGCGGATTTGTTGCAGATTTTGCCGGAGGAATACGAATTTTTCGAACGTCGTTTGAAGGCGATGGCGCGGGACGGGCAGATAGTGTGGAACAGGCGCAACCAGCTGCGTGCGGTCGGGCTGCAGACGGCATTAAAATGCCGGGTGGAGGCGCATAAAGACGGTTTCGGCTTTGCTGTGCCTTTTGACAAGTCGGACGGGCAGGGCGATTTTGTGCTGTACGAGCGCGAAATGCGCGGTTTGATGCACGGTGATACGGTGATGGTTGCTGCGGCAGGTGTGGATAAGCGCGGCCGGCGCGAGGGGCGTGTTTGCGAAGTATTGGAGCGCGGTAATAAGGAAGTTGTCGGCCGTTTTTATTTCGAGCGCGGTTTGGCGGTGTTGGAAGCGGAAGACAAACGTTTGTTCCAACCGATTCTGCTGGAACCGGAATCGGTGGCGGTTTTGCAGCCGAAAAAGGGGCAGGTGGTCAGTGCGGAAATCCAAGTGTATCCGGAAGGGCTGCATTTTGCGGTGGCGCGTTTGACCGAAGTGTTGGGCGATTATGCCGACAGCGGTATGGAAATCGAAATCGCGGTACGCAAGCACCGCCTGCCGCACCGTTTCAGCGGTGCGTGCGAACAGGCAGCGGCGCGTATTCCCGATGCGGTGAGGCCGTCTGAAAGAAAGGGGCGCGAAGATTTGCGCGGTTTGCCTTTGGTAACGATAGACGGTGAAACGGCACGTGATTTCGACGATGCGGTCTATGCGGAGAAAGTCGGCCGGGATTACCGTTTGGTTGTGGCGATTGCGGATGTCAGCCATTATGTGAAGCCGAACAGTGCTATTGATAAAGATGCTTACGAACGCAGTACCAGTGTGTATTTCCCGCGCCGCGTGATTCCGATGCTGCCGGAAAATCTGTCTAACGGTATTTGTTCGCTCAATCCGGATGTCGAGCGTTTGTGTATGGTGTGCGATATGACGTTTACTTATGCGGGCAATATCAAGGCCTACCGTTTTTATCCGGCGGTGATGAAGTCGCATGCGCGGCTGACTTACAATCAGGTTTGGGAGTGGCTGGAAAACGGCGGTGATTATCCGCATAAAACGCAGCTCGAAACGCTCTACCGTCTGTTTCAAATTCTGCAAAACAAACGCCGCAAGCGCGGGGCGATGGAATTTGAAACGGCTGAAACGCAGCTGTTGTTTAATGATGAGGGAAAGATCGACAGAATCGTGCCGGTCAAGCGTAATGACGCACACAAACTGATTGAGGAGTGTATGCTGGCGGCAAATGTGTGTGCGGCGGATTTTCTTTTGAAAAACAAACATGCTGCCTTGTTCCGCAACCACTTGGGGCCGACACCTGAAAAACTGGCGGCTTTGCGCGAACAACTCGGTCTGCTCGGTTTGAGTCTGGGCGGAGGCGACAAGCCTGCGCCGAAACATTATGCCGAGCTGGCGGAAAAAATCGCCGGACGCGACGACAGCGGTTTGTTGCAGACCATGCTGCTGCGTTCGATGCAGCAGGCGGTTTACGGTGCGGAAAACGAAGGCCATTTCGGCTTGGCCTACGAACATTATGCGCACTTTACATCGCCTATCCGCCGCTATCCCGATTTGATGATACACCGTGCGATTAAGGCGGTGTTGCAGGGCAAAAGCTATACCGTTCCTTCCTGGCCGGAAGCGGGCGTGCATACTTCCTTGAACGAGCGCCGTGCGGACGAAGCATCGCGCGATGTGGAAAATTGGCTGAAAACCTACTATATGCGCGACAAGGTCGGCGAGGTGTTTGAAGGTACGATTACCGGTATGGCTAATTTCGGTATGTTTGTTACCCTGAACGAAGTGTTTGTGGAGGGCATGGTGCATATCGGCGATTTGGGCGACGATTATTTCCAGTACCGTCCGGAAACGCTGACCATTGAGGGCGAACGCAGCGGCGTACGTTTCGCTTTGGGCGATACTGTGCGTGTGAAGGTGGCGCGTGCCGATTTGGATACGGCGAAAATCGATTTGGTTTGTGTGTCAGGCGGCAAAGGGCGCAAGCGGACCAAATCTGCAGACGGCAAGTCGGAAAGCGGCAAGAAGGCCAAAACGGTGAAAAAGAAAGTGGTGGTGAAGGTGAGGGACGCGGCTTCTGCCGGAGGTTTTGCCAAACGGAAAAAAACGGCAAAAAAGAAGAAATCGAAGAAATCTTAAGAAATTAAAACGGGCGAGAATGCCCGTTTTTTGTTGTATCGAAAGTCGGCAGCCGGTCTTTTCATTAGTCGGAAGGCCAGATATGGTTTTGCCTTCGCAGGTAAACGGCATCATCGAAGTTGCAGAGAAGTCGGGGTTTTAAAGCGACGAATACGGCGGCAAACAGGCCGCTGAGAAAAGCTTCTGCCCATGCCAGCAGAAAAAATACCGGAAAGCTGTGCTGCCAAATCGGGAAGTCTGCAAATGCGGAACTGTGCGAGAGCAGGTATGTGAAGGCTGCTCCGGCGGCCAGCATGGACAGTGCCGAGGCAAAAAATCCGTTGATGAATATATAAACGAACAGATTTTTCGGCAGCCGTCTGCAGACGGCTTGGGCAGCACCGGCAACCGCCAGGGCCGGCAGGCAGGTCAGTAGGACGTTCAGTCCGTAAGCGGGCAGTTGGCCGCTTTCTCCTGTCAGCAGCATATGCGGAAGCATGACGGAGGCGGCCAGCCATAAAACGGCGCAGCGGCCGACCATCAGGCTGCCGAGCGAAATGCCGAGCAGATGGTAGCCGATGCCGGTCATGCTGCCTTGGCCTAAGACCGCCCGCAGCGTCCAGAGTAAGGCAAACAGACATAAAACGACTCCGGCTGCCTGGGGGCGGCGGCGGATGCTGTGCGCGGTAGGACGGAAAGCGGCGGCCAACAGCAGGGCCAGTACGATATTGCCTGAGTAGAGGAATGCGGCGGGAAACCAATCGGCAAGAATGTTCATAATTGATGTCGGTAAAAGAAACAGGCGGCATTATACGGCATCGAACGGGTTTTCCTCATAGAGGTAAAGCGGTTTTGAACTGACGGAAAACACGTTAGAATAGGCAGTTTTCCGCAAGGCGGGCGGGCAGATGCCGTCTGCAGGTCTTCCGGGGCAGGTGATGGATTTTTCTGGAGAAACGGGCGCGTTCTTATGATATGGATGATTTTAAGTGCGGTGTTGGCGGCGGCGGTTGCCTATATTGCATGGCAGTTGAGGAAAAGCCGGCAGGATTGGGCTTTGGAGGAAAAATATTACCGCCGCCACGAACAGGCGGCTGCTGCCGGCGGAGAGGCGAAGGAAATTTACGGTGCCGATTCCAACGTGAGCAATAGCCGTCATGAGCGCAAGGCGGCAGAGCAGAGCCGGGAAGTTTACGATCGGGCGGTAGAAAAATTGAAAGAACACGCGCCGAAAAAGTTCCGCCGCCTGAAAAATATCCGGCAGCAAGACGACCGGGTACACGAAGCATTGCCGATTTTTGCCGAACTGGAAGATGAAGAACATTTCCGGGAGGTTGGAGAGGTGCAGACGGCATATGTCCGCCGCGATGCAGAGCCGATACGGGAAGTGATTACTTTGGAACAGGTCCGCAGCCGTATTGGCAGCAGACGGTCTGCGGACGGGCGTACGGAAGACGGAGAAAGCGGCCAGCCGTCTGCAAGTTTTGTCGGGCGGGACGGGCAGGGATTTGCGGAAAGCCGTCTGCAGCCGCAGCGTTTGTTCGGCGGACAGGATTCGGATCGCGGAACGGCAGAAAAAGAATGTTTGCCGTCCGAACGGTACAGAGAGCCTGCACAGCATGGCAAGCTGGTCGAGAAGGCGGAGGAGCGGCAGAACGGAACAGAGCGGCCGTATCCGGAAATCATCGGAATGGACGATATCCGGAGCAACCTGCTGCGCAGCCGTTATGCACGCAGCCGTCAGGCAGGAAAGGAATATCCCCGCCCGCCCGCCCGTGTGCTGTCCGAAGCGGAAGTGATGGCCAATCTCGAACGCAGTACGTCAACGGTTATCCGCCGTCTGAAGCGCATCAGTACGGCCGGCGGCAGTCCGATTCCGCCTGTCAGACAGACGGATGGTGTCCGCCGCCGTACCGAAACGCCGAACAAACAGTCTGCATCAGGCAAACATTTGCAGGCAAGGCATTTTGCCCCGTATCCGGCAAAATCGGCAGCGCAGCCTTCCCGTAAGCCGTCTGCATCAACGGAGAGAAGCAGTTCCGAAGACCCTTTTCGAGATTCCTGTAAGGAAACTATAACAGACGGCATGATGCGCGAAGCTGCCGGAAAAGCAGTCAGAGCGGCGGAAACGGTGCAGACGGCTTTCTGCGTGTCCGCATCGGACGTATGGCATGACCGTTTGAAATGCCTGGAACCCGAAGCGGAGACAGTAGGGGCTGTCCGTACCGGCCGCAGTTTCCCGGCCGTACCGGAACGCGAAGCCATATACGGAGAAGCATACTCTGCCGACTCGGAAGAGACGGCTGACGAGGACGAAACGGCAGAAGCGGACGATGCGGATGAACCTGCTGCAGACGGCACCGATCCGCGTCTGCCCGGGCTGGACCTGCTGCTGCCTGCGGTACACGACACCGATGCGGTGCAAAGCGAAGAAGCCCTGTTGGAAAACTCCATTCTGATTGAAGAAAAGCTGGCAGAATACCGCGTGAAAGTGAAAGTGCTGGACGCTTTTGCCGGACCGGTGATTACGCGTTACGAAATCGAGCCGGATGTCGGCGTGCGCGGCAGCGCGGTATTGAATTTGGAACGCGATTTGGCGCGTTCTTTCGGCGTGCCGTCAATCCGCGTGGTGGAAACCGTACCGGGCAAAACCTGTATGGGCTTGGAACTGCCGAACCCGAAACGTCAGATGATCCGTTTGAGCGAAATTTTTGCCGCCGATGTGTTCCGCGAGAGCAAATCCAAGCTGACGCTGGCGTTGGGGCAGGACATTACCGGTCAGCCCGCAGTTACCGATTTGGCGAAAGCACCGCATCTTCTGGTGGCCGGTACGACCGGTTCGGGCAAATCGGTGGGCGTGAACGCGATGATTCTGTCTATGCTGTTCAAAGCTACGCCGGAAGACGTGCGCCTGATTATGATCGATCCGAAAATGCTCGAATTGAGCATTTATGAAGGCATTCCGCACCTGCTCGCACCGGTGGTAACCGATATGAAGCTGGCGGCCAACGCGCTCAATTGGTGCGTAAACGAAATGGAACGCCGTTACCGCCTGATGAGCTGGATGGGCGTGCGCAATATTGTCGGCTACAACAAAAAAATCAAAGAAGCGGCTGCTTTCGGCGAGAAGTTCGGCAATCCGTTCAGTCTTACGCCCGACAATCCCGAACCTTTGGAAAAACTGCCGTATATCGTCGTTGTGGTGGACGAGTTTGCTGATTTGATGATGACGGCGGGCAAACAGATCGAACAGCTGATTGCGCGGATTACGCAAAAAGCGCGTGCGGCCGGCATCCATCTGATTCTGGCCACGCAGCGGCCGAGCGTGGACGTGATTACAGGCCTGATCAAAGCCAATATTCCGACCCGCATCGCCTTCCAAGTGTCGAGCAAAATCGACAGCCGGACCATTCTCGATCAAATGGGGGCGGAAACGCTGCTCGGACAGGGCGATATGCTCTTCCTGCCGCCGGGAACGGGTTATCCGCAGCGCGTACACGGCGCATTCGCTTCGGACGAGGAAGTGCATGAAGTGGTGGAATTTCTCAAAACCACCGGCTCGCCCGATTATATCGATGACATTCTCAGCGCGCCGGGCGGCAGCGAAGATATGTTCGGCCACGAGCGCGGCGAAGGCGAGCGCGATCCTTTGTATGACGAAGCGGTGGCCTGCGTCATCAAAACGCAGAAAGCCAGCATTTCGGCGGTACAGCGTTATCTGCGCATCGGTTATAACCGCGCGGCCAATCTGGTCGAGCAGATGGAAGAAGACGGTATCGTTTCTGCCGCAGACGGCAGCGGGAAACGCAGCGTGCTGGCGCGTTCCGGCGAATAAGCGCGCGGAGGCGGCAAAGAAAAACGTCCGGGCTTGTGCGGTCCGGACGTTTTTTGTCGGGGGCGTTTTATCGAAGCCGCAAGATGTCGTCTGCAAAAGCGGTATTTTCGGACGGTATCTGCGGAGTGCGGCAAGGACATGATGTCCGTGCAGACGGCTTGCTCGGTTTACAGGGCTTCGGTACGTTCCAGCAGCCAGTTTTTTGCCGCGCCGTCCAGCAAAGGCTGCAGACGGCTGCGGACGGTTTCGTGATAGGCGTTGAGCCACTCGGTTTCGCTGTTGTCCAACATATCGCGAACAATCAGCCGCGTATCAATCGGACAGAGCGTCAGCGTTTCAAAACGCAGGAAACGGCCGAAGGGTTGTTCTGCCGCACATTCTGCGGTTTGCGCATCCGCCGCGCCGTTTCCGGAAGAAGGCGTGTCGGCGAGCGTTGCCAGCACCAGATTTTCAATCCGTATGCCCCATTGCTGCGGGCGGTACAGACCCGGTTCGTTGGAAGTGAGCATACCGGCTTGTATGATATTGTCGGGCGCGGCGCGGCGCGAAATGGATTGAGGGCCTTCGTGAACGTTCAGAAAATAGCCGACTCCGTGCCCCGTGCCGTGGCCGAAATCGCATTGCGCCTGCCACAACGGTGCACGGCAGATGCCGTCCAAGGCCGCGCCCGAAGTGTTTTCGGGGAAGACGGCACGGGCAAGCGCAATATGCGCTTTCAAAACCAGCGTGAAATCGCGTTTTTGGTTTTCAGACGGCGTGCCGATCGGAATCACGCGCGTGATGTCGGTGGTGCCGTTCAGATATTGCCCGCCCGAATCGATGAGCAGCAGGCCGTCGCCCTTAATCGGCAAGGCGGTTTCCGGTGTGGCAGCGTAATGCGGCAGCGAACCGTTGGCATTGAAACCGGCGATGGTGTTGAAACTGTCGGACACATAATGCGGACGGCGCGCACGTTCGGCGGAAAGCAGCGTGCCGATATCCCATTCAGTCAGTGTTTCGCCGCGTGTCAGACGTGCTTTGAAGTCGGCAAAAAAGGCGCACAATGCCGCGCCGTCCTGCCGCATGGCTTCGCGGATATGTTCGGCCTCGGCGGCAGTTTTGACGGCTTTCAAGAGTGTGCCCGGCGCGGTTTGTTCGATCAGTTCGACATCGGGCGGCAGGGCGGAGAAAGTGCTGAAAGCGGTTTTGTCCGGATCGATGAGGATTTTGCCGGACAGTTGTGTCAAATGGCCGTGCCATTCGCCGTAGTCCGCCCACGATATGCCTGCTTCGGCCAATTGCTGCTTTGCTGCTTCGGGCAGGCGCGACAGGTCGGTAAACAAAACCGCCTGTGTTTCGCTGACGGATAAAAACGACAGGAAAACGGGATTGTAGGCGACATCGCTGCCGCGCAGATTGGTCAGCCAGGCGATGTCGTCCAAAGAAGAAATCAGATGATGGGCCGCACAGCATTTGTGCATGGCGGCGCGTATTTGTGCCAGTTTGCCGGAGGCGGGGGCGGCGAACGGCTGCGGATGGATATAGATTTCCGAAGCAGGCAGTGCGGGGCGGTCTGTCCATAATGCACCTGCCGAATCCCGGCCGCAGCGCAGTATGATGCCGGCGGCGGATAAGGCCGTCTGCAAACTGCGGTATTCGGATAAAGACAGCATTTCTGCGGCAACTCCGATTGTGCTGCCATTGGCTGTGCGGGCGGCAAGGTGATTCGGCAAACTGCCGTCCGCTCCGGTTTTTTTGAGCATGATGCCGCTGTCCTGCAACTGCCGTTCAGCCTGTTCCCAGTAGCGGCTGTCGGTCCAAAGTTCCGCGCGGTCGGCGTAAACGGCCAAAGTGCCTGCCGAGCCGTCAAAGCCGGAAAATGCGGCACGGGTCTGCCAGTGTTCGGGCAGGTATTCGGAGAGATGCGGGTCGGCGGTCGGAATCAGCCAGACGGCAATGCCGTCTGCAAGCATGGTTTGGCGGAGTGCGGAGAGCAGCGAGGCGGATGTGTTCATGATATGTGCGGGCGGTAAACGGAAAAGGATTAAGGATTAAGAATTGGGGCGGGGTCAGTCTGTCAATTTGGCCAACAATGCGGTGCAGGCTGCTTCGCACAGACGGTAGGTTTCATCGAAATCGCCCGTGTACCAAGGATCGGGAACGTGCGTATAGCCGCTGTCGGGAATGAGATCGGTGAGCTTGAAAATGCGTTCGGGCTGCTTGCCGAACAGCCGTTCCAGCTCGGCGAGGTTGTTGTCGTCCATGCAAATCAGATAGTGGTAATAGGCGAAATCCGCGGGTTTGACTTTGCTGCTGGTAAAACCTTGCGGCGGAATGCCGTGTGCGGCGAGCATCTGCGCTGTGCCTCGGTGCATGTCTTCGCCGTCGTGCCAGCCGCTGGTGCCGGCAGAAGCAGTTTCGATACGGTGGGCAATGCCGTTTTGTTCGGCCAAACGGCGTAAAACGTATTCCGCCATCGGCGAGCGGCAGATGTTGCCCAAACAGACGAAGAGGATTTTATAAGTTTTCATTTTCAGGCGGCCTTTTACGGGGCGGATAACATCAGCGGCAGCGGTACGGACTTTCGCTGCTTAATTCCCGACCGTTTCCCAAATCGTAAATGCGGATAACGGCATTTTTTCCTTGCAGTGCCGCGCACATGCCGTTGCGGGCGGTGTAAATGCAACTGCCGGTTGCGGTAAAGCGGATGCCGCTTAAAGGCCGACTGTCCGCGTCGTAGTTTCCCGACAAGGCCAGGCAGCCGCTGAAAACCGGCTGCACAGCGGCGCAAAGATATGGATTTTGCATTTTAAACAGACTTTTCGCCTTCATCGGCCAAGCGGTTTTTTCAGACGGCCAGCAGCGGATTGCTGCCCTTCATTTGCAAGGCTTCGGCAAAGTCGGGCAGAGCGGCGTTTTCGGGCAGGGCATCGGCGAGCAGTCGGACATTGTCCACTTGGCATTCTGCCATCAGGTCGAGAAAGTCGCGCTGCACGGTTTCGATGCGTTCCATCGGCGAGAGCGGCCATGAAAATACCTGCGGTGCCAAAGTATAATGGCTTTCGGCTGCGTTGAAGCCGAACAGCAGCCGGCCGCCTTCCTGTGCCGCGACGACTACGCCGACACGCGGACTTTGCAGGCGGACGGCACGGATGGCGTTGGCGGCAAATACGTCCAAGGCCATACGCAGTCGCATATGGTTGCCGGTATTGAGCGCGTTTGTCGGCGTATCGGCCGACAGCGGATTGGCAAACAGCGTCAGGCCGTCTGCAGCCAAAGCCTGCTGCCAAGCCTGCATCAGCGGCAGGGCGGCCTCTTGCAGGTTTTTGCCCAAGGCTTCGCCCAAAGCGGCTTTGCCGTAGCCGACTGCGAACAAAACGTGTACCGATTGTTCCGGATCGATAACAAGCGTGTCTGCGCCGCAGAGTTTTTCGGCCAAGACCGCTGCCGCTTCATCGTTTTGCTTGGCGGAGAACCATTCGCCCGCGTTTACCGCCGCCAAATCGCTTGCGCGGACGAGTTTCGGCAGCCAAACCGCGTTCATGTGCGACAAAGCGCGGGTGTGCGGATAATTTTCCAACACGGCGGACAAGGCTGCTGCCCGGCAGTCCAAAGACAAATCAATTTTGCGTTTGCAGCCGGCCACCAAAACGACGGGCAGGGCGAACCATTGTATTTCTTCATCGTTCTGCGCCCGCAATACACTGTCCAAGGCGCGGTAGAGGGCGGCGTAGTGTGCGGCATCGGGTGCCATGCTCAATGCCACCGACAAGCCCAGATAATGGTTTTGCCGCAACATCATGCCGATTTGTTCGGCCAGCATTTGTGCGGAAGCACGGGCATTGCCTTCGCCCGCTTCGGCGATGCGTGCAGCATGAACCAGCAGTTCGTTTTTCACCGGCTGTTGCGGGTAGGGACGGGTTTCGGGCAGGACGGCGTGTTCGGACATGGTTTGCTCGTTTCTCAATCGGTTAAAAATCAAAATACAAAAAGGTTTCGGATTATACCTGAAACTGCCTTCCTTTATCAGAAGGGTCGGTCGGCAGGATTTCTGACGGCGGAAAAATGCCGTCTGCATAAGACTTGCAGACGGCATGGGGAAGTTCAGGCTTCAATCGGAATAATGCCGATTTTGGCCTGCCACTGTTTTGGTGCAACGGCGTGTACTGACCGGCCGCTGCTGTCTACCGCCACGGTAACCGGCATATCTTTCACTTCAAATTCGTAAATCGCCTCCATGCCCAAGTCTTCGAAAGCCACTACTTTGGCTTCCTGAATCGCCTTGGCCACCAAGTAGGCCGAACCGCCGACAGCCATCAGATAAACCGCCTGATTGTCGGCAATCGCCTCGCAGGCGGCGGCACCGCGTTCGGATTTGCCGATCATGCCGAGCAAGCCGGTTTGTTCCAGCATCTGGCGGGTGAATTTGTCCATGCGGGTGGCGGTTGTCGGACCGGCAGGACCGACTACTTCGTCGCGCACGGGATCGACCGGACCGACGTAGTAAATCAGTTTGTTGGTGAAATCCACCGGCAGTTTTTCGCCTTTGTCGAGCATATCGACCATGCGTTTATGGGCGGCATCGCGGCCGGTGTAGATTTTGCCGTTCAAGAGCAGCACATCGCCCATTTTCCATGAGGCCACTTCTTCTTTGGTGAGTTTGTTTACATCTATCCGCTTGCCGTTGTCGGGGCTGTATGTGATGTCCGGCCAGTCGTCCAGCGAAGGCGGGTCGAGCTTCACGGGACCAGAACCGTCCAACTCGAACTCGACATGGCGGGTGGCGGCGCAATTCGGAATCATCGCCACGGGTTTTGATGCGGCGTGGGTGGGATAATCCAGGATTTTGACATCGAGAACGGTGGTCAGGCCGCCCAAGCCTTGTGCGCCGATGCCCAGGGCGTTCACTTTTTCAAACAGTTCCAGACGCAGGGCTTCGGTAGTGGAGAGTTCCGCGCCCGAAGCGGCTTTTTCTTGCAATTCGTGAATGTCGACATGGCTCATCAGCGATTCTTTTGCCAATAAAGCCGCTTTTTCGGGTGTGCCGCCGATGCCGATGCCCAAAATGCCGGGCGGGCACCAACCCGCTCCCATGGTCGGAATGGTTTTCAGCACCCAATCGACAATCGAATCGGAAGGATTCAGCATGGCGAGCTTGGATTTGTTTTCCGAACCGCCGCCTTTGGCTGCACAGGTAACTTCCACTTTGTCGCCTTCGACGATTTCCATATGGATGACCGCAGGCGTATTGTCTTTGGTATTTCGGCGCTTGCCGGCAGGGTCGGCCAAAACGGATGCCCGAAGTTTGTTTTCGCTCCAGTTGTAGGCACGGCGTACGCCCTCGTTCACCATTTCGGCCACACTCATGTCGGCTTCCCAGCGAACGTTCATGCCGACTTTCAGAAATACGGTGGCGATGCCGGTGTCTTGGCAGATGGGGCGGCGGCCTTCGGCACACATGCGGCTGTTGACCAGAATCTGCGTCATGGCATCTTTGGCGGCAGGGTTTTCTTCTTTCTGCCAGGCTTTGTAGAGTGCTTGAATGTAGTCAGTCGGGTGGTAGTAGCTGATGAATTGGAAGGCATCGGTAATACTTCGGATGAAATCATCCTGTTTGATGACGGTCATTGGTGTTCCTTTTGTAAAATGGTTTTGTTCTTCTTTGCTGTGTTGCAGACGGCTTGGAAAGGCTCTGTCGGCAAACGGTGTATTGTACTGCTTTCTTGCGGATTGAAACAGGTGGATTAACTGTCGCGTGTCGGGCGGATAAAAACAAAAAACGGTTCGGGCAGAAGACCCGAACCGGTCGGATATGCCGGTAAAGGGCGGTAAAACCGGAGAATCGTAGTGTTCAGAAGCTGCAGACGGCATCCCGCTCGGGGAGTGCCGAAATGGCTTCGCGATTGGACGGCGAAAACACTGTTTCCGCCGCTCGGGCAATCGGCAGCCATTGGAATGCGGTGTGTTCGGTCAGACGGATGGGGTTGTGCCGACTGATGACGGCGGAAAACGTATGTTCAGTATTGCGTGTAATGCCGGGCGGATAACGGTGCCGCCAATGCGGATAGATTTCGTATACCGTGCTGTGCTGCCAGTCGTGCAGCGCAGAGGAAGGCAGCAGAATGCCGGTTTCTTCGTATACTTCGCGCAGAGCGGCTGCAGACGGCATTTCGCCTGCCTCCACGCTGCCGGTAACCGACTGCCAGAAGCCTGCGCGGTCGCGCCGTTCCAGCAGCAGAACCTGTCCCGCGCCGTCATGGAGAACCACCAGAACGGATACGGGACGTTTCAAAGGTTTGTCCGCCTTCATTATTCGTCTGCCGAAAATTTGGCGGAACGTTGTATGGTTTCGCTTTGTGCGGCGGCCTGCTGTGCCAGTGAGGCCAATTCCTCCGCACCGCCGCCGTCGTTCAGAATGCGTACTTCGCGCTGCGGATAGGGGAATTCGATGCCGTTAGCATTAAACTCTTTCCAAATATCCAGCAGGATGGCGGAGAACAAACCGTAAAAACCGTTTTCGGGATCCTTGACCCAGAAGCTCAGGCGCAAATCGATGCCGTTGTCTCCGAAGCCAGTGAGATAAGCGTTCGGCTGATTCTCGACCCGTTCCTGTTTGGCAGCGGCGGCCACCATAATTTCCATCGCGCGGACAATGTCCGACTGATACGAAACCTGAATGTCCAAGCCCTGCAACAGCGAATTGCCGGTATAGGATTCGTTAATAACGGTGCTGGTGATGAAGGTTTCATTGGGAATCAGTGCTTCCATGCCCGCCGCACTGCGCAAAACGACGAAGCGGGAAGTGATTTTGGTTACATAGCCGGTAAAGTTGTCCACCGTCAGACGATCGCCCGGACGGATGGAGCGGTCGCCCAAAATCATAAAGCCGGAAATATAGTTGCTGGCGATTTTCTGCAAACCGAAACCGATACCGACACCGAGCGCGCCGCCGAATACGGACAATACGGTCAAATCGATGCCGACCAGCGGCAGAGCAATCAAAACGGATAAAACAATCAAAATAATCTGAACGATATTCGACAGCATAATCCGCAGATTCATATCCAAATGACTGCTGTTCATCAGGCGCGTTTTAATGAATTTCGACAGCCACATTGCCAATACCAGTACGGTTGCCACCCACAGCAGACCGGTAGTGATGACCCACAGATTCAGCGTAGACGAACCAATGCCGAAGCTCAGGTTCTTCATCCAATTTTCCAGTATTGTATGGATACCGGCAATGCGGGCGACAAACATAATCCAAAGGATAACCGAAAGGCTGTTTTCCAATTGGCCGGTGATTTTGTTTTCCGGCAAAGCAGCATGGATAACCGCAAGGGTTACACGGATAATCAGCATCCAGTGTGCCGCCAAAACCAATAATTGAAGCCAGATGGTCTGTCCCGCAAAAGCATTCCACAGAGATGCCGAAACAATTGCGGAGACCAATAGCAGAACGGG
The DNA here is from genome assembly GCA_030528455.1 of Neisseria sp. GTDB lineage: Bacteria > Pseudomonadota > Gammaproteobacteria > Burkholderiales > Neisseriaceae > Neisseria. The sequence goes on from JAUMYW010000015.1 coordinate 16,376, forward strand.
CCATACAATCCGCTGCCGCAAATGCAGCAGAAACGGAAAGCGGCTGTTTTCGCCAATCGGATGCTTCCGGTTCCAAATGTGGGCCAGCCACAAAGTCGAACCGAACAGCAGTAAGGCCAACCCTGCCTCAATCCAGCCTGCGGTATGGTTGAAGCTCCGTTCCAGCAAGTGTACAGTAAAAGTATCGGGGGTTAAAAGAGAGGAAAAAAAAGACGAAAAAGCAGATGTGTATGTTGTCATAATTGCCTGCGTCGGATGTTCGTTTAAGGAACATTTGAAGTTGTAAACCCGATTATTATAGCAGCAGTCTGTTTTTTACGAAAAAGCAATAAAAACATTGCGTCATTTGCAGACGGCATTTATAATCAGCCGTTTTGCAACCTTGCCTTCTTGCATTTTCGCATGGCAGAAGGCTGTTTTAAACCGTAAGGAGATAACATGCGTCATTACGAGATCGTGTTTATCGTTCACCCTGATCAAAGCGAGCAAGTGCCTGCTATGGTTGAACGTTACAAAGCACTGGTAAGCGAAAACAACGGCAAAATCCACCGTCTGGAAGACTGGGGTCGCCGTCAGTTGGCTTACCCTATCAACAAAATCCACAAAGCACATTATGTTTTGATGAATGTGGAAACCACGCCTGCCGTAATCGAAGAGCTGGAAACCGCATTCCGCTTCAATGATGCCGTATTGCGTCATCTGACCATCCAAACCAAAGCTGCCGTTACCGAAGCTTCTCCGATGATGAAAGACGAGAAGTCCAAAAACCTGTTGGGCGGCCAAGCAGCCGAAGCTTAATTGGTCAACCGTTTCTGCCTGAACGCCCTGATAGTGAAGAGCAGCCCGCTGCGTTATACGCCCGCAGGCATTCCGGTTCTGGATATCATGCTCAGACACGAATCGCAGCAAACGGAAAACGGCAAACCCTGCCGCGTTGCATTTGAAATGCAGGCGAAAATCATAGGCGAGAAGGCAAGATATTGGCAGCAGAGGGAAAACGTTGCGGTGGAAGTCGAAGGATTTCTCGCCCAGCGCAGCCAAAAAAGTTTTTTCCCCGTGCTGCGGATTCAAAACATTCAAGAATATAAAGGTTAAACGACATGGCTCGTCAAACATTCAAACGTAGAAAATTCTGCCGTTTTACGGCTGAAAAAATCCAAGAAGTGGATTACAAACAAGTTGATTTGCTGAAAGACTTCATCACTGAAAACGGCAAAATCATTCCCGCCCGCATTACCGGTACCAAAGCCCACTACCAACGCCAATTGGCGGTTGCGGTGAAACGTGCGCGTTTCCTGGCTTTGCTGCCTTACACCGACCAACACAAATAATTAGGAGCGCATCATGCAAATTATTCTTTTGGAAAAAATCGGTGGTCTGGGCAATTTGGGCGACATCGTAACCGTGAAAAACGGTTATGCCCGCAACTTCCTGATTCCGACCGGTAAGGCAAAACGTGCAACCGAAGCGAACAAGGCTGAATTTGAAGCACGTCGCGCCGAATTGGAAGCGCGCCAGGCAGAAATCTTGGCCGATGCTCAGGCACGCAAAGAAAAATTGGACGGTCAAACCGTTACCGTTGCTCAAAAAGCCGGTGTGGACGGTCGTCTGTTCGGTTCCGTTACCAATGCCGACATTGCTGCTGCAATCGTTGCTGGCGGTATCGAAGCTGCCAAAGCCAATGTCCGTCTGCCGGAAGGTCCGCTGAAAGCGGTTGGCGAGTACGAAGTGGAAGTGGCTCTGCATACCGATGCGGTTGCCAAAATCACTGTTGCCGTGGTTGCTGCTGCCGAATAATCTTGATGCCGTCTGCAAGTTCGGGCGGTTCGGATAATCAAAACACCGTATCGGTTTTTCGATACGGTGTTTTTTATGCCCGGTGTTTGCCGGAGGCCGTCTGAAAACCGTATGGCGTAGCATTTGGAAGGCTTTTGCAGAAAGGATTTTTGTATCATCAGACGGTAAAATGCGGTTTCTGCCGGTTTTTTTAGATGTTTTCGATGTTTTCACGGCTTTCGAGCGGCTTGGAATGAAAAATATGCCGTCTGAAATCGGGTTTTCAGACGGCATATTTTCTTGGTGGCGCAGACTATTCTGCCTGATGCAGACGGTTCACATATTCGACTTCCTCGCGGCTGCCCAATACTACGGCCACGCGCTGATGCAGGCCTTCGGGTGCGATGTCGAGCGTGTTTTGCAGGGCGTTGCTGGATGCGCCGCCGGCTTGTTCGACAATCAGGCTCATCGGGTTGGCTTCGTACATCAGCCGCAGTTTGCCGGCTTTTTCCGGTTCGCGGCGGTCGCGCGGATACATAAATACGCCGCCGCGCATCAGGATGCGGTGCACTTCGGCCACCATGCTGGCCACCCAGCGCATATTGTAGTTTTTGCCGCGAACGCCGGTTTCGCCCGCCAGAAGTTCGCCGATATATTGCTGTACCGGCTCGAACCAGTGCCGTTGGTTGGAAGCGTTGATGGCGAATTCTTTGGTTTGCGGTGCGATGGCAATATTTTCTTTATACAGAACAAATTCGTTTTTTTCGTTGAGTGTAAAGGCGAAAACGCCATGGCCCAGTGTCAGCACCAATTGGGTTTGCGGGCCGTAGAGAACGTAGCCCGCAGCGGCCTGGCGGCGGCCGTTTTGCAGAAACGATGCCGTCTGTAAAACGCCTTGCGGCTTTTCCAGGACGGAAAAAATCGTGCCGACCGAAATATTGACATCGATATTGGACGAACCGTCCAAGGGGTCGAACAAAACTAAATATCTGCCGTCTGCATGTGTGGCCACGAAATCGTCTTCTTCTTCGCTGGCCAAACCTGCAACATTCGGATTTGCCTGTAAAGCGGCAATCAGCATATCGTTGGCGATAACGTCCAATTTTTTCTGTGCTTCGCCTTGGATATTGCCGCTGCCGGCTTCGCCCAGTACGCCGGACAGCGCGCCCAGGCGTACTTTTCCGCTGATGTCGGTACAGGCGGCAAGCACGCTGTTCAATACGCTGCCCAGTTCTTCGGGCAAACCGTGTTCGTGCAGGTGTTGTTTCAGAAAGTCGGCAAATACGGTCATTTCGATTCCTTTTTCAGACGGCCTTATTGGGGATATTTTTCGATGTGTTCTTTAAAGCATTGACGGACAATGGTATTTAAGTCTGTTTCCAAATATCGGGTAAAGATTTCGGCGGCAGCGTCCTGATTGTCCGGTACGGGGGTGAAGAACAGGCGGACAACGTCCTGTTGGGACAATTGCCTGTTTGCTTCTTCGGCGCTGCATCGGCATACGGCTTCACGCGTCTGCAAAGTCAGCGTGCCGTTGTCGGATGTTCTGACGCAGCCGGTAACCAATTCGCTCATAAAGTTTTCGCGGAAGGCCTGTTCTCCTTCTGCGGTCAATACGGTGTCGCGTGCGGTTTCCGCGTAGCTGCCGAAAGAGAGCAGGGCGGCTAAAACAAACAGATATTTTTTCATGCTGGAAACTCCTTTGTGCGGTTAAACCGCCGATTGTATAGCGAACGGCGGAAGGGGGCAATTTGCCAAGGTGTTTGTTGAATAAAAAGCCCGTGTTACAGCAGGCCGGCTTCGGCGAAAAATTTACGGTAGGCTTCGGCTTTTTGCGCCAAAGAGAGCGGATAGGCGCGTGAAGACGAGGGCAGGCGGTGCAGGTGCAGCGTGCGGCTGCCGGAGGCCGTCTGAAAAACGGCTTTTGTGGGCATACCGATTTTCGGCGCGGAAGTTGCAGACGGCATCAGAGAAAGCAGAGTATCCGTTGCCAGCTCGCCGGTGGTCATGATTGTACGGCAGTTCGGCAGACGGTCGAGCAGGGCGGCCAGGTTGAGCGGTTCGACAATGTGCAGGAATTTGTCGGCGGCATTGCCTTGCAGACGGCATACGCGGTGTGCCGTATCGCCGATAGCGATGCCTTTTTCGGCAAGAAAACCGCGCAGCAGGCTTTCTTTGAATGTTTTACCGCTTTCGGCAACGAAATAATCTTTGTCGTTAAAGAATACCAAGCCGAAAATCCGCCACATATCGTTTTGGAAATTCGGGTAGTAAAAATCCATTTTCCAACGGTTTTTCGGCGGCGGAAAACTGCCGAGCATCAGCAAAACGGCGTTTTCAGGCGCGAAAGGCGGCAAAGGGTGGGTTTCAATCGGCTGCTCTGTCGGCACGGCAATCGGTCTTTCGGAAAATGGTTGTTCGGTATGGCGGCTTGTCGGGCGGAAACAGGGTTTCGGTTTTGCGGAAACTTATTCTGTCCGTTTTGGCATTGCAGAAACCCGCTTTGCCCGTTTTAGCTTCGCAGAAACCCGCTGCGCTCGTTTTCAGACGGCCTTATTTGCTGCGGCCGTCCAATACGAAACGCGCGCCTGCATCCTGCGCCAGACATTGAGTGAGAAAAGGCAGGGTTTGTTCCAACTGCTGCGCCAAAAGATAGGGCGGATTGATGACGAACATGCCGCTGCCGTGCATGCCGAAGCCGTCTGCACGCGGCGCGCGGACGTGCAATTCGGCGTGCAGATAAGCATCGGGCGACAATTTTTTCAGCTGTTCGGGCAGTTTGCGGCTTTCTTCGCGGCTCAAACAGGGATACCACAGCAGATAACAGCCTTGGGCGAAACGTTTCAAAGCTTCTTTCAAACTTTGCACCGCGCGGGTGTAATCCTGTTTTTCTTCGTAGGGCGGATCGATTAATACGACTGCGCGGCGGGTCGGCGGCGGCAGCAGGGCGGTAAGTCCCTGCCAGCCGTTTTCCTGTTTGACGATGGCGCGGCGGCGTTTTTCCGCTTCGGCGAAATTGTTTTTCAGATGCCGGAAATCGGCCGGATGCAGCTCGAACAGGCGCATTTTATCGCCTTCGCGCAAGAGCGACTCAGCCAGCAGGGGCGAACCGCAATAGAGGTTTTCAGACGGCAGTGAAGCGCGGACGTGTGCCGCAAAATCCGCCAGCAGAGGCGGTAAGCCGTCTGCAGCCTGAATGCGGCCGATGCCGTCCCGGTATTCGCCGACTTTCTGCGCCTCGCCGCCGGATAAATCGTAAACGCCCGCACCGCTGTGCGTGTCGATATACCAATAAGGCTTGTCTTTGCGGTTGAAATAATCCAACACCAGCCAAAGCGTGAAATGTTTCAAAACATCGGCGTGGTTGCCGGCGTGGAAAGCGTGGCGGTAACTGAGCATGGGAAGACCGTCTGAAAACAGGAACAAAGCCGCTATTTTACGCCATTTCGCAACTGGTCGGCAGCGCAAAACTGCGGTAAGATAGACAAGATTTTTTATCTTTTTCAGACGGCATTTTCTGCCGTTCCAACCTTTTATTTTTCAAAGAAATATCATGAAAACTGCTGAACTGCGCCAAAAATTCCTGAGCTTTTTCGAAAGCAAAGGCCACCAAATCGTCCGTTCCTCGTCGCTCGTGCCGCACGACGACCCGACCCTGCTGTTTGCCAACGCGGGCATGAACCAATTTAAAGACGTATTTCTGGGTTTCGACAAACGCCCCTACAACCGTGCGACTACCGCACAAAAATGCGTACGCGCCGGCGGCAAGCACAACGACCTGGAAAACGTAGGCTACACCGCCCGCCACCACACCTTCTTCGAAATGATGGGCAACTTCTCCTTCGGCGATTATTTCAAACGCGATGCCATCCATTTCGCTTGGGAGTTTCTGACCTCGCCCGAATGGCTGAACCTGCCCAAAGAAAAACTCTTGGCCACCGTTTACGCCGAAGACGACGAAGCCTACAACATCTGGCTCAACGAAATCGGCCTGCCGCCCGAAAAAATCATCCGCATCGGCGACAACAAAGGCAGCCGCTACGCCTCCGACAACTTCTGGCAAATGGGCGACACCGGCCCCTGCGGCCCCTGCACCGAAATTTTCTACGACCACGGCGAGCACATCTGGGGAGGTCCTCCGGGAAGCACCGAAGAAGACGGAGACCGCTTTATCGAAATCTGGAACTGCGTATTCATGCAGTTCAACCGCGACGAACAAGGCAATATGAATCCGCTGCCGAAACCGAGCGTGGATACCGGCATGGGCTTGGAGCGCATTGCCGCTGTGATGCAGCATGTGAACAGCAACTACGAAATCGACCTGTTCGGCAATCTGCTCAAAGCCGCCGCACGCGAAACCGGCGTTGAATATTCGATGGATGTGCCGAGTCTGAAAGTGATTGCCGACCACATCCGCGCCTGTTCCTTCCTGATTGCGGACGGCGTATTGCCGGGCAACGAAGGCCGGGGCTATGTGCTGCGCCGCATCATCCGCCGCGCCGTCCGCCACGGCTACAAACTCGGCCAAACCAAACCGTTTTTCCACAAACTCGTGCCTGATTTGGCTGCCGAAATGGGCGAAGCCTATCCCGAGTTGAAAGAAAAGCAGGAAAAAATCATCGAGGCTTTGAAAAACGAAGAAACCCGCTTCGCCCAAACGCTGGAAACCGGCATGGAATTGCTGGAAGTAGCACTTGCAGACGGCAAAAAAGTATTGGGTGGCGAAGTGATTTTCAAACTTTACGACACCTACGGTTTCCCATACGACCTGACCGCCGATATCTGCCGCGAGCGCGGTATCGAGATGGATGAAGAAGGCTTCAAGCGCGAAATGGAAGCCCAACGCGCCCGTGCCCGTGCCGCGCAGAGTTTCAAAGCCGATGCCCAACTGGATTACAGCGGCTGCGATACCGAGTTCAAAGGCTATACGGACGGCAAAACGGAAGCCGTGATTGTTGCACTGTATAAAGACGGCGAAGCAGTAGCCGAACTGCAAGAAGGCGAAAGCGGCATTGTCGTTTTGGATAATACGCCGTTTTATGCCGAAAGCGGCGGCCAAGTGGGCGATGTCGGCTATATCGTTTCGGGCGAAAACCGTTTTGAAGTGCGCGATACGCAGAAAATCAAAGCAGCGGTGCACGGGCATTTCGGCGCGGCAGTTTCAGGCCGTTTGCAGGTAGGCGACAGCGTGCTGGCCGAAATCGACAACGACATCCGCAAGGCGATTACCAAAAACCACAGCGTTACCCATCTGATGCACCAGGCTCTGCGCGACGTGCTCGGCACACATGTCGAGCAAAAAGGCTCCCTGCAAAACGCCGAGCTTACCCGTTTCGACATTTCCCATCCGCAGGCGGTAACGGCGGAAGAAATCGCCGAAGTGGAACGCCGCGTGAACTTTGCCATTATGCAGAACGTGCCGGTCGAAGTGAAAACCATGAGCATGGAAGAGGCGCAGAAAACCGGTGCGATGATGCTGTTCGGCGAAAAATACGGCGATTTTGTGCGCGTGGTCATCATGGACGAATATTCTACCGAATTGTGCGGCGGCACGCACGTTGCGCGTACAGGCGAAATCGGTCTCTTCAAAATCGTTTCCGAAGGCGGTATTGCCGCAGGAGTGCGCCGTATCGAAGCGATTACCGGTATGAACGCGCTGGCTTGGGCGCAAAATCAGGAACGCCTGATTAAAGACATCATCGGCGAAGTCAAAGCCCAAACCGAAAAAGACGTATTGGCGAAAATCCAAGCCAATGCCGCCCAAGCCAAGGCAACCGAAAAAGCCTTGCAGACGGCCAAAGCCGAGCTGGCGGTACACGCAGGCGTGAAACTGCTGGACGGCGCGGAAGATTTGGGTGCGGCCAAACTGGTTGTTGCGCAAATCGAAGCCGAGGCGGGCGCATTGCGCGACATCGTTACCGATCTGACCGGAAAATCCGATAAGGCGGTCGTGCTGCTCGCTGCCGTAAACGAAGGCAAAGTTTCGCTGTGTGCCGGTGTTTCCAAACCGCTGACCGCGCAGGTGAAAGCGGGCGACTTGGTGAAATTCGTTGCCGAGCAGGTCGGCGGCAAGGGCGGCGGCCGTCCCGATTTGGCGCAGGCCGGTGGCAGCGATGCGGCCAAACTGCCCGATGCGTTGGCCGGCGTGAAAGAGTGGGTCTGCGGCAAGCTGGCATAAAATCGGACGGACAGGCACGAGCCTGTCCGTTTTTCCAACGGCCATGCCGTCTGCAGCAGTAGTGGCCGAAACTTAAAGAAGTTGTGAAGTTTTGTGCGGAGTCCGATCATTAAAAATATTCCCAAAAGTTGTTTGAATGCCTGACTTTTAGGATAAATTGCGTCCGACGCCGACGCCGATAATTGGTTTTAACGTCAAACCCAATCCTGCCAGATCTGCCACAGCAAACGGGCAGCCGTGCGC